>JAFGGJ010000088.1 GCA_016930595.1 Planctomycetota bacterium
AAGATAGCCCTCTTCTGCAACGTCGACCGCGGCGCAGTCATTGAAGAACAGGATGTTGCGTCCAGCATATACGAAGTCCCCATCGACCTCCTCGGGCAGGGCATCGACACCCTCATCTCCGGCAGGCTCGGCCTTCCATCCTCCCCTCCCGATCTGGCCGACTGGCAGCAGATGCTCGACTCCGTCAGGAACCCGCTCTCCTCCGTCGAAATAGCCGTCGTCGGCAAGTACATGCGCCTGCGCGACGCGTACAAGTCGGTCTTCGAAGCCCTCGACCACGCCGGCGCCCACCACCGGGTGAAGGTCGTGCCGAGATGTGTTGAATCCGAAGATATCGAAAAACAGGGTCCTGGCGCCCTCCTCGACGGCGTTTCCGGAGTGCTTGTGCCTGGCGGTTTCGGCAACCGCGGCATCGAAGGCAAGATCCTCGCTGTCCGCCATGCCCGCGAAAACAGCCTGCCCTTCCTCGGCCTCTGCCTCGGCATGCAGTGCGCGACCATCGAATTCGCCAGGAACGTCGCAGGACTCGCCGGCGCCAATTCCACCGAATTCGACGCCACTTCGCCGCACCCGGTCATCTCCCTGCTCCCGGGCCAGGAAAACATCGAACGCAAAGGCGCCACCATGCGCCTCGGCGCCTGCGACTGCGTGCTCCAGGAAGGCACCGCCGCCCACAGGGCCTACGGATCTTCACCCGTTTCCGAAAGACACCGCCACAGGTATGAGTTCAACAATGACTATCGGCGGATCCTGGGCGATAAAGGTCTTGTCTTCTGCGGGACCTCGCCCGACGGCATGCTTGTCGAAATGATCGAAATCCCCTCGCATCCGTGGTTTGTCGCCACCCAGGCGCACCCGGAATTCAAAAGCCGCCCCGCCAGCCCGCATCCGCTGTTCAGGGACTTTGTCGGTGCGGCAGCGGAACCCGGACCCCCTGTTGGGAGGACACAATGAAAAAAGAACCGGTTGAAGAACAGCCGCCGCAGGACACCCCCGCCGACGGCAAGGTGGTTGATGAGCAGTGGAAAGAAGAAGCCCTGCGCGAAAAGGCCAAGCTTCAGGAACGGATCGAAAAGGAATACACCGAAAACAAGGCGCCTTCGGAATCCGGCGACCTTCCCCCCACCAGCTTCCTCTTTTTCATCCAGAACCTGGCCGCCCAGGCCCTCATCCACTTCGGCGAATTCGAAAACCCCGTCACCGGCAAGGTCGAAAAGAACCTCGACGCCGCACGCCATACCATTGATACCCTGGCCATGCTCAAGGATAAGACTTCCGGCAACCTCGATGAACAGGAATCCTCTTTCATCGACGCCCTTCTCGCTAACCTGCGCTTCAAGTACGTCGAATCCGTCCGCTCCCGCGCCGGAAAGCCGGACGGATCCTGATGCCTTCTTCCGCGGCCGTTACTGTTGGAAGCGTCGCTATCGGCGGAGGAGCGCCGGTTTCCATCCAATCCATGCTTACCCGGCCCCTCGACGACACGGACGCGGCACTCGAACAGACGGAAGCCCTCCGCACCGCCGGCTGCGAAATAGTTCGCGTAGCGCTCCCCGGCCACTCCGTTCTGCCCGCGCTCAAGGCATACCTTGCGGAAGCCGTCCTACCCGTCGTCGCCGACATTCACTTCGACGGCCGTCTCGCCGTCCGTGCCATCGAGGCCGGCTGCCACAAGATACGCATCAACCCCGCCAACCTGCAGAACCCCGGCACTCTCACCGATATCGTCGCCGCCGCCAAGGCCAATTCCATACCCATCCGGGTCGGTCTCAACTCCGGCTCCGTCGCGCCCCGGTCCGGCATCCGGCCCACCGACGACAACCCCGCCGCCCTGCTCGTCGACGCCGCTCTCGACGGAGTGCGCTCCCTCGAAAAACTCGGCTTCCATGATATCGTCGTCAGCGCCAAGTGTCCCGACGTCACGCAGACCATCGACATATACAGGCGCCTCGCCGCCACTCTCCCCTACCCTCTTCATCTTGGCGTGACGGCCGCCGGCGGCCTCAGGCAGGCCGTCATCAAGCACGGGCTTGCCTTCGGCGTCCTGCTGGGGGAAGGCATCGGCGACACCATGCGCGTATCCGTGACCGGCGACCCCGTGGAAGAAGTCCGCGCCGGCTGGGATATCCTCAGGGGCCTCGGCCGCCGCCGCCGCGGCGCCGTCATGATCGCCTGTCCCACCTGCGGCCGCACAAAGGTGGACCTGCAGGAAATAGCCGCCGCCGTCGAATCCGCTCTGGAAGACCTCGTCACCGAAATCGGCGAAGAGAACTGGCCCGACGACATCCGCTCCGTCGCCGTGATGGGCTGCATCGTCAACGGCCCGGGCGAAGCCGCCGCCGCCGACATCGGCGCCGCTTTCGAACACAAGAACGCCGTCATCTTCCGCAAGGGTGATATCCTCGAACGCGTCCCCGCGGCCTCCGCCGTCGCAAAGCTGGTTTCTCTCATTGAGGAGGCCGCCAGTGGCATCCGCTGACACGCGCTCCGTCGCCGTCCTCGGTTCCACGGGTTCCATCGGCACATCCACTCTCGAAGTCGTCTCATCCCTCCCCGGCCTGCGCCTTTCCGTGCATTCCCTGGCCTGCGGCAACAACATCGAGCTGCTTGCCGGGCAGGTTGCGGAGCATTCCCCGCGCCGCGTCGTCATTCAGAACCCGGAGGCCGCAGAGCGCTTCAAGTCCTCCGCTCCGGCGGACCTGCTTGTGGAGTCCGGCCCCGACGCCCTCGTTTCCCTCGCATCCGACCCGGAAGTCGACATCGTTGTCATGGCCGTCGTCGGGGCGGCCGCTCTTCGCCCCACGCTCGCCGCCCTCGAAGCCGGCAAGACGGTTGCTCTTGCCAACAAGGAATGCCTGGTAATGGCCGGCCGCCTGGTCACCGCGGCCGCGCGTTCCGCCGGCGGCAGGATAATCCCCGTCGACAGCGAGCACAGTGCCGCCTTCCAGGTCATGATGACCGGCCGTGCGAGTGAAATCCACCGTCTTGTCATCACGGGTTCCGGCGGTGCCCTCAGGGACGTTCCCCTGGAGGAGCTCCCCGCCGTAAGTCCCGCCCGGGCGCTCGACCATCCCACCTGGGACATGGGTCCGAAGGTCACCATCGATTCCGCCACCAGCATGAACAAGGCCCTGGAACTCATCGAAGCGCACTATCTCTTCGGTCTCCCTTCCTCCTCCCTGGGAGTCTGGCTTCATCCGCAGAGCATCATTCATGCCGCCGTCCAGTACGTGGACGGCACCACCGTGCTTCACGCTTCTCTTCCGGACATGCGTCTCCCCATACAGTACGCTCTCGGCCTGACGGGACCCGGGAGGGTCCCGGGCCTCGTCCCGGTCCTCCCCGTCGACAAACTCAGCGACATAACCCTTTCCGAGCCGGACCCCGCCCGCATGCCCGCCGTCGAACTCGGCCTCCAGGTCTGTGAACAGGAAGGCACCCTCGGCGCCGTCCTCAACGCCGCCAACGAAGTCGCCGTCGACGCTTTTCTCGCGCGCGGGATTCCGTTCACGTCCATAATCGATACCGTCCGCGCCGTCATGTCGCGCCACAGCGTCGTCCACGATCCCAATCTCGAGGAGGTGCTCGCCGCCGACGCCTGGGCCAGGCGCGCCGCCGCCGGCATCGTCGGCGGCTGACGCTGCAGCACTCAAACCCGTTTGCCCATCCCAAGCTTGGCGTTATACTGCCCTTATCTTTCGCAATAAGGAGGCTCTCATGCGCTTCAGGTCGCTCCGTATCCCGCTTCTTTTCGTCGTTGCCATCCTGCCGGTCTCCGGGTGCAGCAGGCGTCAGCCCGCTCCCGCGCCAAAACCTTCGCCGCCTGCACCGCAGGTACCGGCCGTTCCCGAACCCGCCCCACAGCCAGCGCCACAGCCCGCTCCGGAACCCGTTGTCGAACCGACGCCGCCTCCCCCGCCTCCGCCTGAAGAACACTCCGCCAAGCTCGACGTTCTCGCCGATACTCACCTTGCCACTTATTCCGGAGAAGAAACCGACGGCTACGGCGGCACTTCCTCTCTGAAGATCAAGCATCATGAGAACTATCCGCTCCTCCGCTTCGACACATCCGTCATTCCGTCCAACGCCACCGTCAAAAAGGCTTCCATCTTCGTCCACATCAACGATCCCGACCCCGACTTCTTCCTCAACCACGTTTCCGTCTCCACCGTCCCGACGTTCTGGGTCGAAGGCGACGAAGGCGGCACGAAACAGGGCGAACACGATATCGCCTGCGCCCGCTGGGCCGGCCCGCGCTCTGTGAAATGGGGCTGGAAGAACGACTCCGACTTCCTGGGCAGCGTTTTCGGCAACGCCGGCAACGTCACCAGCCTGGCTCGAGCACGCCACAAAGGCGACCAGTGGTGGGAAATCCCCACTTCGGGGCGCGTCGTCGAAGCCATGCGCACCGACCAGCCCGGCGGCATCATTCTCTGCGACGAACACATCAAGCGCGTCGGCAAGTACGCCAATATCTGGCTGGACTCCCGCACGCAGGCCGGCGGCAGCTTCGCCCCCTACATGGAAGCGGTCTACACCGTCGAAGACACCACACCCCCCTCCGCGCCGCGGGTTTCCGAAATCAAGAGCGGTCCCCATCCCGGCGCAGTCACCATCGCCGTATCCTGCGGCGGAGACGACGGCGATGCCGGCACCGCGCTCGGTTTCGATATCGCCGCGATCGACGCTGCCGGAGCGAAAACCCCCGTTGAGCGCTACAGCATCCCGCGCCCGGCGGAATCCGGGCGCACCGTCATCGGCATCCTGGAAGGTCTTACCCCCGGCGCCGAATATTCCTTTGAAATCACGGCCTACGACGAAGCGGGCAACCGCTCCGCTCCGATACGCTCTTCCGCCGTCACGGCCGAATCCGACCAGCCGCCTAAACTCACCGCGTTCGCTGCCATCCCCGTCGGCAAGGGACAACCCCTCTCCGCGGGCTCCCTCCAGGTCTACGCCGTCGACAACATGATCAAGGTGGACCCCGTCGCCGGCGCCCCGGATCTCGCCTCCGGCAACCACGTCTACAACGGTTCGGACCATTGCGTCGAAATCTTCGGCGCCAGGGGAGAAATCATCGGCATCAACCTCGTCCTCCAGCAGGACCCCAACGCTGCGCCCGTCTCCGTAGCCGTCGTTCCTTCCGCGCTCAGCACGCCCAACGGCTCCGCCATCGACGCGTCGGCTTACCGTTTGCATCGAGTCATCTACGCCGGCGCGGGCGGCAGATACTACGGCGAAGTCACCCCGGCCGACCCCGGCCCCTACGACCTGCCCTCGAAGGATCCCGTCATCTCCGGCCAGAGCAACCAGATGGTCGCCGTGGATCTCTACGTTCCGACGACTGCGGCGCCCGGCGAATACACCGGCAAGTTCGACATCTCCGCGGGGGGCGCCTCCGCCGAACTCCCGGTGCGCCTCAAAGTCTACCCCGCCGTCATCCCGGACGAAGTCTCCTTTCTGGTCGAACTCAACGCCTACGGCGTGGGCGACAAGAATTACTTCTACGCCACGCACCGCCTCGCCCACCTCAACCGCCTCGGCTACAACGTTCTTTCCTACGGCCACCGCGGCAATTCCAGGCAGGACTTCGTCCCGGTCACTGAAGGCGAAGGCAAGGCGGCCCGCGTCACCGACTGGTCCGGGTACGACTCGTGGATGGACCCCATCTTCAGCGGCAGTCTCTTCAACGACCTGCCGCGCAAAGGCATTCCCGTCCCGCACTTCTACCTACCGTTCTTCGAAAACTGGCCCATGCCTCTCCATGCGCACTACACCAACAGGGAACTCGCCGACCGCCCCGAAAGCCCCTCCAATCCCGGTTACGATGCCTGGAAGATGAACTTTTCCCGCAGCGCCCCGCTCATCGAAGACGCCCTTGATGACGGCTGGGTCGAAGGCAACAAGGCGATTGCTGCGGAATTCCGCCGCCACTTTGAAGAAAAGGGGTGGACACGCACACAGCACCAGGTCTTCCTCAACTGCAAGTACTACTTTGCGTCCGGCAGCGTCTCGTACTGGACGCTCGATGAGCCCCAGGGCGCCCACGACTGGCGCGCCCTCGACTTCATTTACCGCACCTTCATGGAACCCTTTAAAGGCTCCAAGGTCAACATCGTCTCGCGCGCGGACGTCTCCCGCCCGCAGTTCCAGGGCGACATGATGAACACCACCCCCAACCTGCTCATCAATGTCTCCGGCGCCTACTACGGATACTCCCCTCTCATGCGCCGCTACGCCGTCACCCAGGGGTTCATGCCATGGCTCTACGGCGGCGGATCCGGCGTCCCCTCCGGCAACAACAACGCAATCACCGCGACCATCGTGAAAAGCTGGTGCATGGGCACTACCGGCTGCATGCCCTACTGGACCAGCTTCAGCGGGTCCAACGAATGGACCGCCGGTTCCGACCTGCGCCAGGTCTACCCCGGCAACCAGCACGGCTATGGCGAGACCGTCGCCGGCTGCCTCCGCATGGCGGCCATGCGCCGCGGTCAGCTCGACGCCGAACTTCTCAACCTCCTCGCCGCAAAACCCGGCTGGGACCGCTGGCGCCTCTCGCGCTCGGTTCTCACGCACCTCGACCTCTCCGGCAGGCTCCAGTCACGCAACGCCGACGACCCCGGCTCCGTCAGTTTTGCCGGTGTCAGCCCGGCGGATTTCGCCGCTCTCAGGAAAGCCGTGCTCGAAGAACTCGCCCGTTGAGATCCATCGCCTTAGCGGAAGGCGGGCCTTGGGAGGTCCGCCTTCCGTTTTACATGCTTCCGCTCGCCGCCTTCGCTGGCGTTCCGCGCCTTTCCGCGCTAGAATCTGTTCCGGCGCATTCGTCCGCGCCTCCGCCGGGACCCGTTCACAGGAGAAGCCATGCATAACGTCGTCTCCAGGGATGAAATAGCCCCTTCCGTCGTCAGGATGGTCGTCGAAGCCCCCGCCGTTGCGTCGAAACGCCTTCCGGGCCAGTTCGTCGTCGTGCGTCCTCTCGAGGTCTCCGAGCGCATTCCGCTCACCATCGTGGATTCCGAGCCGGCCTCCGGCACCATTACGCTCATAGTCCAGGTCGTCGGCGCCACCACCCGTGAACTCACCTCCATCCAGCCCGGTGAAAACATCCTCGACGTCGTCGGCCCCCTCGGGCGCCCCACACATATCGAGAAATTCGGGCGAGTCGTCTCCATCGGCGGCGGAGTCGGCACCGCCGTCGCCTTCCCCATCGCCAAGGGCATGAAGGAAGCCGGCAACGAAGTCTGGGGCGTCATCGGAGGACGATCCAGGGATTTCGTCATTCTCGAAGACGAAATGCGCTCCCTCTGCGACCGCCTCGTCGTCACCACCGACGACGGATCCTACGGCGTCAAGGGCTTTGTCACCGACGCGCTCCGGCGACTTATCGAAGAGACGTCCGGCGCCATCGACCTTGTCCTGGCCGTCGGGCCGCTCCCCATGATGAAAGCCGTCAGCGCACTCACCCGCGAACACGGCATACACACCGTAGTGAGCCTCAATCCCATCATGGTCGACGGCACCGGCATGTGCGGCGGCTGCCGCGTCGAAGTCGGCGGAGAAATCAAGTTCGCCTGCGTCGACGGCCCGGAATTCGACGCGCACCTCGTCGATTTCGACAACCTTGCCAAGCGCCTCCGCGCCTACCACGACATGGAACAGCAGGCCGACCACCAGTGTAAGATCGGCCTCGCCACCAGGAATAAACAGTAGCACCGGGAGACATCGACCATGGCAAAACAAGAGCGCTTCAAAAGAACCCCCATGCCGGAACGGGCGCCCGAAGAGCGCCGCAACGATTTCATGGAAGTCCCGCTCGGTTATTCCACCGAACTCGCCGTAGCGGAAGCCTCCCGCTGCCTCCAATGCAAAAACTCGCCCTGCGTCGCGGGATGCCCCGTTGAAATCGATATTCCGGGCTTCATAAAGCTCATTCGCGACGGCGATCCCGTCGCTGCGGCGCGCCACATCAAGCTCACCAACACGCTCCCCGCCATCTGCGGCCGCGTCTGCCCGCAGGAAACCCAGTGCGAAGCCGTCTGCGTCCTTGCGAAAAAAGGCGCCCCCATCGCCATCGGCAACCTCGAGCGCTTCGCCGCTTCCATGGAAGCCGCCGCGGGCGTCGAAACGCCCCCCGCCGCCGAGCCCAACGGTCATAAGGTCGCCGTCGTAGGCTCCGGCCCCGCCGGCCTCACCTGCGCCGGCGAACTCGCCCGCAGGGGTTACGACGTCACCATCTACGAAGCCTTCCACGTCCCCGGAGGCGTTCTCGTCTACGGCATTCCCGAATTCCGCCTCCCCAAGGACGAAGTCGTCGCGGCGGAAGTGGATTTCCTCCGCAAGCTCGGCGTCCGGTTTGTCCTGAACACCGTCATCGGGAGGACCGTCACCATCGACGAACTCTTCGACCGGGGAGTCGAAGCAGTCTTCGTCGGCAGCGGTGCCGGAGCGCCCATGTTCCTCGACATCCCCGGGGAGAACGCCATAGGAGTCTATTCGGCCAACGAGTACCTCACCCGCACCAACCTCATGAAAGCCTACCGCTTCCCCAAATTCCGCACGCCCATCGCCCGAGGGAAGAGAGTCGCCGTCATCGGCGGTGGCAACGTCGCCATGGATTCCGCCCGCACCGCCCTGCGCCTCGGTGCCGATACCGTCCTCCTGCTTTACCGCCGCAGCGAAAAAGAACTCCCCGCGCGTCTCGCCGAAATCCACCACGCCAGGGAAGAAGGCGTCGAATTCCACCTGCTCGTCTCGCCCACCCGCATACTCGAAGACGCCGAGGGACGCGTCACCGCCATCGAATGCCAGAAGATGGAACTCGGCGAACCCGACGACAGCGGCCGCCGCCGCCCCGTACCCATCGACGGCGCGTTCGAAACCTTCGACGTTGATCTCATCGTCGTCGCCATCGGCAACCGCCCCAACCCGCTCATACCCCAGACCACCGACGGCCTTAAGATCAGCAGGTGGGGCACCATCGAAGTGGACGACAAGTTCCGCACATCCCGCCAGGGCATATTCGCTGGCGGCGACATCGTCACAGGAGCGGCCACCGTCATCGAAGCGATGGGAGCGGGCAGGACGGCAGCGCGCTCAATCGACGAATACGTGAACGACCCGGAACACCTCTGGAAATAGAAACTCCCGCGGTCCGGTACCACCTTTGTGTAAAAAGGGTAGCTTCCCCGAACCCCACCCACCCCCCACCCCAGCGCCTGCGGCCCCCCGCCTGTCGGCGAAGAAGCACCATTTTCGAGCAAGACCCAGTGTACATGGTCCTGCCCGAGGAAAACGCTCAATTGCCGGAGGCACGCGCGCCACAGGCGCTGGGGTGGGCGGAGTGGGTGGGCAGTTATTCGACGACTTCGGTATCGGGCGCCGGGGGAGGGGCTTCGGTGCCGTCATCGATGACGACGACGGGCTCGTCGGGTATTTCAACGGGGGTTTCCGCGGGACCGGCGTCCGGGGGCGGGACATCCAGGGGTTCGGAGCCTTCTTCGTCTTCGACTTCCGCCAGGAGCTGGCGAGCGTTGAGGCGCCATTCGTAATCGCCGCCGGGGAGATTGGCGTCGTAGACTTTTTCACCGAGGGTGGCGTCCCTGAGGAACCTGACGGCTTCGGACTTACGGTCAAGAGCGACAAGAAGGCGGCCCACGTCGTAGGAAAACTTGTCTTTCATTTCGTGCGGGGCGGCGGCGAGGGCCTTGCGGAAATACTTGAGCGCGCTTTCGTTGTCGCCGTTTTCTTCCCTGCAGCAGGCGATGCCCGCGAAGGCAAGGAAGGCCATGGGGTGTTCGGGGTTGTAGTCGTCGATCATGCGGAAGAATTCTTCGGCCTTGCCGATAAGGGCGGCTTTGTCGGTATTCTCCCTGCCCATAAGGGCGTTGAGGTATTTCTGGTTGGCGTGCTGAAGGATGTAGGGGACCATGTTCCTGGAGGAGGCGTTGTCCCTGAGGACGGTTTCGACGGCGGATTCGTCGGTGCTTTTGCGTGCGGCGGCGAGGGCGTTGAGTGCGTCTTCTGAAGATGTCCTGCGCTGCGAGGCGACAACCCAGGAGACGACGAGGACGGCGAGAAGGAGCACAGCGACGACGTAGATGAATTTCTCCTGCGGGCGGACGAGTTTCTTCATGAAGCCGTCGATGACCTTGAGGAACGGGTCGGGTTTGTATCCAGGGCCTTTATTTCTCGCCATTATCAACATCCTTTCGCACAAACTGGTCGAACAGGCGCCGGAACAGGTCCAGTGCGTTGGAGAAAGCTTTTTCGACTTCGGCGGCGTCGAGGCCCGCCGCCTGGAGAACGCGAGCTGCGGCATCGCGATCCTTGAGATGCCCCGGGAGATGCGTATCGCTGCCGAAGACGAGGGAAGCGCCGGTTTCCCGGGCAACGGAGGCGACATGGCCGTTGGAGAGGGAATGACCGTCTTTGGAGGAGATTTCGAGGAGGACGCCGTTCTGCGCGGCGAGGGCGGCGTCTTCGGCGGAGATGAGACCAGGGTGAGCGAGGATATCGCAGTGTGCTTCGATGGCGGAGCGGTTGGTGCCTGGTTCCACGGGTTCGACGACGGTTTCGCCGTGGACGATGACGTATTCTGCGCCCGCGTGGCGTGCGGTCTGGGCGAGGTGGGGGATATGGGCGGGGCGGACGTGGGTGAGTTCGATGCCCGCGAAGGCGATGACGCCACCGTGAAGGCGGCGTTCGCGGGAGGCGGCCTGGAGGTTTTCCTGCACGAGGCGGACGGCGTTGGAGAAGTCGGCATGGTCGGAGATGCCGACGACGTCGATGCCGGCAACTCGCGCCCGCCGGAATATTTCCGCCGGGCCGAGGGCGCCGTCGGAGGCGAAGGAATGGACGTGGAAGTCGAGCATGCGAGGGGCTGTAGGTTCCATGGGAGTGGCGTCAGCCTTTCACGGGGATATCGTAGGCGCCGCGTTCCTGTTCGTAGAGGCGGCGGAGGGTGCCGATGTAGATGGGGAAGGAGTCGCAGAGGTCGAGGACTTCTTCCCGGGCCCTGGAGATGACCTGGTTATCGCCTTTGCTGGAGATGACGGTGTCGATGAGGGAGGCGACGAGTTTCATTTCGTCGGGGCCCATGCCGCGTGTGGTGAGTGCGGGGGAGCCGACGCGTATGCCGCTGGTCTGGTTGGGCGGCAGTTCGTCGAAGGGGATGAGGTTCTTGTTGACGGTGATGCCGGCCCTACCGAGGAGTTCGGAGGCCCTGGCGCCGGTGATTTTCCTGGAGCGGAGATCGACAAGCATCATATGGTTGTCGGTGCCGCCGGCGACGATGCGGTAGCCGAGGGAGGAGAGCGCGTCGCAGAGGGAGCGAGCGTTTTCGAGGATGCGTTTCTGGTAGACGGCGAACCCTGGTTCGAGTGCTTCCTGGAGCGCGACGGCTTTGGCGGCGACGACGTGCATCAGGGGGCCGCCCTGCATGCCCGGAAAGACGTTGCTGTCGATTTTAGAGGCGTATTTCTTCCTGCTGAGAATAATGCCGCCTCGAGGCCCGCGCATGGTCTTGTGAGTGGTGGTGGTGACGACGTCGCAGTAGGGGACGGGGTCGGGGTGGAGGCCGGCGGCGACGAGGCCGGCGATGTGGGCGATATCGGCCATGAGGAGACAGCCGATGCCGGTGGCGATATCAGCGAAGGCCGAGAAATCAATGGAGCGGGAGTAGGCGGAAGCGCCGGTGACGATGAGGTCGGGCTTGACATCGCGGGCGATGGAAGCGACTTCGGCCATGTCGATGGTTTCGGTGTCCCTGTTGACGCCGTAGGAGTGGATATCGTAGATCTGGCCGGAAAAGTTCTTGGAGCTGCCATGGGAGAGATGGCCGCCGTGGGCGAGGTTCATGGCGAGGATACGCGCGCCGGGCTTGAGAAGGGCGAAATAGACGGCCATGTTGGCCTGGGTGCCGCTGTGGGGCTGGACGTTGGCGTGTTCGGCGCCGAAGATCTTCTTGGCGCGCGAGATGGCAAGACGTTCAGGGATATCGACGTATTCGCAGCCGCCGTAGTAGCGCCTGCCCGGGTAGCCTTCGGCATACTTGTTGGTGAGGACGGAGCCCTGGGCGTCGAGGACGGCCTGGGAGACGTAGTTCTCACTGGCGATGAGTTCGAGGTGGACGTGCTGGCGGCGAACTTCCTGCCGGATGGCATCGTAGACTTCAGGATCGACCCTGCGGAGTTCGTTGAGCATGTAGGGTTACTCCTTTCGAGGTGCGCCGTCGGAACGGCCATCCATGGTACACTGGTTGCGTCCGAGTCGCCACCGCAAAAAGGAGCGTATGAAGGGGTCGAGCTTGCCGTTGAGGACGTCGTCGGCCTGGGAGGTTTCGCAGGAGGTGCGGAGGTCCTTGACCATCTGGTAGGGCTGGAGGACATAGGAGCGGATCTGGCTGCCCCATGCGATGAGGGCCTTTTCGCCGGAGAGGGAGGCGAGTTCTTCCTGGCGTTCTTTTTCCTTGAGGGCGACAAGGCGGCTGCGGAGGATTTTCATGGCGATATCGCGGTTGCGGTGCTGGGATCGTTCATCCTGGCAGTTGACGACGATGCCGGAGGGAACGTGGATGATGCGGACGGCGGAATCGGTCATGTTGACGTGCTGGCCGCCGGCGCCGCTGGAGCGGTGGGTTTCGATGCGGAGGTCGGCTGGGTCGATTTCGATTTCCCTGTCTTCGACTTCCGGGGTGATATCGACGGAAGCAAAACTGGTATGCCTGCGGTGGTTGGCGTCGAAGGGGGAGATCCTGACGAGGCGGTGGACGCCGATTTCGCCGAAGAGGTAGCCGTAGACGAAATCGCCTTCAATAAACAGCGTGGCGGAGCGGAAACCGGCTTCTTCGTTGGGCGAGGAATCAACGAGCTTGACTTTCCAGCCGCGGCTTTCGGCGTAGCGCGAATACATGCGGACGAGCATGGCGGCCCAGTCGCAGGATTCGGTGCCGCCGGCCCCGGCCTGCACGGCGAGGTAGGCGTTGAAGGGGTCGTACTTGCCGGAGAGGACGAGCTTGAGTTCGAGGGAGTCGATTTCCGCGATGGTGCGGGATGCTTCGGCGCCGATATCGTCGATGATGGAGGTTTCGTTTTCGTCGGCGGCGAGGGTAAGCATTTCGTCTGCAGCGTCGAGGCGGGAAAGGATGTCGTCCTGGGGTTCAAGAAGGCCCTTGAGGTACTTGGCGCGCGTGAGCACGTCCCTTGCGAGCGCCGGATTTTCCCAGAATGAAGGGTTGTTCATGCGGGATTCGATGGAGGCGAGTTCATGTTTCTTGGACGGGAGGTCAAAGGGAGTCCCGCAGGGTTATTAGCCGCTGGCGGGCCTCGTTAAGGGCCGAGCGAACTTCAGCAATTTCAGCCAAGGCGGATCCTTTCGGCGGGATACCGTGAAACAAGAAGCGGTGCGGCCATTATAAGGCGGGCGCAAGAGGTTTTCAACAGCTGCGGCGGTAGGGGACGGAGAGGGCTTTTGCGCCCGGAGGCGCCGCACATATAATCACCACACGGGAGAAAGGCGCGATGAAGCTGATGAGAGAGCAGAGAGAGCGTCTGCGGAAACTGGGGCAGGAGCACCTGCTGGCGTTCGTGGACGAACTGGACGACACGGGACGGGAAGTCCTGGTGAGGCAGATAGCCGGGAGCGATATCGAGAAGGTGCTGAGGCTGTATGAAAGGCTGGTGAAGGGGGGAAGTGCTGCAGGCGGGGTTCCTCCCGTGGAGGAAATAAAGGCGCCGCCGTTCATCAGCTATCCCCGGGGGCCGGAGGAATGGCCGGCGTGGAAAGAGGCCAGGGATGCCGGGGCCGGCATTCTGCGGCGTGGGGAGGCGGCGTGCCTGATGGTCGCCGGGGGGCAGGGATCGAGGCTGGGGTTTGACGGCCCCAAGGGGTGTTTTCCGATAGGGCCGGTGACGGGAAGGACGCTGTTCCAGATACAGTTCGAGAAGGTGGTGGGGGCGGGACGCCGCTACGGGAGGCCGGTGCCGTTCTTCATAATGGTGAGCGAGACGAACGAGGAGGCGACAAGGGAGTTCCTGGAGGGAGAGGGATATTTCGGGGCGGACGCCGGAGACGTGTACTTTTTCAGGCAGGAAAACCTGCCAGCCGTGGATGAAGACGGAAAGATAGTGCTGGCGGAGAAGGGAAAGCTGTTCACGTCGCCGAACGGCCACGGAGGGTGCGTGGAGGCGCTGGCGAAAAACGGAGCGCTGGAGGAAATGGAGAGGCGCGGAGCGAAGTACGTTTCGTATTTCCAGGTGGACAACCCGCTGGTGCGGGCGGTGGATCCGTATTTCATCGGGTTTCACGTAATGAGCGGCGCGGAGATGAGCCTGAAGGCGGTCAGGAAGAGGGAGCCGTCGGAGAAGGTCGGGAACATAGTCATGCACAGGGGCCGGCTGAAGGTAATAGAGTACTCCGACCTGCCAGACAGTGCGGCGAACCTGCGGGACGACAGGGGAAACCTGGTGATAGGGATGGGAAGCATAGCGATACACATGTTCAGCACGGGGTTCCTGCGGCGCATGGCGTCCGAGGGGGGCGGACTGCCTTTCCACGTGGCGCACAAGAAGATAAGGCGCGTGGATGGCGACGGAAAGCCGGTGGAGCCGGATCGGCCGAACGGATACAAGTTCGAGATGTTTATATTCGATTCGCTGCCCGCGGCGGAAAAGGCAACGGTGGTCGAGACAATGAGGGAGAACGAATTCAGCCCGGTGAAGAACGCCGAAGGGGTATCGTCGCCGGCGACCAGCCGGGCGGACATGGCGCGCGTGTACCGGGACTGGCTGAAACAGGCGGGGGCGAAGGGTGCGGAGGGAGAGGCTGCGGTGGAGATATCGCCGCTGGTGGCCGGAGACGCCGAGGAGCTTGAGGAAGCGATGGGCGGCAGGGTGCCGGCGGTTCGGGACGGGCTGGTACTGGACGGCAGACAACCAGGAGAGGAGTGACCGGGATGAGCATTCGGATGAAACTGAACTACAGCGGGATGCTGGAGGAGATGATAGGTGAACACGGCGTACAACTGGAGGAGCTGAATGCGCTTATGGGTCAACTGGACCGTGCGCGCAACGAGCTTATGGAACGTCACGGCAAGGGCGACCTGGAATGGATGGGACTGCCCAACACCGAGGAATACGTGGAACAGGCGGAGGAGGTCTGGAACGGGTGCAGGGAAGGGGTCGAGAACCTTGTCGTGCTGGGCATAGGAGGAAGCGCCCTGGGGAACACCGCTCTGCAGACCGCGCTGCGGCCGCCGTTCTGGAACATGCTGCCCGACGGGAAGAGAACGGGGGCAAGGCTGTTCGTGATGGACAATGTGGATCCTGAAAGGCTGGAAACGCTGCTGGGGATAGTGGATGCGGAGAAGACGGTCTTCAACGTGATAACGAAGAGCGGGTCCACGGCGGAGACAGCTGCGCAGTTCCTGTGCGTGCTCGGGAAGGTGAAGGAAAAGCTTGGCGAAGACTGGAAGAAGAGGTTCATATTCACGACGGACCCGGCGAAGGGGGCGATGAGGAAACTGGTGCAGGACTGCGGCCTGATGTCGCTGCCGGTGCCGGCAGGCGTGGGCGGGCGGTTCAGCGTGCTGTCTCCAGTAGGGTTGCTGTCAACGGTGGCGACCGGTGCGGACGCCCGCGCCCTGCTGAAAGGGGCGCGAGAGATGTACATGCACTTCCGGTCGTCTACGGCGGAAAGGAACGTGCCGCTGCTTTTGAGCGGGCTGTTGTATCTCGCCGACACGACGCGCGGGCAGAAGATCCACGTGATGATGCCCTACAGCGACCGGCTGCGGGACATGGCGGACTGGTTCCGGCAGATCTGGGCGGAATCGCTCGGGAAGGCGGTGGACCGCAACGGCAAGAAGCTGAACAGCGGCCCGACACCGGTAAAAGCACTGGGTACAACCGACCAGCATTCGCAGGTACAGCTCTACATAGAGGGTCCTTTTGACAAGGTGGTAATCATGGTGGAAGTGGAGGAGGAATCGTCTGGGCTGGCGATGGGCTCACAACTCATTGACAGCACTGCGTTTACATACCTGGAGGGGCGAAGGCTGGCAGAACTGTTCAAAGCGGAGCTGATTGGCACGAAAGTTGCGTTAACGAATGCCGGCAGGCCGAACATGACGCTCACTCTACCCAGGGTGGACGAGGAAGCGGCGGGAGAATTCATGTTCGCCTGGGAGCTGGCGACGGCGGTGGCGGGAGAGCTGTACTGCATAGACGCCTTCGACCAGCCTGGAGTTGAAGGTGGAAAAGTGGCGGCATACGCCCTTATGGGACGTGAAGGATTCGAGGATGCAAGGGAACGCATAGCGCAACTGGAGAAGAAGCTCGAAGGATTCGTCGCTCCTTAGGAGCAAAGCCGGATAGAAACAGGGGCGGTGCCTTCGGGCCCGCCCTTTTTGTTTGGGGCGAAGAAGGAACAGGAGGCAGAGGGAAATGGCCTTGAGAATGGACAAAATGACACTGAAGGCGCAGGAGGCCGTGCAGGGCGCCATATCGCTGTCGGAGAAGAGCGAGCACCAGGAGCTCAGGCCGGAACACCTGCTGCTGGCGCTCGTGGAAGAGCGCGAAGGCATAGTGCCGGCCGTGCTGCAGAAGCTGGGGGCGAACCTGGACGCCGTTCGCGCCGACACGGCGCTCCTGCTGTCGAAGCTGCCGCGGGTAAAGGGAACGCAGACGTACATGGGGCAGGATTTCCGCAGGGTGTTGGACAACGCGTTCGACGAGGCCGATAGGATGGACGACCAGTATGTGTCCACGGAGCACCTGCTGTTCGGGATAGTTTCCGGCGGGGGTGAAACGGCGGGGCTGCTTACGGGGCACGGGATCAGTCCGGACGGGCTGAGGAAGGCGATAGGGGACATCCGCGGCGGGTCGAAGGTGACGGACCAGACGCCGGAAGACAAGATGCAGGCGCTGGAGAAGTTCGGCCGGGACCTGACGCAGCAGGCGCGCAAGGGGAAACTGGACCCGGTAATCGGGCGGGACGAGGAAGTTCGGAGGGTGATGCAGATACTGTCGCGCCGGACGAAGAACAACCCGGTGCTGGTGGGCGACCCCGGAGTCGGAAAAACGGCGATAGTCGAAGGACTGGCGCGCCGGATAGCGTCCGGGGACGTGCCGGAGGGGCTTAAGGACAAGCGCATAGTGCAGCTGGACATCGGGATGCTGATAGCCGGCAGCAAGTTCAGGGGGGAATTCGAAGAGCGGCTGAAGGCGGTGCTGGAGGAGGTGGAGAAGTCCGAAGGGGAAGTGATACTGTTTATAGACGAGCTGCACATGATAGTCGGTGCGGGGCAGGCCGAGGGGGCGGCGGACGCCGCCAACATGCTTAAGCCGGCCCTGGCGCGCGGAGAACTCAGGTGCATAGGGGCGACGACGGTCGACGAGTACCGCAAGCACATAGAGAAGGACGCGGCGCTGGAGAGGCGTTTTCAACCCGTGGCGACCGAAGAGCCCAGCGTTGAGGACACGGTGGCGATACTGCGTGGACTGAAGGAGAGATACGAGGTGCATCACGGGGTAAGGATAACCGACGGTGCGCTTGTTGCGGCGGCGCGTTTGAGCCACAGGTACATAACGGACCGGTTCCTTCCGGACAAGGCGATAGACCTGATGGACGAGGCGGCGAGCCGGCTGAGGCTGGAGATAGACTCGGTGCCGATCGAACTTGACGTCATAAGGCGGAAACTCATCCAACTCGACATAGAGCGGCAGGCGCTGCTTAAGGAGAAGGACGAAGGGGCGAAGAAGCGCATGGGGGAACTCGAGCGCGAGCGCGCCCACCTCCAGGAAGAAGCGGACGCCCTGACGGTCCGGTGGGAGCAGGAAAAGCAGGAAGCGGAGACGCTCAGGAACCTGAAGCAGACGCTGGAGAAATCGCGCCACGAGCTGGAAGAGGCGACGCGGAGGGGGGACCTTGCCGCCGCGAGCGAGCTGCGCTACGGGGACATCCCGGAACTCGAGCGCCAGATAGAAGCGGCGGAGCAGGCCCTAGCGACGGGAGACAGGGACCGGCTCGTAAAGGAAGAAGTGACTGAAGAGGACATAGCAGGGGTGGTATCGCGGTGGACCGGGGTGCCGGTCAGCCGGCTTCTCGAAGGCGAGCGGGAGAAACTGCTGCGCCTGGAGGAGGAGCTCCACAAGCGGGTGGTGGGGCAGGAGGACGCCGTTGAAGCGGTAGCGAACGCGGTGAGGCGGGCGCGTTCGGGGCTGCAGGATCCGAACCGTCCGTTGGGGACGTTCATCTTCCTGGGGCCGACGGGCGTGGGGAAGACGGAGCTGGCGCGGGCACTGGCGGAATTCCTGTTCGGGACGGAAGAAGCCTTGATACGGATAGACATGTCGGAGTACCAGGAGAAGCACACGGTAAGCCGGCTGATAGGGGCGCCGCCGGGGTACATCGGGTACGACGAGGGCGGACAACTGACCGAGGCTGTGCGGCGGAGGCCGTATTCGGTGGTGCTGTTCGACGAGATGGAAAAGGCCCACAGCGACGTGTTCAGTGTGCTCCTGCAGGTTCTTGACGACGGGCGGCTTACGGACGGCAAGGGACGGAGCGTAGACTTCAAGAACAGCATAATCATAATGACTTCGAACATAGCTTCGGACGCCATAGCTGAGTGGGGGCATGACAGGAAAGAGGTGGACAGGCTGGTGGCAAAGGCGCTGAGGGCGCATTTCCGGCCTGAATTCCTGAACCGTGTGGACGAGACGATTACTTTCGGAAGGCTGACGGAGGAGGAGATAAAGAAGATAGTGGACATACAGATGGCGAAACTGGCGGCCCGCCTGGGCGACCAGGGCATGGACGTGGTGCTGGATGAGAAGGCGCGCGACTACCTCGGCAAGACGGGGTTCGACCCTGAATTCGGGGCGAGGCCGCTGAAACGGGCGCTGCAACGCCACGTGCTGGATCCGCTTGCGCGTGAGATGCTGGCGGGCAAGTTCGCCACGGGGGACAGGGTACGGGTGGTCGTGGAGGACGGCGAGATCGGTTTCGAAAAGGAAGTGATTGTGGCGGTGGAGGAGTAGCGGGCGGGAAACCACGGCCGGTGCATCAAGTGGCGAAAAAAAGAGAAAATTTTCGTGGCCCGGCCCGGCGACCTACTCGCAGCGTAACCACATGAAAGCCTTGGGTCTACGCAAAGTGCTGCGACGCACAATTTACGTTTTGAGCGTTCCGGCGGCATCCGGGACAGTTGCGCAGACATAAGCATGTGGTATTTTTAAAGCAAGGAGACTATGTCTGCGGGAAACGCAGGCCGGAAGGGAAGGACGTGGCCGAGAACATGCCACACAGCAAGCCGAAGTTCCTGGTGGCGGGGGAACTGCCGCAGGAAGTGGAAGACTACCTGTTCAAGACGGCGCGCCTGCACGGAGCGATATGCGCCAGGATTTCGGGTATGGACACTTGGCTGCAGATGGTGGGGAATTTTCATTTCGGGGCGGTCTTCCTGGGGGCGGGATCGTCCATGGTCGAGGTGCGCAGAGCGGTTGAAAAGGGCAAAGCTCTGGCTCCGGAGACTCCCATCGTGGTTGTCGGGGCGCATCCGCACGGGGTGGGTGACTTCGGCCTGCTGCTGGGAGACGTGGAGAAGGAACTGCCGGGGGTTATCAGGAGACTGCTCACGAAGTCGGCGGCATCGGAGGCCTGAGAAGCGTCAGCGGGGGCGGGACCTTCAGGCGATGACTTGAAACACCCCACGTGCAGGATAGACTGTCCCCGGGCCATTTCGAGAGGCGGCAGGCACGGGCGACGACAGGAAAACAGGGACGGGGAGCATCCAGGAAGCCGAATACGATATCCCGTATCATTTTCTCTACATGAAGGGATGGTATTCAGGGCCGCCGTATTGTTTCAGGCTGGCGAGGATACTGGAAATCATAAGGGAGGCGAAGGCGGCGAAGGTTTTGGACGCCGGGTGTGGGGACGGCCGGCTGGTATATGAGGCGCGCAGGGCGGACATCGGGATGGACGGGGTGGATATTTCGGAGCGGGCGCTGCGCCTGGCGGAAGCCTTCACGCCGGAGGCGGCGTTCAGGCGGGCGAGCATCACGAGCCTGCCGTATGAGGACGGCGAGTACGAGTGCGTGGTCTGCTCGGAGGTGCTGGAGCATCTGGGCGGGGACGAAGTGGAGGGTGCTCTTGGGGAAATGAGGAGGGTGCTTCACGCCGGGGGCACGATAATCGTGACGGTGCCGTCACACAGGCTTAAAGTTACGGCAAAGCACGAAAAACACTACGGGCCGGACGAACTTGCCGGAGTGCTGGGGAAGTATTTCGAAGGGGTGTGGATCGAAGGTCTCGGCCGCAGGAGCCTGCTGTCCGGAGCGTGGTACAACATGCTGAGCATGGCGGTGCTGGCGCTGTACCCGTTGAGAAGGACGCTTCCGAAGCTGGCCGGATGGGTTGCGGACAGGCACTGGAATTTCTACGGCAGGCACCTGGCGCCGGCCGGGCCGCGAGAGGCCGGTTATCTGCTTGCGGTGGGCAGAAGAAGTTCGTAGCACGGCCGGCCGGCGAGGCTTGCGGGGGTATTCACGGTCAGGTAGAATAAGCTTGGTGCAGTATGTCCGCACCCTGAATTTCGCGTCAGGAGAGGAAACTTGGCAGACGACAAGATAAGCATCCGCGGGGCAAGACAGCACAACCTGAAATCGGTGGACCTGGACATACCCAGAGACAGGCTGGTGGTGTTCACGGGAGTATCGGGATCCGGGAAATCAAGCCTGGCATTCGACACGATATATGCCGAAGGGCAAAGGAGATACGTGGAAAGCCTGTCGGCCTATGCCAGGCAATTCCTGGAAGTGATGGGCAAGCCGGACGTGGAGATGATAGAGGGGCTGACTCCCACCATAGCCATTGAGCAGCGGACGGGGCATTCCAACCCGCGTTCAACCGTGGCCACGGTGACGGAAATATACGATTACCTGAGGCTGCTGTTTGCGCGCGTAGGGGAGCCGCATTGTCCCCGATGCGGGCGGCCGGTCAGCGGCCAGTCGGCCGAAGACGTGGTGAATTCGATACTCGGACTGCCGGAAGACACGGAAGTGCTGATCCTGGCGCCTCTCGTGCGCGGCAGGAAGGGCGAATACAGGGAAGTCTTTTCAAAGATGCGGCGGGAAGGGTTCGTGCGTGCGCGCGTGAACGGAGAACTCATGCCGGTGGACCCCACGCCGGAGCTCGCCCGCTACAAGGCGCACACGATAGAAGTGGCGGTGGACAAGCTGAAAGTGAGACAGGGGATCCGGACGCGCCTGACGGATTCGGTGGAAACGGCGTTGCGCACGGGCGAGGGACTGGTGATCGCATCGTACAGACAGGGGGAAGACGGAGACTGGGAAGACCGCCTGTATTCGGAAAGGCTGGCCTGCCCGTACTGCGGGGAGAGTTTTGAGGAACTGGAGCCGAGGTCGTTCAGCTTCAATTCGCCGTACGGAGCATGCCCGGTGTGCAAGGGACTCGGCACGAGGATAGAGCTGGACCCGGAGTTGATAGTACCGGATGAATCGCTTTCGATAAAGAAGGGAGCGATCGAAGCCTGGCGGCGGACGGGCCAGATGATGAACAGGTGGTACAGGCGGCAACTGAGGCGTTTCTGCAGGGAATTCGACGTGGACATCGAGGCTCCGTGGGAGAGCCTGCGGCAGGATATACGGCGAATACTGCTGAACGGCACGACCGAAAGCGACCGTGCGAAATACAGGCATGGGTGGGAGGGTGTCATCCCGGATCTCGAGCGGCGTTTCTACACCACCGAGAGCGATTTCGTGAAGAAGAGGATACACGAGTACATGAGTGAAGCCCGATGCCCGGAGTGCCGGGGGGCAAGACTGAAAGCCCAGGCTCTGGCCGTGACGGTGAACAAAAGGAACATTTCACAACTGACGGAACTGTCGGTGGCGGATGCGGCGGGATTTTTCCGCAGGCTGGCGCTGAAGGGGGAAAAGGCCGAAGTTGCTCGACAGGTTTTGAAGGAAATTAGGGTAAGATTAGGGTTTCTGGCTGGCGTCGGCCTCGATTACCTGACGCTCGACAGGAGTGCCGGAAGCCTTTCCGGCGGAGAAGCGCAGAGGATAAGGCTTGCAAGCCAGGCGGGAAGCCGCCTGGTAGGCGTCACATACGTGCTGGACGAGCCCACGATAGGGCTGCACCAGCGGGATAACGGGAAACTTCTGAAGATACTGAAGGAACTGAGAGACCTCGGCAACACGGTGATAGTGGTCGAACACGATGCGCAGGTGATAAAGTCGGCGGATTACATCGTGGACCTGGGGCCCGGCGCCGGACGCCATGGCGGGGAAGTGGTGGCGGCGGGTACGCCGAAGGAAATAGTGCGGAGCGACAAGAGCTTGACGGGGCGGTATCTCGCCGGGGAGATGGGCATACCGGTACCGCAGGAGAGGAGGCCCGTTCAGAAGGGGAGGTCCATAAAGGTGGAGCGGGCGGCGGAGAACAACCTGAAACGAATAACCGTGTCGTTCCCGGTAGGGGCGTTCACCTGCGTGACGGGGGTTTCCGGGTCCGGCAAGTCGACGCTGGTGAACGAGATATTGTACAAGGCGACGGCCAGGACCATATACAGGAGCCCGCTGAAGCCAGGGAAGCATTCCGGAATGAGCGGGCTGGAGCTGATAGACAAGGTCATCCAGATAGACCAGTCGCCGATAGGGAGGACGCCCAGATCGAACCCTGCGACATACACGAAACTCTTCGACCACATAAGGAGGGTGTTCGCAAGGCTGCCGGAGAGCAACATCCGGGGGTACAAGGGGGGGAGGTTCAGCTTCAACGTTAAGGGCGGCAGGTGCGAGGCGTGCGAAGGGCAGGGGCTGAAGACCATAGAGATGCATTTTCTGCCGGACGTGCACGTGGTGTGCGACGTGTGCGGCGGGAAACGCTACAACCGGGAAACGCTGGAAGTGCGGTACAAGGGCAGGAACATAGCGGAAGTACTGTCGATGACGGTAGACGAGGCGCTGCAATTTTTCTACAACATCCCGCCGGTCCGGGCGGCGCTGCAGACGCTGATGGACGTGGGCCTGGGATACGTTCAACTCGGGCAGCCGGCGACGACGCTTTCCGGGGGCGAAGCGCAGCGGGTCAAGCTGGCTTCGGAACTGGCGAAGCGTGACACGACGAGGACGCTGTACATACTGGACGAGCCGACGACGGGGCTGCATTTCCACGACGTATCGAAGCTGCTGGACGTTCTGGACAGGCTTGCCGACAGGGGCAATACCGTGGTCGTCATCGAGCATAACCCGGACGTGATAAAGTGCGCGGACTGGATCATCGATCTTGGGCCGGAAGGGGGCGAAGCCGGGGGCAGGGTTGTGGCGCGGGGGCGGCCCGAGGATATTGTGAAAATCGCCGGGAGCCATACCGGCAGGCTGCTGAAGGCGATACTGTAGGGCCAGTTTCCGTCTGTCGCGTCGACCGGGGCGGCGGGCGCCTCCCGGTTCCGGATTCCACCCTAGGAAACCGCCGCGACGGCCTTTTTCATTATTTTTTCGAACCGGGCGCCGCAGGCTTCCGAAAAGCCGGGGGCGAAGTCCGGTTTTTTCATTATCTCGTGGTATTCATCTCTTGCCTTGTCCACATCGGTCCTGGCCCCTGATGCCATCCAGCCGGCGAACATTTCTCTCGCCCATATTTTCGGCTCCCACAATTCGCCGCGGAAATGCCGTGCCGTATGCTCGTGGTCGATGAACAGTTTTCCGGGGCCGACTTCGTTGACGACGTCGACCGCAAGGGTTTCTTCGGTGATATCGCAGCCGCGGGCGAATCTCTTCAGCGCCCCCACGTACTCGTTGTCGATCACCATCTGCACCGGCGAGCCGATTTCATCCATGGAAAGTTTGCCTGCGCCGACATAAGTTCTGCCGCAGGCCATCAGCGTGGGTATGGTGGTGAGAGCGCGTTGTGCGCCCGCTTCGGCGCTGGGCTTCTTTGCGTCCGTGTGTCCTCCGTGGCCGTGGAATTCCGCTTTGTAATACCTGGCCATGTCCGACATTATCAGGTTGACTATCTGGCGTTCGGGGCGGCCGTAGGCGTACATGAGGGTTCGCATGTCATACGGGGCTATCGTCGACGAAATGTGCAGCTCCCTGCCGCCGTAATACGTCCTGTGTATAACGCGGGCCGCCAACACTTCGGCAAGATGTTCCGCGACGGCGCCGGCCAGGGTTACGGGAGCGGTCCCGCCGGCGGAGGTCATGCTGCACAGGCTGACGGGCAAGCCGCGCTCCGCGAAAAAGACGAACTGTTCGGCCTCGGATCTGGGCAGCTTGAGCGCCGACGTAAAAAAGACCATTCCCGTGAAGTAATCCCGGGCGTCCTTTCCCGTTTCACGCCCCATTTCTTCGCACATCTCAAGTATGAACGGACACAGCCGCGTATCCCATATCGAGCCTCCCGCCGCCATCCCCAGCTTCCAGCAGTAATACCTCTGGACCAGCGGTATTATCCGCCGGTCTATGCCTTCGATGGGACACCCCAGCATCGCCGCGTGGCCGACGTTGTCGAGATACCTGGCCAGCTTCGAATAGTCCGCCAGCCTTTTTCCCGTCCACGGCAGGTATTCGTCCGTATCGGGGTCCAGGTAGTAGCCCTGGAACACGTCCGCGCCGCTGGACACGGAAGGCTCGACATTCTCCCAGTCGAACTTGTTGGATTCGTCGATAAAGCGTTCGATGAATTCCGGCGCGAAGCAGACAGTCGTTGTTTCCCGGTCGACCTTTGCACCGACGTCGGCCAGCTTCTGGAGCAGCGATTCATTTTCGACGGATATACCGGTTTCGGAAAGTATCCGCAGCGCAGCGCCGTGAATCATCCGGATTTCTTGATCGTTCAAAACCCTTGCTGACGCCGCTATCCGCATGTCCCGGCCTCCTTATCTTGCTGACGCATGCGAGTATGTGAACTCCCGGGTACGGGACAGGAAGGAATCGTTCTCGGCGTGTCCCCGGCGCTATTTCCAGTGGCCGGGCACCCAGACGTGGATGTTGCCTTTCTGGACATGGCAGCCCGGGACCCAGGTCTTGCCGGCACGATGGCGTTCCCAGCGGCCGGATACCCATGCGTACTGGTTGACCGCCGCGTTCCATTCCCAGTGGCCGCCGACCCACAGCCACTTGCCGGCCGCCGGTTGGGGAGGCTTGACTTCAACCTTTGGAGGAGGCAGTTTCACGGCGACGACGACGTTGCCGGAAGGCGTTTTGACGGCCGTGACTTTACCGCCCTTGGGGCCTTCCACCGAGACGACCGGTCTCCTGCGGACGGGACGCACGACGGGCCCCGCCGCGGCGTATTCGCCGCAACCGAGGGAAGCGATACCGGAAAATACGAGAACCAGCGGTCGAAAGCGTTTCACGGCCTGCTCCTTTCCCACAACCAGCGGGCGTTATTCTACCATGCGATTGTACCCGGTCCACAATGAAAAAGGGGAGCCTGGCGGCTCCCCTTTTCGATACAGAAACGTTCCGGCGTCAAGGCACGACAGTCTCGGTGATGGAGATGGTGACGTTCGTGGGGCCGTTGCCGGCGGCATCGTCAGCCGTGACGGTGACGGAACCGGAAGAATCGCCGGCGCCACTGCCCATGGTGACGTCGTTGGTGGTGAAGGTTTCGCTGGGTTCGTCAGCGGTGCCGTCATCGGCGATGGTGCCGGCGCCCTTGTCGTCGGTGAGGCTCGTGACGGCGACGTTATCGGTGGCGGTGCCTTTGATGGTCACGGTGGTGACGTCGAGCGTGGGCTTGGTAGTATCGGCTGGATCGGAGATGGTGATCTGCTTGGTGATGGTGTCTTCCTGGCCGTTGTCATCCACGACCCGGAGAGTAACGTCATGTATGCCTGCGGTGGCGAAAGTGATGCCGGAGGGATTCTGCGCGGTGGAAGTGGCCGGGGTGCCGCCGGAGAACGTCCATTCCCAAGTCACGATGGTGCCGTCACCCGGTGTGGAGGCGTCGGTAAAGTCCACGCCCTGAGAGGTCTCCGGGGATGCCGGCGACCACGTGAAATCGGCCGTGGGAGGCGCCGGCACGGTGACCGTAATGGTCAACGTATCGGTGCTGGAGTTCCCTGCGGCGTCAAAGGCGGTTATCGTGATGACGTTTACGCCGACCAGGAGAGTAATACCGTTCTTGGACCATGAATCGGTGCCAGTGCACGCGCCGTTGCCGCCCCGGTCGTTTTCCCAGGTTACCGACGTGACCGCAACATTGTCGCTGGCCGTGCCGCTGATGTTGAGGGTGGTGCTGAAGGTCGACATGGTCGGATTGGTGGTGGGGCTTTCAATGGTGACGACGGGATCCACGGCGTCCGGAGCGTTGTAGGTGACCGTAAGGACGTCCGTGCCCGAGTTGCCGACGGCATCCTGCGCCGTGATGGTGATGACGTTCACTCCGTTATAGAGAGTGATGCCGGTGGCCGACCAGCTATCCGTACCGGTACACGCGCCACTGCCGCCCCGGTCGTTGGACCACACCACGTTATCCACGCCGACGTTATCGGTGGCGATGCCGCTGATATCCAGCGTCGAAGAAGACGTGGTCCAGGTCGTGCCGGAAGTGGGGCTCTGGATTGTGACAACAGGGTCTTCGGTATCAGGGGGCGTTGCCGTGTACGTGACGGTAAGCGTGTCGGTGCTGGAGTTCGCCGCAGCGTCGTAGGCGGTGATGGTGATGACGTTGACGCCGTCGAGCAGCGTAATGCCGGTCTGCGACCAGCTTTCCGTTCCGGAACAGGTGCCGCTGCCACCCCGGTCGTTGGACCACGTTACGGAAGTGACGTCTACGTTGTCGGATGCGGTTCCGGCGATGTCTATGGAAGCGTTCGTGGTGTTATACGTGGCCGCTGCGGTGGGACTCGTTATGGTGACGGTCGGATCCGTAACGTCGGCGCCTGCGGCGACGACGACCGTTTCCGTCTTTACCGACTGCAGGCTGTTACTGTCGGTGACGGTAAGCGTCACGGTGTGATTGCCTGCCGTGGCAAAACTAATTCCCGAAGGGTTCTGCACAGCGGAAGTAGCCGGGGTGCCGCCTGCAAACGACCAGGACCAGTTCGTAATGGTGCCGGTACCGGGGGTGGAGAGGTCGCTGAAGTTCACCGGCTGGCCTATCGAAGGGGAAGTTGGACTCCAGGAAAACGCCGCCGTGGGGGCGATATTGCCGCCGCCGGGGTCGTCTCCGCCGCCGCAACCAAGGATAAAGGGCAGAGCAGCCAGGACAGGAAAAAGTCTCTTCATCATTATCCTCCTCACCTACGCGTGGAAACAGACGGATTTACCTTTTTATTAATGCGCCTGCACATGGATTCGTCCCACAGAAATTCCAAAAACAGCCACCGGCGCGAGAGAATCCGGGAATCCAGACTTAAACGAAAGAGGGGGCCGGCGAGCGGCCCCCTCGTGAACGGCGTTTACGACAGGAAACTAGGGTACCACAGTTTCGGTGATATTGATGGTCACATCAGTCGGGCCGTTGTTGGCGGCATCGTCGGCGGAAATGGTGACCGAACCGGTGGAATCGCCGGGCCCCGCGCCCATCGTGACGGGATGGGTAGTGAAGGTTTCACTGGCTTCGTCGGCGGTGCCGTCATCGGAGATATCGCCGGCGGCGACGTCATCGGTGAGCGAAGTGACGGCGACGTTATCGGTAGCCGTGCCCTTGATCACCACGCTTGTCACGTCCAGCGTGGGCTTGGTGACGTCGAGGGGGTCATTGATCGCGATGGGGATAACGATGGTGTCGCTGAGCAGTTCGGTGTTCGTGACCATGAGCGTCACATCGTGGAAGCCGGCCGTGCTGAACGTTACAACCGGTGGCGATTGCACGGCGGAACTGGCCGGGCTGCCGCCTGCGAACGTCCACGCCCAGGTGTCGATGGCCGAGCTGCCGGGGGTGGATGTATCGGTGAAGGTGATTTCTTCGTCAATGTCCAGTTTGCCGTTGGCCGGATTGTCATCCACGTAGTTGTACGAGAAGTTAGCCGATGGAGCGGTTCCGGGGGGCGGGCCGTCATCGCCGCCGCCGCAACCGATCCCGAGTACAGCAAGAGCCGCAAAAACCACGAGTTTCTTCATAGCACGTTCCTCCCTCAACAAGTTAGAAGTCAGGTAATAACACCAGATATATAATACTGACCGGGGGCCGGAAATCTCAAGAAAACCCACGATTTTTTCGAGGTTCAGGGCCCAAGAGGAGTGAAAAAAGGCCCCGGAGAGGCAAAAAGGCCCCCGCATGAACGGCACCGGGAGACCCGTGAACTGCTTGCGGAATGGCGCCAGAGGAAACGGCGGGCAAGAAAAAACCCCGGGAACCGTCGTCCCCGGGGCTATGGCTGCCTGCAGATATCCCCGCGTCAACCCGCCGCACGCACTGCCGAACTCGCCGACGCAGGTACGGCGTCCGGAACGACCGTCTCAAGGGCATAGCGGCCTTTATGGCGATCCTCGAGTTCGCCAAGCTTGGAGCGGTTCCAGTTTTCGACCTGGCTATAGTATCCGACGATCCTGGTTACCGTGACGAGTTCCACGACTTCCCGTTCGCCCTTCAGCAGCGACAGGAGTTCGGTTTCCTGCTGTTCCTTGATCAGGGGGACTGAAATGCTGTAGT
Source organism: Planctomycetota bacterium (assembly GCA_016930595.1). Taxonomy (GTDB): domain Bacteria; phylum Planctomycetota; class SZUA-567; order JAFGGJ01; family JAFGGJ01; genus JAFGGJ01. The sequence continues at coordinate 28,633 of JAFGGJ010000088.1, forward strand.
GTCTTCCCGTTCTGGTGTTCGCGACGATAATAGCATCTTCTTCAGGGGTGGCCCCTTCCACAACATCCACCAGGGCGAGTTCCTCATTGGCGTCCATCAGCGCCCAGAACGCATCTTTCCGCATATAACCCTGCTCCTTTCTTACTTGGCCCCCCTTAGAGGCCGGTAATACTAACAGTAATATCGGGAGTGTCAAGGGGTAATCTTTAATAAAACCACAACAAGTGACGGGTAAAATCGTGTAACCTACTATATATAGTGCTATTTATATGGGGAACGAAACGTTCTGAAAACCCTAAGAAATTGCGTATGCAGGCGTTATTCCGCTGAATTTAGGGTAATTTTAGGGTTTGGGCGGAATGGCTGGTCGGCCGGGGTGGTTTTGAGATATAGCTTTTTGATGGAATCCTCGGGCGCACGAGGTTTGGAAGCCTGTTTCATTTGATCCGAAAGCTCCCTGCCCCGGATAACCAGTTCGCCCAGTCTGCCGCTGTCTTCACCGGCGACGAGTTTCAGTTCGGAGAGAAGGAGTTCATAGTCGAGGTACGTACGGATGTAATTGCGCTGGGCCGTCAGGAAAGTATTTTCGGCATCGAGAACACGGAAGAAATCCGCGTCGCCGAGATCGTAGACGGCGCGTGTGCTTTCCAGGCCCAGGCCGGCGGAGCGGACCTGAAGGGCGTAGTTGAGGACGTTCATGCAGGCGGTATCGAGTTCGCGGAGCATGCTGCGGACTTCGCCCCGGACCTTCTGTTCGGTTTCCCTTACGGTAAGGCGGGCGCTTTGGTAGTCCAGCAGGGCCTTCTCATAGGATGCACGGTCGCCGCGGTTTCCTATGGGGACGCTGAAAGACAGGCCGATGGACCAGCTTTCTTCGTCCAGCGGGAGGCTTTCTCCACTGGTGGCGCCGTAGCCGCTCTTCGTATAGGACAGCGACAGGTCAAGATCGGGTCTCAGGCCGATCCGGTCGGCGGCGCAAGTGAGGTAAGCCCTGGCCTGGGAAAGCTGGGCATTGGCGAGGTCCAGGCGATTGGAGATCGCCCTGGACATCAGTTCTGACGCATCCACCTGCGTACCGCGGAAGAGGACCTGCTCGCCCAGGAGTTCGCCGGTGTCCTTTCTGGCGGTTCTGAGAGCGACGGTAAAGGCCTTTTCATCCACGGCGATACGGGTGCTGGAATCGTCGGTTTCGGATTCTTCGAGGTCGATATCCACGGGAGCCAGTTTAACCTCGGTGTCCACGTCGATATCGAGGAATTTCTTGAGGTCGTCCAGGGCAGCCTTATGCGCCCGTTGCGATTCAGCGAGAGCTATCTTTCTCGACGCCAGGGTGGATTCCACTTCGGCAAGATCGAGCACGGTTGCCGCACCCAGAAGCTCCTTCTCACGGGTAACTTCGTAGAGACGCATGGTGCGCAACAGCGAGCGGTTGTTCACCTTGATAGTGAGTTCCTGCTTGATGCATTCAATATACTTGGAGTGCGCGGTATACAGGACGTTTTCGATCTCCTTTTCGAGCAGGTTCCGTTGAATCGCGGCGCTGATGCGGGATTTCCAGAGCGTGTCCAGCCGCTCGATACGCGTCGCGCCTTCGAGAAGCGGCTGGGTTACGGACACGGTGACATCCGAGTCGCCGGAAGAAGCGTCCCAGCCATGGCCAGCGGAAACGGACACGCTGGTACCCAAAGGGCCCGTCCCGCTGAGCGACAGGGAGACGTCCTGCGAATCACTGTCGTGTGAATGGCCGAATGACAGCGAGAGGTTGGGCAGGTAAAGGCCTTCGTCGTTCCAGAGGGTGAGTTCGGAGCGGCGGTTTTCGATCATGGACCTTTTCAGCCCGATATTGCCGAGGATAGCGAGAGAGCGACAGTCTTCGAGGCTGAGGTTATTCGGGTCCGGCGCATCCGGGACGACTTTCAGCGGCACGGGCTCCTTGACCGTTTCCAGAGGTGCTTCTTCGGCAGGGCATGCGGCCGAAGATACAAGCAGCGCCGCCACGATCAGCCCCCAGCAGGTCCCGAGGTGTCTCATTCCATCTCCGGTGTCGGCAGTGCGGATACCGTTTTGTGCAGTGTATTCAGCAACATATCTAGGTTATACCGCGTGACGGCGGAAATTGCCACATAAAAAGAATCGACACCTTCCGGATTCGGAGGAAAAACGGAATCGCCCGCGGCGTTGTCCCTGAGGCGTAAGATGGTTTCCTGCACAGCCTTACGCAAGGAACCATCGGGGTCCAGGTCGGCCTTGGTGAGGACGAGGATTTCGGGACGCTCTGCGAGTCTGGGGCTGTAGAGTTTGAGTTCTCTCCGGACGGCCAGGTAGTTCTCGACCGGAGTTCCCGAAACGGGGGCGATATCGACGAGGTGAGCGATTACGCGGGTTCGTTCGACGTGCCGCAGGAACCTGTCACCGAGGCCGACGCCGTAATGCGCTCCTTTGATAAGCCCCGGAAGATCCGCCAGCACGAGGGTCTGGTACCTGCCTATGCGGACGACGCCGAGTTCCGGGGTCTTGGTTGTAAAAGGGTAGGGGGCAATTTCGGGGCGGGCGGCGGAAACGGCGGAAATGAGCGTGGATTTTCCCGCGTTCGGCAGGCCGACGAGGCCGACATCAGCGATGAGGCGCAGTTCCAGGAAAAGAGTTTTTTCTTCCCCCTGGGTACCTTCTTCGGCATGAGTGGGGGCCTGGTTGGTAGAGGTGGCGAAGCGCGCATTGCCGCGTCCGCCCGTGCCTCCACGGGCGACAATGACGGACTGGTTGTGTTTCACAAGGTCATGGATGACCGGGCCGTCGGGGATTTCCCGGACAAGGGTTCCCAGGGGGACGCGCAGGGTCAGGTCGGAGCCGCTTCTGCCGGAGCGTTTTTTGCCTTCGCCCGGCCGGCCGTTCTCTGAGCTGAACTGGCGCTGCCTCTGCAGTTCCCACAGCGAACCCGTATCTCTGTCGGCCTGCAGAATGATATCGCCGCCCTTGCCGCCGTCTCCCCCGGCGGGGCCGCCGAGCGGGCGGAACTTCTCCCGCAGGAAGGCGACGCAACCGTTGCCGCCGTTCCCGGCTTTTACGGTTATCTCAGCCTCGTCCACAAACATGGCGGTCCATTTCCTGCGAACGGTTTCTCCGGCCGCGATGGGCCGGAGAAAAGCGGTAATGGTCCGGCGGCGCGGCAGGCATTATCACAATGCTGCCTTCATGGAGCATGATTTCAAGGGAGTATCTCACGGAGATCGCGCAGTATCTTGCCCATCGCCTGGTAACAGGACCGGGCGGCGCCGCGTGCGCACTGATGGCGTTCCAGGTCGTCCAAGTCGATCTCATCCATGGAATGGCCTTCGGTCATTTCCTTGAGTTTCTCGAGAAAACCGCCGTTACAGGCATCGTCCCCGATGATTTCGATATTCCTGAAGACATATCGTCCGTTTTCCTCGACCAGCCTGTACCGGATGCGGTCCACGCACGTGGAGGAATCGACATCCACCTCATTTTCAAGCACGTTTCCGCTTCGGCCGGTGCCGGGGGCCGGGGATGTTTTATCCGCGGGCGCGGTGGAAGGCTGGTCAGCGGGCGGCATTTTACTTCTTCCTGCGGTTCTTCTTGTTTTTGCCGGCTTTGCTCTGGGCGATAAGGCTGTTCATCAGCTTCTTCATCGCTGGACGGCTGGTAGGTATGTCCACAGGCTTGCCGGTATGGCCGGACAGGAGCGCGCCGTTGATGACTTCAACCGAACGGAGGCCTTCTTCGCCGGTAACCACGGGCTTGCCTCCCTTGAGGATACATTTCACGAAGTCTCTCATCAGGGGAGTATGGCTGGAAGGGCTGCTCTTGCCCGGCTTGGGTGTTATGTCCTTGACCTTGTACGTGGGGGAGCACCACATTTCCTTCTTCTGCACGAACTTGCTTATGGGCACGTCCAGCTTTGAAAAGAGGAGCTTGTTGCCCTGGAGCAGAAGGGTGCCCTTGTCGCCGGCCACTTCCAGGAATTCGCCGCCGGTGCCGTCAGTAGTGGAGACATACATGTAGCCGATGGCGCCGCCCTTGAACCACAGGAGCGCGCTCGCGCGGTCTTCGACTTCGATCTTGGGGTGCAGGGGGGTCGTTTCGGTTACGGCCATTATCCTGACCGGGTCTATACCTGCCACGTACAGCATCTCGTCGATCGGGTGCGGACCCTGGTTCATCAGCACGCCGCCACCCTCGCCTTTCCACGTACCGCGCCATCCGGCTGACGCATAGTAGCCGTTCGAGCGGAACCACGGGGACTTCATCATGACGCGGTAGACCTTGCCCAGGGCGCCCCCGGCCACCATTTCGTGGAACTTCCTGACGACGGGCATGTAGCGGCGCTGGTAAACCACCTGGAGGATCTTTCGGGCTTTCCTGGCGGCGGCGATCATCCTGTCGCAACCCTCCGCCGTTACAGCCATGGGTTTTTCAGTGAGCACATGCAGGCCGGCCCTCGAGGCGTCCACGGACAGTTGAGGATGGAACCAGTGGGGCGTGCAGATAGTGACGGCATCCACCAGGCCGCTCTTGTACATTTCCTTGTGGTTGATAAATCCCGGGACGCCGAATTCCTCGGATGCAGCTTTGGCGGCCTTGGGGCTGACGTCGCTTATGGCGGTGAGTTTTGCGCCCGGAGTATCGGCAATTGCCTTCGCGTGCGACCTTGCGATGCCTCCCGCCCCCACGATACCGATCCTGACCTTACCTGCCATCACTCTACTCCCTTCGACGAAGCAACATCCGTATTCTTCGGCATGGCCTCCGTCACGATGACGGGACTGCCTGGCACAAGGAAGTCGAAGACCTCCTCGATGTCCTCGTTGCGGAACCTTATGCAGCCTTCACTGGCCGCCTTGCCGATGCTGTCCGGGTCGCAGGTGCCGTGTATTCCAAGGCTTCCCTTGAGCCGGATCCATCTGGTGCCGGCCGGGTTGAGCGGGTCGCCGCCGTCGTAGTGTTCGCCGTTGTGATCATAGGGAGGGTTCGCCACTTTCTGCTGCACGGCGTATTTGCCCGCCGGGGTCGGCGTGGTTTCGCTGCCGACGGCAACGGCATACTCCTTGATCCTGGCCTCCCCAAGGTATACCACGGCACGACGTTCCTTCAAGAACACCTTGAGGGAAAAAGGTCCCGTTACGGTTTTTATTTCAGCGCCCGCCTGCAGCTTCCCGGCCGACGGCAGGCCGTTCACTTTCACCAGGAAACTGTGGGTGACACCAAAAAGAGTCGCCACGGCCGTCAGGTGCGACCCCCTGGGCACGCGGTATAAAAGGAATTCGCTGCCGCGGCCCCTCAGAAAATCCTGCTGGAGCTTGAGAAGCCTGGGTTTCAGGCGGTCCGCCCTGTCGGCGAATCCATTTCTGCAATAGTAGTCATAAGCCGCGCTGCAGGCGGTAAGCGCCTTGCCCTGGACAGCCAGGGCGGAGATTTTTTTCAACAATACGTCCGGTCCGGTATCTTCCTGGCCGGACGCGCTCGACAACAGCGCGGCCGTCAGTACCAGAGGAAGCAGGTTCTGTAGCGCGACGGTTTTCAGCAAGCCGGGAACTCCTGTTGTCCGGTCGATTATAACGGCTGAATTTTTTTGCCCGGGTATTTTGCCGGCGAAAGTTTCGGATCATTTCCAGTGCAATGACAGCGCTGTCGCAAGCAGGCCGGCAAGGACGATGCCTCCTGCGAGCAGCGCAAGGACAACCCTCCGCTTGCCGAGAAGACCGGCGAGTGTGTCTCGTCCCAGCAGCCGGTCGGTGTCCAGGTTCCTGGCGTCACCCACCAGCGACTGTATCACGCCTACCAGGAAAGTCGCGCTCCCCGCAAGGGCGGCTTCGCCCGCCCGCATGTTTCCCAGGTACGCCCACTGCACGACCGACGCCGAGTACAGCCACGCCACTCCTACAGATATATCTTTTGCGTACGGTATGCGTTCGATATGCAGCCGGCCGATCCGGATCCTGTATGCAATGAATGAGTACAACGGCCCGACGGCGCCTGCGAGTACAAGCGCCTTGACGTGCCAGCGCCAGGGCGGAATTGACAGGCCGGCGGCGACTGCGGCGGCAAGGAACGCAAGTATCGTGGCTCCCACCCACAGTTTCTCCACGCCGGCTCGATCCGTATGGTAGGGTCTCCTGCCGGTGAAGTAGCGGTTGAGGTTGTACGAGGACAGCATGAAGCAGAACACGTAGACCAGGCCCGCGCTCCAGTATCCCCCGCAGAGATACTGGTTGAGCGCGGCGGCAGCCGTCCCCAGGGCACTGACCATTATTGCGGAGTCGAACGCCAGCAGCCTGAACCACGCGAGCCAGGCGAAGCCTCCCATCCTGCGCAGCCTGTCAACGACCGCCACCGTGGCCCAGCCGGGGGTGCTGGCGCCCGCGGTGACGCCGACGGTCTTGAGTGACCGGAGTTTTTCGGCGGGAATTTCATCGGCTGTTTCCACGTGGAACGCCGGGAGTCCGCTCTCGCCCGCTATTTCCACCAGGCGTTTCGTGTTGGCGCTGTGGTGTCCCCCGACCACCACGATTGCCTCGACGCACCGTGTCATCTCGCGCACCTCGGCCTGGCGTTCATGAGTGGCGCTGCAGATGGAGTCCAGGATTTCCATGTCCGGGTACCTGCGGCGCAGGATTTCCGTAATGGCGGCGTAGCGTTCTTCGTTAAACGTTGTCTGGGCGACTAGAGCCGGGGCCCGGGGCACCCGGACCGCTTCGGCCTCTTCGGGCGTTGCGATCACGAACACTTCATCTCCCGCCCGGCTCGAAAGAGCCCGGACTTCGGCATGTCCGCTGTCGCCGACGATGATGACCGGAACGCGTGCTTCGGCTTTCTTTTCGACAAAGCGCTCCGACCGCTGCACCTTGGGGCAGGTGGCGTCTATGATTTCCAGTCCCTGCCGCCGGAAGTTCTCCAGTTCTTCAACGGCTATGCCGTGGGCGCGCAGGACTACCCGGCGGTCCGCGGCTTCGGAGGGATCGTTTATCACGTCGATCCCCTGCCGTTTCAGCATCTCCACCACCTGGTTGTTGTGTATCAGGGGCCCATACGTGCAGAGGCCGGCAGGGGCTTTTTCGGCGGCTTCCAAGACCAGTCCCAAGGCGCGCCTGACGCCCATGCAGAAGCCGGCGGTGTCGGCGACGATAACTCTCAACGCCCGTCCCCGCCCAGCAGCCGGCGGTAACTCCACGCAAGCAGGCACGTGTAGCGGTGGAGGTTCTCGCCCGTGAAGGCGTCGTGGTGAATGAGCCACGGCCCTATATCCCTGCCGTAGACTTTCACCGCGCGCGACGGTATGAAATCAACCTTGTCCACTGCGATGGAGTCGCCGCCGCCGCAGGTGAACCGCGCCAGCGCCACGCCGAGCTGAGCGGGACGTATTCCAGGGCCGCCGGGAATCGCAATCGCGGCCGGTAACGTGCCCGAATGCTCAACATGGTCGACAAGGCCGGACGCCGCTGCCAGCAGCGTTTCCCGCGCCAGGCTCGTGCCCCCGCTTCCTGGTACCGCCTCGATGTGCACGGGAGCGTCTACGGCGGGCACGCAGAACGTGTCGCGGGAATTGCTCGTTGCCGCCTGCGCTAGGAGGACCAGAATCTGGGCAGCGGACAGGGTTGTCCCGGAGCGATCGTCAAGGTACGAGTCCACGCTTCCACCGGCCCACGCAGCAGCCAGTTCCTTTATGACGGATGTGTTCACCTTGTCCGTGCCTGTGGAAAACGAAGCCATTGCCTGTCGTATGCCGACCGGTTCGATCCCGTGTTCAAGAATCCGGTCGAGGTACCGACCGAAGGTTCCGACCCGGTGCGCCATGACGTCCGCGGGAACAAGCGGAGCGGGCTTCCAATCGTCGGGGACCGGGCAGGCGCCGTGCGCGAAGTTGACAACGTCCCAGAATTCTTCAAGGCTCCATTCGTTGGGGTGGTTGCCGTGGCTGATGATACCGTCCGGCGGGAGCTTCTCGGCAAGACGGGAAACATTCGCCCAGGCCGTTTCAAGGGCGCCGTCGCCCGCGCGGGCGTCGAAGGAAGCCCGCGATTTCCACAGGCCCGCGATATTGAAAACTCCCCCCAGTTGGGAAGGATACACGTCGTCGCCGAGGTACACGGACCCGCCCATGTAAGCCGGTACGCCCCACGCCTTCATGGCGCCGTACACAAAAGGGGTATAACTGGCGCCGGGCTGGCCGTAGCAGACGATCTCCTTACCGAACGTATCCCTGGTCAAGCGGAAGCCCTCGGTTTCCCGTGAGAGGATTTCCGCCACGCCGTCCTGCCAGTCCAGGTGTTCGGTGTATTCCGCTATGGTCGGGTGGGCACTGTGCAGGTTCGTGTGGTAGCCTATTTCAAAAAGGTCGTCTTTCAGGGCGTCGATGATATCCCGCCTGTTGCGTTCCACGAGGCAGCGGGTTTTCTCGCCCACCATCTTGAACACGGCTGGGATACGCCGCTTCCTGAATTCCCCCAGCAGCAGGAGCAGGGCATCGTCGCTCTCGGGATTGATGTAATCCTCGGTGTCCCACCAGAAAATAATCTTCATCGGAATCGTCCCCGTTAGAAGACTAGACGCGCCGGACGAGTTCTTTCAGGGGCTTGCGCTTTCTGGGCTTGCGCTGCTCTTCCCCCGGGTAGCCCACCGGAAGTAATATCACCGGCTCCCACGGTTCGGGTATTCCCAGGATTTCCTTGACGGGCAGCGGATCGAACGCCATTATCCAGCACGTGCCCAGTCCCCTGGCCGTTGCCGCGAGCGTCAGGTGGTCCACGGCGATGGCTACGTCAATGTCCCTTGCAAGAGCGCCGTCCTTCCGCTTGTAGGATTGCTCGGCACTGCCGCAGAATACGAGTATCACGGGCGCCCTGTAGAACCATTCCTGGTCGTAGGCGCGTTTGAATTGCGAACGTGTCGCCGGTTCGCGCACCACGTAGACCATCCACGGCTGGCGGTTCGCTGCGGAAGGCGCAAGCCGGGCTTCTTCGAGAAGTTCGTCCAGCACTTCGTCCGATACCGCCGTGCCCATGTACTTGCGGCAGGAATAACGTTCCCTTACCAGTTCTTTCCAGTCCATGGCATCCCCCGTCGTCTTGCAGAAAGTCAACTTTCAATCGAATCCGGATCGGGCAGTTCACGAAGGCTGGAAACGCCCAGTACCTGCAGGAACCTGTCCGTGGTGCCGTAGAGAAGGGGATTCCCGAGCCCTTCGCCACGTCCGACGACCTGCACCAGGCCTTTTTCGAGCAGCATGCGTAGGATGGGTCCGGAAGCTACGCCGCGCACGGACTCCACGTCCATGCGGCTGACCGGTTGATCGTAAGCAACGACCGACAGGACTTCCATGGCCGCCGGTGACAGCTTTCTACCGCCGGCGGATTTGTCCGCTGGCAGCACGTACGGCGCCATTTCTTTCCTGGTCAGCAGAACGAACCCCCCGGCTTCCTCGTGCAGTTCGAAAGCTCTGCCGCTTTCCAGGTAGAGTGTCTTGAGTTCCGCCAGCCCCCGGCGGACTTCCTTGCTGCGGGTCTTGGTCGCGCGGCCTATCTCCCTGGGAGTCAGCGGCTCCCGGTTGCAGAAGAGCACTGCTTCGATCCTTCGGCAGAGCTCCTCCAGCGGGATTTCGTCAGCCTGGGACTCTTCAGCCTCCGGCTCCCCGTCATCGGGGAGTTCCGCGCCGTCACTGTCGCCGGACAATTCGGCAGTGTTATCATCTTCGGCTTCGGCCGCGTCTTCCGCCGTACGGGGAGCGGCATCTTCCTCAGAGCCGTGCAAACCAGTCCTCCATCCTGTCCATTGCTTCTTTTATCCGCTCGGCGGGTTCCACGATGGCCAGTCGGAAAGCCCCTTCTCCCGCGCTGCCAAAGCCGCCGCCCGGCATGGCCACCACTTTTATTTCCTCCATCATCCTGAAGGCGAACTCGATGCTCGGTGTGCTCCTCGCCTTCTTCGGCAGGTCGGCCCATACGAACATGCCGCCGCGCGGTTTTTCGAGTTCGAACCCCATGCGCTTCAGCGCCGGAACCATGATGTTCAGGCGCTTCTCATAAATCGCCGCCTGGGCGACGTGGTCCTCGTCGCAGTGGTCCAGGGTATACGCAGCCGCCTGCTGTATGGCCGCAAACAGGCTGTAGTCGTAGTAGCCCTTTATTGAAGCCAGGAGATAGAGAAGGTCCCTGTTCCCTACTCCATAGCCCACCCTCCACCCCGCCATGCTCCACGGCTTGGACATGGTGAAGAACTCCACCGCCACGTCGATCCCCCCGGGCACCTGGAGCACGCTCGGCGCCCTGTATCCTTCGAACACGGTCAGTCCATACGCAATGTCGCTCAGGATGTAAAAGCCGTATTGCTTTGCCATCGCCACGGCCTTCTCGTAGAACGGCAGGTCCACGGTCCGCCCGGTGGGATTGTGCGGAAAACACAGTACAAGCACTTTGGGCCGGGGGACGAGCGTCCGGCAGAGCTCTTCCACCTTGTCCAGCAAGTCTTCCGTCTTCCTGGGGAACGGTATCCCCACCGAAGTGCCGCCGGCCAGCATCGGCGCATAGAGATGTGGCGGAAAGGCCGGCACGGGCATCAGCACCACGTCGCCGGGGTTCAGGAGCGAGATCCACATGTGGCTTATGCCTTCCTTGGATCCCACCGTGGCCAGTGTTTCGGTGACCGGGTCCAGCTTCACGCCGTGCGTCCTGTCGTAGAACCTTGCAACGGCTTCTTTGAGCGCGGGAATCCCCTTGGCCGCCGAATACCTATGGATGCCCGGCTTGTCCAGGCATTTCTTCAGTTCCGCCACAGCCGTTTCGGGAGGCGGGTCGGTCGGACTTCCCATGCCGAGGTCTATTACGTCGTGCCCTTCCGCCAGCAGCCTGTCCCTGGCGGCGTTTATTTCGCCGAAAAGATACGGCGGCAGTTTGTGCATGCGTTCCGCTGCCATTCCGGGCAGGTCGGTTCGGCGTTGTTGCATTTCAGCCTACTCTTCCGTTATGAAGAATTCTCCCGGTTTCTTGTCTGCCGGTCCGGGCGTTTCCGGCTTTGTGGTTTCGGGTTCCGCCGTGCTGTGACTGCTTTCAAGCGCGGCGTCGAGGTGTCTTTCCACCTTGGCGGCGTTTACGAGCCGCAGGGTAAAGGCATCTGCCTCGGTGCGCACCATTTCATCCAGGTAGTCGGAGCGCACGAGATCTTTCACCTTTTCGAATTCGGGGCGGCTGCCCTCTATCTTCTGGGTCACTTTTATTACATGGTAGCCCCACATCGACTGTATGGGCCCGGCGATGCTGCCCTGTTCGAGTTCATAGGCCACCTGCAGGATGCCGGGGCCCCACGGAAAAGTCTCCGGCGCGCTGAAGCCCAGGTCGCCGCCCTGGGCCGCAGATTCCTTGTCCTCGCTCGTCTCCCGCGCCAGCCGAGCGAAGTCCTCGCCTGCAACGGCTTTTCCGTAGATCGATTCCGCCTTCTTCTGCGCGGCGCCCCAGTTTTCCTGCCCCCGTTCGGTCATGGCTTTTACCAGTATGTGGCTGATCCGCACTCTGGGCGGCTGGCGGTACTGCTCCTGGTTCTTGGCCCAGTAGATCTGCAGTTTCGCCTCGGGCACTTCACCCGTTCCGATTATCTGCTGACGCAGGAAGAGCCTGAGAGCAAGAACCTCGTCGGCATATTCCTGCTCGGTCATGCCCAGTTGCCTGCGGGCCATTTCCGCCAGCGTGGTCCGCCCCTTGAAAGTGCGCTCTATGTTCCGTCTTTCCTCATCGAGCGCCAGCTCCAGGTCTTCTTTGGCCGCCTTGAAATTCGCTTTCTCCATGGCGTCCTTCAGCACTTCCCTGTAGACAAGTCTTTCAAGGACCTCCGGGCCGTACATCCTCAGCAGCATGTTGTTAAGCTGGCCCAGGGTGATCGGCCGGTCGTTGACGCTGGCCACCACTGTTTCACCGGGGCCTTCGCTGCATGCGGCTCCGCCGGTTCCGAGCACTATGAACAGGACCAGCCCCGCCGCACCTGTTCGCATACCCATGTTCGTAGACATGACACATCCTTTCTCGACCGCGGATTATACTCCGCCTTGCCGCCCACGCCAACTAATATGGATGCACGGCTCCCGCCGCCTCGGGTGCCTCTCTCGTCAGCGATCAACGCCAGGAGGACTTTTTCCAGGATATTCTGCTGTCCGGGGGCTCCACGGACGACAATTGAATTGACAGGGTTTCTCGAGTTGCTAAACTCTTATGGCTGGTGTTGTTACTGAAAAAGGGGCATTGAGAGCACATGGGTATTATCTCCAGCCTGGTACGAGGTTGGGAAAAGCGCCGCCTGGAGAAGATCGAAAAGAACTCTCCACGTCCTCCGGCGGAAGTCTTTATCCGCCTCTACGAGATTTATCACTCTGAAGGCGAAGTCAACGCGGCCAGCCGTGTCGCCAAGCGCGGCATGCGGCTCTATCCCCATAATCCCGATATCGGCAAGGCCTCCAGGGATATGGACAGGATGGTCCGTGAGATCGAGAAGGAGCGCCTCCGCCAGAAGATCGAATCCTACCCTAACCCCATACTCTATGCCAGGCTCGCCGAGCTTTACAAGACCGACGGCGAAATCGGCGCTTCGGTCAAGGTCTGTGAAGCCGGTATAAGGGCCTTCCCCGACTACGGCGGCACCTACCTGCTTCTCGGCCAGATATGTTTCGACCAGGAAGATTTTGACGGGGCTCTCAGTTACCTGGAAAAGGCCGCTGAACTCGATCGCTACAACTACATGGCGCTCAGGCTCCTTGCCGACACCTACATGAAGCAGGGACGTTACATGGACGCCGTCCAGAACCTTGACGCCATCCTCTACTTCGCCCCCGGTGACGAACAGGTGCTCGATGCGCTCAAGGCCGCCAAGACCGCCGCCGGCATCCAGGAAGAAGTTCCGCCCGAAGCCGCTCCCGCCGAGGCCGTACCCGCGCCGGCGCCGACTACCAAGGTCAAGCCCCGCGAGCCCGCCAAAGGCGCCAGTACCGTCGCACGCCAGATGAAGATGAAGGCCGCCGCCAAGAAGCAGGTGGCCTACACGGACGCCATCGAAATCCTGAAGACCATCGAGGGTGTGCACGGTGCGCTGCTGGTTGACGCTTTCGGCCTTGTCATTGCCAGCTACCTGTCGCAGGACGTGGACGAGGAACTCGCCGGCGCCATGATCACCAACATCTACAGGTCCACTGCCAGGAGTGCCCAGCAGATGGGCCTGGGCAGTTTTGAAGACGGTGTCATCGAAGGTGAAAGCGGCAACATCCACCTGATTGCCATTCAGGACATGATCCTCGCCGTTTTCGCCGCCGCGACCATCAAGATGGGCCTGCTCGAAAAGGCCATCCGTGACTTTGCCAACGCTGTTCTGGAGGTAGGCTGATGGCCCACGGTATGGGTGATATTCTCGACCGCCTGAACCGCATCGAAGGCGTCAAGGGCTCGATGGTCGTCGGGCGCGACGGCATCGTTGTCGCCAGCGATTTCGCCGATTTCATCAATGAAGATGCCGTGGCGGCGGTTTCCAGCGCCATTCTCTCCAGCCTCGACGGCGCCCTCAAGCGCCTCGAAATGGGCGGCTTCAAACGCTTCGTCATCACCGGCTCTGACGCCAAGATCGTGCTGATGAAGGGCCGCAATACCCTCGTGCTGGTCCTTCTTCGCAAGGATATCAACCTCGGCTTCGTGGGCGTCGAAATACGCGAAGCCGTAGCCGAGATCGACGAGCGCACACACCTCTGAACCGCGCCGTTCGCCGCGTTTCCCGCGCGCATCCCGTCCCGTCGACGTCAATCGTAGCCTGTTATCATGTCCACTTCCCCGCAGGGCGCGTATTCCTTGCCCCAGCCTTCCAGTTTCGTATCGGACTTGGTTCCCTTGATGATATCGTTCAGAATCATTCGCGCCCGGGCGACGTCTTCAACGTTGTTGGTGAACCAGAAGCCGCGCGAATCCGACTTTCCCCTGTACTCCCTGTCCGTGGCCGGCCCCATTCGGACCATCTGCGACAGCAATTTTTCGGTGGCCTGCCGGTTTTTCTTCCGCGCCATTGCCAGGTATTCATAGTCGTTTACTGAATCCCGCCACAGCTTGAGACGCCGGCTTGCCAGCACTCCCTTGAATCCCAGACCCTTACCGTTGTAGAGCACAAAGTGATCCGTTGTGCCTTCCGGATCGCCTGTCCCGGGACTCGTCTTGTAAAACACCCGGCCTTCTATTCCCATGGCGGCGTGTTTCCACGCCAGTCCCGAAAATGCGCCCGAATGGACGGCCAGGCTGTTTGTGTCGTACCCCGATGTCCCGTACTGGTCGAACATGACTTCGTCCGTGTTGTACTGCGATATCAGGTGCTGCGCACCCTCGGAATGCGTGACTCCCACAACCCATCTGTCCGTTACCGGCTTCAACCACAGGGCCGCGTTTCCCGTATTGAATTGTTTTGCTTTCCAGCATCTTGTGCCCTTGCCGGCTGGAGTCAGCATCCTGTCGCACTCCCAGTGGCCGATGTCCAGCCTTGTCAGGACGGTTATTTTCTTCTTCGACGCATTCCGGAACGCCCATTTTGCAACCGACTGCAGGTAGTGCAGTCCCCTGTAATCGGCGGCATCCGTGGGTTCGTCCAGCTTCCAGGGAGTGCGGTTTCTATCCCTGTTGGGTTTCTGGTTGAAATAGATCTCGAACCCGGTCTGCGTCCAGCCTTTATCCGCAAAGTGATCCACGTACTGTTCCGCCACCGCGCGCCACGTTTCTTCGTATTCCCGCAGCCGCGGGTCCCGCCCGGGGCCTTCCGGTATGCTGCTTTTGAACGGAGTGAAGTCGAACTGCCCCTCCGGCGAACTTCGCATCCCCACGGGATAATTGATATTGAACGCAAGCGTGAAGATCGCCGGCGGCTGTCCGTACTTACCCGTCTTGCCGTCAAGCAGCGCCCCGAACCGCTTGTCGAACCCTTCGAACGAAACCACCTTCGCGTCCGCTCCCTGCCCCGTTACCGGGTATGCATAGCGGGGGGAACCTCTCTGCGAATGGTACGGCAGGATGTTCAGGAACGCCCGGTTGTCCAACGTCAGCTTGTATACCGCCTGTTCGATTGCTATCGCTTCATCGGATGTCGTGAAATCCTCTCCGCCGCCGTCGGACATCCTGCTGTCCATGTCGAACAATCCCAGCGGGCTGCTGTACGAAAGCAGGTCAAGCCGGTACGTGGGCGTGTCGGGCAGGACGAAGTCCATGACTTCTATGGAAAGACCCAGGCGCGCCGCCTCCCGCCCTTCCCGCAGGACCGTCAGCACCCCTCGCTTTTCCCCGGGAGCAGCGTCCTTCGGTATCCATACCTCCACCAGCGCCGCTCCCACCCTGTTCCCGGCGCGCGGCAATCCCTTTATGTCGATCGGAATGTCGAACGACCTGATTCCGCAGACGCTCCCGTCAAGCGGGACCACGACGTCGGGTACCAGGTCTTTCGACTTGGTCTTGGACCATGCTACCACGCTGAAGGTCACCCTCTCGACGGGAATGCCTTCCAGCTTCTCGACGCGGAACGTGTAGTCCTTGCCGGCCGTGGGGATTAGTATCTGCGCGGCTACTTCCTGGTTTTTCGCCCCGCGCAGCTTTATCGTTGCGCTGCCGGCGTCCCAGCAGGCGTTTCCACGCGCCAGCCTGGACGTGTCGCCGTCGGCCAGTTCATAGCACTTGCCGTCCGTACGGATCCCGTAGGCGGCGCTTGCGGCGTACACGCCGTTCGATGCAAATTTCATGGCTTCTCCTTCCACTGCGCCGGCATTGCATCCGCACGACCATCCCGTCCAGACCAGCCCTGCGGCAATAAGCAGCTTTCTCATCTTGTCCCTCCTTGCATTTCAAATAGTATACGGGATTGGGTGTGTTTTGTCGGTACCGCAATTCCAGGAATGGAGTATTCCTCATGACCGGATTAGAAAGAGTCCTTGCCGTGTTCGCCGGCGAAAAGCCCGACCGCGTGCCCTTTATCCCTATCGTCCACGCGGGTCTCGCGCCGATGCTGGGTGTTCCCCTGCACGATTTCTTCACCAGTGCCGAAGTCATGGCCGACACGGTCGTCAGGGGATGCAGGCATTTCGGCTATGACGGCGTACAGCTTTCTCTCGGAGTCACGGCGGAAGCAGAAGCTTTCGGCGCCGCCGTTTCCCGGCCGCACGACGCTTCTCCAGTCCTCACGGAATACCTGCTTGCCGAAAGAATCGACGTCTCCCCTCTGCGCGGCATCGACGTCCCCGTCGCCGGCAGCTTTCCCATGTTCCGCGAGGCGGTAGAACGGACCGTCGAATGCGTCGGCGCCGAAGTCTTCGTCGTCGTCACCCTTCGCGGCCCCATGCTGATGGCCGCCCAGCTTCGAGGCGTCCAGTCGCTCCTCATGGATATCCTGGACCGCCCCGCCGAAATCGACTCGCTGCTCGATTTCACCGCGGGCGTCGCCGTCAGTACAGGCAAGGCTTTTCTTGATTCAGGTGCGCACGCGGTCGTCATGGGCGAAGCCACGTGTTCTTCCAGTTTCATATCCCCGCAGACCTACAGATCGCTCGTGCTGAAACATCATCGCCGGGTCGTCTCCGAGCTCTTCGGCGCCGGATGGAAGGCCGTAAATCTGCATATCTGCGGCAACCTGCGGCCGATCCTGGAAGACGTCCTGTCGACCGGTATCAACTTCCTTGACGTTGACTATCAGCTTTCGGCGGCCGATGCCCTCGCCGCTAACGCCGGCAGGGCCGTCCTGCGCGGAAACCTGGACCCGTCCGCCGTCTTCGCCTTCGGCGACGAGAATTCCATCCGCTCAACCGTCGCGCGCCTGAAAGAAGAAACCATGAACCGAGGCCACTGGATCTTTTCCTCCGGCTGCGACGTTTCGCCGGGTTCTCCTGCCGCCAACATGGAACTCGTCACGCGCCTTCTCGGCGAATGACGCCGTTAAAAAGAAAAAGGACCGGCATCCACCGGTCCTTTTTCTGGCTCGTTGGCCGAAACCCGCCTACAGGTCAGCCGCCCTTACCGTGCTGCGCTTATTGGCCTTGGTGCGTGCCACGGCTTTCTTGATCGCATCTACGACGACCTGGTTGACGGCGTCCGGTACATCGCCGGATGTCTTGCATCCCAGCGAGTTGATCAGCTTCTTGATCCGGCTGGTCAACACCAGAGGTTCGTCTGCCTTCTTGGCGGGCTTCTTGGCCTTTTTCTTTTTTGCCACGATGTTCTCCTATCCCTTGGCCGACGCACACAAACTGAAAATTCTTCCCTGCGCCCTTCTCTTACACCGAGCCGTTACCGCGTCCTACTTTTTCTTCTTCGCGGCCTTTTTCTTCGCCGGCTTCTTCGCGGCCTTTTTCTTCGCCGGCTTCTTCGCTGCCTTCTTCTTTGCCACTTTCTTCTTTGCCATCAGACATCTCCTTCCTTCATACCCTGCTCAGTAGGGTTGAACTCGTTTGGCTGCGAAATATAATAGTCGGGGAAGGTCATGTGTCAAGAGGGTTTGCAGAAAAAATTCGTTTTTTTTTAGGGTTTCGCGAAAGGAGGGTGCACGTTGTGAGGTCGAATACGGAGTATCTTGAATTCAACACCCCCGAGCATAGACAATACATAAATATTACGGAACAGGTAGTTACCTTCCTGGAAGAATCAGGCGTGCGGGAAGGCCTGCTCCTCGTCAGCGCCATGCACATCACCGCCGGGGTCTTCATCAATGACGACGAACCGGGCATCCTGGGCGATATCGATGAATTGCTGGAGACGCTCGCACCCTTCAGAAAAGACTACAGGCACCACGGAACCGGCGAAACCAACGGTGACAGCCACCTCAAAAATATACTGGTGGGGCATCAGGTCGTCGTGCCCGTCACCGGCGGCCGCCTCGACCTCGGCCCCTGGCAGCAGGTGTTCTACGCGGAGTTCGACGGCAGGCGCAGGAAGCGCCTGCTACTTAAGGTCATCGGCGACTGACCGCAGGCGTTATCCCTTGAGGGTATGGCGTCCCCCGTCTGCCCGCGGCGCCGCGACTTGTTGTGGACGCCCGGGCGGTTTCTGGTATTGTAGCCGCCCTGCCGAGACCTGTTCAGGAGGTGCCGCATGGCCATGACCCCCAGGGAACGAGTCCTTGCCGTGCTGAAGGGCGAGCCCGTTGACAAGGTGCCCTTTACCATCTACGAGTGCATGATCCCGCAATGTGCCATCGAACGCGAACTTCGCAACCGCGGCCTCTGCATCGTCCACCGCCGGACGCCCGTCTACAAGTCCGAAACCCCCCACTGCGCGCATGAACAGCATCATTACTCCGAAGACGGCCGCCGCCTTGTGCGCAACGTGTACACCACCCCGGCGGGCGAACTGGCCACCATCGTCGAACCGGCCGGTTTTACTTCGTGGACGCGCGAACATATTTTCAAAAGCCCCGACGACTATGGCCCGCTCATCGCTCTCGTCGAAGACACCGTCTATACGCCCTGCTTCGAAGACTACCTCAGGGATGAAGCCTGGATGGGCGACGACGCCATCCTCAGGGGCGGCATCGGCGCTATACCTCTGCATCATATCATGGTCCACATGATGGGTGTCGAGACCTTTGCCGTTGAATGGGCCGAAAGGCGGGACAGCGTGCTCGCCCTTGAAGCCGCCATGCGCCGCGCCGTGCGTCCCGTCTACGACATCATGCGCGATTCCCCGGTCACGCACGCCAACTACAGCGGCAACTTCATCCCCGAAATGATGGGCCTTGAGCGCTTCCTGGAATTCGTCCTTCCTCTCCTCGACGAAGCCGCGGACGTCCTCCACGAAAAAGGCAAGCTTCTCGGTTCCCACATGGACGGCAACAACAGGCTCTGGGCATCCCACCTGGGCGCTTCGCGCATGGATTACATCGAAGCCTTCACCCCGGCGCCCGACACCGACATGTCGATGGAAGACGCTTTCCGGGCCTGGCCCGGCAAGGCCATGTGGATCAACTTCCCGTCTTCTCTTTTCCTCGCCGATGATGAAAAGATCCGCAGCACGGCGAGGGAGATCATCAAAGCCGCCGGCGACAACGGCAGGCTCATCATCGGCATTACCGAAGATATGCCTCCGGACCGCTGGCAGGCGGGCCTCACCGCCATCATGGACGGCATTGACGACATGGCCTGAGAGGATTATGAATGGATTTCCGCAAGGGGCAGCCGCTGCTCAGCCTTGACGGCGAATGGTCTTTCGCTTTCACTTCCGCCTTCAGCGAAGCCTTGAACGTCTCTTCCCGCTCAGCGCTCGAAGCCGCCGGCCTCAATTTCCGTCCCTGCTCCGTTCCCGGCAACCTCGAACTCGACCTCCTCGCCGCCGGTCTCATCAATGATCCGTTCCAGGGGATGAATACCGTCGCCCTCATGGAATGCGAGGATTACCATGTCTGGTACGTTCGCCGCTTTGACGCCGGCGCCCTTGCCGGCTCCAGGGGCGAACTCGTTTTCAACGGCATCGACTGCCTGGCGGACATATACCTCAACGGGAAGCCCCTCGGCTCCGTGGATAACATGCTCGTCGAGCACGTTTTCGACGTGACCGGCCTCCTCCGGCGGGACAATGAGCTCCTCGTCCACATCCGCCCCGCCATGCAGGAAGCCTCCCGCTACGACTATCCCCCGGGCGTGGCCGCCGGTCCCGTCAACAGGGAATCGCTCTTCGTCAGGAAAGCCCCGCACATGTACGGCTGGGACATCATGCCCAGGGCCGTCTCCGCCGGCATCTGGCGTTCCGTCTTCCTGCGCGGCATGCCCGAAGAACGCCTTGAACGCGTCTTCCTGGCCACCACCGCCGTTGCGTCCGGCCATGCCGAGGCATCGCTGCGCCTCGATTACGTCTTGCACGTTTCCACCGGCGCCGGGCGGACCTGTGAAATACTCCTTACCGCTTCCTGCGGCGAATCTTCCTTTGAACACCGCTTCCGTCCGGCTGTTCCATCCGGCGCCGAAGAATTCAACGTCGCTTCGCCGGTTCTGTGGTGGCCCGCCGGTTACGGCTCGCCCGCCCTTTACGACGTCAACGTGACTCTCCTCATGGACGGCGCCCCGGTGGATTCCCTTGCTTTCGGCCACGGCATCCGCACGGTCGAACTCCTCCGGACCGGCGTTACCAACGCCGCCGGCGACGGCGAATTCGTGTTCATGCTGAACGGAGTCCGCGTGTTCGCCAAGGGCACCAACTGGGTCCCGCTCGACGCATATCACTCCCGGGATCTCGCCCGCATCCCCGCTGCACTGGACCTTGCCGTTGAATGCCGCTGCAACATCATCCGCTGCTGGGGCGGCAACGTGTATGAGCACGACCTCTTCTATGAAATTTGCGACCGCTCCGGCATCATGGTCTGGCAGGACTTCGCCATGGCGTGCGCCGTGTATCCGCAGGACCGTGAATTCCAGGACCGCCTCGCGGGTGAAGCCGTCAAGGTCGTCCGCAGGCTCAGGCAGCACCCCTGCATCATACTCTGGTCCGGCGACAACGAATGCGACTGGTCCTACACCTGGTTCAAAAAGGGCGATCCCAACGCCAACGTTCTCACGCGCGGCGTTCTGCCTGCCGTTCTTGCCGCCGAAGACCCCTCCCGCCCCTATATCCCCAGCTCACCGTATATGGATGAAGAAGCCTGCGCCAAAGGCATCGAACTAGTCCCCGAAAGCCATCTCTGGGGTCCCAGGGACTACTACAAGAGTCCCTTCTACCTCGGCGCCGTCTGCCATTTTGTCAGCGAAATCGGCTACCACGGGTGTCCTTCGCCCGATTCCGTCAGGCGGTTCATTTCGCCGGACAAGGTCTGGCCCTTCCACGATAACGAAGAATGGGTTCTCCATTCTACCAATCCCGTCCCGGGGCGCTCCATGCTTTCCCCGCCCGACCAGCGCGTCCAGCTCATGGTCAAGCAGATTCTTGCGCTCTTCGGCCGCCTTCCGGATAATCTCGAGGATTTCTCCTTCGCAAGCCAGGCTACCCAGGCGGAAGCGAAGAAGTTCTTCATCGAACGTTTCCGTTCCGGCATGTGGCGCAGAACCGGCATCATCTGGTGGAACCTCCTCGACGGCTGGCCGCAGTTCTCCGACGCCGTCGTCGATTACTATTTCCGCAGGAAGCTCGCCTTCCATTACATCGCGCGCTCCCAGCAGGACGTCTGCCTCATGCTTGCCGAACCGGATGCCGGCGCCCAGCGTCTCATCGCCTCCAACTCCACTCTCGCCGATGCCTCTCTTTCCTTTAATGTTAAAGATGTGGCTACCGGCGAAATGATCGCGGAAAGCCACGGCCTGTCGCCCGCCAACTCCGCCGTGGCTCTCCTGTCCATACCCTTCGACGAATCCACTCGCCGCATGTATCTAATCTCCTGGCAAGGTGACGCCGCAGGCTCCAACCATTATCTCGCCGGCGTTCCTCCGTTCGACCTCGTCGAATACCGCTCCTGGCTCGCGGACCTCCGCATCGTCCCCGAAACGGAATAACCGCTTTTGCGCCTTCCCTGCCGTGCCGAAGGACGGCAGCCTGCCGGCCCTGTTGCGGAGAAAGGGGTTTTCCACGGCTCCCGGGCGGGTATCATGTCCCGTGACGGAAGGAGTGGGACCGCATGATCCACGTGCTGTTGTGGCTGTTGGCGCTTGCTGCCGCGCTCCTTTTCACGGCGCTCGCTGCCGCGCTGGCGGGGCGCATCGTGCGGTATCGCTTCAGGCTGGAAGCCGCCATGGCGGCGGCAGCCGTCGTTCTTGTGCCCGCCGCCGCGGCGTGCGTCTTTTCCTGCGTCATGCTCTGTCGCAGAATCCTCCCCGGGTGGCTCTTCCCTTATACGCTCGGCTGGACGGCCGCGTACGCTGCCGCGATGGCGGTTATTTTCCGCAGAGGCGGTGTTTTTCACGAGTTCCAGGACGATGAATCTCCGCCCGCGTGCGCCTGGCCGCGGCTGCGGCTCGCCGTGTGGTTCGCCGCCCTGCTGGCCGCCCTTTACCTCGCCCTGCGCATCGCGGACATCGAACTGAAAAACCGCATGCAGGTTGTGCACACGGAATCCACCGCCGTGCTCCTTTCGCTCGGCCAGACCTGGATCCCGCCGGAACGCAACGCCGCCCTGCTCTATGAACGGGCCTTTGAGCGGTTCGGCGACAGGAAAGCCCTTGCCGCCCTCCGCCGCCGCATCGACGACGATTACTTGGGAGACGAATACCCCGCAGGCGACGCGCAGACGGAAGAAGTCTCCCGGCTGCTTGCCGAATGCGCCCCGGCCACGCAGCTCATACGCGAAGCCGCCGGATGCCCCGACTGCTGGCACGGCGGCACGTACGATCATGTCCACAAGATCGGCGTCCCACACCTGGCGGCACACCAGGTTGCGGCCAACCTTCTGCGCACCGAAGCCCGCCGCCGGGCGGCGGAAGGCGATGCGCCGGGTGCTTATGAAGACGTCGTCCTCATCCGCATCATGGCGGAACATATCAGCCGGAACCCGTCGCTCATTGCAGCTGTCATTTCCTTCGACATCGACACCACCGCCCTTTACACGCTCGAAGACATTCTGGCCGACTGCCCTCCGCCCCCGGATGAAATGCTTCTCCATTCGCTCCGCCGAGCCGAGTATCACAGCGGCGTCGTTCAGCGCGCCATGCGCTGTGAACGCGCGGGGTTTGCCCAGGTAATGGCCCGGTGCGAAGTGAATGTGAACCTGGGCAAAAGCTTTTTTCTGGACGACCCCGGTCGGCGCTCCGTTTCCGCTTACGGATCCAGGTGGACTGCCCCGCTCCAGGGCGTTATTGATGCATGGCCCGACTTTGAACTGAGTGCCGTGTTCGGCGGCGTTCTTGACTCCGACGGGTCCCGTTGGTACGCCCCGCTCTGGCGCGTCTTCATGGCATGGCCGGATTTTCAGTGCATGGACCGCAACATGCAGAAAGCCGTCTCGCTCATGGAACCGCCGCTGTACCGTCACGTTGACGAGAGGGCCGCCTTGAGCCGGGAAGCCCTCGATGGGTGGCGCGGCATCGTCAGCTCGATTGCGATGCTCAATATTGAGACAGTTGCCATCGAAGAAATGAACGTCCTTGCTCTGCACGGAATGGCGGATGCCGGCATCGCTGCAACTCTTTATGAACGGGACCACGGCGCGTGGCCCTCGGCACTCGGCGATCTCGTCCCGGAATACCTGGACGCCGTGCCCATCGACCCCTTCGATGGCGCCCCGGTGCGTTTCATCTCCGAAGAGAACGGCATTGTCCTCTACTGCCTTGGACGCAACTTCCTGGACGACGGCGGATGCTCTCCTGCCTGGCGCGGTAGCTGGGGCGACGGCGACGACCTCATCTTCTGTCTGGGGTCTTCGTATCTCAGGCACCGCAGGGAGCCTTCTCTGGAACGGATCCGCAAAATGGAAAACCGGAGCAAGAATCCGAGCAAGTACCGGCGCACCCGCAGGCGCGCCCCGGCCGCCGACTGAAAGAAGCATCACGTGGAATGGACGGAAAAGACCGCTTTGCGCAAGAGCGCCCTCTGGGCGCTCGTCATATCCATCGGAGCAAGCGCTCTTCTCGGCATCGTCGCTCTCGTCAGCGGCGACTTCGGCAAGATCCAGATAAAGATACTCCTGTCCAGCCTGTCGATATCCGCCGGCAGCATCTGCACGCTCGTTTGCGCCTTCCTGCTGGAAAAGAAGAAGATACTCGTACTTTCCATCCCCGGCATGGCGCTGGGAGCGCTCGGCACCATCCTTCTCATCACCGGCATCTGGACGGAAATGGACGAAGAGGTCTTCTGGAAGACCACGGCCATCGTATGGTTCTTCGCTGCGGCCACCACGCACGTCTCCCTCCTGAACCTGGCGCGCCTCTCGCAGAAATATCTCTGGAGCCTCATCGCGGCAACCGCCGTCTTCTACCTGCTGGCCATCGTACTCACAGTCATGGTGCTGTGGGAAATAGACGAGGAATTCATGCTGCGGGGCATCGGCGTCCTGGGGATACTGGCCGCGGCGCTTTCGATACTCATACCCGTGTTCCACAGACTCAGCCGCCCCGGCTCCCCGGCTCCGGGCGGAAGTACCCCCACAATACAGCCGCCGCCGGACGGGTCCATCAGGATGCTCTGCCCCGTCTGCGGTGCTGAACAGACCGCTCCCGCCGGCGGCGTGACGTGCACTGCATGCGGCAGCCGGTTCGTCATCACCATCGTAGAAGACAAGACGAAGACGTAACCATCCGGTGACCTGACGCACGCCCGGCGGTCCTTATATAATGACGGCGCGGGGCGGGGGAGCCGGGCTCAGCCCGGCATGCTTGAGAGGAGGGGCGCTGTGCGCACCTTTTTCATCGTTGTTTTCTTTTTACTGTTTGTCCTGCTTCTTCCTCTCGCCGCACGTGCCGGCGATGCCGACATCGCGGAAGCGGAACAGTACCTCCGCCGAACCGTTATTGCCGCCGCGGCCGAACACCGGAAGATCACCTTCTTTGCGGATTTTCTCGGTGCCACCGCAAGGGCTGAGCTCAAAGGCGCAGACCAGAAAGGCGTCTCGGCGGACGTTATGGGCATGAGACTCGATGTCCCATGGGTGAACCTCTCCCCCAGGCGCTTCTACGGCCTCGCAGCCAAATGCGCGGGCGATTCCGCGGAAGCCCGCCTCAACCTTGCTCGCTTCGCCCTCGCCAACGGCATGAACGAGCAGGCCGAATCCGACCTCCGGGCCGCTCTCGAACTCGACCCCGCCATCGAACCGGCCGTAAGGCCCCTCCTGAACATCATCTCTCCTCCCGAACCCGCTCCCGCCGCGCCCGTCTCTGCTCCCGCTTCCACTGAAACCAGGCCGCAGCCCGGGCCCCGCCCGCCTTCCGGTGTCTACGCCCCTGAAATACACGGCTGGGCCCCCACCGGTCTTTCCGGCGGCGGCGCCATGTTTACCCCCACAATCAGCGGCGCCGACCCCAAAGTCATGATGCTTAACTGCGACATGTCCGCCGCCTATGTTTCCACCGACGGCGGTCGCTTCTGGAGAATGATCCACCAGGGCCAGCTTCTCACAAACACACGCTGCCGTCCCGGCCTCCATCCCCGTGACTCCTCCATCATGTACGCCGCGCTCGGCAGCCGCATCAAGCGCTCTGCGGATACAGGCCTTACCTGGCAGGACTGGGGCGATGCCGGCGCACAGCTCCGCGGCGAAATACAGTTCGATCACGATAACCCCTCCCTCATGATCGCAGGCACCGCCTCCGGCGCCGTCATTTCTCACGACGCCGGCAAGACATGGAAGCCCTGTTCAGGCGTTGCCGGCGAAGGCAAGTCGTTCCATGTCGATCGCACCAGCCCCCCCGAACGACGCGTCATCTTCGCCGCTACCGCGCAGGGTGTTTGGCGTTCCGACGACAGCGGCTCAACCTGGGTCGACAAGACCCAGGGCCTCCCCTGGCAACGGGTCCACTCCTTTGCCGGAGGTTCCGATCCGAAGAGCTCTGCCTGCATCCTCTACTGTTCCGTCGAAAGCCGCTCCGTCGACGGCAAGTTCGCGGGCGGCATTTACCGCTCGCGCGACCGCGGCGAATCCTGGCAATCCGCCATGGGACGCGGCATCAACCTCGATACCTCCACTGCCGACGAATACGCCGAAGGCCCCCTCGCCCAGTACAAGGACGTCCTCACCTCAGACGCCAGGCCGCTCACCGTCTACGCCGCAAACACTTCCACGGGCTTTCACCCTCCTCATCACACCACGGTCTACAGGAGCGACGACGGCGGCGATAACTGGCGCTCAGTCCTTTTCATGGATCCACGCTTCTCCGGCTATAACGTCGACAAGAACTACATGACCGCCTCCACCGGCCAGTGCTACGAAGGCTCCCAGCACGCCGCCGCCATCAGTCCCTCCAATCCCGACGTCGTCATGCGCCTCACCGGCCAGATCATGCTCACCGACAACGGCGGCAGGACCTGGTACCAGGGACACTGCCACCTCGCTCCCGGACAGTCCGCCCAGCCCAACTGCTCCTGGATCTGCACCGGCGCCGTCGTCACCTCCACTTGGCATTACTACGTCGATCCACACCAGCACAACCGCCACTACATCGCCTACACAGACATCGGCTTCGCACGCTCGATGGACGGCGGTATGACCTGGGCCTGGTGGGAAAAGAACAAGTGGGCTCCCTGGCGCAATACCTGCTATGAACTCGCCTTCGACCCCGAAATCCCGGGCAGAATCTGGGGCGCTTTCACCAACGTTCACGACATCCCTAACGACAACATCATCGGCGGCCGCCACTGGAACAACAATCCCGAAAGCGGCCCCGGCGGCGTCTGCGTCAGCACCGATTTCGCACTCTCATGGTCCCCATCCAACCAGGGCATGCCCGTCTCGCCCGTCACTTCCGTCGTCGTGGATCCAAAGTCCCCACGCGGCCGCAGGACTCTCTATGCCGGCGTCTTCGGCAAGGGCGTCTATAAATCGGTTGACGACGGCAAGTCCTGGGTGAACAAGAGCAAGGGTTTCGGCCATCCTTCAAATATGCGCGTTTATCGGGTTATCATCCATGAAGACGGCACACTCTTCGCCATGATTACCGCCTTCCAGCGCGGCGGCACTTTCACCGGGGACGGCGTCGGCCTCTATCGCTCGAAAGACGGCGCCGAAACCTGGGAATGCATTACCAGGGACGCGCCCATCCTCTGGCCCAAGGATTTTGAAGTCCACCCGAAGAACAGCAGTATCATCTTCATCGGCGCCGCCGCCACGCGCTCGCCTTCCACCCCCGGCGGCCTCTACCGTACCAGGGACGGCGGCCGCACCTGGAACCAGGTCGCAAGCAAAGGCCGCCAGCACTTCGGCGCTTACTTCCACCCAAAAAAACCCGACTGGGTCTACATGACCATGTGCGAAGGCTCTGTGCCCTGTTCCCTTTTCCTGAGCACCGACGGTGGCGACAATTGGCTGCCCTTCAACTCCTTCCCGTTCTCCAACACCCAACGGGTTACCGTGGACCCCGACGACGACAATAAAATCTACGTCACCACCTTCGGCGGCAGCATCTTCC
The DNA here is from genome assembly GCA_016930595.1 of Planctomycetota bacterium. Taxonomy (GTDB): domain Bacteria; phylum Planctomycetota; class SZUA-567; order JAFGGJ01; family JAFGGJ01; genus JAFGGJ01. The sequence goes on from JAFGGJ010000088.1 coordinate 55,655, forward strand.
GCGGCCCGGCCGTCCCGCGCCGCTGATGCTTCAGGAAAACGGCCTGTCTGTATGCTACGGCTGTGTGTTGAATACGACCAAGTCGGCGAATTCCCCTACCTGCAAATACGACGTCCCTTCCGCCTGCGCTCCAAGGTTCGTTTCGTGGTTTACCGAAACCACCTGCAGCTCCACGTCGCTCGTACCGGCCAGGAGCGTGGCCGCCGGAATGTACGCCGGTGGCGTCACCCCCACAATGGTCGTCCACTCGGTGGAGCTTCGCGTGTAAGTCCCCGAAACAAGCAACTGCACGTAGACCGGGACGAACGACATCGCGTTCCATACCACGGCGATGTCCGCGTCGGAATCCTGCGTGCTCCCTCCCGTGGGATTCGTGACCGTCGGCGGCTCCGGCATCTGCACCGTCGCACCCACGGTTACGGTAGCGCCGCTGTTGACCACCTGTACCATGACGTCGTCGCCGGAACTGATACTGAATCCTCCCGAAGTGTACGTACCGCCTCCCACGTGCGGTATCGTGGTCGGGGCCCCGGCCCCGATCTGGACGGTTACTGTAGCGTCAGTCACCGGCACCCCGCCGTCCATGACGCTGAATGCAACGACGTTGGTGAATGACGGCGGCATGTTGTTGACTACAAAGCCCTTCACTTCCAGATCCGGAGGAGCAGGATCCCCGCCCCCTCCACAGCCCGTGCTTGTTAAAAGAAGTCCCGCCGCCAGCACCGCGCCTGCAAAATTCCTGTAACCCATTCCTGCCTCCCCTCGGCAAATACCCGTCCTCAGAAAATCACGCCGTGTCAGCAGTCTAGCGTCTGGAAGAAGAAAAAGCAACAAGCCCTTTGCTCTTCCCGGCCCTGCCATGCGGTGTCCGTCCGCAAAACGCCCGGGACGGGTTGCGCCGGCGTCGTGTTGCGGTAACATGTTTTCCCGATTGTCATGCCAGGAGGTTCCCGCCATGCCGAAAGAAACCATGTCCCCCAAAGAACGCTGGCTCGCCGTCCTCAACCGGCAGAAGCCCGACCGCGTCCCCATGGACTTCCGCGGCACCGGCGAAGTCCAGGCTAAACTCCTGAAGCACTTTGACACCACCGACATGCAGGACGTCTTCTCTCGGCTCCATATCGACAATCCCGTCGGCGCGGGCGGCGATTATATCGGCCCTCAACCTCCGCCCGACACCGATATCTGGGGCCGCACCTACAGGGATATCGCCTACGAAGGCGGCTCCTACAGGGAATGCGTCTCCCATCCACTCGCCGGCTTCGAAACCGTCGAAGAAATCGAAGCCTCCTACGTCTGGCCCACCGCCGACCTCTATGACTATTCCTCCGTGTCCGGTAAGCTCAAGGGCAAGGATGATTACCCTGTCATGGCTGGCGGCTCCGAACCCTTCCTTCTTTACCGCGACCTGCGCGGCCACGAACAGGCCTACATGGATCTCGTCCTCCACCCCGACATCGTCCACTACTGCCTCGATAAACTCTTTGATTTCTGCTACGAAAACACGCGCCGCATCTACGAAGCCGTCCCGGGGCGCGTCACCATGTCCTACGTTGCAGAAGATCTCGGCAGCCAGGAAGACCTCCTGATGTCCCTTGATCACATACGCGAATTCCTCCTCCCCAGGATGAAGCGCATGGTGGACCTCGTTCACTCTGCCGGCGCCTTTTCCTTCTGGCATTCCGACGGCTCCATCCGCAAAATCCTTCCCGATATGCTCGACATCGGCCAGGACGTCCTCGATCCCATCCAGTGGCGCTGCCGCAACATGGACCGGGCGGAACTCAAGCGCGACTTCGGCGACAGGATCATCCTCCACGGCGGCGTGGATAATCAGAAAACACTCGCCTTCGACACCCCCAAAGACGTCGAAGAAGAAGTTATCTACAACCTGAAAGTGTTGGGCGAAGGCGGCGGCTATGTCCTTTCCCCCTGCCACAATATTCAGGCCGTTTCCCCCGTCGAAAACATCATCGCCATGTACGAAACCGGCTACGCCCACGGCTGGACCTGACCCGCCCACCCCAGCGCCTGTGGCGCGCGTGCCTCCTGCAATTGAGCGTTTCCCTCGAGCAGGACCATGTGCACTGGGTCTTGCTCGAAAATGGTGCTTCCTCGCCGTCAGGCGGCCCACCCACCCCAATCGCCTGTGGCGCGCGTGCTTATCAGCAAAGAAAGTTTGCTGTTGAGCAGGACCCCATGCGAGGGGCCTTGCTCGAAAATGGTGCTTCTTCGCCGACAGGCGGGGGGCCGCAGGCGCTGGGGTGGGTGGGTTCGGCAAGTCGTTGTCATATGGGATGTTAGGTATAGCTATATACCGCTAAGGATTGGCTTCGTTTTGTCAATTTTTTATGGTGTTTGCTTCTTCGGAAGTCCTGTGTGGAAAGCGGGATTGAGAAATTGTGCACATTTCCTTACCATGGTATGTGCCGGCCCGCTGCGGGTCACGGCAATGAAAGGATGGCACCGCGCATGAAATGGTCCTGTCTGTTCGACGCTCCGTCTCTCATCCTGGCTCCCGCCGACGGCGGATTTTCCGGACATATAGCGCTCGGCCCGGACGAAGCCGGCCGTTCCGCCGACGTGCTGCTTACCGAAGTGGCTGGAACGTTCCGCCTGGACGCCAGGGTCGCCGGACGCCCGGCAGCGGTACGTCCGGACCATCCGGAATGGTACAACCGCGCGCACATGGCGCTCATGCTCAACCCGGAACATGACCACTGCACCCGCTGGATGTATGCTGTCAGCGACACCGGGTCCGCCGTGGGGAGCGCGGCATGGACGGCTCCCGGCGAAGAACCCGGGGACGTCCCTTCCCACCCGCTGGCGGCGCCGCCGGCGGCGCGGAGTTCATTCGAATGGCTGGGCGACTCCGGCTACCGGATTTCCCTGGAAATACCTTCCGAAGCGCTCTGGAAAGCTCCCGGCACTCCGGCGGGCATGCGCATCAAGCTCGGCTTTCACGAAGAAACCATCGTCGATCCGCTCACCTGGCCCGTGGACCCCGGTGCCGCAAGCGACGTGCCCCTCCTCTTCGCCGATGTCTACCTCGGCAAACCTCCGCTGAACATGAAACTGGTCGAATTCCCCCAGCCCGCATGGGGAGGCGCCCCGGGCGCCGTCAGGCTTCAAGGCATCCTCGCCCCAGGCGCCGCCTCATCCGGCACCGTGAACGTCACGGCAATACTGCCGGAAGACTCCGAAATCCCCCAACCGCCGCAGGAGTGGAAAGCGGAGCGCGGCGCGTTCCGGTTCGACGGCGACGTCCTCTTCCACCACCGCGCCAAGTGGTCCAACAGCCTTCTTCTGACTGCACGGGTCAGGCTGGAAGTCAAGGACGCCGACGGCGGCTCTCTCTGGCTGGCTGAATACCCTTTCGGCTTCGACTGCGGCATAATCGTCCGTGAAAAATACGGCGCCGCTGCAGGACCGGCGGTGGATCGCCCGGCCCCGCAGGACGCGAACTTCGTTGACCGCTACCGGCAATACATCCTCTCCCGCCTGCCCGACTACCGGCGCATGACGACACGCGACGGCGCGCCGTCGGACTTCTACCTGGCCGATGCCGCCGGCGGAGCCGACCTCGACCTCTCCGCGGAAGATCCTCTCGGCTCCGCTGCAGCAATGCTGGCCGCACGTTTCCACGACTGGCAGGACGCCCTCTGCGCCGCGGCCATGTGGGTATACCACCCATGCATCACAAGGCACTCGTCCACCTGGCACAGGATATCGGGCTACGCCACCCTGCCGACCATAATGCGCCTTGGAGGCTGTTTCTGCGGCGACACCTCCCGCCTCCTGGCATCGCTCGCCGAAAAGACCGGGGCGATCCTCGGCGTGCCGCTCAAAGGCTGGACCATGGGCCTCCGAGGCCACCTCATAACGCTCGTGGAAGCCCCCGTCGGCCGCGTCGTCCTCGACGGCATGCTGGGGCTATGGTTCCATACTCTCGACAACTCCCGCCTTGCCACCCTGGAAGAAATGCGCGGCACCCGGGAAATCGTCCACAGAATGTGGTACTGCCCTCGCGCCCACGGCCATGAATTCTTCCACGGCAACCCGGACCAGATTATACGGCAATGGGAAGAAGGATCCCTGGCATGGCCCTGACGGTCTCAACCCGCGTGCACTATGATTTCGGACATCTTCCGTGCCGCTTCAAGTACGTTCTCCATCATCCGGGAACACTTGCTCACGGGGATCCCCACCGCTTCCATCTCGCTGGCGGAAGGACCGCCCGATATGCCTTCGCCGCTGTCCCCGACGCGGCCGGCAATGCAGATCCGGTCGCCCAGGTGGACGATCGCCGCCAGCCCACGCCCGTGCTTCTCGGCGGACCCGGGGTCGTGATGCCACGCGACGCCTTCAACGATCTCCGGCCGCTGGTGCCATCTCTCCAGAAGCATCCCGCCGATGTCGCCGTGGTCCGTCCCCATGAGTGCTCTTTCCGCCTTCAGTCTCGGCATGGACTCCCCCAGGCTCATGCGCATGATGCCGTCGGCGATGTCCGGCAGGCAGCATTCCAGCAGAAGCCACCCCACGTCGTGCATCAGGCCGGCGGTGTAGGCCTCTTCGGGATCCACGGCAAGCCCGGAATAGGAATAGACGGCAAGGAGCCTGGCCGCTCCGGCGACGCCGATGGAATGCCGCCAGAAATCCCGGTAATCGACGTGGTCCAGCGTCGTGGGGAACGCCGAAACCACCGAAAGCGCCGATACGAGCCGCCTTACTTCCTCCACGCCCAGCATCGCGACGGCCTGCCGGATGTCCCACGTTTCCTCGTGACCGTCAAAGTATTCCGATGCGTTGACCACGTTCAGGATTCGCGCGGCAATGGACGCGTCCTTGGCCACTATGGCCGCGATCGTGGCGATGCGCGGGTGGCTGGACTCCAGCATCTGGTCGAGTTCCATGAGCACGCTCGGGGCGGCGGGAAGCGAATCGGTCTCCCTCACTTTCCGCCGGATCTTGCGCCTCTTTCTCGACTGTTCCTCGGCCGCGCCCAAAACACCGTCCCTTCCGTCGCGCACCCTGCATTCATTATACCGCGCCACGGACCTGTTTCCCGGACGATGCGGAAGAAGCTTTCATGGGGGTGACTTTACGGACGTATGGCGGTATACTATCCCCCGACAGGGACAGCCGCGTCAGCGTCCCGGGACAGGCTTTTTGGCCGGGAGGAACCATGCCCACAAAGATCCGGTTGCTCATCCTCGTAACCCTTTTGGCGGCCTGCGGAACGGCTCTCGCCGAAACCCCTCTCATAATCGACACCTTCGATTCCGGCGACGCCTGGCGCGTTGAACCGGCAAGCGACCCCGTCTCACTGTTTATAACCAGCCGTTTCCGCCTGCAGGGTTCCAAAGCCATGGGGATAAGACTCTCGCCGGGCGCGGTACGCACCGCAACCATTTCGCGGCAGCTCCACCAGGATTTCTCCGGCGATTCGAAACTCTCCGTCACGGTGCGTTCCCCTCACGAAGGCCTCGCCATGGCGCTCATGGTGGACGCCGGGGGCGAAGAACCCACGCGCTACGTTTCACGTCCGGCGTCGCTGGGCACGGGATGGCAGCGGGTGGATTTCCCGCTCAACGCAGAACTCTACTACATGAACCGCAGCCGCGGCGTGCGCGTAAGACCCGCCAACCTCGACGCCGTCAAATCCGTCGGCTTCGTCATCTACAATCCCGCCGGTCTCAAGGCGGAAATGTATCTCGACGCCCTGGCCGTAACCAGGCTGTCGGAAGCCAGGCCCGCCAGGCCGACCGCGGAAAAACAGCCGCCCGAAGTCGTGGAAGCCGGCGAGACCGTGGAAGTCGGCGTGCGCCTCGACGCCGCTGCGGGCGACGTGCGGGTCGAAGGAGTGTTCACGTCACCTTCCGGCAAGGTGCGGCGCGTTGCCGGTTTCACAGCGGCCGACGCGGCCGGCTGGCGGCTCATAAGGTACCTTGCCGGCGAGCCGGGCGATCATTCGTACTACGCCGTGGTTAGCAGCGGAGGGGGAGTTGTCACGACTCCCGTCAGAAGGATAACTGCCCGGAAACCCGAACAGCCGGCGGCCGCATCCGAAACAGGAATCATCGGCCTGAACGTAGCCTGGGCGGACGATTTCTCCCCGTACCTCAGGAACGTCGCTACCGGCGGCGGCAACACGGTGCGCATCTGGCTGTCGCCCTGGGGCCTCAATCTCGAAGAATCCCCCGGCGTCTATTCGCCGACCGTCGCAAGGAGGATTGACGGCATAATGTCTGAAGCGGCCCGCCTGCGCGTCGGCGTCATCCTGACGGTCTGCACGTCCGGCGAACTCACCGCCGGCGGCTGGGAGAATAACCCCTATAACCGTACCAAAGGCGGCCCGTGCCTGCTGGCCGAGGAATTCCTGGCTGACGGCGACGCCATCGCTCTCTTCGAAAAGAAACTGCGCTACTGTATCCGCAGGTGGGGCGCTTATGCCAGCCTGCGCGCTGTCGAACCCGCCGGTGACCTCGACAGGTTCCCTGCACCCGACAACGCGACAAGGCTCAAGTGGCTCAGAAGGATGTGCGCCGCTATCGAACAGGAAAACGTCTTCGGCTGTGAGACCATCCTGGGGCTGGAGCAGATCCCGGAAAAGGAACTCGCCGAGGGCATCGGCTCCATCGGGCGGGTGGACCGCGTGGGCGTGCATTTCCTGCCCCAGGGCGAAGACCCCGTCCCGTTCTTCGTCGGCGCGGCCGGCTTCTCCCGCATCATCGGGAAACCGGTGTTCGTCGAGGAATACGGCGGCGCATGGAAATCTTCGGGCGATACTGCAGACCCCGACGGCTCCGCCCTTAAAGCCGGCTTGTGGGTCGCCAGCGCCATAACCGGGGAAGTCCCCATGCCCTGGTGGTGGGACAGCCATATCATGGGCAGGAAACTCTTCGGCGTCTTCCGCGACGTCGCCATGTTCACCGGGCCGCTCGACGGAAAGACTTACGTCGGCACGCGGGTCGAAAGCGACCTTGCCGACGGCACCAAAATAGCTGGCCGCGTCTACCCCAACGGGGCCTTCCTGGTCGCCTTCAGGTCGGACGTCCTTACCTGCGGCGAAAACGCCCGCAAGCCGGTGGCGGGCGCCGTCGCCGTGACCGGCCTGATGCCGGGCAGGTATAAGGTCGATCTGTGGGACGTCGCCGCGGGCAAGACCGCAGGCAACAGCGAGGCCACCGTGGGACGGAACAGCCTCGACATCCCCGTGCAGTTCGCAGGCGCCCCGGTCGTGGCCGTAAGGGTCCTTCCGGCGGACCCGGCCCAGGCAAAGCCAGGGATCGGGGCCGCGGCACCAAAGAAGGACTGACCATGTTCGGGGGGGCCGGGAGAAGCCTGTTCGCCGCTTTCCTGCTGGCCGGGCCGCTCTGCGCGGCGGAGTCGCTTCCGCGGGGCGCGCCGGTGGCAATCAGGATCACCGCGGCGGAAGTGTCTTCCGAATGCCTCATACCGCAGGTCCTTATGCTGGAGCAAGGCGTCCCGGCCCCGGAAGGCGTCCGGGCCGGCCTGTTCCTTCGGGTGGCGTGGAACAAGGGACCGGGGGAAATCGAAAAGGTCCTCCGCAACGCCCCGGCGCAAGCCGTTGCCTGCGGGCTCGTGCTGCCTTCCGAAATCCGCGGAGAAGAAGCTGCCAAAGCCCTCGCTGATTTCAGGGCGGCGGCAAAACGCTCCCGCCCGTCGATGATGACCGCCGCCGTGCTGTCTGACCCGTTCCAGGTGGAATCGGCCCCCGCCGTCGACCTCGTCCAGCTCAAACCGCCGCAAGGAAACCGCCCCCCCGCGGCCGGGACGGACCTGTACGGTTACTACCTGGCGAACACGTGCCACAGAACGCTGATAGCCCAGGGGGCGCTGACGGCGGCAGAGGTGCTGCGCGGGGCGGGATGGGGGAAAGTGCCGGACAGCAGGGATGCGGAACGCCGGCTGGCTCTCCTCCGCGGGCTGCGGGCCCGTCACGACGCTTTTGCTTTCGACCGGGAACAGGAAACGCCGCGGACGCTCTTCCTCATCCCGGAAGGTCTTTCGTCCGGGCCGGCCTGGCGGCTGGGACAGGCCGACGGCTGGTTCAGGGCGGCGATGGACGCGGGACTGGCGCTGCGGGTCCTGCGCGTAAGCGACATATCGCCGAGGGACATCGAGAGATACCGGCTCGTGCTGGTGCCCCTGACCGGGGAAATCGGTGAAGAAGCGGCGCGTTCGCTGGCGAAAGCCGCCGCGGCGGGGGGAACCGTGGTGCTCGGCGGAGCGCCTCGAGGCGCCGGCGCCGACGTCCTCCTCCAGCTGGCGGGACTGCAGGCTCCGGAACCCGTATGCAGGTACGAGGAAAAAACATCTCCCGCTGGCGCGCTGGGGGCGTTCCGGGAAACGTCGCTGAAACTGCCGCAGACGGGCTCCGAGGGACTCGGCCGCCTGTGGAGCGGAGTGTCGGCAGGCCAGGCCGAAGTCTTCCTGGGCCGCCCGGAAACTCCCTGCGTCACCGTCAGGAGTATTTCGCGCGGCTGGACAATCATGATGAACCTGGACATGCTCGAATATGAACGCACCAACCGGGCCGGACTTTCCGGGGCCAGGCAGGTGCGCGACATGCTCAGGCACTGCGCGTGCAGGGCAAGGGCAGGCCTGCCGCTGGGGATGCGGGACGGATGGCGGGCGTGGTGGATTTCCGGGGGAGAATGGTACCACCTGGCGCTGGCCGAAGTGCCGCCCACAGCGGGGACGGTCCGCCCCGCCGACGCGATCGTCGGCCCGCTGCAGCATTCAGCGGGAATGACCGCCATGGTGCATTCGGCGGGAGCAGGCACGGACGGGGCGGCCGCCGTGGGATGGTTCAGGCGGCGGCTGGAACACCTGAGATGCGAGGCCCACCGGAGCGACGGCGCGGTGGTATTCGAGGTGGACGCCGGCGGCATCGGACCGGAGATGCATGTCCCTTTGCTGGTCGAGATATCCGGAAGCGACGGACGCGGAGCATTGCTGCGATTCGTGATCGCAGGGGCGAAGGACAACCGGATCGATCTACCCGAGGAGCTGCGGGCAGGCCCGCTGAGGGTGCTGGTGCAGGAACCGTTTTCGGGCTTCCGCGCGCTGGCCGAAATCCTGTAGGAACAACCGCGCGGCAACGCCGGGAACTCAGCACAGAGAGCAGTCGGCGACGGGAACGGTGGCAACGGAAAGAACCCTGTCCGCACAGCCGTAGTAGACGAGGTAAATGCCGTCTTTTTCGACGGTCCCGCAGCTGTAGACGACGTTGGGATAGTAGCCGGTTTTCTCGTAGTCGGTCTCGACGGTGAGGACGGGTTCTTCCTGGACCCTGATGATCCTGGAAGGATCTTCGAGGTCAAGCCACATGACGCCGAGGGAATAGGTACCGTCGAGCGTATCGCTCTTGCCGTGCCAGAAGAGGAGCCAGGCATCGTCCTGCCTGATGGGGGTGGCGCCAATGCCGAGTTTCCTGCCGAACCACGACTGCCTGCGGATTTCGAACAGGAGCTTCGTGTCATACCAGTTGATGAAATCGTCGGTGTAGGAAATCCACATGTTGGGCTGGTAACGCAGCAGAAAACAATACCGGCCGCCGAAAAGAGCGGGGAACATGCCGGCGGTGCGCATTTCATGCCAGGGCTGAATGACACGGACTTTTTCGAAGCACCGCAGGTCGCAGCTCCTATAGAGAATGACCCTGTCCCCCCACCTGCTGACACCGGCGGTGGTGACGTAGAAGGTGCCGTCTACACATGCGATGCGGGGATCCTGTATGCCATGCTCGCCGAATTCGCCGTTGGGCTCGGGGCCGATGACGGGGTAAGTAAGGCGTTCGTCGATGGAAAAACCGTCGGAGGAAACCGCAAGGCCGAGACTGGTGACGGGCCATTCTTTGGTCAGGGGGACACGTTTTTCATAGCCTTCGGCGCGGTAGAGGATGTGAATCCTGCCGTCGTGCATGACCGCTCCGGCATTGGAGACATTCTGTGCTTCAAAAGCGTTGGAGGGAACGGGACGGAGGATGGGATTGTGTGGATAACGATCGAGAATAACCGGGGGCATGGGAGGGCCTTTCTGGTAAGAAGACTCCTGCCATTATACAGACGATACCCGCGGCGAACGATGCAATAAGGGAAGGGAAAGAGGCTTTCTTTTGGCGTTGCATAGAAGACAGTGGTCTATACACTGTCACCTGGGACAGCGGATAGAGAAAAACGCCGCCGCTAACGTCCGGGAAGGAAGAAGCCATGAAACCGTCCACGATAGCAATCACGGCCGTAACCATCGTGGCAGCCGTGGTGCTGTATGTACTGTTCACACGGGAGCCGGACGGGCGGGACGTCCAGCAACAGCCGCCGGCGGCGGGCGGGACGGAAACGGTCGTTCCCGGAGAAGCCCCGGCGCCCGTGGAAACTGCGGCGCCCGGCGAATCTCCGGAACCGCTTCAGCCGGCGCCCTCAAAGACCCCGGCCGGCAGCATAGACGCTGCCCGCGAGGCCTACGACGGAGGATGGCTGGGCGAAAGGACAAGGAGCCTGGCGCAGCTGAAGGAGCGTTACGGCCCGTGGATGGAATACCAGGCGATCATCTGGGCGACTCCGCCGGGAGGGGACCAGGGGACGGCCTACCTGTCCCGGTACCCGGAACTCGGCCTGAACTGCGGGATGGCCTACCGCGGCGGCTCGCCGAAACCCTTCTATGACGCGGGGCTCAACGCGTACCACGAGAACGTATTCCGGTCGCCGTATTTCTTTCTGAAGAGTCGCTCGAAAAGACCGGAAGGGGAATACCGGGCGTGGAGCGAAATCCACGACGAATACATGGCCGCCCGGGACAGGAAGGACCTCCTGGAGCGGAAACCGTCGCTAAACGATCCGGAGATGTGGAAGCTGCAGGAGGATTTCATCCGGAATGAGTCGGTAGGGCCGTTCGCCGGCATGGCGCGCAAACCTGTGGCGGTGAACCTGCGCGACGAGCCGTCGGTGACGACGAGTGCGAACCCGTTCGACTATGACTTTTCGCCGGTTGGGCTGGATGCTTTCCGCGAGTGGCTTAAGGATAAGTACGGGACGGTGGAGGCGCTGAACTCCGAGTGGGAAACCGATTTCGCCGGGTGGGCGGACGTGACGCCGTTCACGACGGAGGAGATCCGCGCCAGAGAATACAGGCGGGTGGATTCCGCCGGGACGATGAAGCTGGCGCCGTGGGCGGACCACCGGGAATTCAACGACGTGACGTTCGCCGTGGTGACGGAAAAGTTCGTGAAGTACACGCAGGGGATCATCCCCGGTGCATACGTGGGCCTGGAAGGGCTGCAGATGCCCCACGCGTTCGGGGGGTACGATTACTGGAAGCTCATCCGCGCGATGAACTGGGCGGAGCCGTACGACATACGGTGCAGCCGGGAGATAACAAGGTCGTTCAACCCGCACATACCCGTGGTGGCCACGGGCTTCGAGACCGACGGGGACAAGCTGGCCACAAAGCTGTGGTACCTGGCGCTGATGGGCGACAGGGGAATAATCATCTGGCCGTACGACGGCAACATGAACGACCGGGTGATCAATACGAAGAGTCCCGGGTACGAGATCACGGCCATAGGAAGCGAAGTGGGCAGGGCGCTCAGGAGCCTGCGGAGCGGAGCGGCGGACCTTGTCGCCACGGCCGACCAGCAGGTGTCGCCGATAGCGATCTACTATTCGCAGGCGTCGATACGCGCCGACTGGATGCTGGAAACCCGGGAAGACGGCTCCACGTGGCTGAAGAGGTATTCAAGCTACGAAAGTAAGCATAACCAGAAGGCGCGGGCGCGTGAAGCCCTCGGAAAACTGCTGGAGGACGTCGGGTACCAGTACAACTACGTCTCGTACGAGCAGGTGGCCCGAGGGGAACTCGTGAACGCAGGCTACAAGCTCCTGCTGGCCCCTCGGCTGCATGCCCTGTCGTCGAAAGAGGCGGGCGAGGTGCGGCGGTTCGTGGAAAACGGCGGGACCCTCATCACGGATATCTACCCCGGGATAATGAACGAGAACTGCACGAGCGCCGACACCGGGCTGCGCGGCGTACTGGGACTGCCGGCGGCCGGAAAGCTGCTATGGAAAAACAGGCCCGAAAGCGTGGACCTGCCCCTGGGCGACGCCGGAACCGTAAAGCTGAACACGTTCCGGGAGCCGGGCGCGGCCTACAAGGAAACTTCCTTCGGTAAAGGCAAAGCCATAGTGACGGGGGCGGATCTCTTCTACGCGTATGAAAGCGAACGGCTGACGGCCTCCGGGGGGAAGATCCGCGAGTACATGACTGCGGTCATAAGGCAGGCGGGCATACCCGACCACGGTATAAGCGTCGAGCAGGACGGGCAGGGGCGCCCGGCGGCGGTGGAGACCCATTTCTACCGCGGGGTGAACTGCGACATCGTTGGGCTGAACCGGAACCCGGTGTACCTGATAACGGAGGAACTGAAAGACCTTGCGGACAAGACGGGCGTAGCCGGCCCCGTGCGGGTGACGGTGAAACTGCCTTACGCGGCTTACATCTACGACGCCGGCCGCAAGGGCCTGCTGGGCAGGGGAACGTCGGCGGAAGTCGAGATACGGCCCGAACTCCCGGCGGTCCTGGCCCTGCTGCCATACGAAGTGACGGGAATCGACGCCAGGCTAGCTCCCGTGCAGGGCGGCATTCACGTCACGGGCGTCATAAAGACGGCCGAACCCGTGGAAAAATGGGCTCTACACGCGTTGACGCTGTCGGTCATGCAGGGAGGCAAGGAACTGCCGCTGGGGGCGCTGTTCGCGGAAAACGGCTCTTTCGATGGGACCGTGACGGTGCCGCTGGGGATAACCAGGGGACGGAAGGACTTCGTGCTTCGCGATGCTGCAAGCATGAAGGAACTATGCTCAACAGGGGAATTGCGGTAGAAAGGAGCAGCGGGAAATGGCAAAGAAAATATTCACGGGCAAGAGGCTGCTTTTTGCGGCGAAAAGCCGCGTGGAGGTGGCGGACTGGGACGTGTTCGAGCCGCAGAAGGGCGAAGTGCTGTTCGAAACCCTTGTAAGCCTGGTGTCGCCCGGCACGGAGCTGTCGCACCTGCACGACACTCACACCAAGCCGACGCAGTACCCCACGAATTCGGGTTACCTGTCAGCCGGAAGGATAGTGAAGATCGGCACAGGGGTGGAAAAATGGAAACCCGGGGACGTGGTGCTGTCAGGGCTGGGGCACGTGAGTCACGCGGTGTTTCCAGAGAGCCACCCGTTCGTAAAGGTGCCCCACGGAATGGAATTGCGGGACGCCGTATGGGTGAAGATAGCGACGATACCGCTGTGGGGCGTGCAGAAGGCGGCGGTGCGGCTGGGTTCCACGGTGGCGGTCTTCGGCCTGGGGGCCATAGGACAGATGGCGGCGCAGCTGGCGAAAATAGCCGGCGGCCTGCCGGTAATAGGTGTGGACCTCTGCCAGAACCGGCTGGACCTCGCGGCGTCGCTGGGGATAACGGCCGTGAACGGCAAGACCGACGTCGCGGCGGCGGTGAAGGAGGCGACGGACGGGTACGGGCTGGACTGCATAATAGAGGCGACGGGGACGCCGCACGTGGCGCATTCGCTGTTCGAGCACTGCGCGCACGGCGCGACGATATCCATACTGGGGGGCGTGCACAAGCCTGTGCCGCTGGACCTCTATACGCACTTCCAGAAAAAGTGCCTGACGATGGTGGGCGCACACACGTCGGGGACGCCGAACGAGGCGGACTCGTTCTACCCGTACAGCCACGAGCATAACATCCGGTTCCTGATGAAGGCGATACAGACGGGTCTTTTCAACGTGAGGGCGTACACGTCGAAGTTCGTGTCGTACGAGGAAGGCCCGGCGATGTTCAAGGCGCTCTCAGACCCGGAAAGCGGCGTGCTGGACGTGGTGTTCGACTGGAGCGAGGTGGCGCAGAGCTCAAATCTCCTGAAATAGACCGCGGCCGCACGATCGGGGGCACGCGGTGGCGGATCCGGTACTGCCGGGGCGGCTCAGAGTTCGCCGGCAGCGCTTTCGACGTCGGGCTTGTCCCCGGCGGCGTAGCGCTTGTAGGAAACGGCAAAGGGATCCTTGCTGCAGTCGACCTTGCAGGCAACCCAGCCCTTTCCGGTCTTTTCCCTGTAGAGAAGGACGTAGACGCCGGGTTCGACGATCATGATTTCGGGCATGGTGCCCTTGGCGAGATAACCGATGCCGGTAAGCGTCATGGGGAAGGCCTTGTTCTTGCCGATGCGCTGGACAAGGACGACTTCATCCCAGGCCCTTGGAGAACGGACCACGTAGAACATCTCGTTATAGTCGGGGTCGCCCCATTCGACTTCCCTGATGCGGTCGATTATAAGGTCGGCGGGGAGGGTGAGTTTCCGGAGGGGAAGCACGGTGAAGCTCACCGTGTTGGACTCCATCTCACGGTACCGGATGGACATTTCGTATGTGCCCGGCCTGCGGATGAGATAATGCCGGCCGATATTGATGCTGACCTGCACCTGGCCGTTGCCTTCGACGCGGAGGTTTTCAACTTCCGTGGGAACAAAGGGGGCGGCCAGTCCCGCGACCCGGGGGATTTCCAGGCCGTCGCCTCCTTCGGGGTCCATCCACCTGATGGCCGCGCTGGCGGCCATGCCCGGGGCCGCTTCGGGATGAATAACGGGCTTGGGCACAAGAACGGCCACGTTGGACGAGTTGGCGATGGTAAGAGTCGCGACAAGGCCTTCGACGGGGACCTGCGTGCCACGGATGTAATTCTCACGGGGCAGCGACAGGGTAAGGGAGAGATCCTGTGCGGCGGCCGTCGCGGCCGCGAGGCACATGAAAGAAGCGAGAAGCATATTCCGTTTCATTTTCCGGCACCCCTTTCAATCCCGCAATTATAGCACGGGCAAGCAGATAGCAAAGATATTTTAAGCCTGGGGCGCCGGGACGGTGGACCGCCGCCGGAAGGGCGGCGAAGAAGCCGGGGCCGCAGTCGCATTGACCGGAAAGCGGTTTTCCGTTAGAATAGAGGGATGCAGCCGGAACAGAGGGCTGCCGGCAAGGAGGCACAAGCGCCTGATGGCAGACATCCCGGATCCAGACTTCTCCGAAATGCTGGGGCAGATGCTGTACCTAGACCTGTTCAACGAAGCGGACGTGGCGCTGCTCGGAAGGTTCAGGGCCGGCGGAGTAATGGTGCGGCGCCGGTACGCCAAGAGCACAAGGCAACTGGTGCGCCTGGTGGCAAGGCACCAGGAAGAAGCATCCCTGCCGCTTTTCGTGGGGGCGAATTTCGAGTGGGGCACGGGCGGAGACACCCCGTCGGGCACGCTTTTCCCCGGACTGATGGCCATAGGGGCGACCGGGACCGAAAGGGCGGCCAGGGATTATGCAAGGGTGACGGCGCGCGAGGCGCACGCCATGGGGATAAACCACATCCTGGGCCCGGTGCTGGACATTGCCGTCGCAGGCGGGGGCAGCGTGATATCCACCCGGTCGCTGGGCGATAACACGGAGAACGTTTCCAGGCTGGGCAGCTGCATAGCATCGACCTTCCAGTCAAACCGGCTGCTGGCGACGGCAAAACACTTCCCGGGTTCGGGGGCAATGCAGGAAGATCCACACGTTTCGCTGCCCACCATCGAATGCTCGCGCAAGGAGATGCACGAGAAGCACCTGGCGCCGTTCAGGGAAGCGATACGCGCGGGAGCCGGATGCGTGATGGTGTCGCAGGCGTACATCCCGGCGCTGATGGGGAAACAGACCGGGCCGGCGTGTCTTTCAAGAAAGATGATAACCGGAATACTGCGGCAGGAATTTGGCTTCGAGGGCCTCGTGATGACGGAGAACCTGACCATGGGGGCCGTGTCGCTGGAGCCCGTGATGGCCTGCGCCCAAGCGATACGGGCCGGGGCGGACCTGCTACTGACCCGGCAGGACGCGTTCCGGCCGGATAACTTCGCGGACCTGCTGCGGATCGTGGAATCGGACAGGACGCTCACCGCCAATGTGCGCGCGTCCTGGAAGAGAATCATGGAAACCAAAAAGAAGCTGGGGCTGTTCAGAAAGTCCGGCAAAATCAACGCCGATGAATCGGAAACCGTCGTCGGGGCGCCGGAACACGCTAAGGCCGCCAAACGAGTGTCGCTCGGGGCCATAACGGTGCTGAAAAACGCCGGCGGCCTCCTGCCAGTCAAGCCGGGACGGAAGGAAAAGATCGTCGTCGTAACGCCGAAACTGCCCGAATCGACGCTGGTAAGCGTCAAGGACACCTGGGGACACCTGTACAAGGCTATAAAGGAGTATCACCCGGCCACGTCGCCGGCCTACGTGTCGCATGTCCCGACGCCTGACGAGACGGACAAGGCCGTACGGGCGGCGTCGCGGGCCGACTACGTGATAATGGTCATAGCGCACGAAGTGGGCCAGGCCTGCGACGGGGCGCAGACCGCCCTCGCGGATGCGGTCCGGAAAGCGAACAGCAGGACGGTTACAGCCGTCCTCGGCAGCCCTTACCCGGCGGCGCGCCTTTCGGGCGGAGACGGAAGCGTCTTACTTTCATACAGCAATATGCCGCAGAGCCAGGTGGCCGCGGCGGAAGTCATACTCGGCAAAGCCAGGGCCAAGGGTTCGCTGCCGGTAACGCTGTGAGCCCGTGGCAGCGCGCCGGGGGGAGGAAACCATGTCCGACAAGATCCGTTCGACGACGATAGTGGCCGTCAGCCGCGACGGGCGTACCGCACTGGCCGGGGACGGCCAGGTGACGCTGGGCAGCTCGAAGGTGAAGTCCGGCGCCCGGAAGGTGCGGAGGCTGAACGAAGGAAAGGTCCTGGCCGGCTTCGCAGGGAGCGCGGCCGACGCTCTGGGGCTCCTGGACCGGCTTGAAGGGCACCTGAAATCGGAAAACGGCGACCTCCGGCGGGCCGCTGTGGCGCTGGCACGGGAATGGCGCACCGACCGGGTGTTGCGGCGGCTGGAGGCAATGCTCGTCGCGGCCGACGGCAAATCCATCCTGATAGTGAGTGGGGCCGGGGACGTCATCGAACCCGACGTGCCGGTGGCCGCCATTGGTTCAGGGGCGGACCCGGCAAGAGCGGCGGCGACGGCCCTGCTGGAAAACAGCGGCCTGGCGGCGGCGGATATCGCCGTGAAAGCCCTCGAAATCGCTTCGCGTATCTGCATATACACCAACGACCGGATAGTGTTGGAGGAGCTCTGAAGTGTCCATAGATCTCACTCCCCGCAGGATCGTCGAATTCCTGGACAGGTACATAGTCGGCCAGGACGACGCCAAGCGCGCCGTGGCGGTGGCGCTGCGCAACAGGTGGCGCCGCAGGCAGCTTGCCGAAGAAGTGCAGCGGGAAATAACGCCCAAGAACATAATCATGATAGGACCGACCGGCGTGGGGAAAACCGAAATCGCTAGGCGCATAGCCCAGATGTCCGGGGCCCCGTTCGTCAAGGTGGAAGCGACGCGTTTCACCGAAGTCGGCTACCACGGGCGCGACGTGGAAACGATGGTGCGGGACCTCGTCAAGGTGGCGCACAACCTGGTGACGGAGGAGATGCGTTCAAAGGTGGACGAGGGCGCCCGCAGGGACGTGAACGAACGCCTGCTGGACGCCCTGCTGCCGGTCCAGTCGCTGTATTCCGAAGGGGGCGAACACCACGCCAGGGCCAAGGACAAGGTACGCACCCAATTGGAAGAAGGCCTTCTGGAAGACCGTTTCATTGAGATCGAGGTACAGGTGTCCGGCCAGCCGATAGCCAACATATTCGGCGCTATGGGCGACCCGGAGATGGGCGTGCAGCTCCAGGACGCCCTCGGCAGGATGATGCCAAAGCGGACGGAACGCCGGCGGATGGCCGTAAGAGAAGCCCGCTCCATCCTGCTGGACGAAGCCGCCGGACGGATGGTGGACGAGGAAAGCGCGGCGAGCGCTGCGGTGACCAAGGCAGAAGAAGAAGGCATAATATTCATCGACGAGATCGACAAGGTTGTGGCCACGGAATCGAAAACGCACGGGCCGGACGTCAGCCGTGAAGGAGTACAGCGGGACCTGCTGCCCATAGTAGAGGGGACGATGGTGGGGACGCGTTACGGGCCGGTCAGAACCGACCATGTGTTGTTCATAGCGGCCGGCGCTTTCAGCCACTCCAGCCCCTCGGAACTGCTGCCGGAGCTCCAGGGGAGGTTCCCGATACGGGTGGAACTCTCTCCGCTGTCGGAAAAGGATTTCCGGCGCATTTTGACTGCCCCACAGAACTCGCTTGTCCGCCAGTACTCCGACCTGCTCGAGGCGGACGGGGTCAAGCTGGAATTCGCCGAAGAAGCGCTGGACGCCGTGGCGTCGATTGCGGTGGAGGCAAACAGGTTGGCGCAGAACATCGGTGCACGCCGCCTCCACACCGTGATGGAGCGCCTGCTGGAAGACGTCTCTTTCCGCACGCCGGAGGAAGTAAGCGGCACGGTCGCCGTGGACCGGAAGATGGTGGAAGAGCGGCTGCGCGGCGTCGTGGACGACCCGGACCTCACCAAGTTCATCCTGTAACGCGAGCGGCGCGCCGCCTGGAGAAAGGAACCCTCGATGGCGCTCGACATTTCAACAAGGTACTGCGGAACGGGGCTGGCAAGCCCGCTGATCATAGCTTCTTCGGGGCTGACCGAGCACGTGGAACACATGGCAAGGGCCCAGGATGCCGGCGCCGGCGCAGTGGTTATGAAGTCGCTGTTCGAAGAGGAAATCTGCCGGACGGCCCCTACACCCCGCTACCACCTCATCCGGCATGACATGGAAGACCGTGAGACCTTCACTTTCCTGAGCTATGAGCAGGCGTCCGAGTGGGGCCCGAAACGCTACGCCGAAGAAGTGGCGCGGGCCAAGAAGGAACTGGCCATAAAGATAATACCCTCGATCAACTGCCTGAAGACGGAAACCTGGAAGACGTGGGCGAAAATGATGGAAGACGCCGGCGCGGACATCCTCGAACTGAATACGTCCTGCCCGCACGCTTCGATCACCTTCCGGGGCGGCCAGGTCGAGGAAACCATCGCCGGCGTCGTCGCGGCCGTCAGGGAGTCCGTGTCGCTGCCGGTGGTCGCCAAGATAAGCCCGATGCTCACGAACCCCATGGGACTCGTGAAAATGCTGGTCGACGCCGGGGCCGACGGCGTAACGGTATTCAACCGGATGACGGCCCTCGACATCGACCTGGAAACCGAAAAACCCGTCATGCACGGCGGCTATGCCGGCCACGGCGGGCCATGGGCGATGCTCTACCCCCTCCGCTGGATAAGCGCGATACGACCACAGGTGGACATATCCATTTCCGGCTCCGGGGGCGTGTCGTCGGGGAAAGACGTCGCCAAGTACATCCTCGCCGGCGCCGACGCGGTGCAGGTCTGCACGGCGGTGTACCTGAACGGCTTCGGCGCGATATCCCGAATCCTTGAAGAACTGAAGGAATGGATGCGGGCGAAAGGCTATCGCAGGCTGGATGATTTCCGTTCCGGGATTACGGGAAAGATCCTGGGCAACGACGAAGTCGACCGGCGGCATATGCTGAGAGCCTTGATCGCAAACGACCTCGTGGCGCCGTGCCGCGGCGAATGCCCCGACGGCGTGCCGGCGCAGGGCTACGTCCGCTTGGCGGCACAGGGCCGCTGGGAAGAAGCCTACGCCCTGATAAAACAGCACGACCCCTTCCAGAAAACTCTCGGCTACATATGCAATCACTACTGCGAATCCGCCTGCACCAGGGCCCTTGTGGACAGTCCCGTAGCCATACGGGCGGTCAAACGGGCCGTGATTGAGACCGCAGAAAAACGCGGCGCGGAATACGCCGTGGAAATCGCTCCGTCCAACGGCAGGAAAGCCGCCGTCGTTGGCGCCGGGCCGGGCGGCCTTACCGCGGCGTGGGAATTGGCACGCGCGGGCTATGCTGTCACCGTATATGAGGCCGGGGAAGAGGCGGGAGGCATGCTCCGCTACGGGATACCCGCGTTCCGCCTGCCGCGGGAAATCCTCGACGCGGATATCGCGACGGTGCGCTCGCTGGGCGTTGTAATAAAGACTTCGACGCCGGTGGAAGACGTGCGCTCACTGAAAAAAGAGTACGACGCCGTCATACTTGCCGCCGGCGCCTGGCAGTCTTACGCTCTCGACGTAGCCGGAAAAGACAAGCGCGGCGTTGTGGACGCCCTGGATTTCCTGTACAAGGCAAACCGCGGCGAGCCGATGGAGTCCCTGGGGCGCGTTGCCGTGATAGGCGGAGGCAACACGGCCATGGACGCGGCGCGCACGGCCCTGAGACTCGGCGCCGACAACGTCTACGTCGTCTACCGCAGGACCCGGGAGGAAATGCCCGCCCTGGCAGAAGAAGTGCACTCGGCCGAGCAGGAGGGTGTGAAGATCCTGTACCTGGCCGTGCCGGCTTCCATCGAAGGGACGGACAAGGTGGAGGCGCTGCGCATCGCTCCGGCGTACCTGGACGAGCCCGACCGAAGCGGCCGGCGCAGGCCAGCGGAAGCCCCGGAAGCAAGCCCCTACGACCTTGCCGTGGACACGGTCATAACTGCCCTGGGGCAGGTCGTCCCGCAGAAACAGGCCGGCGTCTCCGCCGCTGGCGGGGACGCGCTGGAAAGCTCGGGGGTTTTCCCGGCGGGCGACTGCGTCCACGGGGCGGCGTCCGTCATAGAAGCGGTGGCTTCTGGACGACGCGCAGCGGCGCGTCTCGACGCCTACGTACGCGGCGACGGCGCCATCCTGGCGGAGCCCAGGGAAAACCGCGTGGTGGAAAAGCGCAAAGTGCTCGGAAGGGTGCGGGACTGGGGTATCCGGACGAGGGTCGAACCGGACCTCGTGCGCGAACCCAAGTCCATGAGCAAGCTGGTCGAACTGACCCTGCTTCCTGAAACCGCCATCGGCGAAGCGTCGCGCTGCCTGGCCTGCGGATGCGGCGTCGGATGCGACCGGTGCCACACCGTGTGCCTGTATTCCGCCGTCGAGTCGAAAGACGGGCGCTACTCGGTCGACCCGGAGAAATGCGACGGTTGCGGCCTGTGCGTGCAGATATGCCCCAACGCGAACATCGAGATGATCCTCCGGCAAGGAACCTGACCGCGGTCAGCCCGCCGGCTCGCACAGGGAGCGGAAGATTTCCGGCCTTCCGCCCCGCAGGCTGAAGCGCCCGCTTTCACGCCGCGCGTCCGTCCTGTCCGCCAGGAAATCCTTTACGCGTCAATTCCCCAGAACTTTGCGCACAACGCGCCTGAGGGTCGATATTTCATAGGGTTTTTTCAGAAAGCCGGCAAAACCGTACCTGGAAAGCCTGGCGGTGACTTCCTGCTCGTCGTAACCGCTCGAAAGGACGACTTTTACTCCCGGGTCGACCTCCAGCAGTTTCGGCAGCGTCGCTTCTCCATCCATGCCGGGCATTGTCAGATCCAGCAGCACGAGGCTGATGTCGTCCTGCCTGTCCCTGAAGGCTTGCAGGCCGGTTTCGCCGCTGTCGGCCACGACGACGTCGAAGCCCATCTCTCGAAACAGGAGCGACGCCACGTCCCGGACGACTTTCTCGTCATCGATGACAAGAACCGTCCCATGCCCGGCCCAGCGGGGTTCTTCGGCCGCGGCGGGAGACTGACGCGCGAAAACAGCGGTACTCGAACACGGAAACAACGCCTTGAAAGAAGTTCCCTTCCCCGGCCGGCTGTCAACGACAATGGCCCCGGAATGCCCGCGCACGATGCCGAGCACGGCCGCCAGTCCCAGGCCTCGCCCGGTAAACTTGGTGGAGAAGAACGGATCGAATATCCTGGAGAGCGCGCCCGCGTCCATACCCTGCCCCGTGTCGGCGACTTCCAGAAAAACACACCGTCCTTCAGGCAGCACTCCTTCCACGTGAACGTGATCGCCGGAATCTCGGCGCGGAGACATCTCCCCCGTGCGGACGGCGATGATGCCGGGCTCTCCGCCGATGGCTTCCGAGGCGTTGGTAATAAGGTTCATGACGACCTGCCGGATCTGGGTGGCGTCCGCGTCCACCAGCGGAATGCCGGGCGCAAAATCGTATTCCAGCCGGGCTTTTTTCGAGACGGCCACTTCCATCAGGTGGGCCATTTCGGCTACAAGTGTCGAAAGGTTCACCGGTTCAACCAGAAAGGACCCCTTCCCCGAATAGGCCAGCATCTGGTTAGTGAGTTCGGCGGCGAGGAGAGCGGTCCTTTCAATCTGCCGGATGTTCGTCATGGCGGGAGATTCAGGTTTCAGTTTCTTCATGGCCAGTTGCGCGTTGCCGAGCATTCCAGTGAGCAGGTTATTGAAGTCGTGCGCGATGCCGCCGGCCAGCAGGCCCAGGCTTTCGAGCTTCTGCGCGTGTTGCACCTGGGCTTCCAGCCGGAGTTTTTCCTCTTCAATTCCGCGCTGCATGGTGACGTCCCGTATGGCCGTCAGTACCATGACCGGCTTCCCCTCCTTCATTACGGGGATCTTCCGTGTTTCGGTCAGGAACCGTTCGTTATCGATGATGTTCTCCTCTTCGGTCCACAGGGACTGCATGGTTGTGAATACCCGTTTGTACTCGTCCTTCACCCTGTCCGGCAGGAACGGGTAGATATCGAACAGTTTCTTGCCCACCACGTCGGCCTCAAGGCCCAGCCGCCGGTTCATTTCGGCCATGGCGGTGTTCGCCAGGACGATGGTGTAGTCCCTGTCCATGAGGTGCACCATCTCATCCATGAAATCAATGGTCGTGCGGTAGAGCGCTTCGCTCTCGCGCAGCGCTTCATCGGCACGCCTGCGCGCCGTCGTGTCCTTCCAGATCGTGACCACCTGGCCGATTTCCCCCGAAGGCAGCCGGACGGGGAACATCGTGATTTCCTGGTAGCTAGGGTTCGCCCTGCTTCCTCCGAACACGGTTTCAAACCCTTTCGGCGGGAACCTCATTTCCGGCACGTGCAGCGTTTCTCCTCGTTCGAAAACAGCTTTTATCTTCGCTCTGATAACCTCGTCGACACGGGCGTGCATTTTTAGCACGTTCGCCTTGCCCACGACTCGGGAAGCAGAATCCAGGCCCAACATGTCGAGAAACGCCCTGTTGACCATAACGGTCGTGCCGTCGGGGTCGCTCACGTGGACGGGAAACGGCATCTGCTCGACAAGCCCGCGCAGCCGCATTTCGCTGGCGGCAAGCGCCTGTTCCGCCCTTACCTTAAAAGTAACGTCTTCGACCGTCACCACCGCGGCGGCGATATCTCCGTTCTCGTCGTGCACGGGGGCCGCGTTGGCGACAAGCAGCACCGTCCTGCCGTCGGCCGTCCTGACGGCATACCTGACGTTCATCGCGGGCGTGCCGGAGGAAAAGACCCGCGCCGCGGGCAGCCTGTCCGGCTCGAAAGCCGATCCGTCGTAAGCCTCGGCGTGAAAAGCCTCGTCGTCATGTCTCCGGCCCGTAATCCGGTCGACGGCCATCCTCAGCACTTCCGCCGCCCTGGCATTGGCATAGGTTATCACGCCGGCCCCGTCGACCATCAGTATTCCGGCCGGGCTGGTTTCCATCATCGTCACAACCAGCCGGTGTTCCCTTTTCAGTGCTTCTTCCGACGTCTTGCGGTCGTTTATGTCGGTGATGAAGCCCTCAAGGGCGTCCAGCAACCCGTCGTCGGCAAAAACCCCGACGCCCTGCTCCCAGACCCACTTCACCGCGCCGGACACGTCGACAATACGGTACTCGAGTTGAAACGGTCTTCTTTCGGCAACGGCTTCCTGGACGCGCTGCCAGACCATCTCCCTGTCCGCCGGAAGAATCAGCTCCGCGTAACTCACGTCGCGGTTGCCGACGACCTGTTCCGGCAGGTAGCCGGTAAGCCGCAGGCAGCCGCCGCTTACGAATTCCATTGTCCAGTCGCGGTCATTGCGACACCTGTACGCCATGCCCGGCAGGTTGGACATCAGGGTCTCGAGAACGCGGCGGTTTTTGCGAAGCGCATCCTGGTCCTTCCGGTCGGACTGCATGGCCAAAGTGAATCCTCCCCTTGAATGCGCGCCCGCCGGGTCCCGTCGGAACTGGAAAGCCTCTTCCCCTGATGAACCGTCCCGAGTACACCGGAAGGATCGTAGGAACATCCTGCCGCGCGGCCATATAGTATGCACACTTCAGACGTATAGTCAAGTGTCTTGCGCGGGATCGGCCGGCGTACTCTCCTCTCCCTCCGCGCGGCCGCCTACGCACGTCGCAACCGCTCTTGGCGGCACGACAAACGCGCCCGAACGGACATCCATGCCGGCATTGCGCATGTACCTGCGCTCGGTCGTGACGTGGCATTCCCACGCATAACCCTCCGGCGGCAGAGACAGAGTTACCGCTTCCGCAAGGGTGTTTATCGCCACAACCACGCGCCCCGTATCCCCCCTGTCCCGGAACGCCGAAACCAGAACTCCTTCGGGCGCCTGCCGCACCGGCACCATGACCATGCCGGGCCGTACGAATCTGTAGAAGTGCATCGAGGTGTAGTACTTGGGAGTCAGCGTGTATTTCGCCGCGCCGCTCTTCCCGGCGTATATCAGGGCTTCGCCCGGCTTGTCGAAGTAGAGCGACCAGTAGAGCACCGCACGGCATTCGCCCGACACAAGCGCATGATGCATCTTCTGCGCCCAGATGAATGCTTCGTCGTACGACCCGGGTTTACTCACGCCGCCGGACAGGTAGTTGGCCGTCTCCATGAACCACAGCGGACGTTCTCCGGCCGCTTCCCTTGCGGCGCGCCAGCGCGGCGCATCCTGATCGACACGATGATACGGAATCCTGAGATCATAAAGATGCACAAGCAGCGGGCCGTCGTACCCGACGGCGTCCAGCGCCGCCTTGTATTCCGGCAGGTTGTATATCCTGCACGTGTCGGGGCCGACGACGCACGTCCGTATCCTTTCCCTGCTGAAGCGGGCGCGTGTCGCTTCAAGCGCACGCACATAGGTTTCGGGACGGTAACCACACGTGGGATAGACGGGATAAGACAGGTCCGGCTCGTTCTGAATGGACACGAACGGGATGGATATCTTCCATTCCCTGTCCATCGCGACAACATAAGCGGCCCAGAGTTCGGCCAGTTCCTCCGAATTCCGCTCCTCGAACCAGCCCCCCGCTCGGCTGCCGCTGTCTTTCATCCAACCGGGGGGGCTCCACGCGGTCGCGACGATGGTCCTCACGCCGTGCTTCGCGGCCGTTCTGATGATGTCCGCGTTGAGCCTTTCGGTCCGTGCAAAGTGGAAATTCTCCCACGCATAGACGGAAGAGTCCGCATTGTCATTGACCGGCTCAGGGCAGTCTTCGTCCCCCGTTTCCCCACCCAGCGCCCTTACGCGCAGCACGCTCGCCCCGAGATCCCGGAAAAGAAGCTCCCCCACCCTCTCGAGATTCTTTGCCGACGGATGCACCCAGCCCATCGTCCCGCCGAAACCGACTATCTCCTGCCGTTCGCTCCCCCAGTCAATGGACATCTCCGCAGAAAAGGCCGTCCCGGCACACGCGAGGATCATGACAACCGCGGCAATGAAACCCGGCCGCCGCACTCCGAACGGATCCACCGCCCACACGCGACACGCCCAAGCCCACCGCCACGATCTCCCCTGTGCCCCCACGGCAAGTACCCCCTACTCCGAGAGTTCCCCTCCCGTCAGGCGCCTGAAGGCATCCAGGTACTTCTCCGTCGTCTTGGCCACCACCTTGTCGGGCAGAGGCGGGGCCGGCGGCGTCTTGTCCCAGTCGCAGGCTTCCAGGTAATCGCGTACGAACTGCTTGTCGAACGATAGCTGTATACCGCCCGGCGTGTAATTGTCCTTGGGCCAGAAGCGCGACGAGTCCGGCGTCAGTATTTCGTCGATAAGGTAGACGCTCCCGTCGAAAATGCCGAATTCAAACTTCGTATCCGCTATGATAATGCCTCGCTCGTCGGCGTAGTCCCGCGCCCTCTGGTAGATCGCAAGAGACGCCCTGCGCATTTCTTCGGCCGTGTCCCCGCCCACTGTTTCCACCGCCTCCTTGAAAGAAATATTCTCGTCATGCCCGCTTTCGGCCTTCGTAGCCGGCGTGAAGATGGGTTCCGCAAGCTTGCTGCCGGATTTCAGTTTTTTCGGCAGCTTCAGCCCGCAGACGGTTCCCTTTTCCCGGTATTCCTTCCAGCCGCTGCCAGCCAGGTAGCCCCTGACCACGCATTCCACCCGCAGCGGTTCGGTCTTGTGCACCAGCATTGAACGTCCCGAAATAACCTCGGCGTGCCGCTGGATCTCCGCAGGCATCTCGCTTATCTCTATGGTAATCATGTGGTTGGGAATAATATCGCTCATCATGCCGAACCAGAACGCGGCCATCTGGTTGAGTATCTTGCCCTTCTGCGGAATGGGCGTCGGCAGAACGGAATCGAAGGCCGAAATCCTGTCCGATGCCACTATCAGCAGCTTGTCCCCAATGTCGTAGATGTCCCTGACCTTGCCCCTTACCGGTTCCCCAAGTCCTTCCAGGCTGGTCTCGGTAACCGCATCAGATGATGACATCCGGGTCTCCTTTCTCACCCGTGGTGCGAGGAGGGGGAGTCGAACCCCCACGGGTTGCCCCACAAGATCCTAAATCTTGCGCGTCTGCCGGTTCCGCCATCCTCGCTGTCATACCAAAACCTTCCCGTTCCGACCCGGACAGCCCGTAAAAGCAGGATGAGAACACAACCAGGTGACCACTCCCGTCAAACACCCCCGCAAAACCGCCCGGTTCCCCGTCGAACGCTTACCTCTAATCCAACTTGGCGGCTTCCCGACACACACGTTCTTCCATCATTTTCCCGGGCTTGAACGTTACTACTTTTTTCGGCGGCACCATGACTTCTTCCCCTGTCCTGGGGTTACGCGCTTTGCGTCCACGCCTGGTTTTCACTTCAAATATCCCAAAGTTCCTCAATTCTATCCGGCCGTCGTCCACCAGTGCGTCCACGATGCCGTCAAGGGTCATCTGGGCGACCTTTTTTACGTCTACCTGCCTCAACCCCGTAGCCTTGGCAATGCTGACCACTATATCGTTCTTCGTCACCCGGCACTCCTCTCAAACTCTGCTGCATCCCGGGGGGACCTGTACCCGTGCCTCCCGAACGATGTTGTATAATACGACCACACAAGCACTTGTCAAGATACGCTAACCTCCGGCAGCCGACGGTTTCGGACCTCTCGCCAGCGCGACTTCACCCGTTCTGGCCATTTCCTTGATGCCGTACGGCCGCATCAGATCTATGAAAGCATCCACCTTCGCGCGCTTGCCGGAAATCTCTATCATCAGCTCCTTCGCACCCACGTCAACCACTTTCGCGCGAAAGACTTCGGCGATTTCCATGACCTCGGCCCTCTTCGAAGGCCCCACATTCACACGCACGAGCATCAGCTCCCGTTCGACGCTTTCCATCTCGCTGAGGTTTATGACCTTTATGACGTCTATCAGCTTGCCGAGTTGCTTGCGTATCTGCTCCAGGATCCTTTCGTCCCCGCGACATACGATAGTCACCCTGGAAAACCTCGGATTGTCGGTCTCCCCTACGCTCAGACTGTCGATATTGAACCCGCGGCTCGCAAACAGCCCGGTTATGTGCGTCAGCACGCCCGAATGATTCTCAACGCGACACGCCAGTACTTGCCGCCTCATTTTCTTCTCCTACTCATGCCATCCCGCCAATCATCCTGTCGATCGCCTCGCCGGACGGCACCATGGGGAATACGTTCGCTTCAGGCTCCACCACAAAGTCTATCAGCGTCAGCGTCCTGGCGTCGAACGCTTCCCGCAGGGCCTGTTCCACGTCCCCGGCACGGTCGACACGCATCCCCTTGGCCCCGTACGCCTCTACGAGCTTCACGAAATCAGGATTCGCTTCGAGCGTCGTGTGCGAATATCTCCTGGCAAAGAACAATTCCTGCCACTGCCGCACCATGCCAAGGTAACCGTTGTTCAGCAGGACGATGACTATCGGCAGGTCCAGCCGGTGCGCCGTCGCCAGCTCCTGGATGTTCATCTGTATGGAGCCGTCGCCGGACACCAGCGCCACTTTCCTGTCGGGCATTCCCACCTGCGCCCCTATGGCGGCGGGGAAACCGTATCCCATGGTGCCGAGCCCTCCCGACGATATGAACGTGCGCGGCTTCGAATACCGGTAGAACTGCGCCGCCCACATCTGGTTCTGGCCGACGTCCGTCACGATTATCGCGTCGCCCCCAGTCACTTCGTGGAGCTTCTCGACGACCATCTGCGGGTGCAGCTTGCCGTCCTGCGGATACGAAAGAGGGTATTTCTCCTTCCACTCCGCCACCGTCCTGACCCATGCCTCCCGCTCGTTCGGCTTGATGTGTTCCTTCAGCTCCTTCAGGACTTTCTTGCAGTCCCCGACTATCGGCATATCCACGTGGACGTTCTTCGATATCGCGCTGGGGTCGATGTCGATGTGCACCACCTTGGCGTTCGGAGCGAACGCATCGAGCTTGCCCGTGACCCTGTCGTCGAACCTGGCCCCGACAGCGATCAGCAGGTCGCAATTGGTGACCGCGTAGTTGGCGTATACGGTCCCGTGCATGCCCAGCATCTGCAGCGAAAGAGGATGCTCTTCCGGAAATGCTCCAAGTCCCATCAGCGTCGTGGTCACCGGGATGTGAGCCTTGGTCGCAATCTCGAAAACCTCTTCGCTGGCTTCGGATATTATGACCCCGCCGCCCACGTAGAGCACCGGCCTTTCCGCCTTGTTTATGAGCTCGGCGGCGCGCTGGACCTGCTGCGGATGACCCTCGTACGTAGGCTTGTACCCGGGAAGGTCTATCTCCACCTTCTTCGGGAGCCTGGTCTTCTGCTGCGTGACGTCCACGGGCAGGTCTATCACCACCGGGCCGGGCCTGCCGGTCGATGCGATATGAAATGCCTCCTTCACCACCCGCGCCAGATCGTTCACGTCCTTTACCAAGTAGTTGTGCTTGGTGATCGGCCGGGTTATACCCGTGACGTCCGCCTCCTGGAAGGCGTCGTTGCCGATAAGCATCGTCTTTACCTGCCCGGTTATGGCTACCATGGGCACCGAATCCATGTAGGCGTTGGCGATCGCCGTAATGAGGTTCGTCGCGCCGGGGCCGCTTGTCGCTATCACGCATCCCGGTTTGCCGGTCGCACGGGCATAGCCGTCAGCCGCATGTCCGGCGCCCTGCTCGTGGCGCGTCAGCACGAACTTGATCGACTTCTCTTCGTACAAAACGTCGAAAATCGGTATCACCGAACCACCGGGATAACCGAACATCACTTCCACTCCGGCCGCCTTCAGCCCTTCAACCAGGATCTGGGCGCCGGTCATCTCCTTTGCGGACACAGCATCATCTCCTCCGGAGCGCTTGTCTCCGTATGACTGGCGGATTAAACTTCCTTCGCGTCAACCCAGGGCATCATCCTGCGGAGTTTACGGCCTACTACTTCCAACAGGTGTTCGTGGTTCTTTGCCCTGGCGGCGTTCAGGACCGGGCAGTTGGCCTGGTTTTCCAGTATCCACTCCCGCGCAAACTCGCCCGACTGCACTTCCCGCAGGATCTCTCTCATCTCCTCGCGGGTCTCGTCGGTGATTACCCTGCCGCCGCGGCTGTAGTCCCCGTATTCCGCCGTGTCGCTTACCGAATATCTCATGTACGTCAGGCCGCCCTGGTAGAACAGGTCTACGATCAGCTTGAGCTCGTGGAGGCATTCGAAGTACGCTATCTCCGGCTGGTAGCCGGCTTCCACCAGCGTGTCGAACCCGGCCTTTACAAGCTCCGAAACCCCGCCGCACAGGACCGCCTGCTCGCCGAAGAGGTCCGTCTCAGTCTCTTCCTTGAACGTGGTCTCCAGGGCCCCCGCCCGCGTCCCACCGATGCCTTTCGCATACGCAAGCGCCGTATCCTTGGCGCCCCCAGAAGCGTCCTGCTCCACTGCTATCAGCACGGGGACGCCCCCGCCTTTTTCGTATTCCGCACGCACCAGGTGCCCGGGCCCCTTGGGCGCCACCATTATCACGTCCACGTCCGCCGGCGGCTTTATCTGCCCGAAGTGTATGTTGAACCCGTGGCTGAACATCAGGGTCTTGCCGCTCTTCATCTTGTCCCTCATGGCCGCGTTGTAGACTTTCGCCTGCACCGTGTCGGGTATCAACATCTGGATTATGTCGCCCTTTTCGGCCGCAACGTCCGCACTGACGGGGCTGAACTTGTGCTTCTTGGCAAGATCATGGTTGGGAGTGCCTTCGAGCTCCGACACTATTACCTCTACGCCGCTGTCGCGCAGGTTCTGGGCCTGGGCATGACCCTGTGAACCGTACCCGACAATGGCTACTGTCTTTCCTTTCAGAACATTCAGGTCCGCATCCTTGTCATAATGGATCTTTGCCATCGGTGTTCTCCTTTCCACCACGGCCGATGCTGTTGTTAATGAGCGTGACATTGTAGCACGGTCATCCCGTCACGCAACTTCGTTACGCGACAAAACGTTAAGCCGGGCATGTTCGCCCGCCGCGCCGGCCGCCCGGCGTCAGTCTCCTTCGGCGGGCGGGTACCTGAGCAGCACCCCCAGGGTTTCCCCGGGACACTCTATAAGCTTGTCGAAAGCCGCTTCAGCCTCCGCAAACGGGTACTCGTGCGTAATAAGCTGCTCCACCCTGACCCGGCCCGTTGACACCAGCCACAGCCAGGCCCCCATGTTGCGCCCTTCGGTCCAGCGTATCATGCTCATCGGGGGATCGTTCCCCTCCTCTTCATACCAGGCGTCGTACCTGCCGCCCCCGCCCGCCCTCGGCACAAGCACGTCCAGTTCCTTCTTGAACACCACTTCTCTGTCGAACCCGGTTCCGCCGCCGCCCACCAGCACGACACGTCCCTTCTCACGGCACAGCCGCAGCACCCCGTTCACCATCCCGACATTCTCCGTCGACGTCAGTATGACGGCTCCGTCCAGCCCGGCGCCGCCGGTCCAGGCGTCCACCGCTCCCGGCAGGTCTTCCTTTGCCGGATCTATGGTCCGCACCCCGGCGGCTCCGGCCTTTTCCCGCCGGAAAGCCAGCAGCTCCGAAGCCAGCACGTCCACGCCCGACGCCGCCAGTATCTGCGCCGTCAGGTTGCCCAGTATCCCCAGCCCCACCACCAGCACCTTTTCCCCGAACTCAAAACGCCCCCGCCTCACCGCGTGGACCCCTATCGTTCCCACCCCAGTGAAAGCGGCCTCCCGCAGGGAAACGCCTTCCGGAACGGGGTGGACAAGGTTGCGCGGCACGAGGTTCCACTCGGCGTGCCTTACGTAAGGGGCGCCGTAGCACGCCGCCCGGCATCCCGCAGCGATGTGCTCTGTCTCTTCGCCCGTCTCCTCCACCACCCCGCTGTTGCTGTAGCCGAAGCCGTAAGGCTCCACCTCGTCCACCGGTTCGACGGGAGTCCTGCGGCGCTGGATTATGCCCCTGGTTTCGGTC
>JAFGGJ010000089.1 GCA_016930595.1 Planctomycetota bacterium
ATGGGTGCGACGGCGAAGCGGGGATTCGAAGCGAACGAACGGCCGGAGCAGGTGCGTGCGGCATGCGGCACAGGAAGTGCCGGATAGCGGGCAGGGGGGGTGTGCGGGATGAAGGGCGTTGACGCAGGCGTGAAGACCGGACCCGGGCATACTCGGGTAGAATAGCGGAGGGACGCCATGCCGGTGCAGCTGCCGGACGCGAAGCCAGGAGCGCAGACGCGCGAGATGCGCAGCGTAATCGTGATGATAATGGTGCTGGTGGTGCTCATCGGCGTACTCGTGGGGATGCGCCGCACGAGCCGGCAGGTGAAGATAGTGGAAGAACTGGTGCCGGCCGAGCCGGCGTTCACCATGGAAGAGACGTTCGAGCCGGTGGAAGAGCTGGACACCGACCTGATAGAAGACAGCATAATAGACCTGGAGCAGGTACCGAGGGACGCCACGGAGATAGTGAACGACTACGAGGCGATTTTCCACGCGCTGAGGTACCTGAGGACACTGGAGAAGGAGGGGAAGAAGGGGTATTTCGAGCAGCCCGACAGGCAGGAATACGAGAAGCTGGCGGCGCCGACGCCGGTGAGGCAGCTTTCGACGGCGCCCCGCGGCAAACTCGTGCGCGTGGTCGGCAGGATCAGGCAGCCGTGTCCGTACAGGGTGGAGAACCTGTACCACCTCGACGGAGCCGGGAAGGCCGGGGTGAAGAAGGTATCGCTGAGCATCGTGAGGGGGATAGGAGGGTCCGGGTCGAGGAAACACGAATACATGGTGGTGTCGCCGATGGACGTGGCGCCGTGGGGCGGGGGCAAGATGGTGCAGTTCGACGGGGTGTATCTGAAGGCGTGGCCGAGGGAGCTGCTGCGCGGTTCGGGGAAGTACCGGTGGATGCCGATGGTGGCGGCGCTGAAGCCGGTGGAAGTCGAGATGCCGAAGGACACGGCGAGCTTCGTGCTGAAACTGGTCGTCGGGGCGGTGGTGATCGTGATAGTGGTGATCGCCCTGCTGGGGAGGAAGGACGCGAAACTGACGAAAGCCAGGAGGAAGCGGGAGACGGAAGACAAGGGGGCTGCAGGAGGAAAGGCCGCGAAGACGGGGGACGAAGGGGGTACAGGCGAGGGAGCGGAGAAGAAGGAATCGGCCGGAGAAAAGGAAGAGGACGATTTGCCGGGGGAGGCCGGGGCGGAGGAGAAGGACGGATCGGCGGAGGATAAGCCTGCGGAGCCGGGCGGCGAGGAGAAGGAACGGGAAACGGGCGGTAACGAAGACAAGGCCGGCGCGTAACGTGAAAGCGAGGATGCAGGATGTTCGGAACGGACGCGGTTGTCCAGGCGGCGATAGTGGTGAGGGACATCGAGGCGAAGAAGAAAGCGTGGGCGGAAGCGCTGGGGGCGCCGGTGCCGGAGACGGTGCTGACGGGCCCGGCGGAAGAAACGAACGTCAGGTTCGAAGGGGGTGAGACGGAGGCGCGTGCGAAGCTGGCGTTTTTCCGCGTTGGAGGCATCAGCCTGGAGCTGATAGAGCCGGTGGGGAGACCGAGCACATGGGGGAAGTTCCTGGACGAGCGGGGGGAAGGTCTGCATCACATAGCGTTCAACGTCAAGGGGACCGACGCCATAGCTGCGGCGATGGCGGAGAAGGGCGTACCCGTGCAGCAGGCGGGCGAATACAAGGGCGGGCGCTACACGTACCTGGACACGACGGAGCTGCTGGGGTGCATCGTGGAACTGCTGGAGAAGACCGGGTAGTCCGGAAGGCGGGGTTTTCCGGGGAGGGCCAGGCATGGCGGAACAGCGGGAAGGCACCGGGGGGGACGGGGACCTGGGGAAATATTTCGAAGACGGCGCCGAGTGCGAGGTGCTCGGCATAAAGCTGGTGCGCGACCCGGCCCGGGCGGGGGAAGAATTCTCCGAATACGCCGGCCAGGGCTGGACACGGTGCGTCTCAGTATACGTGACGGAGCCCGGGCCTGCGGCGGAACTGGGGTTCATCGACCTGAGGGCCGGGGACCTGATCAACAGCACGGGCGGGCAGCAGAGCGCGTGCGGGAGCGCGGTCGTGAATACTCCGGCGGACTTCGTCACAGGTCTCGCCGCGAACTGGTTTCCGTGCGCGGGTACGGAATGCCACACGATACTGGGCAGCGATCGCAAGGAAGGCCCTAAGAAACACTGGAGCAATACGTCGATAGTGTGCGTGCCTGGAGAGAAGGCGGCCGGCCTGAAGGAACTGGCCGGGAGGCTGAGCGATTACGCCGCCGGGCGGGGCCTGCCGCTGGTGCGGCCCCGCAGGCACTACGGCGGCGGCAATTACGTGCTGCATCTCCTGGGGTGCGCGTTCCGGCGGGCGGTGAGCAGGATACGCCGCGGGCACGACGACAGGGCGACTCCGGCGCACGAGCGCTACTGGTGGCGGCTCGTGATGAACGCGACAGGGCGTGCGCCGTTCGAGTTCGTGCTGGACGCGGCGGGAGAAGAAGTGGAAGTGCTGCCGGGGCCCGGTGAGGAAGAGAAGGCGGCGACGCTGGGGAGGAGCGTGACGCCGTTTGCGGCGGGGTCGCGCTACATGCTGTTCAGGATAGTGAGAAGGTGGGCGCGTGACACGGAGAAATTCGGGCGCGTGGGGTTCAAGTACTGCTGCTTCGGGGAATTTCACTACAAGGTGAAGATGGAAGGGAAGTACCGGGCGCGGATCAGCGTGGAGCGGGTGGGCGACGCGGCGTGCGCTACTGCGTCTCAAACTCCTCGCTGAAGCCGTAGTAGACCGCTTCCAGTTCCGAGCCGAAGACGGCGTCCGGGCCGAGGGAGGTGGAGGCGTTGAGCGACTTCACCCTGGCTTCCGCGGTGAAAAGCGGAGCGTCGTACGTATCGGCGGGGATATCGAAGGTGGTGTCCGTGGGGGAAGGGACCTGTTCGGAATAGTCTTCGGTTTCGCCGGAAGGGCGGTCGCTGGAATCGACTTCCACCCAGACTTCGTCGGGGGTGGAGGCGAGGGGGTTCCAGGTGACGGTGACGGGGGAGGAGTTTTCGTAGGGGCCGCCGGCCGCCGTCGGGGCGGTGACGACGGGCTGGACCGGCATGACGACGGTGCCCGAGACGGTCCGGTCGGCGCGCGTGATGGTGAGAGTGACGGTTTCGCCGGGGTTAACATTGGCGGCGCCGGCCTTGTGGTAAATCCCCATGCCGAAGTTGGGGATGTCCTGGCCGTTGACGGTGACGACGGCATCGTCGACGAAGTTGAAACCGTCGTCCATGATGAAGGCGGAAACGGTGACGCTGTCGGCGCCGATGAGGTTCCTGGCGACACTGACGCCGACGGCAAGGGGACCGCTGGTGCCATCGCCGCCGCCGCCGCAGCCGGAAAGGGCGAGGAAGGCGCCGGCCGTGCAGAAAGCCAGTATTCCGAAAGACACGGTTTTCTTCATGGCATTCTCCCCGGAACAGAACCGCTTAATTGTACCGGCAACCCGGGAAGAAGGCAAAAAATATCGCGGACGGGCGGGTGGGGGAGGGAAGCGGGGAGCGTCAGCGGACGAAGAGCCAGTCGTCGAGGAAGACGGACATTTCGGAGGCGTTCGGGGCGAGCAGTACGACGGAGTTGCCGCCGGCGACGTCCTTGCCGCCCGGGATGGAAGTAGCGACATGTTCGGCGGCGGCGGCGGGTTCGAGGCGGAGGCGGCCTTTGAGCGTTTCCCATTCTATGCGGAACATGCGGGCGCCGGGCGCCGGGGAGACGCGGTTTTGGGAATAAGGTTCCCGGTAGCAGGAGACGGGTTCGAAGGTGAAGAAGACGAGGTCGATGGAGGAATCGCCCGCGAGGAAGCGCACGCCGCCGGCTTCGACGCGGGTGACGCGTTTGCGGAAGAGCCTGCCGAGGGAGGACCTGGGCCACATGGCCGCGTAACCGGCCAGGAGCGCCAGGACGAAACACACGGCAGCGATAATGACGGGGGTGGATTTTCTGCGGCGCGGGACGGAGGGGGAGGCGGACGCGGGGGAGTTTTCCGGGGCGGGGATCTTGCCGCGTGAGGCCATGCGCCCGATGAGCCACGCGGCGGCGACGACTACGGCGGAGCCGAAGACGAAGGCGACGGCGAAGAGGAAGGTTTTCTGCGTCCGGGTGATGCCGAGGACACCGTGATTGATCTGCGGGTGGAGGTAAATACAGGCCAGGCCCCAGATCCCGACGGCGAGGCCGGTAAAGATATTCTTCATCTTCACTGGGGACCTGCTTCCGGGGGTGCGGAACGGGTGGCGAGTTCCTGCGGCCGGATGCGCGGGGAATGCGCCCCGCAGCTCTCGGTTTCGACAGTTTCCGGGTCGGGGTAGAAGCCGAACTTCCTAAGGAGCCTGAGCTTGGGGAGGACGTTGTTTTCGAGGTCGAAGTGGAAGAAGCCCGGGAAGACGTCGGGGTTGGAAGTGATGAGGTCGAAGTAGCGGCGATGGTGAGCCGGGATTTCGATTTCGCCGCCGTGGACGATTTCGTGGCCGGTGAAGACGAATTCGGGGAGGAGGTATGGGCAGAATTCGAGATTGGCTTTCCCGGTTTCGACGTATTCGCGGTAGATTTCGGTCTGGGGGAGGAGAGAGAGGAGCGATGGGAGGATCCTTGCGCCCATCATGCGGAAGGAGACCATCTGGAAGAGGGTATGATGGAAGTCTTCGACGGTTTCGAAGGGGAAGCCCCAGATGTAGAAGGCGTCGACGCGCGGGAAGATATCGACGGCTTTCGGGATAAGGTCGAGCACTTCGGCGGCGGAGAAGCCTTTTCTGATGAGTGCGAGTATCCTGTCGGAGCCGGATTCGATGCCGAAACGGAGTTCGACGCAGCCGGAATCGGCCATGGCGCGCATCATTTCGGAATCGACGAGGTTGACGCGCCCGAAGGCTTTCCAGCGGATATCGAGCTGTGCGGAGTCGAGTTCGCGGCAGAAATCCATGACCTGCTGTTTGCCCGAGATGAAGAATTCGTCCTGGAAAAGGAAAAGGCGGACGCCGGCTTCGCGGTTCAGGAGTTTCATTTCTTCAACGATGTTGGCCGGTGAGCGGGAGTAGGATTCCAGGTTCCAGACCGGGGCGACGGAACAGAAGGTGCAGGGGTAGGGGCAGCCGCGGGAGGTCATCATGCCATAACCGGCGTATTTCGAGAGGTCGATGCGATGAAAGGCGGGGAAGTCGATGGAGTCGATGTCGCGTATGCGGGGGCGATCCCGGTTGTGGCGGACGCCGGAAGAATCCCTGTAGGAAACGCCGGCGACGGAGGAGAGCGGGGAGCCGTTTTTGAGGGCGGCGAGGAGTTCGGGGCCGGTGATTTCGCCTTCGCCGCGGCAGATGACGTCGATCTGCGGGAAGCGCGAGAGGATACTGTCTTCAACGGCTTTGGAGCCGACGCCGCCGAGGACGATGGTGCGGTCGGGGAAACGCTCGCGGAGGGCTTCGGCGGCGATGAGGGTGAAGGGCAGCAGGTTGGCCATGCACGAGAGGCCGATGACGGGAGCGGGGTCGGCGAGGAAGCCGAGGAAGACGTCCATGTCGAAGACGTCGTCGGAGGGGCAGAGCTGATAGTCGCGGAAATCGACTTCGAAGCCGGCGTTTTCAAGGGAGCGCGTGAGGTAGAGACAGCCGAGCGGGACATGAAGCTCGCGCTCGACGTCTTCGCCGTAGCGCATGAAGAGCATGTTGAGGTTGACGAGCGTGATATCGGGCACGGATCACTTGTCCCTGGAGGACTTGGGCATGTCCGGCTGAATGCCGCGCGTAGCGGGGGGCGGTGCGGGCTGTTCGTCGTCAAGGACCATGATGCCCGCGACGGGCATGGGTTCGGGGGCGGGGGGAGGAGGTTCTTCGTCAGCCGCCACCTGCTGGGAGGTGGCGTCGGGTATGTCGGGGCTGATGCCTGTGACAGGAGGAGGGGAGGTGTCGCAGCCGGTGAGTGCGGCGGTGAGCGCGCTGATCATGATGGCGGCGGCAGTGCCCATGAGGGCGGGCCTGAGGCGCGGGTGGACCCGGGTGTTGTCGATGATGGAGGCGAGCTGACCGGGAGGCGCGGAGTCGAGCATGAGGGATTCGGAGGGGTCGAGTTCGAGGCCGATATCGCGGGCGGCGAGGGAGCGGTTTTGGATGAGGAGGGAGCGGAAGGCGTGGTCCACGGAGGCTTTCTTGACGAGGATTTCGATGCCCCGGGG
>JAFGGJ010000090.1 GCA_016930595.1 Planctomycetota bacterium
AACCCCATCCCCTAAACGTATGACCGGCTGCGCCCTGTATGAAAGGCGCGCTGTACCCATGCAAGGGTTTACCGTACGGGCTTGGTCGCTTTGCTCCCGACGCCAACTCACCCCGTGCCTGCGCGAAGGATGCGTTTCCTTGCCGAAGGCAGGGACGGCACAGCCGCCGGGGTGGGTGGGGGATAGCTTGACGCTCGGAGAATCCTGAAGTATTATTCAGGTAGTATTATTCATGCAGGGCGTTGTGCCGGAGAAAGAAGTAGCGGCAGGCGGCCGGTATGCCGGAAAGAGCCATTAAAAAAGGAGGATGAAGGATGAAGCGAGGATGGCTGGCGGCGGCAGCAGTGGTTATGGCGGCGGAGATGGCGTACGGGGCGGTGCCGCAGGAGATAAATTTCCAGGGTAGGCTGAGCGACACGGGGGGTACGCCGTATTCGGGGGCGATAGACATGGAGTTCCGTCTATACGATTCGGAATCGGGAATAGTGCCGATCTGGACGGAGACGCACAGCGGGGTGGCGGTGGACGAGGGATTGTTTTCGGTGCAGTTGGGGAGCACGAGTGCGCTGACGCCGGGGCTGATAGCCGGGGCGGCGGAGCTGTGGCTGGGTGTGGAGGTGGACGGTGACGGCGAGATGGCGCCGCGGTACCGGGTGGTTTCGGCGGCGATGGCGATACTGTCGCTCGAGGCGGAGAATGCGGACACCCTGGACGGTCAGGATTCGACGGATTTCGCCGCTGCCGGTCACGACCACGACGCGACGTACGTGAACGAAGGCCAGGCCGGGAGCATTACGTCGGCGATGATAGTGGATTCGACCATAACCGGTACGGATATAGCGGCTGACACGATCACGGCTATCGATATTGCGGCTTCGGCGGTGGGGAGCAGCGAGATTGCGAACGGTTCGATAGCCGTCGTGGACCTGCAGGACGGGACGTCGCTGGCGGAGATACTGGACGACGACGGTTCCGGGAGCGGACTGGACGCCGACTACCTGGACGGGTTGGAAGCGGCGCATTTTTCGCTGTCCACGCACGACCATGACGCTGTTTACGTGAACGAAGGCCAGGCCGACAGCATCACATCTGCGATGATTGTCAACGGCGTGGTCGGCGCCACCGACATGGCGGACGGGGCGGCGCTGGCGGAGATACTGGACGACGATGGTTCCGGGAGCGGGCTGGACGCCGACTACCTGGACGGGTTGGAAGCGGGGCATTTTTCGCTGTCCACGCACAGTCACAGTTCGCTGGACGCGTCGGACGGAGCGCCTGCGAACGCTCTTGCAATGGACGCCGACGGGAACGCGACGGTAACGGGCACGGTAAAGACACCGGGATTGCTGACGGGTTCGTCAACCAGTCATCCCATCGTAATACGCAGGCTTTTCAGCAGTAGCGTTGCTATCGACACGCTGGTTGCGCGCAGCGAACACCTGCGGTTGACAAGGGCCGGGAACAACGATGATTTCAGAATCTATAATGACCATGCGACAATGAATTTCCCCAGCTACGT
This sequence comes from Planctomycetota bacterium, assembly GCA_016930595.1. Classification (GTDB taxonomy): domain Bacteria; phylum Planctomycetota; class SZUA-567; order JAFGGJ01; family JAFGGJ01; genus JAFGGJ01. The sequence goes on from JAFGGJ010000090.1 coordinate 1,520, forward strand.
CGCCCGGAAATATTCAGCAACGGGCGTTGTCGTCCAGGCCGGAGCGGTGCCCGCCGGGGGAGACGTCCTCATAGATCTCAATTCGAATGACGAGGGCGTGGATATTATTTTGGGGAATCCTTATTTCGGGGAGCACTATACAGAGGTTCACCTCTTCCGCTACGGGAGCGACTACTTCTGGCTTGGTACGCTGATTACGACCTGGAACCAGTAAAGGGTTGATGGAAGAGGCAACCTGCGGGGCGGCGATGAGAAGCGGAGGGCAGGAAAGATGAAAAGAATCCACGTAGTAGCTGCGGCGGTTATTCTGGCCGCGGGAATAGCGATAGGCGCGGTGAGCGCGAACTACATGATCAACCCTGCGGCGGTGGACCAGGGCGGGGGGACGGCGTTTTCGAGTTCGTACGAGATGCAGGGGTCCATTGGAGGCACGGCCGTGGGCACGACGGCGACGAGTGCGAACTATTCACTGGAAGTGGGGTACATCGGTCCGGCCGCGGCGGTGGACTGGCTGGAGATAACGCAGCTTCCGACGCCGGATACGATAGGGGGAGGGGGGACGTCGGAGTTCAAATGGACGTCGCAGAAAGCGGGGACTTACTACATCGAAGTGGGCGGAGACGGGAGTATCGGGAGCGGGACTCAGATCGGCACGGGGACGTGCGCCGCGGGAGTCGAAGAAACGACAAGCGTGACGGAAGCGAACCTTGCGGACGATGCTGCCAACACGGTGTACGTCATCGTCGATGCGGGCGGTGACGTGCTGGCGAAACAGGCGGGCATAGTGGACGACGAGAGTGCGCCGGCGATAACGCTGGTCCAGGTGGCGGTGGCGGGGACCGTGGACGACGCCACGGTGACGGAAGTGCTGGTGAACGGATCCAGCGTAGCGGTGGCGGCGGGGGCATATTCAGGGATGGTGACGACGGGGATGGACAGCATAACGGTCGAAGCGACGAACGGGGCGTCGCAGACGGTGGTGAAGACCGTCACGGTGACGCAGTAGGAGAATGCAGATGAAAAGGGCGATAACGGCTGTGCTTGTCCTGGTTCTTGCGGCGTTGGCCGGCTGCGGCGGAGGGGGCGATTCAGCACCCCCATTCCAACTGACGGTAGACACGGTCACGGTGGACGGCACGGTGGCGGATACGTACGATGCGGACGTGGACATGGACGTCGAAGGGGCTCCCGTGACGGTGACGGCGGGGGCGTTTTCTGCTGCATGCGACATGACGACGCAGAGCACGAGCACGATCACGGCGACGGATGACGTTGGGAATTCTTCGACGGTGAACGTAGAGGTGCACTAGGGTGCATTGCCGGCGGGCCTGCCGGACGTCAGAGACGCGAGGCGGGACGGAGAAGGAGGACGGCATGGGCGACAGGGTTGTGTGTGCGGTTCTGGCGACGGTATTGATCTGCGGGGCGGTTGCGGGGATGCAGCAGCCGGATTCCCGTGTGGCGCCGGGGAAGAAGTTCCGCGTCGAGTTCGGGGAACTGGGGCAGACGACTGAGGGGGGAGGGGTATTTACGGAGGTAGTGATTCCGTCCAACTACGTCGCCGGCCGGAAGTTCCCCATACTGGTGTGGATAGGAGGTCTGAACAGCACGACGGCCGGGACCGTCCAGTACATATCCAACAACGTGACGTCCGGGAAAGACTTCATCGTGGCATCCATACCGCTGCCAGCCGACGGGGGAAGCAAGTGCGGATGGGGATATTTCGAGCGGATCCTGAATGCGATCGACGGGATGATACCGAATATCAACACGGGGAGGCGGATGGTCGGTGGCCAGACGGAAGGAGCGGCGGCGATCGCGTGGCAACTGGAGCATTCGGGGGGCAGGTTCCAGGAATATTTCTTCGGGATGACGATCGGGAAGGGAGGGCTGCCTGCGGGGAAGCCGCTGCCGCGCATGAACGGCAACCCGGTGTTCCTGTGGGTCGGGGGGCACGATTTCAAGGAAGTGAAGAACCTGCGGTCGCTGCATGCGCAGTTGACGGCTGCGGGGGCTGCGCCGCGCCTGCTGGTTTCGAAGGAATTCCTGCACGACCCGCCGGGGTCATACTGCAGGATGTTTCTGGACTGGATGAACAACGAGGTGATCCACCGGGGACTGGACGAGGCCAAGATGCGGCTGGACGCGGCGGTCAAGGCGAAGGACTGGGCGGCGGTGGCAGCGTCGGCAACGGAGGTCATGAACAGCTCGAGCCCCGAAATGCCGCAGTACGCGGAGGCGGCCCAGGCGCTCGGCGAAGCATCCACGCACGCGGAAGCGAAGGCGGAGGAACTCCTCGCCGGGCAGCACAGCGTCAAGGATCTGAGGGAATTCATGGAAGACTACGGGGTCTGTCCCGCGGCCGAGAAGGTGCGGAGCGCCGCGAACGCGCTCGGCGAACAGGAACTTGCCGAGATCATCAAGAGGGGCTCGATGCTCGACCGCAAACTGCGGCGGTTCATGGAAGAGTGGGAGGGTTATCCGGTCTGCGGGCAGGCGCTGGACGAGTACGATAAGCTTGCCCAAGCCGAACTGGACACGGTAATCAAGCGGTCGTCCAAGAGCATGCTGGCGGGCAAGCTGGGCAAGTTCGTCAAGGAGTGGGAGCCGGCTCCGGCCGTGGAGCGCGCCAGGGAAATGCTGGAGAAAGAGGCGGCCGAGCGGCTGGCAACGGCAAAGGGGGAGACTTCGAGTTCCAGGCGCAAGTACATGCTCATGCAGGTAGTGAGGACTTATCCCTGTACGAAGGCAGCCGGGGAAGCCGAGTCCCTGCTGGTCCCGTAGTTCCGCCGCCGGCGGAGGTGCGCCGGTCTTGTTCCCGGGAGAAGAACGCTCGACTGCCGGCAGGCGTGCAGCGCGTGGCTCGTGTGGGTCCTGTACTTGCGGATGAGGAAATTCGGTGGACAATGAGCGTAGCCGGGCCGCCGTGACGGCGCCGGAGGACAGCCGGCAACTTGGGGATTTGGAGGAGCGACAGATGCTGCTGGGAATGGGAGACAAGGTCCACATCGTGATGCGAAGGCTTTTCGAGGGGGATTTGCGGAGGCATTTTGTGGGCGAGGTGAAGGAAGCCACCGAGTTCGCCATGGTGGTCAAGGGCTATCCCTTCGTGTACAACGCCGCGCTGGGCCAGTGGGAACGGAAACCGGAACTGCGCGTAAGGTACTTTTCGCTGAGCGACAACCTGATCATGGTAAACGTCATCCCGCGTACCGTGGATATCGAAGCCGTTAGGTATCTGTTTGTGAAGGGGCGGCTGATAGTAACGGATGAGGCGGAGTTCCAACTGGATATACAAGAGTTCGGGCAGAACCGCTAACCCCCACCCACCATTTGCCTGCGGCCGGCATGCAAGGCGCGCTGTACCCATGCAAGGGTTTACCGTACGGGCTTGCTCCCTTCGGTCACAACGCCGGGGAAACCGTGAGGATCGCGCAGGACCCCTGGCAGGAGCCGGCAATTTGACGCTGCGCTCCTCCTGCTTACCAGCAAGGAAGGTTTGTTTTCGCGCAGGAACAGGGGCACTGATTATTCGGCGCGATAACGG
>JAFGGJ010000091.1 GCA_016930595.1 Planctomycetota bacterium
AGGGAGCGGTTTTGGATGAGGAGGGAGCGGAAGGCGTGGTCCACGGAGGCTTTCTTGACGAGGATTTCGATGCCCCGGGGTATATTGTCGGGCAGCGTGAGGCGCACAGCGGATACCCCCTTTCGCCGTTACGGGGAATTATACCGGCCGCGGCGGGGAAAGGCAACCGGCGGACCGCGGGACGGGGGAGAAATTCCGCAACGGGAGCGGCCCGGGCGTTAGAATGAATGGCGGCGACGAGTACGGAGGGAAGACATGGCGGCGAAAAGACCGAACGTGCTGTTTTTCTTTACCGATGACCAGAGGTACGACACGATACGCGCGCTGGGCAACAGGGAGATACACACGCCGAACCTCGACAAGCTGGCGGGGCGTGGCACGACGTTCGTGAACGCCTACATAATGGGCGGGACCAGCGGAGCGGTATGCATGCCCAGCCGTGCGATGCTGCACACGGGCAGGACGCTTTTCCACATCCAGGACGAAGGCCAGGGGATAGCGGCGGAGCACGTGATGATGGGGGAGGCGTTCCGGCGGGCGGGCTACGAGACGTACGGCATAGGCAAGTGGCACAACGGGAGGGAATCGTACGCGAGGAGCTGGACGGGCGGGGCGGAGATCTTTTTCGGGGGGATGAACGACCACTGGAACGTGCCTGCGTACGACTTCGACCCCACGGGGAAGTACGATGGGGAACTGCCTTACTGTCCCGACGCTTTCCACAGCAACGAGGTGAAGCATCGGGAGGCGGACCACATACAGGCGGGCAGGCATTCGACGGACATATTCCGCGAGGCGGCGGTGGAATTCCTGAAGAAGCGGGACGGAGGGAAGCCGTTCCTGCTGTACGTGGCGTTCATGGCGCCGCACGACCCGAGGACGATGCCGAAGCGGTTCATGGACATGTACGACCCGGCGAAGATAGCGCTGCCGGAGAATTTCGTGCCGGTGCATCCGTTCGACACGGGGCATTACGGGCGGGACGAGAACCTGGAAGCGACGCCGCGGCCGGCGGAGGCGATAAAGCGGCACATCGCCGAGTATTACGCGATGATAACGCACCTGGACGACGCCGTCGGCAAGGTGCTCGAGGCGCTGGAAGAGACCGGGGAGGCCGACAACACGATAATCGTGTTCGCTGGCGACAACGGGCTGGCGGTCGGGCGGCACGGACTGATGGGCAAGCAGAACAACTACGACCACAGCGTGCACGTGCCCCTGATATTCGCTGGCCCCGGCGTTCCGGAAGGCGAAAGGCGGGAGGCGCTGTGTTACCTGATAGACATCTTCCCCACGCTTTGCGGATTGACCGGCGTGGAAAAGCCGGAAACGGCGGAAGGCATGAACCTTGTGCCCGCGATGACGGAGGGGGCCGGGACGAGGGATTCGCTTTACTTTGCGTTCACCAACCTGCACAGGGCGGTGCGGGACGACAGGTACAAGCTGATAGAGTACGTGGTGGCGGGGCAGAGGCACACACAGCTTTTCGACCTGAAGAACGACATTCATGAGACGAAGGACCTTTCCGGGGATCCCGAGCACGGGGACGACCTGAGGCGGCTGCGGGACGAGATGATGCGCTGGCGTGAGGAGATCGGCGACAGGCGCGAGAAAGAGGCGGATTTCTGGCGGGGGCTCACCTGGTAGCCGCGGGCGGTTTTCGGGTTACAATGGGGACGGGGGGAACCCGTGGTACGGAGAAGAACATGGCGGAAAGCGCGGCGATAAGGGTCGAACTCGGCGAGCGCAGTTACGAAGTGGCCGTGGGTTCCGGCAACATGGAGACCGCGGCCTCGCTGGTCCACAGGCTGAACCCGGAGGCCCGCGTGGCCGTGGTGACGGACGAGAACGTTGGTGAGCTGTACGGGGAGAGCCTGCTTGCGGCGCTGGACGCCGCCGGGCACGAGGCGGGGATGGTCATGATGGACGCCGGAGAGGAGTCGAAGAGCGTGCATGCGCTGGCGGAACTGTGGGACAGTTTCGCCGGGATGGGGCTGGACAGGAAGGGGATAGTCGCCGCGCTGGGGGGCGGCGTGGTGGGCGACGCGGCCGGTTTTGCGGCGGGGACGTACATGAGAGGCGTGGACTACATCCAGGTACCGACGACGGTGCTGGCGCAGGTGGATTCGTCGGTGGGCGGCAAGGTGGCGATAAACATTCCTGCGGGTAAGAACATGGCGGGGCTTTTCTACCAGCCGAAGGGCGTGATCGCCGACGTGCTGACGCTCAGGACGCTGCCGCAGAGGGAAGTGAAGGCCGGCCTGGCGGAAGTGGTGAAGTACGGGATCATCTGGGACGCGGACTTCCTGGGGTACCTGGAGGAGAACGCCGAGGCGATACTGGCGCTCGAGCCGGAAGCGGCGGCGAAAGTGGTCAGGAGGTCCGTCGAGATAAAGGCGGAGGTGGTGGGAAACGACGAGACCGAGCAAGGGCTGAGACGGATACTCAATTTCGGCCATACGCTGGGCCACGCGCTGGAAAACGCGGCGGGTTACGGCACGTACCTGCACGGGGAAGCGGTGGCCTGGGGCATGGCGGTAGCCGTGAGACTGTCGTCGGAACTGGGGATGCTGGCGTACGAAGACGCCGAGAGGATAACCGGCCTGCTGTCGAAGCTGTGCGGTATTCCGACGCCGGCCGGGATCGACGCCGGAGCGATCGTCGAGGGGACGCGCCGCGACAAGAAGGCAATGGCAGGCAGGGTGAACTACGTGCTGGCCGAGGGAGCGGGACGCGTCGTGGTGCGGAACGATATCGACGAAGCGCTGGTGAGAAAAGCGGTGGAAGGACACGTGTCGCGTGGATGAGAACGGGCGGTACATACTGGCGCTGCACCTGGTTTCCGGGCTGGGAGCGGTGACGTACCGGAGGCTGCTGTCGAGGTTTGGAACTCCGGAAGCGATACTGAAGGCACCGTCGCAGAAGATACTGGACCTGCCGTTCCTGGGGGAGAAGCGTGCGCAGGTGATAGAAGCCGGGCGCCGGGAAGCCCTGCAGAAAGCGGACGTGGAAATAGCCCGCGCCGAAAAAGAAGGGGCGAAGATAGCGACGTTCGGAGGGGAGTGGTATCCGGCGCCGCTGAAGAGCATCTACGACCCGCCGCTGGCCGTGTACATCAGAGGGGAAGTGAAGAGGGAGGACGCGATAGCCGTCGGCGTGGTGGGCACGCGCAGACCCAGCGTGTACGGGCGGTTGACGGGCGAGAAGTTCGGCATGCAGCTTGCGGCCCGCGGCTTTACCGTCATCAGTGGGATGGCGATAGGGGTAGACAGCGCCGCGCACGGCGGGGCGTTGAAGGGCAGGGGCAGGACGATAGCCGTGCTGGGCTCGGGCCTGGACAAGCTCTACCCGCAGCAGAACAGGGAGCTGGCTGAAAGGATAGTTGAACACGGCGCGCTGGTGACCGAGCTGCCGTACGGGACGACGCCCAGCCGGGAGACATTCCCGCGGAGGAACCGGCTGATAAGCGGGATGTCGCTGGGAGTGGTGGTGGTCGAGGGGAAGGAGAATTCCGGGGCCTTGATAACGGCGCGTTTCGCGATGGAACAGGGGAGGGAGGTGTTCGCCGTGCCCGGCAAGATAGACGACATGCGAAGCCGCGGGCCGCACATGCTCATAAAGCAGGGAGCGAAACTGGTCGAGGGGATAGAGGATATCCTGGACGAACTGGGGCCGGTTGCGGATTTCATGGCCGGGCCCGAGGAAGATGCGCCCGGCGGGGACGGCGATGCGAAGGGCAGGGGTACCGGTAAGAGCGCGGGTACGGCGGAGAGTGGCGGGGACAGGCTGTCGAAGGTGCTGAATTCGAACGAGCGGGCGATACTCGAGATGCTGAGCGACGAGCCCACGCCGGTCGACGACATAATAGCGGAGACGGGGCTTGCCCCGGCGGAAGCCGCGAGCCACCTGATGGTGCTGGAGATAAGGCGGTTGATACGGCAGTTGCCGGGCAAGCGGTTCGTGCGGGAGGCGAAAAACGGCGAAGAAAAGCCGTCCCGCAAGCGTCGTAAGAGTTGAGAGCGTAAGCGACGGGAAACGCCCGGGGCGATAGAACGGAGCAGCGATGGTTTCGTGGAAAGCGCCTGTGGCCGCCATGGCGGCGGTATTGCTGACGTGCATCCTCGGAGGAGCGGAAGAACCCGTTCCGCCGGCTCCGGAACCCGAAGCGCAGCCCGTCCCGACGACGGACGTGGGTAAAACGATCTTCATGAACCCGGCGGCGGTGACCACGACGGATCCGAAGAAAGTCGCCATCTGCCCCACGTGCGGCAAGCCGATGTGGATGCACGCCGAACCGGGGTTCGAATGCATCCCCATGGGCAGGGAAGTGAGGAAGGTGGATTACCTGGCGGCGGTGTGCCCGGTGTGCGGGAAGAAGTTCGCCGGGCCGGCGCCCAGCGGCATGAGTGCGGACACGGAGGTGGATTCGGACTTCTGCAGGCACAGTGCCGGCAGGGCGGACGTGGTATCCAGGGTGTGGATGTGTCCGGGGTGCGGGTATGCCGCATGGTGCGACAGCTTCAACGACGGCGTGCCTGGAGAGGTGAAGAAGTACACGAGGGAGACGATATCCGCCGAGACGCTCGAAGGGCTGAGAAGCCTCGTGAACATACCGAAACTCAAGCTGGAGGACATGTCGTTTCTCGAGCAGCAGGACATTCCCGACGCGCTGAAGTATTCGAACGCCCTGAGGCTGGCCACGCAGTTCGGCAGGGACGACCTGGAACTGGCCAGGCTTGCGCTGGAAGCGTCGCACGCGTGCAGGCGTGCGGTCAACGACCGGATATCCGCCCTGTTCCTCTCCCCCAATATCCGCCTGGTGGACCTGCTGATGGCCACGAGCGACGGCAATGTGCCGGAGGTGGGGGAAAGAGTGAAACGGCTGGAAGGGGCGCTTGCCGCGGGCAAGATAGACAAGTACGACATGGACGAGGCGACGGAATTCTGCGTGGACATCACGCTGGCCGGTCTGTACGACCGCCTGGGGGATACGGCGCAGGCCAGGGCGTGCCTGGATTCGGCGGCGGCGCTGGTCCCCAAGGTCAAAGTACAGAGGGAGTTTCAGCGCGGGGTGGTGAAGGAAGTGGCGGATACCAGGCAGCGGAGGCTGGGCGAGGAGAGGAAATACAGGCGGAAAGCCCTGGACCTGTACCGGGAACTTCAGGAGAAGGGGAAGCTGAAGGGGCCGGACGTGCTCGGCGCTGGCTACCTGGTGGCCGATCTCTACAGGCGTGAAGGCGAACCCGGGAAAGCAAAAGCGTGGGTGCTGGGGCTGCTTTCGGTTTCCGAGAAAGTGGACCCGTTCCTGCGCGTGAAGATGGCGGACATGCTGGACCTTCCCGGTATGCGGACGGCGGCGGTGGACGCGGTGGAGGCCGGGCTGGCGGCGGCGGCCGCGGAGAAACTCGGGGCGGCTGCGGGTGCGGGTGAAACCGTTCCGCCGACGCAGGCAACGGGGACAATGCCGGAAAACACGGCGGCGGGTGGGGCTGAGCCGGCGGCAGTGGGGGCGGCTCCCGGCAGGGCGCCCGCGGATTGCCGGGAAGTGATGCGTAACTTCTATGCGGCGGCGTCCGCGTACAGGGAAAAGCACAAGGGCGAGTGGCCCGCGACGAAGGAAGAACTGGTGGCCGAAGGATACCTGACGGCGGTTTCTGTAAACGACTGGCAGTGTCCGGCTTCCCGGGAAACGCTGCTCTACCGGCGGCCTCCCGGCGATGAAAAGACGTTCATCTTCTATCACCGCAGCCCCGGCAAGTGCGCCTGCAAGCTCGTGCTGTGGTCCGACGGCAGCATAACGGCGCTGGGCGAGTAGGGGCGCAACGGCCGCTTAGGTTGCAGCGGACGGGGTTTATCGGTATGCTCAGTAAGTTATGAGACCGATTGCCGCGAGTCGATACGGGATTGCCTGGGTGGTTGCGTTGATCGCCTTCCTGTGCGCAGGCGGGGCCGCGTATTTCGGCGGCCGCGCGGCGGAAGCGCTGAGCGGGACGCTGGTCACGGCGTTCCTGGCGGCACTGTCGCTCAAGAAGACGTACAGGAGCCGGGTGGGGGCGCTGGGGGCGCTGGTGACGGTAGGGCTGAACGGGGCGGCGTACCTGGGTGGGCTGGCGGTGTCGGCGCTTACGGCGGGGAGCGGCGGAGGGAAAGTCGACGGCGGCGTGCTTGCGGCGGTAAGCGCGGCATGTCTTGCGGCGGTCCTGGCGGCGGTACTGCTCGAAACCGGGGAAATAAGGCGCGAGACGAAGGCTCTTGCCGCCGAAGGCAGAAAGCGGCGCATGAACCCGGTGTTTCTGGTCGTGTCGGGATTGCTGGCGGCGGGGGGCGGTGTTATGCTTCTGCTCGGGCACGAGTTCGGAGGCGCGTGGCTGCTGATACTCGGTGTTGCGAGGGGGCTGCTGGAGGTCGGGGCATGAGCGGTACGGCGCTGCTGGACGAGTTCAGGGAGCTTTTCGGCGCGGCCGGGAAGGAAGGGAAAGTCCACATGGCCGCCGCCGCGGTGAAACATCCGCAGGGACAGTGCGAAGCCGTCCTGGGCAGGAGCGCGGAGGGTTGGTTCGTAGAAGCCCGGCAGAAGATGGGATGGACGGATTTCGACGCCGTGAAGGAAGGCTTGATCGCCGCCGCCGCGCGTGAACGCGCGGCGCTGCTGTCGCCGGGGCCGGACGGCACAAGTCAGCCCGTGCTGCGCGTGAGGGTCACGGTCGCCGGGAGCGTGAAAGAAGCATGGCGCAGGGCCGCCCGGGCGCTTGCGGCCATGGACGAGCATCTGAGGCTGAACGGGTAGCCTGCAGGGAGGTAACCGGGGATGAAGAAGATGAAGAGGCTGGGCATAACCGGAGGAGGAAGAGTGGTGCCGGTGGAAGTGGAAGCGCCGTCGGCGGCGCGGCGGAAGGCTCTGGTAAAAGTGTACTATGCCGGGATAAGCGCGG
>JAFGGJ010000092.1 GCA_016930595.1 Planctomycetota bacterium
GGGCAAAACAGCGAATTGACCCATTTTAAAGAATTTTTTTAACCCCCGGAACGCCCTCAAAACTCACCAATTCCGCGCCAAACCCGCTCCGAATTGCGATCCTGTAGACGTTTTCGGGCCGTTTTCACGCGTGTGTCGTATACGCCTGTGGCAGATTCGGACATCTGGCACGGAATTTGCTAGTGCGCCGTTCCGGCCGCGGCAAACCAATTATACGTTTCACATGTCCCGCAGCCGGAAGTATAATCTTTCGCGCTCGAAGGGAGGATGTCATGAAGAAATTCCTGGTCATACTGCTGCTCGCCTCAGCCGCCGCAGGAGCATATTTCTACTGGCAGAACCGTGAGATCAAGCGCGAGGCCGCCGCGTTCCAGCAGTGCGCCGCCGTCGAAGACCGCGCGAAGAAACTCGCCGCATACGAAAACTACGTCCTGGAATTCCCCGCCGGGCTGCACAAGGCCGAAGCGGAAAAGATGGTAACGGAACTGAAGGCCGACATCGAAAAAACCAGGGCTGACGACGCCGCGTTCCAGGCGGCGGCCGACGCCGCGGGAAGCGCCGGGAAAAACTTCGGCGCGGCCGTTTCGGCCTACAGGGGCTACCTTGCCGCGTACCCGGAGGGCGTCCACGGGGAACAGGTCCGCGGAGCGCTTGAAAACCTCGAAACCGAAGCGGGCCGCGGCTGCACAGCCGCCGTGAAGGACGCCGTGGAAAACCCAGACAGGGCGCTGAAAACATGCGCAGCATACCTGGAAGTCTTCCCCGGGGGGGCGCACGAAGCGGAAGTCCGGCAGGCGATGGCCGGGGTCGAAAAGGACGGATATGAAAGGTGCATGGCCGCAGTCAGGGAAGCCGGAGACGAACTGGACAAGGCGCAGAAGGCGTGCGCCGCCTACCTGGCGGCGTTCCCCGAAGGGGCTCACCGGGCCGGCGTGAAGGAGGAAATTACCAGGCTGGAGCGAGAGGCGGAGGAGCGTGCGGCCGACGACGGGGCGTTCACGGCGGCGGTGGAAGCGGAGAAGGCTCAGCCGGAAGATTTCCGCGCGGCGATAAACGCCTATGAAAAGTACGTTGAAGAATATCCTGAAGGGAGGCACGCCGCCGAGGCCCGCAAGATGGCGAAGGAAACGCTGCCGGCCCGGATGGAAAACAAGGCCTATGAAACGACCATGTCGGCAGTGAACAAGGGCGGGGAGACCGAAGAAGACCGGGCGGCGGCCGTGAGCGCCTGCCGGGGCTACCTGGAGATCTACCCGGAAGGCGCGCATGCCGCGGAAATCAAGAGGTTCATGGCCGAGAACATGCCGAAATCCGCGAAGGCGGGGCCGTGGGAATACAGCATAGAATCGTTCCGCACGGCGGACGAGTACATCATAAAGACGGCCGGGGGCGACATAACGCTGAAGGCCCAGGGGCCGGACGTGAAGGTGGCGCTGGTGGGGGTGCGCGTGAAGGCGCTGAGGCCGTACACGACGCAGGAAAAGGGCGCCATCCAGGCGAACAAGCTGGGAGCGGAAGCGCTGAAGGTGGGGAACGCCCTGGGGTTTGCGAGCGACCTGTTCCTGACGAGCCAGGATCTGTTCCTCATGTACGTGGGACGCCCCGGCGGACAGCTCAAACTGATGCTGTCAACGTGCATGGGTGTGGAAAGCCCGAGGATCACATGGGGCAAGGACACGTTCCTGCAGACGGTCGAGCCGGGCAAGGAGAAGACGTTCGTGTGGGCGTTCACGTACCACCCGGCGGCGGACAGGAACCCGATACTGAGCTTCAAGGCACACGTTGGAGCGGACATGGAATCGGCGGCCCGGATATCGCTGGGCGCCGACAACGAGATCCGGTCCGTGGAATACGGAACTCTACGGGACATGCGCAAGCACCTGCCCGCGGAACTGCTGAGTTCCGACTGACGGAGCGTGACGGCCCGCGTTCACAGCAGAGTGCCGACGGGGAAAAGCCTGGGAGCGGCGAGGCGTTTCTTCCGCGGGTCGGGATACGTATTCCGCGGTGCGGCAACGCTGTTCCGCGGCAAGGGCCTGCTGCGCTGGGCCGTGCTGCCGATAGCGATAAACTGCCTGGTATTCGCCGGGGCGACGGCGCTTGCGGTATGGGCGGCGGCGCACTACGCCGGGCAGGCGGTCGATGGGGCGTGGGGCGTCGTGCTGGCGTGGGCGGCGGGCATAGGCGCGTCCATAGTGATGGCGGCGGCGGGGATACTGACGTTCGGGCTGGCGGCGAACGTGATAGCGGCGCCGTTCAACGAGCTGCTGTCGCAGGCGACGGAAAGGCTGATGACGGGGGAGACCGGGGAGGTAAAGGACAGGCCGTTCGCCGCGGACATGGCGAGGGCGGGGCTGGCGGCGGTGAAGCTGTTCCTGCTGGAAATGGCGGTGACGGCGCCGGCGCTGCTGCTGTTGTTCGTGCCGGTGATCGGGGCGGTGCTGTTTGCGGCGCCGGCGAGTTACTTTCTTGCGCTTGCGTTCCTGGACTACCCGCTGGACCGGAGGAAGCTGAGCCTGAAGGAGAAGGTGCGGAGGACGGAGCGGCACATGGCGGAAGTGCTGGGCTTCGGGCTGCCGGCGTACCTGCTGATGCTGGTGCCGGTGGTGAACCTTGTGACGGTGCCGGCGGCAGTGGCGGGTGCGACGAGACTGTACCTGGACGTCATGGGCGAAGACGAAGGCGTGAAGGAGGCCGTGGGCGAGACCGGCTGAAGGGCGGGAAGCCGCAGCTTGCGACGGCGTTTTCAAGCTTGGCGGGCGGGATGTCCGGGCGGAGGTAGAAACCGTCTTCGCCCGCGCAGGAAGAAAGGATCTGCAGCAGGCCGTCCAGAAAAACAGCGCAGTCCAAGGCATCCCCCTTTCGGTAAAGGCGTCAGCGGCGCGACCAGTCCGCGACGCCGGAGATCAGGCGGTCGGCTTCATCTGGGTCCGAGGCGGAGGTTTCGATGAGAAGGCCGCGAGGGTCGAGCGTTTCGGCGACGCCCCTGACGTCGTTCCTGTTCATGCCCTGCAGCACAAGGAGCTTGCCCGCGTCCTGGATGCGGTTGTACATGGGGAACCAGTGCGGAGAGCCGGTGCCGGGGTTGCCGGCGCCCGGGACCCACTGGATACCGTTCAGGTCCGGGAGGTCGAGGAGCATCTGGAGGTGGGGGATCTGGCCGGGGCCGTCGAGATGGAAGATGGTGTAAGGGACCCGGGAGCAGGTGTCCTGGACGTGGGGGAGGACAAATTCACGGAACATGTCCGGGGAGATCATGGCGGAGAAGTCGCACTGGACGTCGATGCAGCGTTCGGGACACCAGATATTCATCCAGAACATGGTGCCCTGCTGGTGGCGGAGCGTGATGTCCATCATGCGGTCATAACAGCGGAGCCAGGCGTCGTGGATGACGTCGGAGGCTTTATGGACGTCGGCGGGGCGGTCGAGGAGATCGAAGAGGAGGTTCTGCGTGCCGCGGAAGCTGCCGAGGACGTTCATTTCGGCGTTGAGGTCGGTACCGCCGACGATGAAATCGCCGGCGGAGAGGTCGGAAACGACGGTGGCGACGCGCTGGACTTCTTTCCACCACCTGTTGTCGGGGTCGAGGCGGATCCGGAGGACTTCGTCCCAGGGCATGCCGCCTTCGACTTCGAACCAGACGGTGTCTTCCATGATGCGCGGCTCGACGCCGAGGAAGGCGGCGAGTACGCCTGGCCCGAAGTTGACGAACATGTTGGGAACGGCTTCGGCGCCCCAGTAGGTGCTCCGAGCATGTTTGCGGAATTCGCCGACGACCCATTCGGTGCGGTCAAGGTTCTTGACGAGGGCCCAGCCGTCGAAGCGGTTATCGATGCGGACGTCCTTTCTCGGGGCGCAGACCTGCATGACGGGGCGGTCGATGAGTTCGCCGTCCCACCATGCGGCAAGACGTTCGGAAGCTTTGTCCCAGTCGTCCTTGTAGAGCATGAGCCAAAGTCCTTTCGGAAAAGGAGCGGCGTTTCAAAAGGTGGAAATTAGCCCGAGAGGCGTGATAAGTCAAGAAGAAGGCGGCGGCGACACGAAGATAGAATGGGAGGGGCGGGGAGAGGCGCGGGGCATGCGGCGACACAATGCTTTGCCTGCAAAGGAGTTAGAAATTCCGGCGGTTTGCTTGAAAAGCCCCAAGAAAGCCCTAAAATAGGGGGACGAGCGGGAGAAAAGATGCCGGCGGAATTCGTGCACCTGCATGCGCATTCGCATTACAGCCTGCGGGATTCGATAAACAAGATACCGGAAATGATCGGCCGCGCAGCGGAGGCTGGAATGCCCGCCCTTGCGCTGACGGACCACGGGGTGATGTTTGGAGCGGTGGAATTCTACGCCCAGGCGAAGGAAGCCGGGGTGAAGCCGATAATCGGGATGGAAGCGTACGTGGCGCCGGGACCGCGTACGGAACAGGGGGCGGGAGGCATAAAGGAAGCGGCGTATCACCTGACGCTGCTGGCGGCGGACACCCGCGGCTACAAGAACCTGATGAGGCTGGCGACGGCGGCGAACGTGGAAGGGTTCTATTACAGGCCGCGAATAGACAAGGAAATACTGGCGGAATGCGCGGCGGGGCTGATCGGGCTGTCGGGGTGCCTGTCGGGGGAAGCGGCGGCAAGGGTGCTGAGCGGTCAGAGAGAAGAGGCGAAACGCGTGCTGGGGGAATATTCGGAGATCCTGGGGGAGGGGAACTTCTACGTCGAAATAATGCGGACCGGGGCGGAAAGGCAGCAGGAAACAAACGCCGTGCTGATGGAACTTGCGGGAGAACTCGGGCTGGAGCTGGTGGCGACGAACGACGTGCACTACCTGGAAGCCGAAGACGCCGGGACGCACGAGCTATGGCTGGCGGTGGGATCGTCGAAGACGATAAACGACCCGGGCAGGCGGCGGATGTCGACGAACGAGTATTACATGAGGACGCCGGAAGAGATGGGGGAGCTGTTCCGGGACGTGCCGGAAGCGGTGCGCAACACGGTGAAGATAGCGGAACGTGCGGAGGCGAAGATAGAGCTGGGGGTGTATCACTTCCCGCGGTTCGACCCCGGGGAAGGGCGTGACACCCGCGAGATGCTCAGCAGGAAGGCGCGTGCCGGGGCCGTGAAAAGATACGGGGACCCGCTGCCCGGGAACGTGGAAAAGCGCCTGGAGAACGAACTCGAGACAATGAACAAGATGGGGTTCGCCGACTACATGCTGATAGTACAGGACGTGGTGGACTTCGCCCGGAGGAGCGGGATACCCGTGGGTCCCGGGAGGGGGAGCGCCGTCGGGAGCGTGGTATGTTACTCGCTGGGGATAACGGACCTGGATCCGCTGCCGTACGACCTGATATTCGGGAGGTTCATAAACGAGGGCCGGAACGAGATGCCGGACATCGATCTCGACTTCTGCCAGGCGCGCAGGGGCGAGATAATCGAGTACGTCACCAACAAGTACGGCAAGCAGAACGTCGCGCAGATCATCACCTTCTCGACCATGGCCGCGAAGGCGTCGATCCGCGACGTCGCCCGCGTCATGGACGTTCCATACGGCCAGGCCGACGCGATAGCCAAGCTGGTCCCCGCGAAGCCCGGCATCAC
>JAFGGJ010000093.1 GCA_016930595.1 Planctomycetota bacterium
AGGGGGGGATTCGGCCACTTCGTCGCAGCCTTCCTGCCTGCTCCTGCGTAGCCTCACCTCTCTCACTATCCGGCACTTCCTGTGCCGTATGCCGCACGCACCTGCTCCGGCCGTTCGTTCGCTTCGAATCCCCCGGGGAGGCATCATCGGGGAAGGACTGGCGGAGAGGGGGGGATTCGAACCCCCGGTACGGTTTCCCGTACACACGGTTTCCAACCGTGCTCCTTAGGCCACTCAGACACCTCTCCGCAAGACAGCAGTCCAGTCATTGTAGGAAAAGAAGCGCGTTAGTCAAGGCTGAGGGAGGCAGCGAGAGGGGGCGGAAGCGGAGTCAGAAGAGACCATCCTGAGGGGCCGGGCCGCCGGAAGAAGCGTCGTCGTCCCCAGGCTCAACAGGAAGAGACTTGAGCTCATCGGCCTGGATCCGGCGGACGGCGGCATCGATGCGGCCCGGGCTTTCGATGACGGGCTTGGGAGTGACGCCGAGATCCCTGAAACGCCTGGCCGTAGGCAGAACACGCCGTTCGAGGGAGCCGATGGACTTGTTGTAGACGTCCACCGCGGAAGACAGCGCCCCGCCGACACCCGCAAAATGAGAAGCCAGCGTGCCGAGACGGTCATAGAGTTCGGAGCCGAGTGCGCTGATCTCGCGAGCGCCTTCGGCAAGCTGTTCCTGCCGCCAGCCGAAAGCGACGGCCCGGAGAAGAGCGATAAGCGTAACGGGGGAAGCCGGAAGGACCCGGTTATCCACGCCGCTCTGGATGAGAGCCGGGTCGTGCTGCAGGGCGGAAGTAAGGAAGGATTCGGCCGGGAGGAACATGATGACGAAATCCGGCGCCGGGTCGAACTGCTCCCAGTAGGACTTGGCGCCGAGGGTCTTCATATGATCCCTGAGGGCCTGGACGTGGCGCGACAGGAACTGCTTGCGTGCGGAGTCGTCATCGGCCTTGACGGCGGAGAAGTAGGCGTCGAGAGGGGTCTTGGAATCCACGACGACGGTGCCGCCGCCGGGAAGACGGACAATCATGTCGGGACGGAGGCGGCCGGATTCGGAGGCGACGGTGGGCTGTTCGACGAAATCGCAGTACTGGAGCATGTCGGCCATTTCGACGACGTTACGGAGCTGGATTTCGCCCCAGCGGCCGCGGATGTTGGGGCTGCTGAGAGCCCTGGAAAGGCGGTTGGTGGATTCAGTGACCAACTGCTGCAGCGAGGCAAGATTCTTGACTTCCTGCGAGAGGGAGCCGTAGGCTTCGTTACGGGCCTTTTCGATTTCTTCGATGCGGCGGTTGACTTCGGCGAGGGATTCCCTGATGGGAGTGGTGAGGGAAGCGACGGCGGTTTCGCGTTTTTCGAGTTCCGAGGCGGCGAGGTCGAGGAAGGAACGGTTGTTGTTCCTGAGAGCGTCTGCGGAGAGGGCTTTGAAATCGTTCTTGAGCGTATCCTGGGCCTGCTTGAGGAGAGCGAGTTTTTCTTCGACGGCGGTGCGTTCGTGTTCGAGAGCGGCTTCGAGGCGCGCCCGCTGTTCCACGAGTTCGGTAACGCGGCGGGAAAGGTCGTCTCCCCTGGCCCTGGAAGCATCCAGGTCGGCCAGGGCCTGTGCGAGGCGCGCTTCGGCGCCGGCCGATCGCAAACGTGCGATGGACCAGCCGGCGGCGGCGCCGAGAGCGAGGCCGACGGCGGCGCCAACAGTCAGTGCAAGCGGATCCATGTGGGGCGCCATTTCACTGTTCTTCGGCCCAGCCGCCTGCGGCAAGGACCTGGACCATGATTTTAAGGAGGGTGCGGAGACCTGGGGAGTCTTTTTCCATTTTGCGGGAAAGGATGGATTCGGCAAGCTTGACTGAGGAGGCGTTCCTGCCACCGCCGGCGATAAGGACCTTGATGGGCTCAGGAACCGACTTGCCGACCATCATGGAGAAGAAGATCCTGGAGTTGGAAATGCCGCGGTAGAAGCGGTAGACGATGGATTCGAGGACGGATTCGTCGACGCCCAGGCGTTCAAGAGCGGTGGCGTGGAGGGCCGGGGTGCAATTGCCAGCGCCGGGACAAAGGCCGAGAGCGTTCGTGAGGACGTCGGCAAGGTGAACGATGAGGGGAGCGGGGTCGTCCCGGTCAGAGATTTCGGGCATGTGGTGTTTTTCGATGGCGCTGCGGATGAAGAGCGGGAGGTTCCATGAAGCCGTGAGCCATTCGCCGATGCGTTCGTGGCCGAGGCCGGAGGAGGAGACTTCGGCGGAGTGGAGGGTCGTGCCTGGGGAGGAAGCGGCCAGGATGAGGGCCCTGGAAAACATGGGACTGAGATACTGGCTGAGGACGATACGTCCGATGTCGTGGAAAAGGCCGGCAACGAAAGCGTTTTCGCCGGCGTAGGAGCCGAGGCCGCGGGCAACGGCGTCGGAAGCGACGGCGACACCGAGGCAGTGCTGCCAGAAGGCGTTTTCGTCGAAGAAAACGTCGGGGAGGCCGGAGGCGGCGCTCTTGCGGCTTTCACGCGCCCACATCCTGAGGACGGAGATGGTAAGGGCTGCCATGCGGACGTGGTTGAAGCCGAGGATGACGACGACCCTGTCGATGGCGGAGACCTGCTGTTCGAGGCCGTAGTAGGCGGAATTGGCGAGCCGGAGGAGTTCCGCGGAAAGGACGGGATCCTGGGAAATGACCCGGGAAAGATCGGCCGCGGTGGTTTCTTCATTGAGGCTGAGCTCCAGGATCCTGGCCACAACGGCAGGGAGCGTGGGGAGCTGTTTGAGCCTGCGGACCCTGTCGAAGAGGGCTTCGGGGTCCAGAAGCTCATCCGGAAGGCGCGGCAGGACACCCGAGCGCAGGGAGCCGGTATCCGACACGGTATCGACCTGCAGTATGGGATGGATGGCAAGGAGGCCGCGCTGGGAATGGGCCCTGCCGAGTATTTCGACGCCGCGCCTGGCGTCGGGCTTGCCCAGAAAGATTTCGACATAGGCGTCGTCGGGATACGGGGCTGGGGTATCAAGGACGAGGACGCCGTCGCGGTAGTCGGCGGCGGCGCCCGCGGGCACCCTGCCGTCGATACTACCCATGACGGAGAGAGCCTTGAGCGACTTCTGGAGGACGCTTTCAGACATGGCGTCTCCTGCCGAGCGCCGCCACGTGGCGGAGGATATCTGCGGGATCGGCCGATTTCTGGAGGAAGACGGAAGCGCCGGTACTGAGGGCGCGGTCGTGGACTTCGGGGTCCCCGTGGGCGGTCAGCACGAGGACGGGGAGAGCGTGGGGAGTGCCGGTGATTTTCTGAAGGATTTCGAGGCCGGAAAGCTTTGGAAGAGCGATATCGAGTATGGCGACGTCGAAGCGGTTTTCCTTGAAGGCGTGGAAGGCGGCAAGGCCGTCAGGGAAGACTTCGGCGGCATGGCCGGCCTTTCTGAGCAGATCGACAAGGCAGGCGGCGTAGTCGGCGTTATCTTCCCCAATAAGGACATTGAGCGACATTCAGAGCTCCCGGAGAACGCTGAGAAAAGTCTCGAAATCAGGCTGCGCCCAGAGGACGAAGCGGATTTCCCTGAGGGCGTCCCAGGGGTTGCGGGCGGTTTCCAGCGCGATGGGAAGCATGATGCGGGCACAGCGGTCCACGGGAACGCCCGCCACGCCGGTAGCGAGCGCGGGGAAGCTTACTGAAGCGAGCGAGAGCCTGCGGGCTTCATTAAACGAAGCCCTTGTGGCGGAAGCGATGTCGGTGGGGGCGTCACCCATGGCGGCGGCATGAATGACGTAGCGGGCATCGAGCCTGCCCGCCGAGGTGGTGACGGCCTGGCCAACGGATATGGGTCCTAATTCCACGGCTTCCCGTTCAATCTCAATGCCGCCTCTGCGCTTTACAGCACCGGCGACGCCGGAGCCCATCCACAGATGGTTATTGGCGGCATTCACAACAGCATCGGTCTGCTGTCCGGCGATGTCGCCCTGGACCAGCGTAACGGCAACGGCCCCTACCCTGCGTTCAAACATTCCTCGACCCTCCCTGCGGGGCGGAGCCCGGCAATGATTATGCACGTTGGGAACAAAAATGTCAAATGCGTGGGTCGAAGGGGTTCACGCCGACGGCGTGGAAGCGTCTTTGCGCCGGCGAAGAACCCGCGGCAAGGCCGCCAGGGCGGCCAGGACCGCAACCGAGACAACGGCGGCAACCAGGCCGGAAAGCGAATACGGCTGGAGGAGCAGGTAGAGGCCGATGAGAGCGATGGTGCTTCCGCCGGCAAACTTGAAGACCGTGTTGACCCTGGAAAGGCCCCTGCTGGAGACCAGCTTCCTGAGGAGCCCCGCGGAAAGCCCCCCCACGACTATGAGGATGCCGGTCCCCATGGAGAAAAGGAAGAAGATCATGCCGCGATATGGGGTGCTGTTTTCCGTAAGGGTCATCATGACGACGAGAAGCGGCCCGGCGCAGGGGCCGGTGCTGAAGGCGAAAACGACGCCGAGGAGAAAGGCCCCCAGGACGCCCCTGTGCCTGAATCCCGCCAGGTTGGGCATGGGAACGGGGATGTTCAGAAAGCCGGAAAGCCAGACAGCGACGACCAGGAGGATGACGCCGACGACTTTGCGCCCGAGATACGATGGATCGAAAACCGCGCTCAGAAGCCCGATAGCGGTAAATACGATAGAAAGGCCGGCGACGAAAACGACGGAAAGAAGGAGGGCGCGTTTCCAGGATTTTTCACTGCCGCCCAGGATATAGCCCATCATGAGAGGGAGGGCAGCGAGGGAACAGGGACTGAGAGCGGCCATCATGCCGGCGACAAGAGCGAGAAGAGGCACAAGCCATGGGTGGGAAGTCCCGGCGGATTCCACCCACTTGCCGAGGTTATAGAGGAATTCAGTAAAGTTCATCCTGTTCGTCCTCGGAAAGGGGAAATACGGGCGCGGTCAACGCGCCGGAGTGAACCCGTTGTCCGCCAGGATGTCTTTCAGTTCGGTTTCAGGGATGTAGCCGGTATGGGTCCAGAGGACTTCGCCGGCGGCGGAGCGCAGCACGATGAAGGGGACGCGGTTGGCAAAGCCGGCCGGCCTGAGGTCTTTGACGACTTCACGGTTCTGATTCAGGTTGACGATCCGGACTGCCAGGACACCGGCATAGGCCGGCTGGATGGAAGTGAAGATATGCTGGACTTCTTCGCAGATGCCGCAGGTCGTGGAGCGGTATTCCGTGAGGGAAGCAACGGCCGGCTCCTGGTCGGCCGGTGCGGCGGAGCCGGCCTGCGGGACGGCGGTATCCGGCCGATCGGGCGTCCCGCTGCTGCAGGAAAAGAGGAACAATGCTGCAAACCCGGAAATTGCGACCATGACGGGCAGACGGCTTCTTTTCATTTTCTCACTCCTTTGCGGCTTCCCTGATCCATTCGGCAATCATGCCACCGGAAGGGACGTTTCCCACGGACTTGACTTCACCATTGATGACCAGGCCCGGCACCGCCAGAATACCATAAGACATGATGACGGCAAGGTCGCTGACTTTTTCAAGGGCGGCGTCGGGCATGTCCGGGCCGGCGAGGACATCTTCGACAAGGGCGGTCAACTGCCTGCATCTTGCGCAGTCGGTACCCAGGATTTTAACATCGACTTGCATGACAACGCCTTACAGTCCGCAGGTTCCCGAGCCAATGATAACACAACGGCAACGCGATGCCAAGGACGCAGTGTCAACGGAAGGCAGGGGAGTCTTCCAGGAGGACGCCCGCGTCCCGCAGTCTGCACATGTATTTCTCCGGATCCCTGCTGAAGACATCCACGCACGCCGCACCGGAAAAGTACACACGCTTGCCGCCGCAGTCGGTGAAGATACTGCGGTCGACCGGTGCGCCCCAGACAACCGGGCAGAACGACTGTGAAGAAAGACCCGTTGAAGCGGGAGTATCGCCGGAAGCAAAGGGACAGGCCGTATCGCCGGATTCGATACTGTCGCAGCAGGAAACGGCGATTCCACCCGTGACGGCGGACAGGCCGTCATCCTGCTTGTCGCATCCGGCTGCCAGGAGCGCAAGTCCGGCGGCGGACACAGCCAGCGCCAGGTTTTTCATGATCACGATCCTTTCACGCGCGGCGACGGCGGCACGGTTAAAACGGCCTGCCGCGTCACATACAGACAATACCGGGCGCAAGAGCAAGGTTCCCCAGGAAGCACGGACGTCACAACCAGTGCCTGTAGCGACAGTAGCCCAGGAAGGCCAGACTGAACGTCACCGCGCCGCCCATGAGCACCCAGAAGGTGGCGGGGTTATGTTCGAAGGGGAGCGGGATATTCATGCCGTAGATGCTGCTGACGACGGTGGCCGGGACAAGGAGGGTGGCGAAAATGGTCAGAATGCGCATGGTGTCGTTGGTCTTGTTGCCCAGGGTTGTAAGGTAGAGGTCGCGTGCGCTGGCGACGGTTTCACGGCAGAGTTCGATGCGGTCAATGATCCTGTCGAAGTTGTCTTCGACGTCTTCGATGTACGGGAGGACGTCGGTGCTGAGGATCCTGGCGCCTTCCCGGACCAGGGACCTGAGCACCATACGCTGGTCGAAGATGGCGCGGCGGAGCTGGGAGACGTTGTACTTGAGGTCGTTGACGGCAGCGAGATGTTCCCTGTTGGGCTCTTCGAGGACGAGGTCTTCGAATTCATCGGCGGCGTCGCCGAGACGGCGCACGGCTACGAAGTAGTTGTCAACCATGACGTCCACGATCTGGTAGAAGAGGAAGTCCACGCCGGCGGCCATGCTGCCCGGCGATCCGGCCTGGAGCTGGCGCCTGACGCTGCCGACCGCGGCGAGCGGCGACCTGTGAAAAGTAACGAGGTAATGCCGGGAAAGGTAGAAGTCGATTTCAAGAAGAGCTGGGTCTTCCTGGTCGGCCGATACCTTGTCGGCCGCGAGCAGGACGATAAAGAAATAGCCTGGGAAGTCGTCCACCTTGGCATGGAGGCTGGGATGCATGCAGTCTTCGATGGTAAGGGGGTGGAAGCCGAAAACGTCGTCGAGGACCTGGACTTCTTCCGGGGAAGGGTCTTCGAGGTCCAACCAGAGTTTCCCCTCCTGAAGAGCCTTGAGCTCCCTGATGCGGTCAATGTCGGCGACTTCCTCAAGCCCGCCGTCCGTGTTCAGGTAGAAAGCGTGAAGCAAAGGATGGTCCTTTCGACGGGAACGGGGCAATTATACGGGGGAAAGCGCCGCGGTAAAGGCCACACGGCGCCGGGCGCTACGGGGCGTCTTCAATCGAGAGCTCGGTGCGATAACCCGTGAGGATGTCACGGAAAACAAGCGAGGCGGGCGGGCGGCCTTCATGAATGCCCCACTGGTACCACCTTGCGAGCGAGCCGCGCCTGAGACGCAGGAGCCTGACGCTGCCGGGCAGGACACGTCCTTCGGAGTCTTCGGCATGAAGGGCGACAAGATGGGGAGCCGTAACGGGCTTGTCGGCGACGACGGTCAGTTTTATGAACGCCCCGCCCGGGATGCGGCGTTCTATCGACGCGTCCATGCGGGAGATGGAATAAGGCAGCACGGAGACCAGGAAGGGTTTTCTGAGCCTGCCCGGGAGCTGGGTGTTTCTGCCGAAACCCAGAACGACGCCCCGCCTTATATCGCACCAGAAGGCGGGGGTTTCCGAGCGGATGGAGATGACCGCGGGGACGGGATCCGCGGGATGGATCATAAGGACACGGCCGCTGCCGGCCCTGAAGGAGTGTACGAGGGCACGGATCGAACGGCCGCGTTCGTCGGTGACTTCAACCTGAGGAGGGAAGAGTTCACGGAGCCGATCAAGGAGCCTCGGGACATCTTTTTCGCCTTCGATGACGATGCGAATTCCGGTTGAGTCCCCGGGCTCGGCGCTTGTAACGGTATCGGTGATGAGGACACGCGGGCGGGCATCGCCGGAACGCGGCCAGACTCCGGCTTCCAGGACAACCGACCTGAGGATTTTCTCCGCGAGCGCCGCGTCGGAAACGGATATTGCGACGCTGCGCTCTTCCGGCCGCAAAACCGCCCTCAACTGGAGAAGCCCGGAAGCCATCTCGAAAAGAAGGTCGGCGTCGTCATCCCTGACCGTGTCGCCGCCCAGGACCCAGGCGTCTATCGCCCGCAGAGGGTCCCTGATGCCGGCAAAGCCGTCCAGGAAGGATTTCAGGACCGGTTCCGATTCGTGCACTCCGGTCAAGAGCGACACAAGGCCGGACTTGACAAGCGGGTCCAGACGCGGATCCCGTCCGGCATCCGCCAGGAAGAGCGGGAAATTAGTCGAGGGGACGGGTTCAGCCGTGAAATGATACCGGTCATCGCGGACGACAAGGAAATTGTTCTCGGTGACAGGTTCCCTTACAGGGACAACCAGCCTGGAGTCCGTCCCGGCGCCCACAGGAGGAACGCGACCCTGCCACCTGACAACATCATGCCCATCGAGCCATTTCACAACGGTGTCCGCACCGGGCTCATGACTCCGGGGAATGACAAGGCTGCCTTGCGTGAAAGATGCTGGACGCCTGCGGACGCCGTCCAGTTCGACCGTGCAGGAGCAGTCATGGGGGGTACAGCCGACCGGCAGCAAGGCGGCCGACGTAACCAGCATGGAAAACAGTTTCATCTAGGGTTCTTTCCGACAGCGCGGGTCGTCGTCATAGACTATGGCATCGGCCGGGCAGACCGATCGGCAAACCCCACAGGACATGCAGAGGGCCGGGTCTATGAAAGCCTTGCCGTCCCGGAGGGAAACGGCTTCGCAGTGGCCGATAGAGAGGCACCTGCCGCAGCCGGCGCATTTATCGACGTCCACTGATGCCCGGAGAGGAGAGAGGCGGAGATGCGCCGGAGACACCAGGTGTTGAAGGGCGGCGTCCCTGACAGCGGCGGGACCATCGATGCCCCGGGCATCGAAGTATCGGAGGAGGTTTTCGGAGATACTTGAGACGAGCTTCCAGCCGTGCCACATGACGGCGGAGCAAAGGGCCACGGCGTCCGCCCCATAGGCGTACATGGAAACACAATCGGACCAGTCCGAAACGCCGCCGGAGGCGACAATGTCCAGCTTCGGGGCGGCGAGACGCGCTTCGGCGACGCACTTGAGGGTGTTGTAGAGACAGACGGAGCCGTTCGTGGAGCCGAAGGAGACGCCGTCGGCAAAGGGCAGAACGGGTTTGAGAGTGTCCGGGTCAACGGGCGGAGCACCGGAGACGGGCTGGCCCACGACATGAACACCGGAGGCGCCGCCTTCGGCGACGGCGCCGACAACTTCCCTGAAGAGATGCGTGTTGTTGACGATCTTGGGCAGGAGACGAGCTTCTGGAAAGTGCTCGGCGACATTGCGCACGATGGAAACCACAAGGTCAGGATCGGTGCAGATAAGAGCACCGGCGTGCGTGGAGCTGCGTGCGCCCCTGCCGTAGGAAGTGTCCAGGTTGGGGCAGCAGAAATTGAGCTCGAGGCCGTCGGCGCCCGCGGCCAGGAAGGCTTCCGTAAGAACAAGCCATTCATCAGGGTCGCCAGCGCTGTAGTTGGCCCAGACGGGCAACGAGGTTTCGGCCTTGGCGTTCCTGCAGAGTTCGACGCCTTCATCTATGGCGAGCCGGCGCTCCACGGGAGAAAGGATGACGGAATCAAGGACGGAAAAGGAACGCATCTCGCCTGCGAAGGGAGGTTTGAGAAAGGTGAGCTTGAGGCTGACGGCCCCGGCGCCGGCCGAATCGGCAAGCCTGAGCAGGGAGAGCCTGCTGGTAAGCGGACCGCTGGCGACGATGACCGGGCCCCTGAGCGGAACACCGGCGGCATGGAACCGCGGACGTGAATCGTCAGGACACAAAAGGAGGCTCCCCGGCCAGTTCTTCCACGACGGCCAGGACGCGGTCGACGGCTTCCTCATCCCCGTAGAGAAGGAACCTGCATGAGCCTTCGGCTCCCGCGATACCGCCGGCTGCGATCGGGACGGCGTCAACGCCGGCAAGTTCGTCGAAGGCTTCGATTTCGGTGAAAAGGCTGGCCGGGAAGGCCCACAATGCGGGGGAAGACCTGTGCTGTTCGGCGGGATCGCCCACCAGGTCCGCGGCGGCAAGGAGGTCGACGGGGACTTCTTTTTCAAGGCCGCAAGGGGTGATGACGTTGATCCTTTTCGAGACGGCGGTCCCGATGTAAGCGCCGATGGTGCCGCCGGTGGGATGGCCGATCAGGAGCGCGGCGACGCCTTCCTGGTAATTGATGGCGTTGGCGCCCTTGAGGATGACGTCGCCCTGTTTCATTTCGCCGATGACGTCGGTTATGGACGCGCCTTCGAGAACTTCGCCCTTGCGGATAACAACGTCCGGGAGCCGGTTGCCGATCTGGGCGGCAACGGCCCTGTCCACGGTGGAAGGCTTGGTGTTGCCCGTGACATAACCGGTTTTTTCGATTTCGACGCCGAGGACTTCTTCGACGATGTAGGCGTTCGTAGTACCCTTGGCAATGGCCAGAATGCCGTCTTCCTTGGCCCGCAACAGGGGTTCGTATACGGCCAGGCCCCTTGCAATGAGGCGCTTGCTTTCTGCAACCGTCAGAACGACTTGAGTCTGCATGGCAGCTCTCCCTTCGAGAATAATTCTACTCGTGAAGCGGAATTGCGCCAGCCCGGGAGGCTTGCCCGAAGCACCCGGCCGGATATACTCACCGCATCCAAATCCGTGGAGAAACCCTTGAAAGGCATACTGCTGGGCCTGGTATCGGTGGTAACGTGGTCCATGGTATTCGTAGTGGGCCGGTACCTGTTCCTCAAGTACGAAATGGCGCCGATCCATTTCGCATGGGTCCGGTACGCGCTTGCGGCGCCGATACTCCTGGGGATGGTGGCGGCATCCGGCAAAGGCGGAACGCTGTTGAGCGAACTGCGGAACAGGCGCCGGATCCTGCTGTACGCGGCGCTGGGCGCAACGGGGTGTTTCGGGATGAGCTACTTCCAGATGCTGTCGCTGCGGTACACGCAGGCCACAACGATATCGATGCTGTCATCGACTGCGCCGCTGTTCACACTGATGGCGGCGGTACCGCTCGGGGAGAAGGTTACGCTGAAAAAGGTGGCGGCGCTTGTCCTTGGCTTCACCGGCGCCGCGCTGATAACGTACGCTTCAGCGAACACAAAGGAAGTGGCTGAAGGACCGTTCCCGTATTTCGGGCCGCTGATGGCCCTGGCGAGCGGGGCGTCATGGGGCGTGTACACGGCGCTGGGCAAGAAGGCGTCCCGGCGGGCCGGAGGCCTCGTGACGACGACGATCGCGGTAATGTTCGGGACGCTCATATTCATTTTCGTCCTGCCGCAAATCATCGCCGCGGGGATGCCGTCATGGCAGGTGATGGTGGGACTGTCGATCGTGGCGGTCGGAGGAACGGCGATAGGGTTCGCGACGTGGTACGCCGCGCTGAAACATATAGAGGCAGGCAGGTTGTCGATGTTCCAGTTCCTGACACCGGTGCTTGCGTACGTGCAGGCATACCTGCTGCTTGGGGAAGAGATGACGCGGCGCGCGGCGGCAGGGTTCGTACTGGTGGTGGCAGGCGTAATCGTGGTTATGCGTTCCCGCGATACCGCGATGGGACAGCCGGGCGGGGCGCCCCCGTCCTCCACGGAAGCATCCGGGAATCCTGCGAGTTGAACGGCGGCGGTTCCGCCGTACAATACACGTGCAACATACCGAAAGGGGGGGCCATGCTCTTCTGGCGAATATTCTGTCCGACATGCGGACGTTCCATAGACCACCACGTATGGCACATAAACACGGGGCTGGGTCCCAAGCTTGCTCTATGTCCCAAATGCAATACCCAGGTAAGCACCGGGCGCTGGGAATGGCCGACTTTCAGCGGCGGGCGCAGAGCGCGATACCACGTTCTATCGGCGGGATATGCTGTCCTGTTCGGCATACTGGGCGGAGGGGCAGGCGAACTGGCATACCGGGTAACGCCGTCGCTGGCCGAGGGTTCGCCCGAGATGTTCGGCGTGAAGCTGTTCCCCACGATACTGCTGGGGGTATTCTCGACCCTGCTCGTGGTACTGGTGCAGATGTACAGGGTGAAATCGTCGCGCAAACGTTCCGCCGCGGGGCCGGACACGCTGGTGAAGGCGTCGCTCTTCAATTTCCAGACCGACCTGCAGGGGAAGTTTGCGCTGCTTTTCGTGCTGCTTGCGATAGGCGCCGTATCGCCGTGGATATACAGGAAATCGCGGGAAGTCTATGAAACGTACAACCGCGGGGCGCAACCGGCTCCGGAAAGCACCGCGTCCGACAGCACGTCGCCGGATGAAACCGTTCCGGAACCTGCCGCCGCCCCCGTCCCGGAACCTGAAGCGGCCGTCGCGCCCAAAACCGAAGAAACAACCGCGCCGGCTGAAGAAGCGGAAAGCCCCGGCGAGGTCTATGAAAAGGCCGCGAAGGAGGCATTCTATTCGACGAGCCTGTACCATTTTCATGCTGCATCGACACTCCTGCAGGAAACCGCCGACGGCATGGCCGCAGGAAAACTCAAGGACAAGCTGCTGCTCTACAGGGAAGCCGTACAGATGGCATCCGACCAGTTCGACAGGACCGCCGCAAGGATCGAAGCGGGGGGCTCCGAAGTAAGCCTTGCCTTCCCAGGTGTCGGGGACGGCAAAGTAATCCGTATCGACGTCGACGGAGTAACAGTCAAGCGGGACGACGGGACGGACACCGTGCATGCGTGGAAGGAAATTTCCGACTACCAGCAGTTGCGACTATTTGAAATGTGCCTGAAAACAGGCGCCGCCGGGGAACACCTGGCGGTCGCGGCGATAGCGGTCCACAGGGGCATGAAGGATGAAGCGGAAACCCGCTTGATCGCCGCCGCGTCGCTGGACGCCGAATTGAAGGAGAAGAGCGCATCCCTGCGGGAACTCTTCAGGGAAATCGCCGGGGCGGAGGAGCCCGCCGCGACAGGAAACGACTGAACCGGTTATTTTATGACGACTTCGGTACCGGACGGGACAAGGTCGTAGACTTCCTCCACGTCGCGGTTGACCATCCTGATACAGCCTTGACTGACTGCGCCCGGCACGGTTTCCGGTTCGGAAGTACCGTGAATACCGATACTCTTGCCCGGACCGGAATGCCCGAAACCCATCCAGCGGGTACCCAGAATGTTTTCAGGGTTACCGTAAGGTATGCGGTCGGGGCCCCTGTGCCACGTCGGGAAGGGGACGCGGTGCCTGATGGCGAAGTTCCCCGAGGGAGTCAATTCCCCCTGCCCGACGCCGACACTGTATCTCTTGTAGAATCTTCCGTTGACGAAAAGGTCCAGGGTGAAGAGTTTCTTGTCGATGACTATTCTGCTTCTGAGCGGGTAAATCTTCAATTCGTCGCCCGGCTGTATGACGTCGCTCTTCAGTCCGTTGACCCGCACTATGCTTTCGACCGGCACCTTGTTCTTGTGCGCGATATACGAGATGCTGTCGCCGGGGTTAACAGTAACCGTATAAGCCCCCGCCGGCCGGCCTCTTGGGTCGAGAACCAGGTAACCGGCCACCCGTGCTATCCTGTCGAAAACCTTTTGTTTCGCGTCTTCCGCAACGGAATCCAGGGCTATGGAATAGGCCGCCCAGATATCATCCCACTTGGAGTAATCGGTCTCGGTTCCGGCATACCTGTCATAAGCTTCGTCGGCCCATTGAAGCGCGGCGAGTTTCCCTTCCTTGGTTCTCGAGAAGCCCTTCCACGCAAGGTAGAGAGTACGGGAACGCTCATCGGGATCCGGGGTAAGGCGGGAGGTGTCATAGAGCATCCTGCCCGTATAATCGCTGCGCGGGAACTCCTCGGCCAGGCGCTTCCAAGCGGCCGACATCTCCGAAGGAGAAGCCCGCTTGAACCATGCGAGCCCCAGGTAATAGAGACACGCGTCGGCCTTCGGCACCTGGACGCCTGCGGAAAGATAGTCGTCAAACCACCTTATGGCCTGATCGTAGTCGCCGTTGTTGAAGAAGACGACGCCTTCCAGCTCTCCGCCCAGGGGATCGTTGTTGCCCACAAGAATACCGCTTGTCAGGACGGGGTCCTGCTGCACCGGCGTGTCGCCGTTACCGTCCGGGCGGCTGTTTCCGTTCCTGAAGATACTGCGGCTGTAATATCCTCCGACGCCGGCACCGGCGACAAGAACCAGGGCTATCACCACCAGCCACCAGCGTCCGCCGCCGGGCTGCCGAGCGGCATAGGCGGTGGTACGGCCCGAAAAATAAGGAGGCATCAGTCCCCCACCTTCTCCACGGCCCTGGCGACGATATCCCGGAATTCGCCGCCGGAGACTTCTTCCAGGCGTTTCCCGCTCACGGACAGGCTCTCATTCACCCTGACGGCCACTTCCTGCATTTTTTCGTGCGTGGGCAAAGAGCCACCCACCAGATGGTAGTTGTCGCCCCTGGTAATGCGAAGAGGCCCGTCGTCCTTGTCCAGGCCGAGACCCAGCATTACAGTCTTGCGAGCGTCTTCACGCGACGGTTTCAAACACGGGGTCCTTTCTCCGGGCAGCGACGTTCAGGCATTATCGAAGGCACATGCGCCCCCTATATGAACTTACACCAGCCCCCCGAATTCTTCAACCATCTTTCTGAACTGCGTGAAAAGATACGTCGAATCATGCGGGCCGGGAGAACTCTCCGGGTGATATTGAACGCAGAACACGGGGAGTTCCCTGTGGCGCAGGCCTTCGACGGTTCCATCGTTCAAATTGACGTGCGAGACTTCGAGACCTTCAGAAAGGCTGTCCGGATCCACGGCAAAGCCGTGGTTCTGGCTGGTGATTTCGACCGCCCCGGTAGCAAGGTTCCTGACCGGCTGGTTGGCTCCCCGGTGACCGAATTTCATTTTGTAGGTGGCGGCGCCGAAGGCGAGGGCCGTCAACTGGTGGCCGAGGCAGATTCCGAAAACGGGGAGCCTTTCGGCCAGGGTCCTGATCGTGTCGAAAGCATACGTGACAGCCGCCGGATCGCCGGGACCGTTGGAAAGGAAGACACCGGCCGGAGACCGGGCCAGAATATCCCCGGCGCTTGCGCCGGCGGGGAACACCGTGCAGTCGAAGCCGGTTTCGACCAGGCATCTCAAAATATTGTCCTTGCACCCGTAGTCAATTACTGCTATCGGCAAGGTCAAGGGAGGTCTTTTCGGGCAGGACCGGTCAAAGCCGCTTTCAAAGCCCCTGGACCAACTGCACGCGGCCTGCCTGGTAACGGCCGGGACAAGGTCCCTGCCGGCCATGGAAGGCAGCGCCTTCACCCGTTCCAGAAGCTCCTGTACCGGACGCCCGGACGGAGCAATGGCACCCCTCATGGCTCCATGCAGGCGGATCTTCCGGGTAAGGGCGCGCGTGTCGACGCCTTCCACACCCGGGACGCCGTTGCCGGTAAGGTAGTCGCCGAGCATGCCCTGCGCCCGGAAACTGCTTGCCGCCCCGGCCGCTTCCCGAACCACCAGCCCCGCGACCTGCACTCCCCTGCTTTCCATGTCCAGCGGGTTTACGCCCACGTTGCCGATATGCGGACAGGTCATGACGACAATCTGGCCTGAATACGAGGGATCTGTAATCACTTCCTGGTAACCGGACATGGAAGTATTGAAAACTACTTCGCCAAGGGCTTCCCTGCGGGCGGTGAAATACGTACCGTGAAACACGGTCCCGTCTTCCAAGGCTACGATCGCATCCATTCGTATTCCCTGCACAAGAACATCATCTTAGGGTTATTTTAGCATCCAGCCTCGAACTCTCCATAACACAATGCGAGACGGACTGAACATTTCATGATCCCCAGGTCAACCCCCGGGAGCCAACAGGCGCCTGAGGTAGGGAAGTGCGAAATCGACGCACTTCCGGGCATGCGAAGAAAGCAGGTTGTAGCCGAAGCCGTGTTCGGCTCCCGGCAGCACCTCCAGCCTTGCATCGATACCGGCGTCTGAAAGCCTTGCGATGAAATCCGCTGAGCGGGCGAGCGGCAAGGTCTTGTCGGCGTCGCCGTGCACCACCAGGACGCTCCTGAAGAGGTCGGCCGGCACATGGTGCGGACTCACTTCTTCCGGCGGGTATCCGTTCGCCATCCGCCTGCCGTGCTCGCCCGGCCCTTCTTCGGCAACAAACACCGCGGGACACTGGGCCACGGTACCGACGATATCCGGCAGGCGGTCCACTACGCCTTCCTTAAGCCAGCGAGAGCCCCAGGCCTGGAGCATGAGCGCCAGGTGGCCTCCCGCCGACGAGCCCCACGTCGCCGCCCGGGAAGCATCCACGCCGAGTTCAGCGGCGTTCCTGCAGACGTGGGCGGCAGCCCGGGCGCAATCACGGCCGATTTCCGGCCAGACGGCGTCGGGAACCAGCCTGTAACCCACGGCGGCCGCCGCAAAGCCTTCCTCGGCCAACCGGATGCACAACTGGTGGTACTGCATCCTGTGGCCGGCGGCCCATCCGCCGCCGTGTATCAGAAGCACAAGCGGCTGCATATCTCCGGCGGAGGGGCGAAAGAGGTCGAGACGGCACCGTTCGTGGTCGTCATAAACAAGGTCCGTGAAAGCCGATATCTTATGCGCCATCCTGTTTCCCCGGGGCAATGTCTTCGGAAAAAAGCAGCGGCTGGAAATAGTAGTCGGGCCAGCCGAGTTCCCTGCGATTCAGATATTCGGCACGAGTGGCTTTCCTCCTGCGTTCGGGATCCGCGGCTTCCAGGCACCAGGGGTAGGTGTACCTGTCATAGTCCCACACGAAATAGTTGCCGATGGCGGTGGCTTCCCGCGGGTGGAAATAGCAATCCCTGGCCCTGGCCATGATTAACCTGTCGTCATCGGGATTCTTCTCATCATCACCGAAGAAGGCCTGCGGCGACCTTATGTCGTCCCAGACGCCCTGCGGCTGGCGTTCCATCAGCCCGGGATCGTTGACAAGTTCCCACACGCTTGCAGGCTCCCCGTCGTCATTTACAGGGGCCACGCCCTTCATGGAATCCACCCAGCCCCACTTGCCGCCGGTCTTCACCTCGCTCATCATGTGGCCTGAAATGTGAGCGCAATGGACCCTTGCCGGAAGCCCGGCTATCTGGCAGAGGCAAACATAGAGGCGGGAGACTTCATTGCACATGAGGGCACCGCGCTTGAGCAGCTCTTCCTCGCTGCCGCCGTAAAAAAGGCCGGGGCGGGCAAGTCCCCTGTCGCGGTTGTCGCGCACACGCCGCATGAGCGCCAGGGCCTTTTCCCTTTCCGACATGCCTTCTGAGACATTTTCGGCAACCACCTGCTCCAGCAGGCGCCTGCTGCCCGCCTTGTAGAGGATTTCATCGGGCGTAAAATCGGAATAGATGTAATCTGCGGTGGCGCCGTTGAGTATCAGCTGGCCGTCTATGATTTCCACGTCAACGCCTCCGTCCTCGCCGTAGTAACCGAGAACGCGTTCGAGCCAGAGTTCCACGCCTTTCCTTGTCCCGGGATGTTCGACTATCTTGTGCTGGTTACGCCCCATAACATCTTCAAACATGGCAATCCTCCATGCATGCCGGCCGGGAAGATTATACGGCCTCGAAACACTCCGGGCAATCAAAGGAGCGCGTGTTTCCAAGTCCACGGATACTCTTGCGCGACGCCTGCAGTTCAAATAAACTTATAGATAATGGGTATTCCATGAATGATCGGGGACCGCGCATGAAAATACTGGTGGCTTTCTATTCGCGTACGGGCGTTACACGCAAAACGGCCGAGGCACTGGCGGCGAAACTGTCCGGACTCGGCCACGATGTGGCCACTGAAGAAATAATCGACAAGAAGAAACGTGCGGGGTTCTTCGGCTGGCTGTCGGCGGGCCGCGACGCCGTCAGGAAGAAGAGCGCCGATATCGAACCGACAAAGGCGGACGTGTCGGCTTTCGACATGGTAGTCACGGGTACGCCCGTGTGGGCGTGGACGATGACGCCTGCGGTGCGCGCGTTTCTGACGGCACAGAAAGAAAAGATCCGCGATTTCGCATGTTTTGCCACGATGGAAGGCTCCGGGGACAAGCGGTCCGCCGAAGCCGTTGCAGAATGCATGGGCAGGCAACCGGTCGCCTCGGCGGGTTTTCTCGCCAAACACGTCAAGAAAGAAGACCCGGAAGGTTTTACGGCTCCGCTGGAAAAATTTGCACGTGACATCGTGGGCGGCAAACCGTCCGAAACCACCTGAAGCCCCCGGGGGGAGGAAATCGAAATGGCACAGAAACGCGCAAGCGTGGGCAGCAAGCTGGAAGAACGGAAGAGGGCCTCGGAAGGCGCTCTCGCAAAAAGGGTCATCATCCTGCTGGTCGTCCTGCTGGCGGTCCTGTTCCTTGTGACCGCCGGCAGCGCCAAGATACCGTGGTGGGGAACGATAAGCGCCGCGGTGCCCGTGTGCGTGTGGATGGTGTACGATATTGTGAAAATGCTCATGAAGCAGAAAGAGCTGCTGGAAGAAAAACTGACCGCCGAGGCCGATCAGTCGAGGCAGGAAGGCGCTGGTCCCGCCGATCCCGGTGAAACAGACAATGCCGGCAACGGGAAACCAGTGGACGGTGAACCCGGCAAACAGGACTGACCGCGGCCTGCGGAACGTTGCAGGCTTTTGTCAGGTATCGCTGATTCCGGTCGCCGTGCAATATCGCCGGCGGCGGCGCATCTTATCGGAAGTTATCAGAAACGCGGGGAATTTCAGGGCTGTCCGGCACCGCCGTTATCCCGGAACCGCCATTCTCGCGACATAGACGGCACAGCGCTGCACCTGTTCGCCGCCCCGGTAACTTCCATTATCATAGCCATGCCCTGAATAATATGACAGCAGGGCGTTGTGGCCGCCGTTCATGGCGGACCGGGCTCCTTCCGGCAACCTGACGAAGCCGGCATATGAAGTATCCCCGCCGCTTTCGAGCGCATCCCCAGGCTCGAGATGGCCGGTCTCGACGTCCAGCATGAACATCCGTGTCACGCAGGGGTGGAACTCCGCCTGCCCGGGCTCGCGGGGAGAACGACCCACGACGACATAGGTGTGATCCGTCAGGCGTTCCAGCAGGGGGCCCTGGAGAAAGGCGTCGCATTCCAGTTTGGACCATTCCGCATACGGAGGGACCGCCTTTGCGAGCAGCGGATATCTCCGGTCCTGTTTTTCGCGCCGCACAAGGGCTCGGAGAGTACCATCCGGGTCAAAACACAGTTCTGTTTCGTTGGGCCGCAGTTTCGTTTCGATGGTGGAAACACGCCCCCAGTCCACGCCGTCCGTTGTCTTCATGAGATGAACAGCACCCTCGGATTTGTCTGCATTCCGGCCATAAGCGGCAGCGTACCATGTGCCGTCCGGAGAAAGCCTTGGCCGCCAGACCGTCAGGCCTTCCAGCGCCTTGACGTCCGGCACTGTCTCCCATTCACGTCCGTTATCGCTGCGTGCGATAATGGTTACGTGTTCGTTCCGTTCCTGCGGCAACCGCCAGCATGGAATCGTGATATGCAGAACATCGTCCACCACGAAGAAGTGCGGGTCACGGACATCCAGCCCGCGGGCGGAAATCCTGCCCGCTTCCAGAAAGGTGCGTCCGTGGTCGGCCGAAGCGACGACGACTATGTTGCTTGACGGATGCACACTGTGGTTGACGGCTTCACGGAAAACAAGCCAGACGCGTCCCCGCCAGGCGATGATATCCGTGAACGCGCAATGCCAGCCCGGGTCATAAACCTTGCTGATACCGACAATCTGCGGGATGCCGCATGACATGTCTGTCTCCTTCCGCCCGTAGAATGCGAAGCCTGGAAACAGCATGAAGCCGCGGCGGGCGGATGCAAGGACAAACCCGCCGAAAACCTATGGTTGAGCCGGAACAGCGGTATTCGTATTGGGCAGGCTGCTCCAACCGGCGCCTGCGGCAACAAGCTGCATGTCCGGCCGGACATCTTCCTTTTCCACGGGAGACACCAGGATCCCCACGTAATCGCCCGCGACGGCGACATCCAGCACCGTCCTGAAAGCTTCCACGCCCCGGCATTCCAAGTGGATGGCGGGCGTGTCCTTCCCGGCCAGGATGTCCAAGCTGTCACCGGCACGGACTTCGCCCCGTTCGACCTTGCCGGTCACGACAACGCCCTTTCCATGAATATAAAAAACGTCCTCCACGTACATGAGGAACGTCCCGGCCCCGGATTCTTCCGAATCCCGCACAACCCCGCGCCAGACAAAGGAGACCAGCACGAGAACGATAATTGCCGCTGCGACAGCAGCCGCGGCGGCCGCGCGTACGGTGCGCTGCTTCACGATTCAGCCCTCAGTAGCGGTAGTAATCCGGCTTATAAGGCCCCTCGACAGGGACGCCGATGTACTCGGCCTGCCCGGGAGTAAGCTTCGTAAGCCTTGCCCCGACGTGCTCCAGATGAAGCCTTGCGACTTCCTCGTCCAGCTTCTTCGGCAGGGTATAGACGTCTATCTCATGGTCGCCGGTAGCCAGGTCGATTATTGCGAGGGTCTGGTTGGTGAAGCTGTTCGACATCACGAAACTCGGGTGGCCCGTGGCGCAACCGAGATTCACCAGCCGTCCTTCGGCCAGCAGGAATATGGAATGGCCGTCGGCGAACGTATACCTGTCCACCTGGGGCTTGATGTTGACCTTGACGACGCCCGGGAAAGAGTTGAGTTTATCCACTTCGATCTCGTTGTCGAAATGCCCGATATTGCAGACTATGGCCTGATCCTTCATCGCGGCCATATGGTCGATGGTGATGACGTTTCTGTTGCCGCTGGCGGTCACGAAGATATCCGCTTCCGGCAATGCGTTTTCCACGGTATCCACGCGGTAGCCGGCCATGGCCGCCTGAAGCGCACAGATGGGGTCTATTTCGGTAACAATGACCCTGGCGCCGAAAGCCCTGAGGCTCTGCGCCGAGCCCTTGCCCACGTCGCCATAGCCGCAGACCACTGCGGTCTTGCCGGCGATCATCACGTCGGTGGCGCGCTTGATACCGTCGCAGAGCGATTCACGGCAGCCGTAGAGGTTGTCGAACTTGCTTTTCGTGACGGAGTCGTTGACGTTCATCGCGGGGAAGAGCAACGTGCCTTTCGCCTTGCGCTGATACAACCTGTGCACGCCCGTAGTGGTTTCCTCGGAAACGCCGCGTATGTCTCCGACAAAGTCGTGCCACTTGGCGGGATCCTGCGCCCGGACGCGTTTCAACGTCGCCAGGACTATTCCGAATTCCCTGTTGTCCGTCGGCTGGTCAAGTATCGACGGATCCTCCTCGGCTTCATAACCCAGGTGGACAATGAGAGTGGCGTCACCGCCGTCGTCCACCAGCAGGTTGGGGCCTTTGCCGTCGGGCCAGGTAAGCGCCCGCACGGTGTATTCCCAGTACTCCTCCAGAGATTCGCCCTTGTATGCGAACACCGGCACCCCGGCCTCGACGATGGCGGCCGCGGCGTGATCCTGAGTGGAGAAGATATTGCAGCTGGCCCAGCGGACGTCAGCCCCCAGTTCGACGAGCGTCTCGATGAGCACGGCGGTCTGTATCGTCATGTGGAGAGACCCCATGACACGCAGACCCTTCAGTGGTTTCAAGGGACCGTACTTGGCCCTTGTAGCCATCAGGCCGGGCATTTCGTGCTCGGCTATTTCAATTTCCCTGCGGCCGAAGTCTGCGAGCCCGATGTCCTTTATAACGCAGTCGGTCTTCCTGTTAGCGCTCATCGATATACCCTTCTCATTTCAGTGCAAGAGTCCGTGCGGCAGCCAGGCGATCCCACCACGCGGCCCCACGACAAAGCTTACCGTGTCCGGCGGTCGATGTAAAGGCCGCGTTCATCCGGCAGAAACATTGACATGCAGTCTCCGCGGCGCTAATCTGTAATCCACCTTCGAGCCCGAGGAGAGGGGACGCCAATGAAATACGAGACCTGGTTTGACACGGAAGAAAACCGCGCCCTGCTTGCCATAGGTGCCCGCAAAACCATAAAGGGCATAGGCATAGGCGGCATCATATGGGGCATGATCAACGTCGGCCTGGGGATATCCTACATCACGGACGACCCCATCAATTTCATAGTCATCGTGCTGGGCCTTCTGATGTTGACCGTCGGCATCGTAGCCCTTGTCAAGCCTGCGCGTGCCGCGCTGCTGCTGGAATCAATAAGTGCGTTCCTTCTTTTCGCATGGAACGTCACCGCCTTCATAATGAACATCGTTACCGGGGCAGAACCTGATGCGCGTGGCCTGGTTTTTCCCCTGATTATCGCCATAGCTTTCATGGTTCAGTACTTCAGACTCAGCCATATCAGTGAGCTCATAGACACGATACCGGCCGAAAGCGTCAAGCAGGCCACCGACGTGGCGAAGGCCATACTGAAAGCCAAGCCGGCCGAATCGCCGAACGTCATTGTAGCTCAAATGAACGCTGCACGGATCCAACTGCTGGAAGACCGCGCATTCTACGTACAGCCCGGACTCAGCAAGGCCTTTGTGATGTCGCGTGACGAATTCCGGTCCACGTTCGAAGACCTCCCCGCAAAAACCCTCAAGATGAAACTTACGCACCCTCTCGGCAAACTCGCAGTCACATTCAAGAAGGAAAACGCCGACCGGCTGCGCGCCTGGCTGGCCGGGGATACCACCTCCGGCAACGTACCCGGCGAATCCGAGCCGCTCACGACACTCTGAAAGGAGTTCGAATGCGCACAATCGAACTGCCCGACCGGCAGGTCAAAGTGGAAACGCTTTACGAGGACGACTTTTCCGCACCCAACGACGACTGGCTGCCCGAAGGCGGCGCCGAGATCCGCCTGGCCGACGGGCGGCTGTTCATGGATGCGCGCGAAGCCGAAGGACGAGAACACCCCTACCTTACGCTCTGGTGCCGGAAGCCTTTCGCAGGCGACACCGTTATCGAATACACCGCTCGCGTTGAAGACACGCCCGACGGTTCCACCAACCTGAACTTCTTCGTTTACGCCTCCCACCTGGACGGCTCCAGCGTCATCGACACCACCGCCGAGCGGACCGGCGACTATCCCGAATACCACGTGTTCAACAATTACATCTACACGTATCTGAACGGCACGGCCGAAGGCGGCCCGCGGACGCGCGTCCGCTATCGCAAGGACCCCGGCTTTAACCTTGTGAAGGAAGCCTGGCGCGAGCCCATAGTGAAGGGGCGCGACTACGACTTCCTGATAGCCGTTCAGGGGCCCCGAATGCGCTTCTACGTCGATAACGAACTGATCATCGATCACGATGACGCCGGGAGTCCCCACAGGCAGGGCCATCACGGTTTCCGCACGTGGCACACGTTCATGAGCGCTGCAGGCTTCCGGATAAGCAGTATCCAGTGATGCCCGAAAAGCCTCCCAACCTGCTCCTGGTATTCGCCGACCAACTCCGCAGCCAGGCGCTGGGCTGTTACGGCAACATCGACTGCCATACGCCCGCGCTCGACACGCTCGCCGCTCAGGGTACGCGCTTCACCAGATGCTTTGCCAATACGCCTGTCTGTTCACCTAATCGAGCGACACTGTTTTCCGGCACATATCCCCTCCGCAACCGCATGATATGTAACGATATGCCCTTCTTCACCGGCATCCCCTATCTGGGGAATGTATGCCGTGCCGCCGGCTACAGGACGGGCTACGTCGGGAAGTGGCATCTTGACGGCATTCCACGCTCCAAGTTCACTCCGCCCGGGCAACGCCGTGCCGGTTTTGACTACTGGCGGGCATTCAACTGCAATCATAACTACTATGCCACGAAGTACTATGCAGACGGCCCCGAATACATCGAAGAAAAAGGCTACAGTCCGGAAATACACACGCGCCTTGCCCGGGAATTCCTCCGAGCACAGAACGACACCAGAGATCCCTTCTGCCTTGTGGTTTCATGGGGGCCGCCGCACGACCCATACCACATGGTTCCCAAAGGCGACGATCATCTATACCGACCGGACAAGATACATCTCCGCCCAAACGTACAGGAAGACACGTCCAACCCGCTCGCCTGCAACCTCAACTGCCGACAAACGCACGCAGACTATTATTACGCCGTCACGGCGCTCGACGACCAGGTGATGGTCCTCCTCGACACGCTGGATGAAATCCACCGCTCCGATGATACCATCGTCGTTTTCACTTCCGACCACGGCGATATGCTATGGTCCCACGGATACATGAAAAAACAGGCGCCGTTTGAAGAATCCATTTCCATACCATGCATAATGCGCTGGCCCGGCGGCCTGCCCTCTTTCAACACGTTCGACGGACTCACAAGCACGGTGGACATGTTCCCCACCATGCTTTCGCTCATGAACCTGCCCGTACCCGACAGTGTCGAAGGCATGGATATATCCGCCGCGCTGCGCGGCGAACCGGACGCGCCCGTGCCGGACGCCGTCCTTATAGCGAACCACATATCCTGCGACGAGGCTAACCGGCAGGGGATGCCGGAATGGCGCGGAATCCGCACAAGCCGATACACGTATGCCGAACTCGTGGGCGGCAGGCCGTGGCTCCTGTTTGACAACGAATCCGACCCATACCAGATGAATAACCTTGTGGAAAACCCCGATCATATCACGCTCAGGCGTCAAATGACAACCAGGCTGTACGAAATGCTCAGCAATACCGGAGATCCTTTCCTCAACGGGCACAACATGGCCGAGCACACGGGCCTTGCTCGTGATTTCGAACGGCGCAATGATTCTGCGTTAAGAGACGCTCCAGCCCTCTAGGAACGATACCTCGCCGTACGCCCGGCCCAGACATGAAAAAGGACCCCGCCGCAGCGAGGCCCCGCAAAAAGCACTCCGGACAGCGCCCTCAGAACAGCCCCTGTATCAGCCCGTCGGCATCCAGGTCCACATTCTCGCCGGCGGGAGTCGACGGCAGGCCGGGCATGGTGCGCATGTCGCCCAGCAGAGGATAGATGAATCCCGCCCCCGCCGAAAGCCGGATGTCTTTTACCGGCACGCGGAAACCCTTCGGGCAACCTTTCAGCTTGGGGTCGTGAGTTATCGAAAGGTGCGTCTTCGCCATGCATATGGGCAGTTTGCCGTAGCCGAGCTTCGTAAAGCGTTTTATCAGCGTCTTCACCCTGGGCTCGATGTCTATCCCGTCGGCGCCGTAGATCTTCATCGCTATCGTCTCTATCTTCTTTTCTATGGGCGTCGAATCATCGTAAAGGAACTTGAATTTCTTCGGCTTATCGCATGCCGCAGCGACAGCCTCGGCCAGCCCGGCCCCTCCAGCGCCGCCTTTCGCCCAGACTTCGCTCAGGTAGGCGCCTTCCGCCCCGGCGGCCTTGGCGATCTTCTTTACGGCATCGATTTCCTCCTGGGTGTCGGTATCGAAGCGGTTAATGGCCACGACGACCGGCACACCGAACATCAGGGCGTTTTCGATCTGCTTTACGAGATTCTCACAACCCTTCTCCACGGCCGCCACGTTCTTCTCATTGTATTCCTTCGGTATCGGCTTCCCCGGCACAACCTTCGCCAGGCCGCCGTGCATCTTCAGCGCCCTCACCGTAGCCACCAGCACCACGCAATCCGGCACCAGACCGCTTATGCGGCACTTTATGTCCATGAATTTTTCCATGCCGATGTCGGCGCCGAACCCGGATTCCGTAACCACGTAGTCCGCCAGTTTCAGAGCAATCCTGTCGGCGATTATGGAGCTGTTGCCGTGAGCGATGTTGGCGAACGGTCCGGCGTGCACGAACACGCCCGTGTGCTCGATAGTCTGCATCAACGTCGGCTTGACCGCATCCGCCAGCAGCACCGCCATGGCGCCGGCGCATTTCAGATCCTCGGCCGTCACCGGTTTCTTATCGTAAGTCTCGGCAACCACTATGCGGCCCAGCCGCCGCCGCAAGTCCTGGGCGTCGGACGTCAGAGCCAGTATCGCCATCACCTCGGACGCCACCGATATGTCGAACCCGGTCTCCCTGGGCTGGCCGTTTTCGCCGCCGCCGAGACCGACCACGATATTCCTCAGCGCCCTGTCGCTTACATCCACCACCCTCCGCCAGCTCACCGTGCCGGGATCTATGCCCAGCTTGTTGCCGTGGAACAGGTGGTTGTCGATGAACGCCGCCAGCAGGTTGTGCGCCAGGGACACGGCATGCACGTCGCCGGTCAGATGCAGGTTGAAATCCTCCATGGGTATGACCTGCGAATACCCTCCGCCTGCGGCGCCGCCCTTTATTCCGAACACCGGCCCCAGAGACGGCTGCCGGATGCACGTGAAGACGCTTTTGCCGATATGCCCCAGCGCCTGCGAGAGACCGATCGTCGTGACCGTTTTGCCTTCGCCCAGCGGCGTGGGCGTTATGGCCGTCACATCGATATACTTTCCGTCCTTACGGTCGGCCAGCCTGCCCAGTATTGCAAGGTCTACCTTGGCCTTGTGCCGACCGTAGGGCTCGAGTTCTTCCTCGCCGATCCCGTACTTTTCGGCGATTTCGCTGATCGGCAGCAGTTCCGAAGCTCGTGCAATATCCAGGTCGCTGGGCATTTCTTTCTCCTTGCTCTTTTCTCTATACCAAGATGTGCTTCGTGAGTTTATATCCGCTGGAACCCGCGTCAACTCTAATATCCCGCCAAAATCCGGCCGGCGCCATCCCGCTTGACAGCCGGCCAGGCCCCTGTTACTCTGCCCGCCGTTCACGTGTTCCGCATTGGATTGGACCCGCCGGTTTGAACAACTTCTACAGAGGTCTTGCTCTTATCCTCATCCAGGTCATCCCCCTCGCCCTGGGCTACACGCTCAAGAAACGCGGCGTCGCCAGGGAAAGCTGGGGCAGGCCCCTTTCACGCTTCGTCATCTGGTTCTTCAACACTTCCGTGTGCTTCCTGGCCGCATGGGTCCTGCCGATGAAGCTCTCCATGTTCAAGCTGCCCGCGGTCGCCGTCGTCTTTGCCGTGGCCATAACTTTCATCGCGGTTCTCATGTCCCGTATCCACCCGAAGCATTCCCCCCCCGATCGCGGCGCCTACATTGTAGGTTCGGTGATATCGAACTATGGTTTTACGCTTGGCGGATTCATATGCTTCATCTTCCTGGGCGAAACAGCCCTCAGCATGCAGACCGTCTATATTTTTCCGCTCGTTGCCTTCATATACCTGGTCTGGTTCCCCATAGCGCGCTACTACGGAACGGCCGGAGACGCCGTCAGCCCGCTCAAGTCCTTTCTCATGGCCTTTCGGGACATAACCACTCTCCCGCTGGCCGGTACGCTGGCGGGCCTTTCCCTGAACTTCCTGTCCTTGAAATGGCCTGCTTTCGCCCGGCCGTCTTTCCTTGAACACGTCAATGCCGTCCTCGTATGGACGGGCACTGCGGCTTCGACTTTCACCATAGGAGTCACGCTGCAGGTCGATTCCGTGCTGAAGTACCGCCTTGAAAACGCCACCGTCGCCGTCACCAAGTTCCTTACCGCCCCGCTGCTGGGATATGCTCTTGCCAAGGCTTTCGGCGCCGACCGCAGCCAGCTTCAGGTGGTCGTGATACTCAGCATAGTGCCGGTGGGCCTGTTCACGTCCTTTGCGTCGAGTATCTTCGGTTTGAACCGCAACCTGGCGAATTCCCTTTTCGTCGTCAATACCGCTGTTTTTCTTGCATTGATCCTCCCTCTGCTCGTCTGGCTCCTGCCGCATATAGGGTGAGAGCGTTCTACGCCGTCGTCACAAGCGGCACATGTACGCCAATTCCTCTACGACCCTGAGAATCTCGGCCTGGAGTTGCCCGGACGCGCAGCCTGTTTCGTCGAGGAATATCGTCCCGCCGTCAGCGAGCGGAAACAATCCTTTCCCCCGGTCGCCCGCCCCGGCGAAAGTACGACCTCAACATCTCCGCTGTCGTCGCCTGGAACGTCCCCCCTGCATCATCGCCTTTTCAGCCGCCGATTATCTTCCGCACCAGGCTCGTA
Organism: Planctomycetota bacterium; assembly: GCA_016930595.1. Classification (GTDB taxonomy): domain Bacteria; phylum Planctomycetota; class SZUA-567; order JAFGGJ01; family JAFGGJ01; genus JAFGGJ01. The sequence goes on from JAFGGJ010000093.1 coordinate 27,892, forward strand.
TTCTGACCTACCTGGTCGCCGTACTTCTGCCACATGCCCACCAGCACCACGTCAGTTTCCTTGATGTTCGAATACGCGTAACGGAAAGCCTCTTCCACTTCTGCGATGCTTCCGCATTTCCTGCTCGACCCCAGCACCTTGAAAGCCAGGCACGGCTTCGACACCCCCTTTATGACCGCCGTCATCCTGTCGCGGTCCTCGTCATCGAACGTCTCGTTGTCGCGGTCCACGCGGTTCTCCTGTTCCTTGGCATAGACCGTGTAGAAACACGTCTGGTAGAAATCCACGTCCCAGCCTTCGTCCTCGATCTTCGCTATGACCTGCGACAGGTGGCTTCCCACGCCCGTCATCAGCCCGGTATCACGGACCCGCTTGACCCTGTCCCTGGACTCCTCCCATCTGCCCTGGAAATAGTTCCTGTCACCGGCGCCGGCGTAGTACTGTATCCCTATCGGCTTCGGATCAACGGCGAGTATGGTTTTCAACTCCTCTTCGAAATCCTCCCCGTCCTGGTCGTAGAGCGTCGCGATCCACTGCAGCCTGCCGCCCTGTTCCTTGTAACGGTGGAGCAGCGAATGCATCAATTCCCCGCCGAACTGCGCGGTGTTTATGCCGTGTCGTTCGCAGAGATCCAGGAGTTCCAGGTCCTTGCCTTTCGCCGGGTCGTACCATTCGGACATTTCGGCGTCGAGCTCGCGGCCGACGTGAGAAGTCCCCTTCTGCGGATTATGGCCCACGCAGAGCCTGGTGATTTCATGTCCGCACCAGTTCACCGTCGGCAGCAGCCCGTCCATTGTCATCCCTCCTCAATTCTCCGCCGGCCCTGCCGATATTGTGACCGGATGACACCTCCCCCCGCAACTGCTTTTTCACAATTACCCTGTCCGCAAACGCTGTTTTCTTTGCGTTTCGGCAACATCCGTCTCCGCAAAGCGGCCCGGCGCTGGCGGCCAGCCCCGGCATGTGAGCTGATTACACCCGAGGAATACCCGCAGAAAGACTTGAAAGAAACTTCCGGCCGGCGATGATAAGCACCCGGACGGCCGCGGGGAACGAAAGGGCGCCGATGACCGAAGCGTTGAAGTTGAACAGGTTCTTCCGGATCGAAGAGCGCGGCAGCAGCGTGGGCCGCGAAATCATCGGCGGGGCGACGACGTTCGTGACGATGGCGTACATAATATTCGTCAACCCGGCGATACTGGGGGACGTCAACGGGGCGGGCATGAACATGGGCGCGGTGATGGTGGCCACCGTGCTGGCGTCGGGACTGGCCTGCATAATCATGGGGATAGCCGCGGACCTGCCTGTCGCCCTGGCTCCGGGCATGGGCATGAACGCCCTCTTTTCATACACGATATGCGCCAGGATGGGCGTACGCTGGGAAACCGCCCTGGGAATAGTGGTGATATCGGGGGCGGTGTTCCTGGCACTGTCGCTGTTCCGGTTCCGGGAAAAAATCATTGGCGCCGTGCCGGAATCTCTCAAGTACGGCGCCGCGGCGGGCATAGGTCTCTTCATCGCTTTCATAGGACTCAAGAACGCAGGTATCGTCGTGCCGGATACCGCAACGTTCGTGTCTTTCGGCCCGATAGCGGAACCTCCCGTCCTGCTGTCCCTTCTCGCCCTTGCCGTAACCGGCGTGCTGACGGCGTTCGGAATAAGGGGCGGCATACTGATAGGACTGGCGGCGACAGGCATGGTGGGGATGGCGACAGGGATCATCCGGCCAATGGCAGGCTTTGAGCCGAGCCTTAAGGAGACGTTCCTCGCGGCGGACCTGAAGGCGGCGCTCTCGCTCAGCATGGCGGTACCCATATTGACCTTTCTTTTTTTCGACCTGTTCGATACGGTAGGGACGCTGGTGGGAGTAGCCGAAACCGCCGGCCTGAAAAAAGAAGACGGCGGCATACCGAACGCCGGCAGAGCCCTGGCAGCG
>JAFGGJ010000094.1 GCA_016930595.1 Planctomycetota bacterium
AGTCTCTGCTACCTCTTCGGAGAAGCCGGTTACCACACCTATTTATCCATTATTAACGTCATTCTTTTCGGTGAGGGGGACAACTGCATCCACAGGCCATGGTGTACGGTCCCTGCTTCATCGGCGGCCACGCCGGGGCCGACTGTATCGCCGACATCATCGCCACGCGCATGTACGAAAACGACGAGGTCGCCATGATTATCGACATCGGGACCAACGGCGAAATCGTCATCGGCAACAAGTGCAAGATGATGACCGCTTCGTGCGCCGCCGGCGGCGCGTACGAGGGCTACCAGATACGCTGCGGCGTCGGCGCCATAGCCGGGGCCATCGTGCAGATCGAAATATCCGGCGGCAGGGCGGTCTACAAGACTCTCAACGACGCGCCCGCGGTGGGCGTGTGCGGCTCCGGCGTCATCGACCTCCTTGCTGAAATGTACCGCAACGGCATCATGAACGCACGCACCAGGATCGAAGACGACTACTACATTACGGACGATCTGTGCATATCGCAGGACGATATCAACCAGCTGGTGATCGCCAAGGCCGGCCTCAGATCAGACCAGGACCTCCTCATCCGTTACTACGGCGTCACCCTCGACGACGTCAGGAAGATTTACCTTGCCGGGGCCTTCGGCAACTACATGAACATAGAGAACGCCATGACCATCGGCCTGCTGCCGCGCACGGACAAGGACAAGTTCGTGAGGTTCGGCAACGGAGCCTTGGCGGGAGCCCGGGACATGCTTCTTTCCCGTACAAGACGGCTCGATTCGGAGCGCCTTCTGGACCTGATAGAGCATACGAAGCCCAACGAGATAGAAGGCGGGGAGTTCGCCTACATAGTCGCCGACAACATGTACTTCAAAGAAGATTAACTGGCGGGGTCCCGGCCCGGCCCGCTGCCGTACTGCCGTCGGTTAAGTGGCCGCCTGTTTTCAAATGCGCCGCGAATCCTCTCCCCCGGGCTGTTCTTGCCGCCGGAAACCGAAATACCTCGGCACTTTGTTCCTGTAGGCAATGTATTCTTCGCCGTACTTCCGCGCGAGGAACTTCTCCTCGCCCAGGACCATCCAGTGCGTCACGGCGGCGTTCCCTGCGGCACTCACCGCTGCCAGAAGTCCCGTCATGGCCGATGCGGACCAAGCCATGAACACAAATCCGGCGAACAGCAGGAATTGGGACGCGTACATCGGATTTCTGCTTAAGCGGTAGATGCCCACGGCGGTAACGCCTCGACGCGCCTTTACAAACGCGGCCACGGCAAAGACGTAGACGACGAGCGCAAGAAGTTCCAGGGCGCAGCCGATTCCAAAGAACGCGCCTGTCACTATCGGTGTTACAACGGAAACACCGATCAGTGCCAGCACCGGCAGGGTGCTGATGATCGTCACTTTAAGGTTGGTATGATCTACGTCTTCGATCCTGCAACCTCTCAGTGCGTTACCCACGAGCATCCCGATGCATGCCGTTGCGATGGCCGGGATCAGGATCATCCAGAGCGAGTATAGGCTGAACTGTGGAAGCGAAAACACGTCCGGTCCCCCACGGCGACTGTTCCGGGTGTCTATTCTACAGACGGCGTACGGTGTTTCAAGCCTCCGGCGCCCCCCGCCGCCCGTATGGGAACCACCGGAAATTCGAAACGTCATCCGGCAGCGGCACCCGGTATAATGTCCCGGCACAGGCGGCCCGGCCGCCGCACACCTGAAGAAGGAGCGGCTTTTGTCCGACATTCGCGTCGTTCCCGGACACCCCCGGCTCTGGATAGCCCCCGCCGGGCTCCAGGCGTTCCTGTGGCGCAGCCGGAAGGAGGGTCTTTCCTGCCGCAGACGACTGCTGGCGAACCTTGACGCCTTCCTGGATTCAGCGGGAACGAGGGCGGCGTTTTCATCGCGCGTGACAGCGCCCGCCGGCTGGGACGTACAGGGGCTCGCCCTGGCGCTCGGCCTTGCCTGGCGCATGACCCGCGACGCGCGATACTCCGCCGCGGCGCGCTGGCTGCTGGAAGACCTGGAACTATGGGAAGACAACAACCACAACTACGATTCCTGGGGATGCACCGCGGAAGCCGCCGCCTGCCTCTACGACTGGTTTCACGACCACTGGAGTGCGGCCGGTCGTGATGGAGAGGTAGCGGAATTCACTGCCCTCTGCGGGCACCGCGCCGCAGACGACCTCCTGCACCGCTACATACTCGATGACTGGCACAACTATTCTCTGGGACTGCAGGCGGGAATACTGGCGGCCGGGGTCGCGCTCGGCAGGGACCACCCGCGCATCGAAGACGGCAGTCTCCTCGACACCATGGCGGCGTGGCACTTCTCGGGCTACAGGGACACTTCCGTGCGAATGCAGGACTGCCACGCGCAGCCGCCCGCGCAACGCTCGCTCGACGCCGGCCTCAGGCTCGACGACGGCGCGGGGTTCGCCTGCTTGCAGGAAGCGACGGGCGCTTACCACGCGATCGACACGTGGGAGATAGTCAAGATGGCCGAGTTCTGGACTCACGGCACGACCGCCAGCGCCGAAACCGGCGGGTGCGTGTGGCCGGAACTATCGCTCGCGGCCGAAGCCGTCATGCAGTCTTTCCGTCCCGACGGCCGGACTGCCCCTCTGGGCGATGGCGGACCGCACGGGCTCTGGGGGATGCCGCTGCGTGTTTTCCGCGTCCTGAACTCCAGGCGTCCGGACCCTGCCGTCGCGTGGTTCGTCCGGCGGTACGGCGGACGCGTAGCGGAACGCCTGCCGGTGTTCGCCCTGCTCTACGGGACGCCCGAATCGGCCCATCCACGGCCGCCGGCACTGTCGGCGCACGTCGGCCCGCTCGCGTGCATGCGTTCCGGCTGGGGATCCGGCGCGGTGATGGTCACGTTCCGCTGCGGCCGCCACGGCGGCTGGCACAACCACCTGGACCACAATTCCTTCTCCGTGTTCTGCGGCGGCCCGCTGGCCGTGGATTCCGGCGGCGGCCATTACGATACGCCGCACCGCCCCAACTACGGCAGCCGCACGATCGCGCACAACGCGATCCTCGTGCGGGATCCGGCGGAAAAATCCTGGCCCGGCCGCTACGGCGAAGCCGTGGCCAACGACGGCGGCCAGCGGCTGGTAACGCTGAGCCACAATCCCCCGAATAAATCCACCGGCGGCCCGCACGCCCCGCTCTCCGCCGACCGCATGGCGTCTTTCCGGGATGAGTACCTCATGGGAAGCATGCTGGCCTTCGAGTCCAGGGGGGAATTCGACTACGCTGCCGGCGACGCGACCTCCGCCTACACCTATCCGTGGTCAGGCCTGGGCGACAACCCTTCCCGGCGGGTCGAAGAAGCCGTCCGGCAGGTGATCTTCATCAGGCCCGGCCTCATCGTGATATTCGACCGCGTGGAAGCGACGCGCAGTTCGTACCCCAAGACCTGGCTGCTGCATTCGATAGGCAGGCCGTCGTGGAAGACAGCGGGGCGTCGGCGCGTTCCGAAACCGGGGATAAACGTCTGTCCTGCGTCCGGGCCGTTCGAAATAGAGCACGGGAAAGGGCGGTTGACTGTATGGCCGCTCCTGCCGGAGAAGCGAAAGGTACGCGCAGTCGGAGGCAAAGGTTTTGAATGGTGGGTCGAAGGAGCGCCGGATTCGGATGCTTCCGGCGGACGGAACTATCCGCCTTCCCACGGCGGCGCCGAAACCGGCGAATGGCGGTTCGAAATCACCCCGGCACGGCCCGCGGCCAGGGACCTCTTCCTCACCGTGCTCCATGCCGGCCTGCGCCTGCACCCGCGCGCCCGGGACAGGTTCGCCTTCGACGTCAACAGCGTCGCCGGCGAAACGGTGCTCGCTGTAACCGGGCCCTGGCGCCGGGCGAAGCCGGTCGAAATCCGGTTCCGCGAAGAAGGCCCGGTCACCGTACGCGTGACCGGCTGCGCCGACGCTTTCTTTCATTCAGCGCCGGCGCCGGCGCGGATTTCACCGGCCCGCGGCAAATAAGCCCGCGTCCAGCCCGCCCCATCGGGCTGTGCCCTCCCTGCTTATCGGCAAGGAAGGTTTATTGTCGGGCGACTGTCACATCCGGCGTCGCCCATCTCCTGTAGATACCGTCCACCGTTTCCGCCAGGCTTCCGGTGTCGAACACTATGCTGCAGCCGCTGGAATACACCCGCAGCTTCCCGCTGCCCGTTTCAGCCCGGAACTCGGGCACCTCTTCCGTCGACGAATCCACCGCCGTCAGGACGTGCAGGAAGAAACTCTCCTCCTCTCCGGAAGTGCTCACTTCCATGCGGGTTTCCGGCGCGGGCAGAATCTGTCTCTCCGGCCGGTAATCTTCGCCGTTGATAACGTACATCTCGTCGCCGGAAACAAACTTGGTTTGTGCGCCGTGAGGCAGCAGGGTCTGCACGAACAGCCTGCCCCGCCCGTTCGTGGACACGGCGAAGTTCCCGCGGACCTGAGGTTCCTTCATGAGCTGCAAAACCCACGTCCTGGAGAAATCCGGTCTCGCCGCCAACACCCTGTCGAATATCACGAACGTACCGGGCCTCGCGTACACTATCTGCCTGGTAAAACACAGCAGTTTCGCCCTGGAATAGGCCCTGGTGCAGTCGCCTGCGACGTAGAGGTATTCCCCGGCGTCGACGAAATCCGTCACCTTGCCTGTTTCGAACGAATCCCTGTGGGCTTCCCAGTCGGGCACGTCCGCTGCGGCGCCGTTGTGATGATGCCACTGGTGCGTCTGCCCGCCGTCATTGGAAGTGGTCTCGCCGGCGCGGATGTTGACCCACTTTTCCGCCGGGTCGTGGATCAGCACGGTGTTGTGCGCAATCGAGCGCAGGTGGTAGTTGATATCGTGCCTGCCGCCGAAGGACACGTAATGCCCGCCGTCGCCGGCCAGTTCCTGGTGCCTGTAGATGAGAAAATGCCCGTTGTCGAGATGCTGGTGCGCGGTGAACCTCCTGCCGCACCTGAAGTAGAAATACGTGGCATCCTCGTTCCAGGAACTCCTGGCGTGCACGTTGCCCGCCGCGGCGCTGTGGTGCGATAGCCTGAAACCGGCAAGACTGCCCGCCTTGAAACCAGGGTCGCGCCACAGGAAGTCGATGTGGGCGTGCTGCGGGGAGCTGACCGTGGGGGTCAGCTCGTCAAAGGCGTTTACCGCGGCAGTATCGGCGTCGTCGCTGTAACGGGCGGCGAGTATTCTTCTTGCGGCGAGTATCCTGTCCCTGGTCTGGTGATAGTAGCGGCCCCCGCTGTCGCCGATGGGAGCGGCGCGCCGCGATCCGTATTCCCTTATACCGGGGTACTGCTCGAACATCGATGCGACGGCGCGGTTTTTCAGAAACCTGGGGGTCAGGGCGTAGTAGTCGATCCCTTCGCACCACTTTGCGGTCTCCAGGAAGAAGAGCCACTGGTAGAGCCAGTAGTTGACGTAGTAGCCTTCGGCGAAGCCGCCCCCGGCGCCGGAAAGCTCCATCGCCGGCACCGCGCGCTCGCGGTATTCGGTGTCGATGTCCTGCAGCGTCTTCTTCGCCATCGGGTTCTCGTAGTACGCCGCGTATGCGGAAACGCCGTAGCCCCAGTTCTTATAGCCGTACCAGCCGTTGTGGAAGACGTGGGGCTCTTCGTCGACGTTGGCGGCTATCGTCTTGTTGCAGTATTCGTGGAAGCGCTCCCGCTCGCCGGCGGACCAGGCGTCAAAGCAGAAGTCGTACGCGACGGCGGCTACGGCCATTTCCGAACCGAAGTAATAATGGCCCGTTTTGATGGGGCCGTCGACGTACTTGAGAGCGGTTTGTTTGGCGGCTTCGGCGAGGTCGCGGTTCTGTTCGACGGCATAGACGATGGATTGCGAAATGGTGCGGTCAAAATCCTCGGCGGGGATGGACTTGTCCTGGGCGACCCATTTCATCCGGTTGTACGGTTCGGGGCGCTCCCTGCTGAGTGCGATGAAGCGGTCGCGGCTGCCGAGAATCCTCGGGTGGACTTCCGGCACCGGGTGTTTCTTCGCTGCTGACATGGCAGACCCCTCTTTCGTACGGCTCCCTTGCTTTCCCCCCCATGGCCGCCAATGAACGTAGCGCCGGGACTTTCACATGCAAGCCTTTTCCAGGCAAAATTCATGCAATGGAGGGAAGCCGCTGCGCTGTACCGCAAGGATTGCGGGGTTTTCTTTATTGTGTGCGGCCCGCGGCGGATACAATCGACCTGAAACGGACGGCAAGACGGGAGGTGTCCATGCTCCGCATCCGCTACGGAGCGCATTGCTACATGTGGACGGACCGCTGGACGGATGACGACATCCGCATACTCGAATCCGCCCGGCGGCTGGGCCTGGAATGCATCGAAGTGTCTATCGGCGACGACGTTGTGTTCGATACCGCGCTGCTCAAAAAGGAAGCTGCCGCTCTCGATATCGCTCTTACCGTGGGGCCGGGAGGTCTGTGGCCCTGTGAATGCGATATTTCCGACAGCGATCCGGCGAACCGGCGGCTGGGCCTGGAATGGCACAGGAAATCCCTGAAGACCGCCGGCGACATGGGCGCCGTAGCCTACTGCGGAGCGATCTACCGCCATCCAGGCAAGGTGAGCTGCGGGCCGTTCGACGCCGACGGGCTTTCGTGGGCGCGTGATAACCTTGCCATCCTCGCGGATTACGCGGCCGGGCTGGGCGTCGCGCTGGTAATCGAACCCATGAGCCACTTCAGGACCGATCTCGTAAACACGCCGCAGCAGGCTGCCGGACTTACCGAAGCCGTCGGCCACCCCAATCTCAAGGTCCTCGTGGATACTTACCACATCGTGACCGAAGTGCGGGACTACCGCGCCGCCATATGCGGCGTGGGCAGGCACCTGTGGGGCCTGCACGCCTGCGAAAGCGACCGCGGCGTGCCGGGCGGCGGGCTGGTGCCCTGGAAGCAGGTCTTTGACGCGCTGCGGGAGATCGGGGGCGATTTCCACGTGCTGATGGAAAGCTACAATTCGGCCGGCGGGTTCGCCAGGTCACGCGGGATATTCAACGACGTGTGCCCGGACGCCGAAGCGTTCGTCGTTGACGGGTTGCGCTTTCTGCGCGGCATGGAATGACCGTTGCAAGCGCCGGCGGGCCTGAAAGGAAACAGGAGGAAGCAATGACCGGAAGCCGGAAGATCGAAGAGGCGCTTTCTTCGGATGGCGCGCGGCAAATCCCCGTCGTCCTGTGCTACGAAGCCATCTACTACCGGGACCACTGGAACCTGCTCAGCAGCCTGCCTTGGTGGTATCCCCAGTCGCCGGTGGTCGAACACCAGGTCGAATACCGGTCGCGCATGATACAGGCGACTCCCCAGGACTGGTTCATCCTGCCGGCGTGCCTTCCCCTGTCGAAGCGGCAGACGCTGAGTGTCGAGACCGATGGCGACAGGGCATACCTGGTGGATTCCGCGACCGGCGAGAAGACCGAATACGCCCGGACGCGCGTGGGCGGCTGGCGGGAATCCGGCGGGCGCCATTCGGCCGGTTCGGACGACGTTCCATCAACGCCGGACGATGTGGACGCCAGGATACTGGAGCAGCAAGGCCCTCCGCCCGAGGCGGCCGAAGGGGTCGGCGACCTTGCGAAGCGGCTGCTCCACGGCGCCGGCGCGGACATTTACCCCTTCAACCACGTGCACGCGCCGCTGTGGAAAACGTACGGTCTCTGGGGGTTCGAGGAAATGATGATGAAGGTGGCGTCCCAGCCCGACCTCGTGAAGCACGCGGTCGAGCGCTACCTTGCGCACGAAACGGCCCGGGCCCGCCTTTTCGCCTCGGTGGGTTCGCGGGCGCTCTGGATAGAAGACTGCCTCATGGACATGATAGGAACTGACGCGTACGCTGAACTGGCCGAGCCTTACACGAGGCGGCTGATAGAAGAGATCCACGCCCTGGGAATGAAGGCCGTCCACTACTTCGCCGGCAACCCTGCCGGCAAGCTGGAACTCATAATCGGCGCCGGCCCTGACGCGGTGTCCTTCGAAGAAAGCAAGAAGGGCTTCTCGATCGACGTGGCGGAAATCGTCGATGCCGTGAACGGGCGCTGCGCGGTTCTGGGCAACCTTGACGCCGTCGGCGTTCTGGAAGGCGCCTCCGAAGAAGACCTCAGGTCGGAGATCCGCCGCCAGGTCGCCGCAGGCAGACGGAACGGCAGCAGGTTCATCATGAGCATCGGCAGCCCGGTCACGCCGGACACCGGCGTGGAGCGGGTGCGGCGCTACTGCGAGATGGCGCGCGAGATCGGGGCCGCGTAGGGTTCCGGCCGCCCCGCCCGTCGTTACATGGCGAAGTGCTTCTTGACGAAGGCCATGCATTCGTCGATAAACGTGTCGTCCCTGTCGGCGTAGTCGGAATCCATCCTCGATACGCACTCGACGCCGGCCTCGTCCATCTTCTCCTTCAGGTACCTGCCGAAGTTGCCGTGATGTATGTTCCCCGCGACGTTCGCCGCAGCGAACTGCATGACGAAGACCGGCGCCGCGTCGGGCGCCAGGTGCGTTATGGGGGAGACGTCCCTGAGCAGGGCGTCGATTTCGGGAGACACGGTGTCGCGGTCCCAGTCCCAGCTTTCGTCCAGGCCGACGAGCTTCTTGAGCGCGACGTGGTCGTAGGCGTCGCCGGGGACTATCTTCCTGACTTCGCGCGGATCGTAGGAACACTGGGCGTTGAGCGCGACGGCAAGGTTCGCCCTGGAGGAGAAACGCAAGACGGCGTCGTCGGCATCGGGCTGCGCCATGTCGGGGTGGAAGGCGAGCCACAGCGAAATGCCCGCCCCGGCCGAGCCGCCGGTGCAGCCTATGCGGCCGGGGTCCACGCCCCATTCGCCGGCGCGGGAACGGATAGTCTGGAGCGCGCGAGCCGCATCGTGCATCTGGGCGGGGTGTATGGCGGCGTCGGAAAGGCGGTAGTTCACGGCGGCGTAGCCCATGCCGGCATCAAGGACGGCCTGCATGAATTCAGGGAGGCCGCCGGGGTGGAGGTACGTCTTGTCGCCCGTCATGAAGCCGCCGCCATGTATATAGACGAACAGCGGGGCCGGAACGTCGGAATCGGCGCGCCACAGGTCCAGCCGGTGGCGTTCGTGGGGGCCGTAAGGAAAGTCCCTGATATCCGGATCGCGCATTTCTATCTCCCGGGATCGCGGGCCGTGGCGAATGAATATAGAATATTATACAGGACCGCCGGCTTTGCTGCATGGACCAGCCAGGAACGTAAGGAACCGGAAACATGGGGAAGGACCCTTTGATTAAAAACGGGCTCCCCCCAAACCCGTCCCCCAAACGTTAACTCGCACGTGTCGGCCCTATTCTTCGGCTTTATGTGTATCCCAGCGCGGCGCATAGCCTACGTAGCACTGCACTTCGGTTTTGTCCTGCATGGCCATAACCACAGCCCGGTGATATCCATCTCCAATAAACAGCTGACACTTGCCATCCGGTTCACACTCACAGCTTGCTATGAGCTTCTGTTTGTAGCAAGGTATTTGCCATTCGGGACGTACCTCTTGACTGTTTCATCCGCATCATTTGAGTCAAGTTCAAGGCTGGGCGGGTGCGCCCCCCTGCCTGTCGGCAAGGAAGCGTATCCTTCGCACAAGCCCGACATATATGTGCCTCCCGCGGCGAACCCCGCCGGAAAGCTAGCGCAGGCGCAGCGTGGCGATTTCAAATGGGCGGAGATCTACGCGCACCGCGCCGCCGGACATCTCCAGCGGCGTCCCCGGGTCTTCCAGAAAATCCGTCTTTTCGGCGCGTGTGAATTCTCCGCGGCGGATTTCCAGGTCGAATGACCGCTCCTCGCCGTGCATTTCAGACAGGCGCAGGACGAGCCCGCCGTCGTCGTGCGGCCGCTTGAGCGCCGCAAGCACTACGCCGTCCGGCAGCGGCCCGATGGGCCATGCCGGGGCCGGAGAACCTTCCGGCACGAGCGCCGCCGGCACCGGCTGGTTGAATTCCCGCGCCGCGTCCACGACGCATGCTTCCTTCCAGCCGCCTTCGTAGAAGACGAGCCTGTGGCGGAAAACGTGCCGGCCGGCGTCGCGCATGCCGTCGTAAACCGGCGCCGAATAGCTGCCCGGTTCTTCCAGGCAGTTCGGGAACGTGGGCGAACGCAGGACGCTGACGAGCAGCGCTCCGTCTTCGTTCCTGTACGAAGGCGTGCCGCGGTTGAAGACCGCAAAGCCGCTGCCTTTCTCCTCGAGCGCGCCCCATGAAACCGCCGGCCAGTCGCCGTTAGCGTTGTTCCAGCAGGTTTCCGTCATTTCGTAGCGGTCGCGTTCGATGACGCCGAAGGGAATTTCGGTCAGCATGCGGCTCGTCTTCATCGTCGTCGGAAAGCACAGCCTGACGCGCCTGTCGCAGGCGCTCCAGTCGATTTCCGTCCGCACGTCGATGATCGGGCGGTGATGGTAGAAACGCCAGCGCTGGGAGAAATCCAGCAGGATCGTGCGGGGGTCGGCCGAGCTGTACTTGGGCTCGCACGTCCCGGAACCGGGAACGAAGACGTCCGTGTGCGCGCGGCTCCTGACGATACCGATGCCGTCGGAATGGACGGTTACGGGGCGGCGGGGACG
>JAFGGJ010000095.1 GCA_016930595.1 Planctomycetota bacterium
GCCCGCGCTCGAAGCGCTCATATCCATCATCTCGCGCGACAAGACCTACAGGAACGGCGAGCCCAAGTCTCTCGTCCTGAGCATCTTTGACGTCGTGGGCAGGCGCTCAGAACTGTCCGACGCCTACCGGAAGCAGCTTTCCTCCATACTCTACTGATTCGGGCGGCGTCCCGCCGCGTTTGCCGCGCGCCGGGGTTCCGGGTATAATGATATTGCCGCGTGCCGTGGGGGCGAAATGGTATCGACCGGGTATGCGGGTTGCAGGGAGCGTGCCGAGGTTGTGAGGCGGCCTCGTAAAACACCTCACAAAAAAACAACTGCCAACACTTCAATGGCAATGGCCGCCTAGAAAAAGGCGACCTCGTCCTCCGGTCCCTCGCCTGTGGGGGCCGCCGGACGCAAAACAGCAGGCTGGCCTTTCGGCGTGTCCCGGCGCCGGGGGCGAGAAATCACGGGATAGGTGACGCGGACGGCCTGTCGTCCGGCAGCCGCTGATCCGAAACACCAAGTAGAACGACTACGCACGTAGCCGCCCTGCAGTCCGGTGCATCGGGACGCGGGTTCGATTCCCGCCGCCTCCACCATCTTCAAAAACAGACCACGCTATACGTCCGCTTGCCGGTAATGACAGAAGACGTGTCCGCCGCGCGGGGCGGACCGGTTCTCCGCGGGACTGTTACTCGCGCCCGGCCTGCCCGTCAAGCCCCTTGCGCGAAATATGCCGGACCAACCTGTCCAGAAAACACTCCCTCAACGTCCTGCAGAGCCCCGGGTGTCTCCCCAGACGAACGGCAATCGCCGGCGAACACCTGTAATAGGCACGGACGGCGAATCTCCCCGCCGCGGATGTCAGCAGACGCCTGTCCCTGAACTCGCGCAGTACGCTTACCTCCCTGCAATGCCTGGATCCGTAGCAGGCCGTCGCTATAAAGCATCCCTTCTTCCCGGCGGCTTCGTCCGGCGTAGGCTTCTTCGCCTTGCCCAGGTTCGGCAGTTTCGACAACAGGGACCTGTCCCTGATGTTGTCGCAGCCCTCCAGCTCCAGGATGGCCAGGTTCTTCAGGTTTTCCAGGGGCGAAATATCCGTCACGCCCGAACAGTGCGTCAGGTCCAGGCAGAACAGGTTGCTCAAACCGGCCAGCGCCGACAGGTCGGATATCCCGGTACAGGCCGCCAGGCTCAATTGTGTCAGGTTGGGAAAAGCGGCCATGGGAGAGAGATCCGAAACCTTGTCGAGTCCCATGAGCACGATCGCCGTCACGCCAGAAGCCCATCCCGCCGTAATCGCCGACAGGTCCGCCACTCCGCATGATGCCGGAGTCCCCTGCTGAGGTGAATTGAGAAGGATGATCAGGTTCGCCTCCGGCTTGCCGCGCATCGCAGCCCGCACGTCGTCATCATCGGCGTTTGTGACGTCAAAGGCGATCGCGCCGCGGATTTCGGCAACGGGGGGCGCCGCTACCGACGGATCGGCCGCGGCAAGCGCCTGGTGCCGCCTCAGCGTTTCCGCTGCGATATTCTGCATGTTCCCGGCAACCATCTTGGCCATCTGGTGCCCCAGCAGAGCGTCGCCCCATCCCGATGTGGCGCTGCGGTACTTACCGAGAATCTCCAGTTCCATTCGCCTGTCCCTCCCGGAAACGGCCTGCCCGTCTCCGCTGTCGCACGCAGGATTTCAGTTCCCACTACCCGCCCGTGATAAAGACGTTCGATGCCCACGCGGCAAGGTTGTATTTGACGTCCTTCCACGCCGCGGGCGTTTTCGCCCCGCTGAACGTTACCTTCCCCTTCTTCTTCCCGCCGGTGAAATTCGCCGCGTAGACTATCGTCCGCTTCCCCCCGGCCCACGCCGAAGCGTGCACACCGGTCTCCCCCGTATCAAGATCCCCGTCCAGCGAGCGGTAGAAATCCATCCCGGCCAGGTCCGCACCCTTGAACAGTCGCATCTCCGCAAGCACTTCCTCCGCATACGCGTCGATCGGCACGTGTGCATTCACCGGAAACCCCTCCACCAGCCCGCCCATTATCACCATGCGCGCTTCCGCGCTCCCCGCCTTCGCCGAGTCTATCAGGTGCCGGGGGGCTATCGGCATGAAATTGCACTGCGCCGGAAACTCTCCGGGCAACGGGTACCTGCCCATCCGGTCCTCGTTTATGAACGCCAGGTCCGCCATGTTCTCCGCCGCGACGTAAGGCATCCCCGAAAGATGCAGGAACAGCGTCCCTTCCCCGCCTATCCTCTTCCGGCAGTAGAGCAGAAAATCGTAGAACTCCTCCATATCGCTGTGCCACGCCCCCGACGCGTGGCGGGGATGGCAGCACGGGTGCGCCGTCGTCCAGTCGAAATACAGCCCGTCCCACGGCAGGTCCGACAGGATTATGTCCACCGACTTCTTCCGGAAATCCAGCCACCCGCTCTTCAGGCACATCACCCCGCCGAATTCCCCGTTCCATATGAACGTATGAATCATGTCCACGCTGGGCGCCGCCATGTGCATCCATTCGCGCCCGTTCTCCGCAAACCCCGGCGCTTCCGGGTGGAACTCCTTTACGGAAACGTAAGGCACTATCTTCATCCCGTGCCGGTGCACCGTCTCTATCACCCGCCGCAGCTCCTTCATGCCGTCCTCGTCGTAAGGCGGGTACAGCCCGTCCCTCCAGTACGGCCCGTCATGCCGGTAGTCGTTGTGGAACCGCACGAGTTTCACACCGGCTTCCGCCAGCGCCGCAATGTCTTCCTCGCTCGCCCACCGGCTGCCCATGGCCGCGTGGAACGGCCCCGTGTGAACTTTCTCCCTGGGTTTCACGAACGGCAGGGCGATCCCCAACCTGTACTTCACCGTGCCGGCCAGGCGGATCTCCCTGCGCCGGAACGCCATGCAGTAAGGATCCATTTCTATGCTCACGCCCGACCCGGACCGGCTCAGGACGTATAAGCCCAGTCCCGCATCGGGCTTCAGGCCGCAGTCCCATTCCGCGAGTTCCGAGCACGGGAAGATGTCCATCCCTTCCACGCCTTTTTCGAAAACCATCATCTGCATGGGGGTGTACCGGGACATGAATACCGTCGAACTGCCTTCGCCGGCGATGTCGTGCCACGTCCCGGAACCCAGTAAATCCGAACTCGTGAACTCCACAGGGTGCTGCCGCACGTACGCATCCGTCAGCCCCGGCCTCAGCTCCGCCCCGAACGCCCTCACGTGCACCGCCCCGTCGCAGCCGGCGTCGGACATGATCTCCAGCGTCGTCCAGATCAGGCCGTACTCACGGTATTCCGTAGAGCGGCGATAACCGACCGGTATCGCTTCGCCCTCTTCGTCTCTGTAGACGCCTTCGGCCACCACGACGGGAAAACCGTCCCGGGAAGTCTCCGCCCGCAGCACGGGCTCGCTTTCGTTGACTTCCGCATAAGTGCGAAAACCGTTGTACTGCTCCTCCGTCGGCAGCACCGGGAACCGGATGAAACTGGTAACCGGCCCTGCCAGCAGGTTTCTGCCGCTGCCGTTCCTGAACACGATGGAACTCCACGCACCGCCGTGTTTCTCCGAATGCTGAACCGACCAGTAGTCGTTGGATACCTGAATGCCTTCCCGGTTCCGCACCACCTTGATATCCGCCATCGCCTTACCCTCCCTCCGCTGCCGGCCAGTATACCGCCGCCCTCGACAACGCAAACGGCAAACCGCACCGGCGCTCTCAGCGTCCGGCGGCACCGTGCCCGAGGACCGGGTCATTTCTTCTTTCTGGTTTCCACCGCCTTTCGTGCAGCAGCGCGTCTCCTTCTCGTCTTTGCGGCTTTCCGCGCGGCGGCGGCCCGTGTTTCCTTCCGAAATCTCCTCGTCGTAGCCGCTTTCCTCCCCGCATCCTTCATCCTTTTCGACCAATCGACCACTTGTTCCCTGTCCCTTATTTCCCGCAAGGTTTCTGTGGAAATAAGATCCACGTCATGCATCTTGTGGCATGTCGGACACAAGATGACAAGATTGTCTATGCTGTTGTTGCTCCTTTTTCCATCTATATGTGCAACCTCGAGCACCTCGGGGATTCCAAACCCGCAGTAGGCACAAATCGGCGGATAGCATTCAAACGCTGCTTTCCGGTAGTTGACTCTGACCATCCTGACGCTCCCTTCGCACAATACTCGCCGGCAGCAATAATATACTGCCGAAGACGTGGCCGCAAACCGCCGTCACGCCTCCCATCCCCCCAATTACTTGCCGGCCCGGCTCTCCACCCATAGAATATCCGTAACGACTTCTTAGCCTCCTTACGGGAAGCCCGAACATGCCCAGGACCGCCGCAAAGCAGAAACGCAAGATCGCCAGGGACAACAGCGCGGGCATCATGATGGAAGTCGCCATGGCCGAAGCCGTCTCCCTCGTCTGGTCCCACAAGCTCCTCGTCGCCGCCTGCGTCGCCTCCGCCGTCCTCGTAACCGCCGCCTTCCACTACGGCGCCGACAGGAAATACTGCGCAGAAACCCTCATAATGCCCTCCCAGACCGACGAAAACGGCTCCATGGCCGCCAAGCTCGCCGCCATCGGCGCCGACCTGCCCGCCGGCGTCCTCTCCTCCAAGTGCTCCACCGAACGATACGTCGATATCCTCAAGAGCCGCCGCGTCGCCGACGCCGTCATCGACCGCTTCGACCTCATGCGCCGCTACGGCATCGACGTCAGGGGCTTCGCCCGCCAGAGACTCGCCGCCGCCGCCAGCTTCGAAATCACCCGCGGCGGCCTTATCTCCGTCGCCGTCACCGACAAAGATCCCGCTCTCGCCGCCGATATCGCCAACGGCTACGTTTGTCTCCTTGAACAGATCGACCACGAGATCAACGTCGGCAAGGCCGGCAGGGAACGCAGGTTCCTCGACGAAAGGCTCCGGCAGGTCGAAGCCGACCTCGCCGACGCACAGGCCGCATGGCGCAGCTTCCAGGAAAAGCACAGGATCGTCCTCGTCGATGAAGGCCTCCGCTCAACCGCCACCGTCATGGCCGAACTCGAAGCTCGCCGCCAGGCCAAGGAAATCGAACTTGAAGTGCTCGAATCCGTCTACGCCGCCGACAGCCCCAACCTCAAGATGCTCAAGACCGAACTCGCCAAGCTCAATGACCGCCTGAGACTCCTCTCCGAAAAAGGCGTCCAGGTCTCCTCCGGCCACGATACCGAAGCCGCCTGGCTCTTCCCCGCCGTCGAAAAAGTCCCCGCTCTCGCCCTCGAACAGCTCGAACTCCAGCGCAAGTGCGAGCTCCAGTCCAGGCTCTACGAACTCCTGGCCACCCAGCGCGAACTCGCCCGCACCGCCGAAGCCAGGGAAGTCTCCACTATCCAGGTCGTCTCCCCCGCCCTCCCTCCCGACGTCCCGCGCCGCATCCGGCTTAAAATCAAGGCCGGTATCGCCGCCGTGCTATCCTTCATCTTCGCCGTCTTTCTCGTCCAGGCCGTCGAAGCCCACAGGGAACACCTCGCCCACTCGGCCGCAAAGACCTCCCCCCCCCCCCCCCCCCACCCCCCCCCCCCGAACCCCCCCCCCCAACCCCCCCCCCCCCCCCCCCCCCA
>JAFGGJ010000016.1 GCA_016930595.1 Planctomycetota bacterium
GCCTGGGCGGATGGCTGGCGGCGCTCGCCGGAATGGTATTCGAGCCTGACTACCTGTTCCTGATTTCGCCGGCGGTCGCGCCGGAACGTGTGTTCCAGCATTCGCCGATATTCGCACGGAGACGTGCAGAGGCGGAACGGAGCGAATGGGGGATGGAGGGGTTCGTCGAAGGCATAAGGCAGGTGTCGCCGATGTTCAGCGACCCGCTGATACCAGGGAACGCCGTCAGGATCATGTCGGGCAGGTACGACGAAGTGATCCCGTACAACGATGTGCTGGATTTCACGAGAGTATGGGAAACCCAGGCGATAGTGCCGATAGAACACGGGCATTTTTCGATGATGTACCTGTATCCCGACCTGTTCACGGATGTCTGCCGGGAATTGAAAAAACTCATCAACGGACTGCCGCACAGGGAGCAGGACGAGTGAAGGCGTCATTCTGGAAACACGTGCCGGTACTGCTGCTCGTGGCGGCGGCAGGAGGCTGCGGGGCGGGATTCAGGCCGCTGGATGCCACGACGTACGCAATACGGGGCAACAGAGGGGTATCGAACCAGCTCGTGCTGAACACCGCCTATGGGCCGGTGGTCATAGACGCCCGCCTGGACCCGTACCTGACCGACGACATGAACAGAAAGGCGCTGGACGCCACCGGCTGGAAGGATGTGGCGTACGTGATAAACACGAGCGGGCTGCCGTACAGGTGGCTTACCAACTACAGGTACCCCCGTGCGGAAATCATAGCTTCGGAACGAACGCACCGGTTCATGGCTGAACACGGGGCGGGATTCCTGCAGAAAATGCTGTCCGGCGGAAAGCTGCCGGCGTGGGCGGACGAGATAAGACCGGTGCTCCCGACAATGAACTTCGATGGCAGGCTGACCCTCAGAACGCCGGATATGTGCGTCATCATAATGGAGAAAAGAACGTCGGTATGTCCCGGCAACTGCGTGGTGTACGTACCGGAAAAGGGACTGCTGTACGGCGGCGACATCGTGACGTCAGGGACAGCGCCGATACTGAAGTACGCCGATCCGGAAGGGTGGCTGAAAAGCCTGGATGAATTGAGAAAACTGCCGATACGGACGGTGATACCCGGCTACGGCGACACCGGCGGAACGTCGCTGATAGACGACGTGACGGAAGCGGTAAAGGAGCTGAGAAGCTACGTAGGCGGCCCGCCGGGGGCGGCCATGATCGTGCTGTGGTACGAAGACGCGGACCTCGAAAAAAAACTGAAGGAATACGCCGAAGAGCGGAAGGCACGGCCCTAGGCCGGGAGGCGCGACATCAGCGCAAGAGCCCGGTGTTTGCAGGCGAGAGCCTGAGCCGGGGAGCGGGTCCTGAGGGCGCGAATGACGATGTATTTCTGGAGTTCGTAGAGGTAGTAGAAGACGCCGCGCACCCGGGCGGCATCCGAAAGATCGCGTTCAGCCCCGTAGCCCTTCCAGAAGGAATCGGTCGAAACGCCGCAGTAATCGAGAACGGCGAATTCGATTTCGACATCGCCCCAGAGAGCCCTGTCCCAGTCGACGATGCCGGTAACGTGTCCCTGCGGGTCAACGAGTATGTTCTGGCCCCAGATATCCATGTGAAGGAGGGAAGAGGGAACGTCCCTGTCGAAGAGGCGGAGGCGTGCGTCGAGAGCCGAGACGGCGGTGCGGGCTTCGGAGGCGTCGAAGAACCCACAGGAGCGGATATCTTCAACGAGCAGGGACCACATGGTGCGGAAGGCATCGGCCCAGGAGCCGCACGGGGGCATGGGGCGGTGCTCACCGAGGTAACCATAGGCGCCGGCGCGGCAGTTGCGGTGGAGGGAGGCAAGATGCGAGCCGGTTTCGTGGAGGGCGCGGGAGACGGCGGCTGGAGAGAGGAGCGCGTCGGAAAGGGGCGTGCCCGGAAGGAAGGACATGATGATGAAGTCTCGATTGACGAGCGACCTGGCGTGGTCGCACACGAGGATATCGGCGACGGGGATGGACGTGTTACGGTGGACGACGTCGTGGACGGCGGGTTCCTGAATCATCATGCGGCGTTCGTAGAAGAGGAAGCCCGCGTCGTCGGGAGGGGCGATGCGGATGACGGTGCGGATGCCGGTGGAAAGGGAGACGAGCCAGCTTTCGTTAAACTTACCGGTGGGGATACGTTCGAAGGAGACGGCATCCCGGCCATGTGCGGAATAAAGGGCCTGGATGAGAGAAGGAGTGATCATCGCCCGAAGCCTCGCCGCCAGCCGCCGCCCATGGCGGAGGGTCATTCAAAGAGTTCGAGCGAGAGGGAAGTGGAGACGGTTTCGCCCGGTTCGAGGAAGCGGAGCCTGCCGGCGTCACGTTCGCCGGAGCGGCCTGAAACGCGGCAGTTGGCTGGCTCGAGGCCCATGACATATTCGCCCGGGCCCATCATCTTCCACTGGACGAGTTCGGAAAGGACGCCGCTGGAATAGCTGAGCCGAGCGCTCCATCCGTCAGGGGAAAGGATGGAGACGGTGGAAACATCCGCCGGAGGGAGCCGATGGTAATAGACTTTTTCGGAGTAACCGGGGCGCGGAGCGTCTGCGAAGAGAGCGTTTTCAACGCCGTCGGCGGCTGCCGGATCGCGCGGCGAGGTGGAGGAACCTTCGGGGAGTACTATCTGCGTGCCGGGCTGGACGAGAGGGTACCCGAAGTTCATGTGGTAGAGGAGCATGAACGGCTGCGAGGCGGAACCGTCGTTGGTGACGGTATCATGGATTTCTATGGCTGGAACGGAGGCAGGGACGGTGATACGCCTGGAAAGGGTGAGGTTTTCCGCGAAGAGGGCGCCCTGGCGGACGACGCCGCCGATTTCGGCGACGGGGCCGTGGGGAGTGGACTTCCTGACCGAGTAGACTTCCGCCGCCGGTGTGAAACTGAAGCGGCCGTGGACGCCGTAGGAAGAACCGGAGTCTTCGCAGGAAGCGCCGACCTGGTCGAGGCCGCAGGTAACGAGAAGGCCGCCGGCAAAGCCTCTGACCCATCCGGCGCCGGCGGGCTCATAGCTGTCGGGATGCCTGAGGCCGGCGGCTGAGAACCAGGCAAGGGACCTGCCGTGCCAAGAGGCGGCGGCTATGTCGAGGCCCCTGTCGGGGAGGATTTCGAGGAAGAAGCCGGAACCGTTGAGGATGTGAACGACGCGCATACCACGCCCCGGGCCGTCTTCGAGAGAAAGCGAACGGAGGAGCAGTTCCTGGTCGGGGTGTCCGAGAAAGGCATTCTGCATGGGGAACCTCCTTACAAAGGAAAGGGCACGATATCATTCTACACGGGAGTGGCGGGGTGCAAAGCGCGCGGGCTGAAGAGCACGGATGAGCGGGGGCCGGGAGGAAGGGGGGAGTCTCCGGCTTGACTAAGGCGAGGGACGGTCGATAATGAGAGGGAAAGGCGGCAATTCACCGATGATAGCGATACTCAGCGACGTACACGCCAACCTCGAAGCTCTGACAGCGGTGATAAGAGACATGTCGGGGCGGAAGATAACGCGGATATTTTTTCTGGGGGACATAATAGGGTACGGGCCGAACCCGGTGGAGGTGCTGGAATTCCTGCAGAAGTTCGAGTTTTGCCTGATGGGGAACCATGACCGTGCGGTGCTGACGGGACCGCCGAAGAAGTTCAACCCGGTGGCAAAGGAAGCAGTTGAGTGGACACGAAAACAGATACATCCGTCGTACGTGAGACTCAAATGGCTGAGGCCCTGGGTGTACAGGAAAAGGCTGGAGTGGTGGAGGTTCCTGCTGCAGATGAAGCCGATACGGAAGGAAGGGGACTGGGTGTTCTGCCACGACCACCCGATACAACCCGGGTCGGACAAGTACGTGCACAAGCTGGAAGTGGCGCAGACGGTGCTGGACGGGCTGCCGGACATAAGGGCGTTTTTCATAGGGCATTCGCACGTACCGATGATGTTCACGTACAAGGAAAGAATAGTACCGGAGGAAGGAACGCTGTACCCGATAGACCAGCGTCTGATAGTGAACGTGGGATCGGTGGGGCAACCGAGGGACCGTGACGCGAGGGCGTGCTACGTGTTGTTGGATGAGAGGGGAATCCAGTTCATAAGGGTTCCGTACGACATAAGGCGGACCCAGCAGAAGATAAGGCAGGCGGGCCTGCCGCAACTGCTGGCACAGCGGCTGGAGGAAGGGAAATAAAATGAAGGGACAGTGGATAAAGGATCTTGCGGACGGGGACGCGGTGGAAGGGCTGTTCAAGGTAAAGGAAGCGTCGCTGAAGACGACGCGGAACGGAAAGCAGTACATAGACGCTGTGCTGTCGGACAAGACGGGAACAATAGCGGCAAAAGTGTGGGACGCGACGGCCGAAGGCGCATCAAAATGGAAGAACACGGCGCTGCTGGAGATCACCGGCCGCGTGGAAGACTACAAAGGGCGGAAGCAGGTAATAGTGAAAAGCGCCGCGCCAACGGACAAGCTGCTGCTGGACACGGAGGCTTTCGAGGAAAGCAGCCCCGTGCCGCAGGACGATCTCAAGGCGGAGTTCAAAAGACTGACGGGGAAGATAAAGGACGGGGACATAAGGCGGCTGGTGGAAGCGGTGTTCAGGGACCGGGAGGCATGGGAACGTTTCAGCACGTGGCCTGCGGCGACGCAGTACCACCATGCATACAAGCACGGGCTGCTGGAGCACACGATATCAATGGCCCGGATGGCGGCTGACATAGCGGCGGGGACGGGGAGGGTCGACGGTGACTACCTGCTGGCAGGAGTGTTCTTCCACGACGTTGGGAAGACGCTGGAGCTTACGGGGGAGGCACCGTACGACTACACGGACCGCGGCCGACTGCTGGGGCACATCCACATGGGAGCGGAGATGGTGAAGGAAAAGGCGGCCGAGTTGGGGGATTTTCCGCCTGAGAAGCTGGACCGGATACTGCACATGATCCTGGCGCACCACGGGCAGCCGGAATTCGGGAGCCCGGTGCGGCCGGTAACGGCGGAAGCGGTGGCGCTGCACTACATAGACAACATAGACGCCAAGCTGCAGGCGGCGGACTTGGCACTCGAAAGAGACCAGAACCCCGGCAATTGGACGGAATACATGAGGATGTTCGAGACGAGGCTGTACAAGGGTCATGGAGGGGACGAGTGAGCGGGAGGACGTCCCGCAGAAGGGCGTCGATCCGGCGGGGTGAGGAGAATCAGAGAAGACCGCGTTCCCGAAGAGCGGCGGCTACGGCGGCGGCGATGTCGCCCGGAGGGGAACCGGCGGAAAGAACGAGGTGGCGTGCGTCTTCATAGAGGGGGGAGCGTTCGGCGCAGACGGACTGCATTTCGGCAAGGAGGCCGGGAGCGCCTGAAAGAGGGGGCCTTGAGCGTGCGGACGACGGGTCGTGAGCGACGCGTTCGGCCAGGAGGGTAGGCGGAGCGTCGAGGTGGACGACAAAGCCGGAGCGCTTCATGAGGGAGCGGTTTTGCGGGGAAAGTACGACCCCGCCGCCGGTAGCCACGACACGGCCGGAAAGATCTGCGAGGCGCGCCAGGACGGCGGATTCCAGGCGGCGGAATCCTGGTTCGCCGGAGGAGGCGAAGATATCCGCGATGGACATGCCGGCGTCTGCGGCGACGAGGTCGTCCTGGTCAATGAAAGGCCAGCAGAGGAGGCCGGCGAGGGCCCTGCCGACGGTAGTCTTGCCGGAGCCCCTGGGACCCACGAGGTAGACGTTCATGAGAACCTCACGCGGGCACGAGCCTGACGGTCATAATTTCGAAAGGTGCGAGGGAAAAGTCGACGACGGTTTCGCTGAAAGGCAATTCGGATTCGTTCTGTTCAAGGAGGTTGCATTTGAACACGGCGGCGATGCCGCATTCGAAAGAGAGGGTGGCCTTGGAGTGGACGCCGTGCGCTTCGTAGAGCCTGAAGATGACGCCGTTGCCGTCTTCCGCGGGCTTGATGCTTTCCAGGATTACGCCGTCGTCTTCGAGAGAGGCGAACGAAGCCTGCGAAGGGATACTGCCCTTGCCGGCGTGAACGCGGTAGACGGCCAGGGGGACGTTGAATTCGACACCTGCGCGCACGGTGCGGGCCTTGCGCCAGTCACCGCGATGCGGATAGAGAGCGTAGGAGAAGGCGTGATCGCCGAGGTCGGCGTCAGGGTCGGGCGTGGTGGTGCCCCGAAGAAGAGAGAGTCGGAGGACGTTATCCTTGACGTCGTAGCCGTACTTGCAGTCATTGAGGAGACTGACGCCGTAATCGGGCATGGAGAGATCGGCCCAGCGCTGTGCGGCGACTTCGAACTGGGCCTGTTCGGCAAGGGTGTTGCGCGTGGTGGAGCGGGAGATTGCGCCGAACTGGATTTCGTAGGCGGCTTCCTGGGGCGAAGCGGCGACCGGAAAGGCGACCTTGAGAAGCCGCCTGCGCTCACGCCAGTCGACGGAGGTATCGAACTGGATCCAGGGAAGGTGCGAGAAGAGGCGGACATCCTGGGTAATGCGCGAGTCTCCGAACGAATAAACGGTCCTGAGCGTGGAGCGGATGGGGCCGTTTTCAAGAACTTCAATGGAATCAGCGGAAAGCGTGACGCCGGCGCGCTCGAAATCCTCGTCAAAATCCCAGGCTTCCCAGCGAACAGGGTCGTCGACAAAAAGCTGCAGAAGGTTGGCGTCGCCGTCGAGAACCTCCCTGCCAAACCTGCGGTCGAGTATGGAGGTTATCCTGCCGGCCTTGTTGAAGGAGACTTTGAATATCTCGTTCGCCAGCGAAGACCGCGTACCGCTCACGCCATCGGGGACTTTCGCCGGCGTACCCTTGCGGAGGGTAACAACGAGGAAACCGACGGGAGGGACGTCATCGAGTTCCACGAGAAGGCACCTGGCGCCGTCGTCGTCGACGGTCTGGGTAACAAGCTGCTCGTCGCCGGCGAAGGCGACGTAATCGGCGGAATCATCGGGCAGAGGGATGCGGGCGACGCCTCCCCTGGCCCAGCCCAGGTAGTTGACGACAAGGAAGGAGCGGCCGTCCCGGCCACGGTCAACGAGCGATGCGATAGCGGAGGAAGCATCGTGTTCAAGCCTGGAGACCTGCTTGAAGAAGTCGGCGTAGATGCGATCAGCGTCTTCGTAGACCCACCTTATGCTGGAGCCCGGGAGGACGTCATGAAACTGGAGAGTGAGGACGGTTTCCCAGAGGGAGCGGATGTGATCGAGGGTTTCCTGCGAGGGAGGGTCACCCAACATGGCGAGAATGCCAAAGAGGGTTTCGACGCGTCGCATGGCGAGTTCGGCCATGCGGTTATTACGCTTGGTGGCGGCTTGAGTGGTGAGGGTACCGCGGTGGATTTCAAGGTACAGTTCGCCACGATAAACGGGGAGATTTTCGGAGTTGGAATCGACTTCGTGGAAGAAGTCCCTGATGAAGCCTGTCTTGGCCTGGGGAAGGCCAAAGAGATCTTTGACGCGGCGTGAGCGTTCGATCATGCCGCGAGTGGGGCCGCCGCCGCCGTCGCCGTAGCCGTAGCTGATGAGGAAGGTGGGAGAGCGGTCGGCCTGGCGGAAATTGTTCATGGCGTCGAGTATTTCGTCGGGGAAGACGCGGCCGTTGTAATTGCCGCCCCACAGGAGGTGAGAAAGGACGCGGCTGCCATCGATGCCCTGCCAGAGGAAAGTGGTATAGGGGAAATCCGTATACTGGTTCCAGCGGATCTTGGCGGTGGCGAAATACCTGATTCCGGAACGGAGGAGGATCTGGGGGAGGCTGGCGGGGAAGCCGAAGGTATCGGGGAGCCAGCAGGTGTCGACGTCAACGCCGAATTCACGCTGGAAGAAACGTTTGCCGTAAAGGAACTGGCGAACGAGAGATTCAGCCCCGGTGACGTTGCAGTCGCTTTCGACCCACATGCCGCCGACGATCTCCCACTTTCTGGCGGCGACCTGTTCCTTGATGCCTTCGTAAAGCTCGGGGTAGTTGTCGCGTGTCATTTTATAGAGAACGGCCTGGGACTGGGTAAAGGAATAGCCGGAATACTCGCCGAGATAGCGAAGAGCGGTGGAGAAGGTCCGGGAGCATTTGCGGACGGTTTCTTCGAGCGGCCAGAGCCACGCGACGTCTATATGCGCGTGGCCGGCCAGCATGAGCCACGGGAGCGCCGCGGAACTGCGCTGTTCATAGAGGGGAGCGAGCTGTTTTCTGGCTTCACGGGCGCGGGAACGGTTATCCCTGCTGAAGACGAGCGTGCGCCAGACATCGACGGCCTTGTTGCCGACATACAGGAGGCGCAAAGCCCAGGGATTGTCTTCGCCCACGGCCTTGGCAAGCGAGTGGACGACCTGAAGGTCGTAATAGAAAGACATGATTTCGGGATGAAAGAGGGCGAGCTCGGCGCGTTTTAACTCAATGCCATTGAACTTGCCGAAGGCGTCCACGCTGACGGCTTCGACAAGAACCTGGTGTGTATCTCCAGGGTTCGCCATGGGGGCGAGGAAAAGGTCGTCACGGTTTGCGTCGAGACCCTGGATGGGGACGCCCTGAACACAAGCAACGGCTTCGCAGCCGACGTCGAAGCGGAGAGCGACTTCCCTGCCGGCGAAATCATCCGGGATGACGGCGTCGACCAGGAAGAAGGCCCTGTCCCAGGCCTGGCCCCAGTTGAAGCCCGGCTTGACGGGTTTTCCGCCGAAGCTGGAGATATCGACGTCGGCGGGCGCTTCGCCCTTGCGAGCGGCGCGGAAAAGGACATCAACCGGTACGGGGTCGGAATAAATGAGGGAGCGAATTTCACTGATGGCCCTGCCAATGCGGTAGAGACGGCGGGTGAAATCGGTTTCAAGGCCCCAGCCTTTCGCCATGCCAATATCCTCTCGGGAAGCACGTGGTGAGGGTCTAATGGTAATGCCAAGGCGCCGGGATGTCAACGTGCTACGGGGAAGGAATCAGACAAGAAGGGAGAGGAGCGAGGAGACATTCTTCCGCATGGCATCGGCATAGGCCAGCCATGGCCGGCGGGCAAAGATGGCGCCCGCGGTTTCTTCGGCAATGTCAAGGAGGCCGGTGTCTGAGCGGACGGCACAGGAAGCAATGCGTGCAATACGGGCGGCGACACCGTCCTGTCCGTCAGGGCCGGCGAAAACCATGCCGACACCGGCCGGATCGGCCCGGAAGGCATCGAGGAAGCGGCCGCCGTCAAAAGCAGCGGTGTAGTCGTCTTCCAGGGAGACGCCCATGGACGATAGGACTTTTCTGACCGACACGGTCGAAGACGACAGAAGCGCGGAAGAGCCCGGACGCGCTGCGGCCACGAGAAGGGCGATCGAACTGAAGGAGCGGGCGGCTCCCGGGGCGACGTCTATGCCGACTTCGGAGGCTTCATCAAGGGCATCCGGGGGGCCTAAAACGGGACCAAGAAGGGAACTGACGGCGGCGGATTCAATGCCCTGGAGAACGGTGCCGCCCGGGAGTGCGCCTTCGCTGCGGGCGACGGCCCTGTTCAGGACGGCAACGGCGCCGTTATAGTCATCGACGAAGGAGCGGACGGCAGCGAGTATTTCATCGCTGCGGGAAACGGCGGTAAGAACGGCGACCCCGGGAGCACAAGCCTGAACGG
Source organism: Planctomycetota bacterium (assembly GCA_016930595.1). Taxonomy (GTDB): domain Bacteria; phylum Planctomycetota; class SZUA-567; order JAFGGJ01; family JAFGGJ01; genus JAFGGJ01. The sequence continues at coordinate 9,576 of JAFGGJ010000016.1, forward strand.
CGAGGCCGGAACCCAGCGTGAAGCGGCCGTTCCAGGAACGCAGGAGCTCACCACCAACGAGGATTTCGGCAGATTCGGCCATCTTGAGGACATGCGCAGGGAGGCCGTCCGCGTCGAAGAAGCCCATGGCGGCCAGGACACCGTCAGGATCGCCGAGGGAAGGGACACCGAAGGAGGAGGAGAGTTCGAGGCAGCCGCCGGCCAGGCGTGCGGAGACTTCCTCTCCGAGCGAGTTGATGCCGGCGGCGACAGCGGCGGCATTATCCGAAGGGCTGACGAAAAGATCGGCATCCCCTACCCTGATGCGACCCTGCAGGCCCAGTGCGGAAGACGGAAGGACTTCGGAGGCCATAACCATGCCTGAGGCCGTCCTGAGGACCTGCACGTCAAGGCCGGCGCCGTCGGATAGAGCTGCGGCGGTAGAAAGAACGCGGAGAACATCGGGACCGCTGGAAGACACGGCACTGTTCGAAAAGAACGCGGCGGACGAAAGCCGGGCCGAAGAAACGGCAAGGGATTCGAGCGCGGTTTTGACATCGGCCCAGAGCGCCCCCGGAGCACCATCCGAACGGGACCAGATACCGATGGTTGAAAACAGGGTCTGCGGAACAGTTTCGGGATCGAGCGATTTGAGGCCGTCAATGGCGGAGCGGGCTCCCAGCAGGGAAGCAAGACCTGCGCCGGAAGTGAAGACAAAGGGCTCGGATATCCTGTAGACACCGGACCACGCGGCACCGAGAAGGAGGTTCCTGAGACCAGTAAATGCGGCCCATTCGACGATCCTGTCAAGGCGGGCCTTGCCGGTACCGATGCCCGAGTCTCCGGAAGCGACGATGGATTCGGCCCTGGCGGTGATGCTGTCATGAGGGGCATTGTCGAGAGGACCGCCTGCGGGACCGGAGACGCGGACGAACTGGACAAGGGGCCGTGAGCCCTGCTTTTTCCCGGCGATGCGGTGAAAGGCAAGGCGGGCCCGTTCGAGAGCGAGGAGATCGCTGCGACGCCAGAGAGGCGGCATGTAGTTCCTGGAAGGGACCGATTCACCCGGGAGAGAGCGCGCGACGCTACGCTGCAGCGAAGGGTCTTTCCGTGCAGGTGTTTCAACCGTTGCAAGCGAAACGATCTGCATGTCCGAGACTCCTCACCGGCAATATTCCAAACAACTCAACCGACGAGCAGGCGACTGCCAAGCAGGTTAAGAAAGGGGGGTATTTCGCCGGATGCGGCGGCACCGCCGTACGCGTTGGCCAGTTCAGAAGGGGCGGGTGCGGAGGCGGCGCGGAGATTTTCTTCCAGCACGCTGCGCTTGGACGTATCGCCGGGAACCGGATCCGCGACGTGGAACCGTGCGGCGGCTTCCGCCAGGGGAGACGCTTCAAAGGGAGGATCCCCCTGAACACGTGACGCCTGGGACGCGTGTCGGCCGGAACGCGGGACACGGAGAGGCGCAGAAGCAGCGACAAGGGCATTCATGCTACGGATCGGAATAACAGAAGACATGTCGTCCCCCAATCAACCGGTAACGTCGAGAAGGGCGCCGGTGCCGGCAGGGCTTTCGCTGATGACGACTCCCGAGCGCCTGGCTTTCTGCAAGGCGGCGGCCCGTTCAGCGCGGAACTCATACATCCGTTCGACAAAGCGCCTGCCGGCCATCTGCCTGCAATTTTCCGCGATGTTACGAAGAACACGACTCTGAGGCATTGGGAAACCGTCAATACGCATGGCAGTGCCTCCAAAATAAGGCATGGGGCGGCGGGAGACAGGACAACAGAAGCGACAAAGAGGAAACGCTGAAGATGGAACGGAACGGGCTGCGCGTCCGTGCGAAGTGCATCCGTGGCCCTCTCCTGGTGATTCCTTTCACCGATGTTAAGGATAGCACATTATCTGCGGGAAAGCAAGCTGCACGACAGAAGAAAGTAACCTGGAGGCCGGGATCAGTCGGGCAAGACACCGTAGAGGCCGTTTGAGCGAATGTATTCTTCGACTTTGTGGCGCACGAGGCCGTTGACAGGTTCACCGGCGGCGAGCCTGTCGCGCACCTGGGTGCTGGAGATATCCACGGGTTCAATTTCCAGGCAGCCGCCGAGAAGCCTGTCGACAGCATCGGGAGCGATGCGGCCTTCCAGCGCGGTAATAGAAGAATCGACAGGGAAGCCCGGCCTGAAGACGACAACGGGGTTTACTGCCATGATAAGCCGTTCGGCGTTGCGCCAGGTGTGGATTTCAGCGGCGGCGTCGGCGCCGAGTATCAGGAAGAGGTCCGTGCCGGGCATGCGCTCGGCCAGCAAGTTGACGGTATCGATGGTATAGGAGACACCGTCACGACGGACTTCGACGTCGGAGACTTCCAGCCCCCTGAGGTTATGGCAGGCGATGATAGCCATGGCGTACCTGTGGCGTGCATCCTGGAGACGCCGGCCGGCCTTATGCGGGGGGGTACCGGTGGGGATGAGAAGGACCTTGTCGAGAGCGAGTTTTTCACGGACCTGCTGGGCGACGTGCAGATGCCCGTTATGGACGGGATCGAAGGTACCGCCCAGGATGCCGACACGCCTGCGGGATTGTGATGGTCCGGTCATGACTGGCCGATCTTCCGGAGTTTTGCGAAGGAAAGAGCAAGGCGTTTTCTGCCGGCGGAGGAGAACTTGACGACCACGTACTGCGAACCGGACTGTTCCACCGTGCCGGCGCCGAAAACCTTGTGGTAGACCCTGTCGCCGGTGCTGAAACCGACTTCGGCGGAGTACTCCTCGTCATAGACGCGCTCGACAGCGTCGGCGGAGGCAGCGGAAGCATCCGGCGTCCGGCGGGAGCGCGACGGTTTTGCGTATGAGGGGGCCCCGGAAGACCAGAAATCGGCCGACCGCCGCGAGGCGGAAGCGCCACTCCAGAAAGCCGAAGAAGCCGTGGAACGAACGTCTTCCCAGTCGATTTCATCTTCCGGGAGTTCCGACAGGAAGCGGCTGGGCTGGACCCGGACCATGCCTCCGCCGATACGGCGCATGGCCGGGGACATGAGATAAAGTTCCCGCATGGCCCTGGTCATACCGACATAACAAAGGCGTCGCTCTTCCTCGAGCGCGCCGCCGCGGGAATCTTCACCGATACTTCTGGAGTGAGGGAAAAGACCTTCGGCAAGACCCGCCAGGAAAACAACGGGAAATTCCAGGCCTTTTGCGGCATGCAGAGTCATGAACATGACTCTGCCTGAAGTCTGGGAATCCGTGGCCCTGTCCTGGTCGGTAACGAGAGAGACCATGTCGAGAAAGCTGCGGAGCGAGCCGTCGGGATTGTCGTCATCGAACTGGGCGGCGGCGTTAACGAGTTCCTCGACGTTTTCGATCCTGTCGGCCTGTTTATGTTCTTTCCAGTATTCGGAGAAACCGGCTCCGGAAACAACGGCTCTGACGAAGGGAGCAACGGGAGAAGGCGGCAGACTCAAGAGAGTGCGCCTGAGAGAAATGAAAGCATTCAGGCCGGAGGTCTGCCTCGCGCCGAAGGCACCGGCCTGCGCAAGGGCATCCACGGCAGCGAAAAGGTCCACCGCGTGGGCGGAAGCATACGCAACGATCCTGTCCACGGTCTTTTCGCCGACTCCCCTGCTGGGCCGCACGAGAGCGCGCCTGAAGGCCGCGGCGTCGCTGGGATTCAGAACCAGGCGAAGATAAGCGATAACGTCCCTGACTTCCTGCCGTTCAAAAAAAGCCTGGCCGCCGAAAACAACGTATGGAATACCGTATTCAAGGGCAACCGTCTCAAGGGCGCGGCTCTGGAAATTGGTGCGGTAAAGGACGGCAAAATCACTATAGTCGTTGGCAGAGGAGCGGATGCGGCTTTCGACAAGTTCGAGAATCCAGCGCGCTTCCGCAAATTCGTCGTCCACCATGGCGACGGCGACGGGAGTTCCCGAGTCCGCCTGGCTCCTGAGGCCGCGTTCAAGTCTTTCGGCGTTATTCCGGATCAGGGTGTCGGCCGCCCTGATGATATCGGGGGTGGACCTGTAATTGCGTTCGAGTCTGACGACGACGGCCTCGGGATAGCGCGCCTGGAATTGCAGGATGTTCTCGAGCCTGGCGCCCCGCCACGAATAAATGGACTGATCCGGGTCGCCGGTGACGGTAAGGTTCCCGTGCTTTTCAGAAAGGATGTCGACGATCCTCGCCTGAACAGCGTTGGTATCCTGGTATTCATCGACGAGGACGGCATCAAACCTCGAGGCATAGCGGCCGCGGACGTCGGCATTGCCGGTAAGCAGGTTGTGCAGGTTGAGGAGGAGGTCGTCGAAATCCATGGCGTTACGTTCGCGGAGGGCGGCCTGGTACAGGCGGTAGGCGTCGGCGATGAAGCGGGTTCTGCGATCGGCAGAAGCGACTTCCTCGGGTGCGACGCAGGCATTCTTGAAACCGCTGATCTCCCGGCGGACGTCGTCGATTTCCAGGTCTTCGACAGCGTCTGTAAGCATGATACCGTCGGCAACGGCCTTGACGGTAGACTTGGCGTCGTCTTCATCATAAATGGAGAAATCCGGGGTAAACCCGACGAGTTCCGCTTCACGGCGGAGGACACGTGCGGCAAAGGAATGAAACGTGCCGGCCCAAACGCTCTGTCCGGAAACCCCGGCTTCTATGCGGGCCTTCATTTCCCTGGCAGCCTTGTTAGTGAAAGTAACCGCCAGGATCCGGTAAGGAGGAATCCCCTGCCGGATGAGATGCGCCACTCTGCAAGTGACGACTCTGGTCTTGCCCGTGCCTGCACCAGCGACAACCAGCAGCGGGCCGCGCGGAGCGGTAACAGCCTGCAGTTGTTCGGGATTCAGCAGGTGGGCCAGGGCATCGGGAAGCAAGTGCAAACTCCATATCACCGGGGAGAACGCGCCTAATATACAGCAAACACAGCGCTGAAACAAGGCTTTGCCGAACACCGGGGCTTCTGTATACTGTGGGAAGAGGCCGTCGAAAGAGAAACGGGGCGAACCATGGCAATACTGGATGCTTTCCGGCCCGCTGTTCCTTTCAGAGCGCTGTGGATCTGGAGCGGGAGCGCGCCGAAGAAAAACGGGTACGTGTACCTGCGGAAGGGATTCACGCTGAAGGCGGCGCCGGAGCGTGCAGAAATCAAGCTGTTTGCAAACGACAGGTATATTCTCTTCATAAACGGGCACACGATATGCCGGGGGCCGGCGGTGGGCACGGACAGTACCCGTTTTTACGATACGGTGGACGTTGGACAGTTCCTGGGCGCCGGCAACAACGTCATCGGAGTCGCCGCGTATAACCACGGCCCCGGGCCGAGAAACAGGATATTCAAAGGTCCGGGGGGACTGATAGCCCGGATGAGTGTGGAATTCGCCGACAACACGCTAGCGGAAGTGAGCACGGATTCGTCGTGGAAGACGTTTGTACCCGAGTCCAGGAACCACAAGGCGCCCCGGATAAACGGGTGGGACGTGGGCTACTACGAGGTATTCGACCCGGAGAAGGAGCCCACGGGCTGGAACATGCCGGGCTACGACGATTCACGGTGGGAACAGGCGCAGCTTCTGCCGGCCGCCGAAACGACGGCATTCGGGGAAATAGCGCCGCGGCCGCTGGCACAGCTTTCCTATGAAAACATCCCGCCGGTAAAGTGCGCCTATTACCTGCCCGGGGGCGGATTGATAAAAGGAACAAACAATCTCACCGGAAACAAAAAGAAGAAAGGGAGCGCCGTTTTCGATTCTTCAAAGGCATCGAGCCGTCCCACGGCGGTGTACGATTTCGGAAGGATCATGTCCGGGAGGATCCGGCTGGGACTGACAGCAACGAAGTCCGGCGGAATGGTGACGGTGATGTACGGAGAAAGCCTGGCCCTGACAAGCATGGACGCGATAAAGATAGGGCGCGGAAGGGTGACATGGACGAGTTACGGGAGCAGGGCTTTTCGGTACGCGGGGATCGCGATAACCGGATCCCCGACGCCGGTAAAGGTCGACGTATTGGAGGCGGAAGAGGAATTTTTCGACCTTGGCAAGGCACCCGCCGTACGGGAAAACAAGGCGCTCCGGGACATGGTATCGACGGCCGGAAACACGCTGCGGGCTTCCAGCAGGGACTATTTCATAGACTGCCCGGGACGGGAGCAGGCGCTGTGGCTGGGAGACGTGCGCATAGAAGCGCTGGCGGCATACAACGGTTTCGGCGAAAGCAGCCTTGCTCGCCATTCCATAAACCTGTTCAGCATGATGCAGCGGAGAGACGGGGCGATCCCCGCGGTGGGCCCGCTGTCGGGGGACGCCTTCCTGCCGGACTACCACGTGCAATGGCCGACAATAGTTCACGACTACCTGATGCACACAGATGACATTGAAGCCGTGGCACAATGGCGCGTGCCCCTGTCCAAGGCGGTGGCCTGGATGGAAAGGGAACTGGATGGAAGGAGCCTGATACCGCGGGCCGAGCGGGCGGAGTGGTGGTGTTTTCTGGACTGGGCGCCGTACCTGCCGAGGGAAGGCTATTCGGGAATACTGAACCTGTTTGCATACGAAGGATTCCTGTCGGCCAGCCGCGTGGCGCGTGCGCTGGGAGAAGAAGGCACAGCGTCACGATGGCTGAACCATGCCGAAAGCATGCGCCTGGCAATATACGACAATCTGTTCGACCGGGAGGAAGGCCTGTTCATGGACGCCGCCGGAGCGGCTGGAAGAAACAGCCATTCACAGCAGGTAAACGCGCTTGCGGTGACGTCCGGCCTTGTGGATGGCAAGGACGCGGTGAAACTCATCGGACGGCTGCTGAAAAAGGATTCCAAGCCGATCGGAACGCCTTATTTCGCATGGCACTACCTGGAAGCCCTGCTGAAAACCGGCCACGCCGCCGAAGGAATGAACTACATGGACAGGTACTGGGGAGAGATGACAAGGCGTGGGGCAACGTGCTACTGGGAGATGTTCGATCCGGAATCGCCGTCATCGCAGAGTCCTTACGCGCTGCCCGGAGGATTCCCGAGCAGATGCCACGGGTGGGGGACAGGAATCGTGGCGACACTCGTACGGCACGTCGCCGGCACAAGCCCAGCGGAAGCCGGATTCAAGAGCGTCCTGCTGAAACCGCTGGCGGACACGGCTGTGCTTCCGTTTTCGATGACGTTCAACCTACCCATAGGGAAAACACGATATTCGTTGAAGCGAAACAGAAACGGCGTTGTTTCGATCACATACACGCTGCCGCGGAAGCTGCCGCTGGAACTCGTAGTCAATTCCGACAAGGCCGACACTCTCATCATAAACAGGAAGACCGTGTATTCCAAGACCGGCCCGGCCCTGATACCGAACGGGACCCAGGTAAGGAAGGCCGGCAACAACGTGATTGTGGCAATGACGACGGACAGTATTTCTGCCTCGATTACGCCCTGCGGCGATTGACTGAAGTTCAGCTCTGTGGTACCCTGAAAACAGGACCCGCCGGCAAGTTGCAGGGGGACAGCCCGAAAGGGGAAAGAATGCGTTGTCCCAAGTGCGGTACTATCCAGCCCGACACCGACGACAAGTGCGACGTATGCGGGATGAGGCTGTCGGGTACCGACAAGGTCGGGGCTGAAACGGGCAAGACTTCCACGGTGCCGGACACACCTTTCGACGGGCCTTCCCGGCAAAACACAGCTCCCAGAAGAACGCCTCCTGGCATGCAATCGGAAGAGAATTCTGCTGCATCGCTATCCACAGGACCGGTACCGGCGCCGGGACAAACATTCGAGAAACAAACAGAACCGACATCGCGGCAACCGGGAACCGGCATGCACAATATTGACAAACCGGCCGCGGTATTGCCCCCATTACCCATGACTGGACAAGGTGCAATACTGCCGCAAAAGCATCACGGCTCGACCGGGGGACGGGATTCGCAAGATATTTCCGCCGTCGGGACAGGACAGCCTTCCAGGCAGGCGGGCATATGCGACGTGTGCGGACAGCCTTTCCTGGTAAAGGACCTGATGCTGGTCCAGGGCCAGAACCTGTGCATCGGATGCCGTGAAGAGCTGCAGCAGAAGCTGATGAAGAAACCAGAGATTGCCGACGGAGCAAGGCCGACATCGCGGCATTCCGCTACCGGGCGCGTTCCCGCGTCCGGCCCGCAGGCGCAGGTAAAGAAGGCAAAGGCGTTGCTCAACTGGCCCGCGGTCCATCTGAATGACGCCGAACTGGATTACCAGAAGCTGTGGAAGAAGAACGCCAACATATCTGCGCCGCCGCCGATCAAGGAGAAATCATATGCGCTCGCCGGGTCGGCGATGAGCCTGCCCCTGGTACCAGGCCTGCTGTTGCTTGGCGGAGGAGGAGCACTGGTCTTCCTGTTCAACGGTGCGATTTTCAAGATCGCGGGGGCGGTGCTCGGCCTGCTGGGGCTTTGGCTCTGCGCAAAAGCCATTGACGGCCGCGCCAGCATCCGGCTTGACACGAAAGGCTTTTGGAAGGACGCTTTCATATCATCCACACGTGTACACTGGACGGTATTCAAGTCGGTGGAGATAAAAGAAAAGGCAATGCCGTCATTTCTGGGCAAGATGGCTTCAACGATATACTTTGAGGTGATCGAAACCAACAACAAGGTACATCGGATTGAAATACCGGTGTTCCTGGGAAACCTGCAATTGTCTCAACACGACTTTGACGCCCTGAAGAAACAGCTGGCGGCGGCGGCCGTCATGATGGGCGGCCGGTTAAAATAGGTATTCACCGGCTCCGCTTGCGCGGCCGGGTTCGTTTTGTCCCTGAAGCGGGGCCGGCAGTCTCGGCAGACGGGCCAAGCATTTTATTGACTCTGCGCGAATCCATAACGACGTAGTCGCCGACAGGAATTTTTCCCAGCCTGAATGGGCCGAACCTTGTGCGCATCAGGTTCTTGACTTTGAGCCCGACGCGTGCAAGCATGCGGCGCACCTGCCTGTTGACACCCTGAGTAAGGACGACATCCATTACGGCTCCGGAACGGGTTTTCTTCACAACGGTGAATTTGCCGAAGACCTTGCCTTCGGATAGGTGTATTCCTCCGGCCAGCTTGTTCAAGGTCTCGTCGTCAAGCTTGCCTTCGGCCATTACACGGTAGACTTTTTCGACTTTGTAACGCGGGTGCGTCAGCCGGTTGACGAGATCGCCGTCATTGGTAAGCAGGAGAAGGCCTGAGGAATCGGTATCCAGGCGGCCGGCGGAGAAGGTCCTGGGAACAGGCGGCACCAGGTCGAAGACGGTTCTGCGTGCGCCCTGCGGGTTGCGGCCGGAGACAACGCCTTTCGGCTTGTGCAGGAGGTAGTAGACGAAACCGTCCGGAGGTCTTACGGGCTTGCCTTCACACACTACGCGATCCCCGGCAGGATCAACGTCATGCGCAGGGTTCGCGACGGGAACGCCGTTAACAAGAACGAGGCCCTGCTTGACGATCAAGCCGGCTTTTCTGCGGCTGGCAACACCGGCCCTGGCGAGGAAAAGCACAAGCCTCACTGAGGCCTCTGGCCCTTGCTCCTGGCAAGGGCTTCTTTTCTCTCGGCACGCTTACGCTGCTCTTCTTCGAGAATCTCCACAAAGACAGATACGACGTTGCGGTCAAACTGGGTATCGCAGCACTTGATCATCTCGCTGATAGCCTCATCCTGCGAACGGGCGGTGGAATAAGGCCTGCGACTGGTAATGGCGTCATAGGCATCGGCGACCTGGAGGATCCTGGCGCCCAACGGGATTTCATCGCCTTTGAGGCCGTCCGGATAGCCGGAGCCATCAAAATTCTCATGGTGATACTTGATCCAGTTGATGACATCGCCGAGTTCTTCGATGGGATCCAGGATCGCGCCTGCGATTGCGGGATGCTTCTGGACAGCCTGCAATTCCTCTTCACTGAGGCGTCCCGGCTTGTTCAGGATGCGTTCCGCAACACCGATCTTGCCGAAGTCATGGAGGATGCCGGCGATCTGTATGAGTTCGATTTCATTCTCGCTGAAGCCCATTCTTCTGGCAATCTGGCGTGAATACTTGGCGACATTTTCCGAGTGGAAGCGCGTGTAGGAATCCTTGGCTTCAAGAGTCTTGGCCATTACCTGAAGAATATTGAGGAAGAGCTTCTGGTTACGCCTGGTGGTTCTGAGAAGCGTGCGCTGCATGTTGTCTTTGACCAGGACCTGCTTGACCTTGATAATCAGGACTTCAAGGTCGCCCGGTTTCACAAATACTTCTTCAGCACCCGATTCAAAACACTCCCGCACAACCTGCTTGTCTTCCCGGTCGGTATAGACGATAACCGGCACATTGAGGCGTACGATATCCCTTAGCACTTCGAGGCCGTCCCGGTCGGGAAGGCTGATATCGAGGATAACAAGCGCCGCCCGGCTTTCTCCTGTTCTGCCCGTGCCGACGAGGTGTTTCATGGCTTCTGCGGCGGTACCGGTGACTTCAATCCGTTCAAAGCCGGAGCGTTCCAAGACTTTTCTCAAGACGGCTGCCGAGCTGCGATCATCCTCAACTAGGATAATAGGGCGTTCCCTGATGTCAGCCGGGATTTCAGTCATTGCGTCTCCCGGACGGCCTAGAGAGTCTTCCCGAGTACTTTTTCAACCACGGCCAATCCCCTGTCGAGGATATCGTCTTCAATGGTAAGTGCGGGCAGGATCCTGAGCACGGTCTGATGAGTACAATTGATATTGACGCCTTGTTCGAGGCATCCGTCAACAACAGCCTTACCGGGGACTTCAAGTTCGATACCCCACATGGCTCCCAGGCCCCGGACATCGCGGATCCCGTTGAATTTCTTCTGCCAGGCCGTGAACGTTTTGCGAAGTTTGTCGCCCAGAATGCCGGCCCTCTTGAGCAGCTTGCCTCTTTCTATGGCCCTTATGACGGCAAGGCCAGCGGCGCAGGCTATGGAATTACCGCCGAAAGTGGAGGCGTGCGTACCTGGAACCAGCAAGTCGGCGATGCGCGTAGAGGCCAGGATGGCACCGATAGGCATGCCGCCGCCAAGCGCCTTGGCCATGCACATGATATCGGGCTGAACGTCATAGTGTTTGAAGGCGAACCATTCGCCGGTTCGCGCAAAACCAGTCTGGACTTCGTCGAATATCAGAAGGACATCCCGTTCACGGGTGAGCCGTCTGAGCCCGGCGATATAGTCCGGGGCAGCGATATTGACCCCACCCTCGCCCTGTACAGGTTCCAGGAGTACGGCGACGGTTTCATCGTCTACGGCGTTGCTGACGGCACCCAAATCGTTGAAAGGCACGTAGGAAAAGCCCGGCACAAGAGGACGGAACTCACGCTGGTACTTTTCCTGGCCGGTGGCGGAAAGGGCGCCAAACGTTCTGCCGTGAAAGGAATTGTCCATGGAGACAACCTTGTAGCGGCGGTTGCCGCCATAGAGTCTGGCAAGCTTGAGGGCGCTTTCCACGGCTTCGGCACCTGAATTGCAGAAGAAAACCTTGCCCGGAAAGGCCCTGTCAACTATCGCCTTGGCCAACTGGCCCTGTTCCGGAATATAGAAATTGTTGGGAACATGAAGAAGCCTGGCAGCCTGTTTCTTGACGGCGCGCACCACGCTCTTGTTGCAGTATCCGACAGTGCTGACCGCCCAGCCGGGGAAGAGGTCTATGTATTCTCTGCCATCGACTCCGTACAGGATGGAACCTTCGGCCCTTTCAACGGCGATCGGCAAGCGGGAATAATTCGGCATGACAAAGCTGTCAAACAGGGCTTTTACATCATTGAAAGTCATGTTGTCTCCTCAACAATCTGTGTGCCCACGCCCTTATCGGTGAATATCTCAAGCAGGAGTGCATGAGGGAGATGCTCACCGACTATGTGGACTTTGCGTACACCCGACCTGACCGCTCCGATACTCGCTTCAACCTTGGGGATCATGCCGCCCGTAATAATCCCTTCAGCCTTCAGCCTGTCGACATCTCCCGGTGTTACGGTGCTGAGGACATCAGCGGCGTTGCCCGGCATCAGTATACCGGGGACATCGCTCATGAAAACGAGCTTTGATGCCTGGAGCCTGACGGCAACCGCCAGGGCGCACGAATCAGCATTGATGTTGTACAGTCCACCGTCTTCGCCCCTGGCGATAGGAGCCACCACCGGTATGACGCCACCGACGGAAAGACGCTGGCAGAGATCCCTGTCCACGCCGGTGACTTCACCGACGCGCCCGAGATCGACGTCACCGGCCAGCTTTCTGGCAGTAAGGAAGCTGGACCCCCTGCCGTTCAAGGGGGTAGCTTGGCCGCCTTTGAGCCTGATAGTCTCTACGAGGCTGTTGGATATCTGGTCGATGAGAACATCGGCTGCGATTTTGAGCGTATTCTCATCGGTATATCGCACGCCCGATACAAACCTGGGTTCGATACCGGCTTCTTCCATGGCCCTGGATATGGCTTTACCTCCGCCATGAACCACTACGGGCCACATGCCGACCTGCTCCATGAAAACTATATCGGTAACGACCGAATCCATGGCATTCCTGTCTTCCATGGCGGCCCCGCCGAGCTTGATGACAACAAACTGGTTGCGGAAAGAACGTATGTATGGCAATGCCTCAATGAGGACACGGGCCTTTTCTATGGCCTCAACGACCATCGCTGTTTCCTCCGAATAACCTGGAACTCCGTATGGTGCGCGCCAGGATCGGATGCAATTCTAAGCCATTCACAGGGGAATGTCAATTGATGCGGCAGCGCCAACCCATGCATTGCCAAACGTTGAAAAGCATGCTATAATTCTTCGTGTTCGGGCAACAGAAAGGCCGGCGGATGAGTAATGAAGCCCCCGGGGGCAACGGGAACCTGGCGATTTCGGACATTCAGTATAAGACCACGGACACCGGACGCGGCGCATGGAAGGTCTATGTATATCAGAATGGGACGAGTTATCGAGAGTACAAGTCCCGCGCATCGGCATTCGGATGGCCGCTGGTCCACATGACTTTCGGCAGAAACCCGGAAACAGGCGCCCGGAAAGTGGCAATGGGAATAATCGCCATCGGCAGGATAGCCGTGGGGGGCGTGGCGATAGGGCAGTTGGCGCTGGGGATACTGACACTGGCACAGGCGGGAGCGGGAGTCCTGGTGCTGGCCCAGGCAGGACTGGGCTATGCCGGCATCGGCCAACTCATTATGGCATACCAGTTTGCGGCCGGACAGGTGGTGGTTGCGCAAACCGCGATCGGCCAGATCGCCGTAGGAAAATACGCCTTGGGACAGATTGCATGGGGCAAACATGTTATATCAACAAAACTACAGGATCCTGAAGCCGTGGAGTATTTCAGGGGGCTCTGGAACCGGATCATTTCCCTGGTAGGATGGTAATCCCGTGCCGGCCAGCCGAGTCGTATAAAAAATTCAGATACAGGGAAGGCGCCAGACATTGAAAAAAGTGCTGCAGACCGTACTTGGGATCGTGCTGATACCCGTCGTATTTGTGCTGACTTCCGTTGCGTTCAGCGAGACAGGAGATGCCCTGAGCCGCGGGAGCTATCGCCTGGGACTGAACCACTGGGTCGTGGTGGGAGTGGCGGCATACGCCGTCGGGTTCATCTTTCTGGAAAAGAGTTCGCTGGGAGGACTCTTCCGATGGGAAGGCGTCGAAGCACTCTGGCGGAAAGGTATCGGCAAACGTGCACATCCCGGGCAACCCGAACCGGGAGAAGAGCAGCCGCCCCAGCCGGCCAAACCGTTGCGAATGGTTCCCTACTGCCTGCCGCTGTATGCTCTGACCGGCATCATTGCGGTAGGGATAATCGACCTTGTATGGGACCTGCGGCACTACGCCGAAATCCTGGGATTTGTCATGGGGTTCTTCTATGCACATCACCTGGCATGGATAGGCAAGGATGTGCGGAGCGACCATCCTGACATAAAGGTTTTCGGCAAGGTGCTCACGCCCGTCATCATTTACATTGTGAATATTGAAATAATGCTGCTTGTTATAGCCCTGCTGGCACGCCGTTTGCACTGGATTGACGTAAACAAGGAGACTGTGCTCGAATCAGCAGACCTGCTGGAACGAATCTGGAACTGGATAGGGAGGACGTTGTGATACGCCGGTGTTATCTCTGGCCGCTGCTGCTCCTGATCGGTGCTTCGGCGGGTGCACAGGCGGCAGAAGACCCGCCCGGCGACGGTGGCAAGCCCCGGATATGGATAGAGATCGAAACGTCTGAAGGCGCCGTAAGCCACATGGAACTGGTGGACATAGAGAAAGGCTGCTTCATACTGAAGACACTGGAAGGCATTAAATTCGACCTCGAACAGAACCAACTGACAAGCGTGAAAATCATGGGGACCGGAGACACTCCGCCATGGGACCGGACAGATCCCGTCGAAGTAACGCCCGATTCCGAAAAGACGGCAAATGAAGAAGGGAGCCACGAACCGGCGAGGTCTCTACGACGCCCCTCTGAAGTAGAACCGCTCGAACTGCCTGTCGCCACTCCCAGAAGCCCCGACTACGAGGAAAGGATCCGCAGGGCGCTCAACAGCCTCCGCCCCACGCCGGGGTCGTTCATTTACGTGGCCAGCGTAAGGAAGCAGGGAAAGGACAAGGAAGCTGAAAGATACCTCAGGCTGCGGGTGAACATGGCGCAGGACATTGAGACCGTATCGGCAAATGTGGGAATTCTGCTGCTGTTATGGGCCAGCCAGCGGATGCAGAAAGAGCAGATTGAGAAAAGCCTGAACGATCTGCTGCTGTCGATCAAGGATAACGGCGTCCGGAAGGATGCCAATGTGCTGTTGCTTTATATCAAGGAACATCCGGAAGTGCTGGAAGACGCCATGAGAAGATCCTCGCGGCCCGGGTTGCGGCTTGACCGCGAGGACACCAGGCAGAACCGGTTCCGAAAACCCGTTGAAAGGGACTGGCGTCAACCGCCGCGCTGAGTTTCTACGGAAGGTCCAACCCGAAGATATCGCCGGCGTTTCTGTACCAGACCTTGTCTTTCGTATCGCGGTCGGCGCCCATGCCATCAAGCATGTTCCTTGTGAATTCAACAAGCCGTTCGGGAGGGGGATTATCGGTCCCGAACATTGTCTTGCCGAGAACCTTCATCCCAGGCGTGTCTTCCGGAATAGGGAACGGAAGTTCCTTTACGTCGGGGCTGCCGGCATCCCTGAATGAGAAAAGCCTCCTGAAAAACTGCATACTCATGGTTCTGACGATACCTCCGGACAGGTCGAGATACACATTGTCATGGAAGTAAGCGGTCGCAACCGCTTCAAGAAACCACGGAGCGCCCATATGCGCTGCAATCATCTTCATGTCCGGAAAAGCACGGCCCAGCGTGTCCAGCATGCCCGGGCGCATGTTCATCATACTGACCGTCTTACCGCGCTGTTCGGGGCTTATCGAAAGAAAACCCGTATGGAACAGGACGGGCAGACCTTCCTTTTCTATCGTTTCGTAAAAAGGATAGTAATCGGGGCTATCATAAGGTTGCAGCGTACCAATTATTTTAATGCCTCTGAACCCCTCCTGAACGGCCTTGTATATCACATCGACCGGCTCGGCATCAACGTCCAGGTGATAGAGACCGATTATGAAATCCGGATGCCTTGCGATCTCGTCTTTCAGGACATCATTGCCCCGGCGACCCTCGATTCCCCGGAGGGCACTCATTACGTAGTAGCGAATACCATAAGCCTGAGCACGTTTCTTCACTTCGTCAATGGTCTCGTAAGTGTGATAATGAGAGTGAACATTCACAATAGGGCAACCTTCGGGGTATTCCATACCCGGCATCCTTCCTTCAGGCTAACGGCAGGTTATTGCGGCCTTGGCGGCTCGGGCGGATAGTCGCCGCCGGCCTCTTCGGCTTTCACCGGGCGTCCGCCACCGGCAATGGACCTTGCCGCGAGGTCGGCTATGAGCACGGCCCGCCTGGCTTCAGCCGGGACGGCCCGCTGCAGAGGCTCGGAGCCTTCCAGGCCGAGTATGTCGGCGATAAGCTTGATATCGGCACCGCCGTGGCCATGTTCGCCGCGACCTTTCTCAAAAGCTATTTCTTCAACCGCCCCGGACGGCCTGAGCACCCTGAGATAAGGTTTGCCCGTGGCGGAATCGTGGCCCATTTCCATGCGGCCTTCGGTACCGGTGAAGTAGAAATAGCTGAACTCTTTGGGGGCATAGGTGAGGAGATAGAAACTTGCCAGCGTACCTTTCCGATACCTTATGTTCAGAGATTCATGGTCATTGATCGTATGTCTTTCCGAAAAAACACACAAGTCCCTGACATAGCCGTCCGCACTTTCGGCATCCTTGTATATCCTCCGGTATATACCGTCCCACTTGTCCATGTCGAAGTAGTGCGGGCACGATCCGGAAATACCACATTCGCTGCAGCGGTCACCATGCTTCATGTCGGGTCGTTCACGATAGAAACTCCTGGTACCGAAGGCACTGACTTCCACCGGGTCATCGTCGAGAATCCAGTTGATAACATCCAGGTGATGACAGCACTTGTGATTCATGAGTCCTGCAGACTTGCCAAAAATGGAATGCCAGCGATGGAAGTAATCGCCGCCATGACTGTAATCAAGCACTTCAGCGGCTTCCAATGAAAGGATTTCCCCGATACCGCCCGAGCGTACCAGCTTGGCGGCCTGGAGGGTGTAATCCTGGTAGCGCATATTATGTCCGACAAGAACCTTCCTGCCGGTATCGTTCATGGTGGAAATGATCCTGTCGCATTCCCACGCGCTTGTTGCAAGCGGCTTGTCCACGAGGACGTTCAGCCCGCTCTTGAGCGCGGCGCACACGACATCGGCATGAGTGAAATCAGGCGTCGTAACAATCGCCCAGTCAGCATCGACCGCAGCGCTGGCCGAAGCGATATCCGGGAAAACCGGCAGATCCGGCAACTTGATTTCAACGGCGGCGGCACGCCCACGCTTTTCATTGGTGTCAACAAGAGCCACAAGGTCGGCCCGTTCGCGAAATTCGGGCAGCCCTTTCGTGTCGAAAGCCAACAGACCCTTCGCAAAGCAACCCAAGCCCCTGTTGCCGGTGCCGACTACGATGAACTTTGTTTTCATGCGAACCCGTCCTTTCAAAGCCTCGGCCCGCCATGCGGCCATACGAGCCTACAACCATGAATATAGATACGAACGCTGCCGTGTATAGCGCGAAAAGACCGTATAGCGCGCAGACCGTCCAGAAACACAACGAAGCCAAAATACAGAACAAGCCGCTAGGCGGAGCCCACTATCTTGATATTGTCGAGGAGGACGTGAGGCATCGGGTTTCCGGGCAATATTTCGTAGTCCGAACTCACTTCCGTGATCGCCCCTATGACATCCGTCATCCTGTCAACAACCGTAACATTCCTGAGTGGATATGCAACGGTGCCGTTTTCGATCCTGTAGGCGAAATCAAGAAGCGTGGATATTTCACCGGTCACGCTGTTGGGATCGAGAGAACCAGCAAGCAGCAGAATCCCGTCATCCACCGAGCCAACAATATCGTCGCCGGCCGTGGAACCGAGAGAAGGGCGGAGATTGGTGGGGTGAACACTGCCGGTACGCCCGCCGTGCCCGTTGTTTTCACACCCGGCCTTGCCAGCGGTATAGGAGGAATGCAACAGCCCCGCGAGCCTGCCGCTTTCAATCAATTGCACCTGCTCCCTTACTGCGCCTTCGCCGTCATATGCACCGGAATATATGCCGCCGCCGACAAGAGGATCGTCACGCAAATTGAAAAAGACGGGAGCTATCTCTTCACCCACCCTGCCGGAAAGGTAGGACCTGTTACGCTGGTGCTCCTCCGCATTGGCGGCATGGGCAAGACGCCTGAAAAAATCATACGACGCCAAAGGAGCCAGGACGACAGGATACCGGCCGCTTGGCATGTCCCGTGCGCCAAGAAAGCCGGCAGCCTGCGCGGCGGCGCGTTCAGCCACGCCGGAAGGGGAAACGTCTTTCAACAGTCTACCCTCGGAAAAGGCAAAATAGCTGCCCGCTTCATCGCCATCCCTGACGACGGCAAAGAAATCCAGGGAAACCAGTGAACCTTCGTCATATGCCTTCACCCCGTTGGAATTCCAAACTACGCCACGGTTCACATACACGCCGGTCGTCCCAGAGATTCTGGCATTATGCGCTTTTTCAACAGCGGACTGAATATTCTCATCCGTCCACGAACGGAGACGTGCAAGGTCCAGATCTTCAACAGCCGGGTCGTAAAGGTCTGCGGGGACGCGCACATCGCCTGATGGGTGCGGAAGGTCGTGAAAATCAGGATCTGGTTCAGCGCTGCCGGCGACGTCCACTGCGAAACGAGCGCCGGTACGGATATCACCGTCAGAAAGCGAATGCAGCCTGTAGAAACCGATTCGACGACCGACGACGGCGCGGATCGTAACCTCCCTGGCACGATGTGCGAAGACGGCTGCGACCTTGTTATCGCGAGCCTCCACCTGGCGGGATATCCCGGCTGAAACCGAAACATCCGCCAAGTCAGCGCCAGCCCTGCAGGTCTCATCGAGCGCCAGGGCGGCAGCCCTTTCAAGGACGGCCTTGTCCATGGGCGGCACCCGTCAATGTTCAGGAAGCCTTATGCCTTGCGGTGCGAGCCTTGACCGCCGGTGCTCCGGCAGCTTTTCGCCCATTATTGTAAAGGGTAACCCGGTTCCGCCCATTCTTTTTCGACTTGTAGAGGGCGGAATCGGCCCTGGCAATAAGATCAGTCGGCGAAAGGCCTCGCTTCCATTCGGCAACACCAAGACTGATAGTAATCGGGATAAGCGTGTCGCCACCGGTGCCGTAAAAATCAGCCTCTGCGATTTCACGGCGAAGACGTTCGGCGACAGGCTTGGCTTCAGACAGGCCCAGGCCGTGCAATATGACGGCAAGTTCTTCGCCACCGTATCGAAAAGCCATATCGCCGCCCCGCAAAACGCGTCGCAGTACACCGGCGACCCCCTTCAATACAGTATCGCCGGCAAGATGGCCGTACGTATCATTCACCTGTTTGAAATGATCGATGTCCATCATAACCAGACTGAAAACGCCGGCTGTTTTGCGGTTTTCGGAACGAGACAATTCGGCAAGACGCTCCATGAAATATCGTTTGATGAACAAACCGGTCAATCCGTCTGTTTCAGCACGGCGGCGATGCTGTTCCTTCCGCAATGCCAGAGCTACATGAATAGCTGATGCGTCGAGCGCGTCCGTCACATCGCCGATCTTGTCGGCCGGCACAGCTTCGTGGCTGATTTCAAGGCGAAGCGCCCCCACCATCTGGCCTTCCGCCCACAACGGATACAGAAGCAGATGCCTTCCCCGTGACGCTACAGTATCAACCACAGGCCGGTGACTCTGAAAGATATCTGAAAGGCCGCCGTCATCAGGGCGTATTTTCTGGAGAAAATACAGCAGGCGTTCCGCGGACGTTTTCCCCCTGGCCGCCCTGTTATTAGTCTCGACTTCCATGCGTGCGACGGTTTCACCCGCATGCACAAGGCCGGTGGACAACAGGACTCGATTCGCTGTGGAATCCGTCCCGACATCAGAAATCACAAGATCTCCAATGTTCCACCAGTCATTTTCACCCTCAACATACAAGTACACCTGCGATCCGTTGACCTGTTCATAGTATCCTCGCAGGAAAGCTTTCCATTCCGGCGCCGCGGTGATGAGGTACAGTCCCACGCGTTCGGCGCCGGTAACTTCTGCAATCGCTGTAAGAAGGGCATGCAGGCGTTCGTCCCTGTCGGGGATGTTGCCGGCAACGTGAATTTCCCCGATCACGGAAACATGCTCCAGGTGTTTTTCCAGCCGGACCACCCGGTTCAGAAGAGTATCTCTTTCTTCACGCAGATCCTCCAGGGCGGCGGCATACATCTTCTTGCGGCCGGCAAGGTACGGATGAAAAATCGGGAGCAACAGCGATGCCAATCCGGTCACCACAAGGAGAACGCCTATCAGCAGGGAACCGCGTTCAGTCAGAAAAGCCCCGGTGCTCTGTGACAACCAGATGATAATACCACCGGCCGCGACTCCGGCTATGCCGGCAGAACCGAACACAATCCACATGACCCGCAACAATGCCGTACCGGCTCTAGTCATCGACATCGTACCGTACAAGCAGAAACAGTCTGGAAGCCGTTTCGGGGCCCAGAAAACGAAGGAGCACACGGGCGTGGTCATAGCCGACGGCGGTCAGAGTCTTCATACGTACGGCCACAGAACTACTCACGCCGGGGAACAGATCCAAGGGCACCGTTTCCAATTCCGAACATATGAGTCTTGTATCCCGATCTTCGCCAGGAACACCAACGGAGCCAATGACAACCGCCATAACGGCAAGAAGCAAACCAAGGGCAGAAGTTGTATTTCTATCAAACACCTGTTTCCCCGCGAAGGCCCGATTCATATATCGGTATCAAGCACAACCGCCTTTATTCACATAGGCTTATGTTTACAATGACGATCGCCGGAAACCGTCAGATATAGCCGTCTTCCGCCATACTGACATACCTGTCGCCAGCTATGACAACATGGTCAAGAACTCTTATGCCGGCCAGACCGCAAACCTGAACAAGCCTTGCGGTAACATCAAGATCCTCGGGACTCGGCGTCGGATCCCCCGACGGATGGTTGTGCACAAAAGCGACTCTGGCGGCAGAGTCTCGTATCGCCTGTGTCAACACGGTGCGAGGATCGATATTCGCACCGGACAATCCGCCCCCGCCTGTGGAAACCTCACCGATCAGACGGTTTTTCTGGTCCAGCAATACAACCAGGAAATACTCGGCCTTCCGATCGCGAAGCCGCGGTCCGTAATATTTCATGAAATCCCTGGCGCTGGAAAATTTCGTTCCAGGCGGCCGGGGCTCAGCCGCCCAGTAAACCGCCAAATCCAAAGCCGATCTGATTCGAATCGCCGCTTCCCGTGATACCCCATCGAAGTTTTCAAGCTCCTTGACACTCCATGCACCCAATGCCCGCAAGCTGCCGGCTTCGGCAAGCAATTTCTGTACGGTCCTGAAAGCCTTCATTTCGCTCCTGCCGGCGGAGATGACAAGGGTAAGCAACTCGGACACGCCAAGGGCACCCATGCCGCCGAGAGCAAGCCTGCATCTGAACGACTCGCTTTCCGGAAGACGGTGAAGATCTTCCGAACGCGCGGCATATGAACAGAACATCCTGAAACAACATGCAGCGCACGCCGGGACGTCGGCACAGAATCCTTCGTCCAGTAAGCCGTAGTATCCCGAAGCAAATGCCCTGACAATAAGCACCAATTCTTCAACAGGCACTCCGGAAGAATCCGCCGCCTTGCGCAAAACTGAAGGAGCTGCTGCCTGACCTACGGCGCCTGCCGGAATAAACCCGAGCCTGTAGAGAAACCGATTGGTATCGTGCTCCTCCATAATCAGCAGGGCGTTTTCACCATCGACCCTCGCCAGAACTCTTTTCATGAAGTTCCGCCACGTGCTCTTGCCTACCTTCTTATGAATGGCTTTCTGCATCTCCCCGACCCACCATGCCAGGTCGACAGCATGTCCTTTTGAAGGTGTAGTCATGGCATCCCGAGTATTTCCTGCTGCTGCACTATTATCCTGACATGCTGCAGACGCGCCAGCGCCCTGGCCTGCAGGTCAAGCAATAAGGCGGCTCCGACTTCAACCGGCCATACCGGCTGTATCACAAGAGGTATGGAAGGGTCGATAGCGGCTATCAGGTCCACGGCCTGTTGAAACTCGGTCATGCTCACCGATCGGCCGACCACGACTTTTACAAAAGTCTTGTGCGCAACCTTCGCCAGAAACGCGGTGTGTTCATCCCATAAGGCTCTCCCACCGTAAACAGACGGCAGTTTGATATCCATAGCCACCATATCCACTAGCGGCTCGACCGCTGTTATTTCATCGGGAAGCGTACCGTTTGTTTCCAGGTAGATATCGGGGCGCGTCGGCATTCCAATTCTCCTGAATTCCTCCAGGAAAAGGGCCAGAAAACCCGCCTGAACCAGCGGCTCTCCCCCCGTAACAGCAACAGCTCCCACTCCGCCCGGCAAGTGACCGCATATCACGCTCGCCAGAACAGCGGGGATCACGGGGTTTTTGTGACGGCAGGAAAAATCCCGAATTGTCACCGGGAATTCGCCGGGTGCTTCATCTCCAATGGCAGTATCACAGTAGTCACAGGCAAGATTGCAGCCGAACAAGCGTACAAAGAGATGTAATTCCCCTACCCTGACGCCTTCTCCCTGAACAGCCAGAAAAACTTCAAGCAGGCTGCCGCTGTCAGACATTCTCCACCGGTGCGACCGACTCGAGCACCGCCTCCACCAAGTCCCGCTGTTGGACACCGGTACCAAGAGCACCGAAAGTGAGTGCCATCCGGTGCGGAAGCGCGAAGCGTGCAATAGCGATAATATCTTCAAACCCGACCGCCGGTCTGCCGTCCAACAGCGCCGAGACTCTGGCTCCGCGCACAATCGCCTGGGCAGCCCTGATACTGATTCCGAAGCGAAGCCCGTCCCTGATTTGCGGTATTCTTGAACGCAACGGGTCACATGCTATGACAAGGCGTGAAGCAAAACTCATTACTTCATCAGGGACATACACTTTTTCAACTACCCGCCGCAGTTCGATCACTTCAGCCGCGCCAACCGCCGGTTCGATATCCAGGCCGCTCGGCAAACCCGCGGTCCTGGCAAGGATCGCTTTCAACTGCGTTTCTTCAAGACCGCCCATCGACACCCGGTAGGCAAAACGGTCCAACTGGGCTTCCGGCAGCGGATATGTCCCCTCCATCTCAACCGGGTTCTGCGTTGCGACCACAAGAAAAGGCTCGGGCAGCGTGTAGGTATTGCCACCGTAAGTGACTTTCATTTCTTCCATCGCCTGGAGCAAGGCGGACTGTGTCTTGGGCCCGGTGCGGTTGATTTCGTCTACCAGAAGCACATTATTGAAAACCGGCCCCTTGCGGAATTCAACGGAGCCGTTGCTGGTCAATACATCGCCGCCCGTGACGTCAGTGGGCAGGAGATCCGGCGTACACTGAACGCGTCCGAAAGAACTGTCCAGCACGGCAGCCAGCGCCCTGCACAACAGGGTCTTGCCCGTACCAGGAAGTGCCTCCACCAGAACATGACCAGCCGTAAGGAGACCCGTAACAAGTATTTTCTTGGCGGTACCCTCGGCAACTATTACCCCGTCAAGGCGAGCTATTACATCCGCAAGTCTGGCACGCGCCCGTTCCAGGTCGTTGTCGTCCACCTGTTATCCCTTTCCCAAGCCGCTTATCAGGTTTAACGCTTCGTTTCTGGTCAAGGCGTTATTTCTGAAAATTCCCCTAACAACTGAAGTAACCGTCAAGGCACCCGGTTTTTTTATGCCGCGCATTGTCATGCAGAGGTGTTCTGCTTCGACCACTGTCATCACTCCCCTGGGCCGAAGGCAGTCCATGAGCGTATCGGCCACCTGTGTTGTCAGGCGCTCCTGAAGCTGAAGCCGTCTGCTGAGTATATCCACAACACGAGCGATTTTTGACAAACCGGTGATCCTGCCATCCTGTGGTATATAGGCCACGTGAGCCCGGCCGATAAACGGCAGGAGATGGTGCTCGCACACCGAATAGACCGGGATATCCCGTACAAGGACGATTTCCTCGTGCTTGTCCGTGTGCGGAAGCAACTTCACGACCTCGCTTGGATCCTCCTGGTAACCGCCGTAGATTTCCTGGTACATCCTGGCCACGCGGGCAGGGGTCTCGGCAAGACCAGGACGGGACGGATCCTCCCCGATACCCTCCAGGACAAGCCGCATACCTTCAATTATCTTGTCGATGTCTATGTCAAATGATGCCATATTCTACAAGTGCCTCCTTCATGCGCTCTTCATTCTCAGCAAGATAAGGCGCCAGCGGCAATCGCATTTCGCCGTTGATAAGCCCAGCCAGTTTCATGGCTGTCTTCACGCCGGCCGGGTTGCATTCACGGAAACATTCCCTGACAAGAGGAAGCATTCGAAAATGCAGATCGCGAGCCCTGCTCCAGTCATTCCCCAGCGCAGCGTCAACCATTGCCTTCACATCTTCAGGTATCAGGTTCGCCGTTACCGATATCACGCCGGTAGCGCCGAGAACCATCATGGGAAGAGTCAGCGAGTCATCGCCGGACACCACGGTTATGTCAGAGGATTTTATAATATCGCTTACCCGGTCGATGCTTCCTCCGGCTTCCTTGATAGCAGCTACATTCTTCAGTTCCGCAAGACGCGCAACCGTGGCGACCGCAATTTCCCTGCCGGTGCGCCCGGGCACGTTGTAGAGGATGATCGGCAAGTCCACTGATTCGGCAACTGCCTTGTAGTGAAGATATATGCCCTCCTGCGAAGGCTTGTTATAGTACGGACTGACGAGCAGGGCTCCATCGCAACCCGCTTCTTGCGCAAAACGCGTCAGCGAAACGGCTTCGGCGGTCGAGTTCGACCCAGTACCGGCTATAACGTGTGTTCGGCCGGCAACTGTATCAAGACAGGCTTTTATGATATCACGGTGTTCCTCGTGACTGGTGGTGGCGCTCTCACCCGTCGTGCCCATCGGGATAATGGCATCAGTCCCCGCCGCAACCTGCCGTTCACAGAGTTCTGCGAACTTATCCATATCGACGTTGCCGTTCCTGAAAGGCGTAACGATGGCAACCATGCTGCCTCTTACCGCTAACATCAAATGCTCCTTTCTTCTACTCCCCCCCGGGGGACTGCCGGCTAGCCGGCAGTTTCAACCAGCAATGCTTTCATTTCGCGAACCGCCCTCTCCATACCCACAAGAACGGCTCTGGACACTATAGAGTGACCGATATTGAATTCAAGGATTTCAGGAATCTCCGCAAGCGGTGCAATGTTCCAGTATGTCAACCCATGTCCCGCATGGACCCTGACCCCGCCTTCTCCAGCATGCGCGACGGCGTCATAGATACGCTTCAGTTCATCATCCAAGGCCTCCCGGCCGGCGTTGGCATAGGAACCGGTATGTAACTCCACGGCATCCGCACCCGCCTTTATGGAAGCTTCAATCTGAGCAGGATCAGGTTCGATAAAACAACTTACCTTTATGCCAACGGATTTGAGCCTTGCGGCAACAGCCGATACCCGTTCCAGGTTGCCGACAACATCAAGGCCTCCTTCCGTGGTAAGCTCTTCACGTTTCTCCGGCACAAGAGTCGCCTGGTCAGGCACCACCTGGCAAGCGACAGCTACAACCTCTTCGGCCACAGCCATTTCCAGGTTGAGTCTGGTACGAACGGTCTGGCGCAGAATATGAACGTCCCGATCCTGAATATGGCGCCGGTCCTCTCTGAGATGCACAGTTATGGAATCGGCTCCGCCCAGTTCGGCCAGTACTGCAGCGGCAACCGGATCCGGCTCAACTGCCCGCCGTGCCTGCCGCACGGTAGCGACATGATCAATATTGACACCCAATTCGGCTGTCATGTCTTCTCCCAAGCCACAGTCATGGTCCCGGCGAAATTTTTGCATCTATTGATGCCGGGTATGTGCCTGATAACACGGTAATCCCTTCCGGCGGTATGACACGCAAAGGGATGGACATGCTCTGGGCCACCTTTACGTCCACCAGGTGCGAAGCATCGGCAAAAACCTTTATATCCGACGCCACAACAGCCGCCACTCTCGCTTCAGGTCCTCGAATTCTGAGAGTGACCGTGGCGATTGAAGGTTCGACCAGCATTCTGGCGCCGGCAGGAGCCAGGACCGCTACCGGTATGTCCACAACTTCAATTTCAACCGGTTCCGGCGCGATCGGTATGAATACGGTGACTCGGTCGCTTTGCACATAGACTTCGTGCTTTTCGCCGTCAATTACAGCCGAGCTTTCAAGCCCCACATCAATTGAAAATGAACTGTTGCGGCCTGCGACATCCACTGCATTGGTGTCGATCTGGTCGACCTTTTCGAGGATACCGGGAGCCGCGCTGATATGCACCTGTTCCGGAACCGCCCAGGGCTTGTCGGAAATGTAAAAGCCTCTCTGGGGCTCTCCCACAGACATCACGCGCACAGGAACGCTTTTCGCCCTCGCCTCACTGATGAAAATACTTATATTGGACGGCTGCACATCAACCACCTTGACGTTCGGTTGATTGGGTACTGAAAAATCCGAAGCCGAAATTGACAGCACCAGCGGCCCGACAGGAAGGTCTTCCGCGAGGACTTTCCGACCCGTTATTTCCTCGGCGCCCATAGCGGTCACCCGCCCTCTCGGTCCCTTTACCGTCACCCAGATCGTGATATCGCTGATCGGCCCTTTGCTTTCGGTCCCGATATCGTCCTGGACATGCACAAACCGGCCGGCCGGGGGGATTATGCTCATGTTTACAGCCAGGTCCCTTTCCGATGACATCTCTTCGGCGGCGTAGAACCACAGGGCTACTGCCCACAGAAAAGAAACTGCGACGAGTCCGAAACGCCCGGTTTTCTTGTCAGGACGCTTCATGTCGGCGTCTCCTCAGCCTTCTGGCACAGATCGATAAGGATGCTTGCCAAATCACTGCTGGACAACTCCTGCAGCAGGTCGCCTCCTACCGCCAAGGAAATCTGGCCCGATTCCTCACTGACGACTATGCACACGGCATCGCTTTCTTCGGTAAGCCCCACTGCTGCTCGGTGTCTGGTGCCTAATGACTTCGACAAATTCGGATTTTCCGAAAGCGGGAACAGGCATCCCGCCGCGCTTATGCGGTCTCCCGATACTATGACCCCGCCGTCATGAAGCGTACTGCCAGGATAGAAAATGGTGGTTATGAGTTCAGCGGTTACTTCAGCCCCGAGACGGGTTCCCCTCTCCACATAACTCGATAAACCGACATCGCGTTCAATCGCTATAAGAGCTCCTACCTTGCGCTGACTCATTGTGGCTACGGCCTTGGTTATCTCTTCAAATATGGGATGCCTGGTCCTGGACAAGAACCTGAGCAGGGGGCTTTCTCCAAGCCGCACCAGCCCGCGGCGTATGTCCGGCTGAAATATGACTATTATGGCAATAAGCGAAAGGGCGAGGAGCTTTTCAAGAACGAAATTCAGCCGCTCGAAACCTGCGATGCGACCCAGCAGAAATACTGCAGCGCCGACGGCAAGCGCAGCGACAAACAACCCACGCAGGACCCCTTCGCCGCTGGAACCCTCAAGGAACAAAAAGGCCAGGTAAAGAATTATCCACAGGACAGCAACTTCTATCACGGGACCGATGATGTGCGTAAAGGGCTGATCCAGCATTGCAGTAAAATACTCAAACACCTGGCCCCTCCACTTGCTTCGCGCGTGCAGCGCGCAAAACCATGCCCATGCGGACGGCCTGCAAAGTTGCAGCGATATCATGTACCCTGACAATGGACGCCCCCATAAAGACTGCTATTGCTGCAACGGCAACAGAGCCCGGCATGCGATCTTCCACGTCCTTGTCCAACACGGACCCGATAAAACTCTTACGGCTCGCTCCAACCATGATCGGCCTGCCTTCGACAACAAGCTCGTCCAGCCTGGAGATCAGGGCTAGATTATGTTCCAGCCGTTTGCCGAATCCTATGCCCGGATCAAAAACGATGCGGGATGCGTCTATTCCTGCGCCGGTCAACGTATCGTACCGTTCCTGAAAATACCGCCTGACCTCCGCGACGACATCGTCATAGTGCGGATCCTTCTGCATGTCTTTGGGCGTGCCCTGGATGTGCATCACAACCAAGGGTGCCTCCGAGGCCTTGGCAACCTTCAGCATGGCCTTGTCGAACCGGAGACCGCTTATGTCATTAATTATGTCCGCCCCCGCTTCAAGCGCCTGTTTCGCGACCTCGGCCTTGTACGTGTCCACGGAAACCGGAACCAGCCATTTCTCACGTATGGCCCTGATGACGGGAATGACCCGCTCTGCCTCCTCGCTCGCATCCACGGCATCAGCGCCGGGCCGAGTCGATTCACCACCCACGTCGATAATATCCGCACCGGCATCAAGCATGCTTTCGGCGTACTTGAGCGCCTTGTCAAGAACCAGGTACCGGCCGCCGTCATAGAAAGAATCACTGGTAATGTTCAATATCCCCATTACCAAGGGCCTTTCGGTAAGCGAAAGCCGTCTTCTGCCCGGGAGAAGCAGCTCGTCAGTCATTGCCGGCCCCTTGAGGCTCTTCCGTCACCTTCTCCCGTGTGCCGGAATCTTTTTCGACTTCACGATTCTCAGCTTCCACTTCCGCCTTGGACTTCTCCGGTTCGCCGAGAATACTGCGAATCCCCTCCCTGTCGATCACTTCCTTTTCCAGAAGCATCCCGGCAATTCCCTCCAGGCCTTCCCTGTGGCCGGATATGAGCCCCGAAGCCCGCTTGAAAGCAGCAGACGAAATGCGTCGTATTTCCTCGTCGATCTCTTGGTTAGTGGTTTCGGAGTTTACTCTGTGATGGGCGATTTCGTAACCCAGAAAAACATTTTCCTGTTCATCGGTATAAGCCAGAGGACCAAGCCTGTCACTCATGCCCCACCGCGTCACCATTTTGCGTATCAGCTCCGTGGCACGTTTTATGTCGTCTGCAGCCCCAACCGAAATATCATCAAACACAAGCGCTTCAGCGGCCCGTCCGCCGTACAACACGTCCACCTCGCCCAGAATCTGATTCCTGGTAAAAATATACTTGTCCTTGTCCGGCAGCTTCATCGTCGCCCCGAGAAAACTCATGCCCCTGGGCATTATCGTCACTTTGTGAGGCTTATCCACGGATGGGGTGAACCAGGCGACGACCGCATGTCCGGCCTCGTGAAAAGCGGTAACACGCCGGTCCTCCTCCTCCATCTTGCGGCTTCTGCGTTCTTTTCCCCAAAGAACCTTTTCCCGTGCTTCCTCGATGTCCTCTTGTTTCACGGCATCATGTTCTCTTAATACCGCTAACAGCGCAGCCTCGTTTAACAGGTTTTCCAGGTCCGCACCGCTGAACGAAACCGTCATGCGGGCCATTTCCGCGAGATCCACATCGTCAGCCATTTTCAGCTTGCGGGCATGAACCTTCAAAATTGCTTCTCTGCCGTTCATATCCGGCAGATCCACCACCACTCTCCTGTCAAACCTGCCCGGCCTCAGCAGCGCCGGATCAAGCACGTCAGGCCTGTTGGTGCTGGCGATGATTATCACCTGGTCAGAAGTATCGAAACCGTCCATTTCAACGAGAATGGCATTCAGCGTCTGCTCCCTCTCGTCATGTCCTCCGCCAAGCCCCGCGCCGCGCCTTCTGCCCACCGCATCGATTTCATCAAGAAATATGATCGAAGGAGCGGCCTGCTTCGCCTGCAGGAACAAGTCCCGCACACGGCTTGCGCCAACTCCGACGAACATTTCCACGAAATCCGAGCCGGATATGCTGAAGAAAGGCACCCCGGCTTCGCCCGCTATCGCCTTTGCCAGAAGCGTCTTGCCCGCTCCCGGCGGGCCGACCAGCAGGACGCCGCGCGGCACCCTTGCTCCCAGCTGCCGGAACCTGTCCGGCGCTTTCAGAAACTCGACAATCTCCGTAACTTCTTCCTTCGCTTCCTCTATGCCGGCGACGTCTTCGAACGTCACCTCCACGCTTTCCTTTGTCACCAGCTTGGCACGCGCCTTGCCGAAAGACAGCGCGCCTCCGCTGCTCGACTCCATAAGCCGCCTGAACAACAGGTATACGATAAGTGCTGTCAGCGGAAGCAGAATCAGATACGGCAGGATCGCCTCCCAGAAACGGTTAGGATGTTCAAAAGACAGGTCCACATTCTTGTCTTCCGGGAGATCCTTGTTCGCCTCAGCCAACAGTTTTATGATCTCGCTTTGGCTCTCGCGCGGAGGAGACACGACCTGGTATGAAAGCGTCTCTTCCCCAGCCCTGAACTTACCCGATATGGAACTCTCCCCCACGACGCAAGTGGCTATCTTCCTGTCCTTGATCATGGCCGTGAAATCAGAGTAGCTCAGCTTCTTTACACCGCCCTTTATCGACTGCTTGCCCAGGGAAACCAGGAGAACCACGGCAATGACCATCATGACAAGGTATATCCAGCGGCCCGGGAAGGGACCTAGAGAACTGGAAGATCTCCTGGGTACATCCGGCATATCTAGTTCTTTCCTTCTATAACCACCAATTCAAGCACCGCCATGGCCAGTTCGGCAACGGCCTGATTTCTTGCAATTCCCGCGGACCCCGCACGTCGTGCAAGCTCCAACCCGGTGCCCGCGGCAAGGTCTCCAGTATCTATCCGAACCGGCTGTTCGTCCCCCACCGCCACATCCGCCACCAGACGTCTGCGAGTCTCTACAACACGGTCCAGATCGTCTCTAACCAGTATATCACTGGCCGCCGTCTTGACCACTACCGTAACCGGCACACCGGAGCTGCCGGCGGCGATCTGCAGTCCGGGGAATTCCCGTGCCGCAACAATCAACGCCTCCGTCAATTCCTCTTCGATGCCGGGTACCCCGGTAAGGTTCTCCACATGTGCAATATTGACGATCAGCGTGTCCGTTGAACCGGCAGCCGGCGACTCGCCTCCCCACCTGTATGCACATCCCCACCCGGTGGCGATAACACACACGCATATCCACGTTATAGCAAGGCGCTTCAAGCCTATTTACCCCTCTCGTGCAGCTGGCCGACAAGTGCGATCGCAGCGGCAGTACAATCGCTCCCCGGAAATTTCCTCTTCAAAAAGTCCACATAAACCACCGCAGCGTCGATCTCGCCCCGCTTGACATAATATCTCACCCTGTCCAGCATCTCGTCAGCCGTAGTCTTGCTGCCGGGAGGAACTACATCCCTGTTGTCAACCACTGCGGGGGTTACCTCACCTTCGCCGTCTTCCGGCGTCTGCGTTTTCACCTTTGCTTTTGCAGGCTGACCTTTCAGTCTCGCCCTGATCTTCTTGACCGCGGGCAGTTTGTCATCGCCCAGCAGCACCTCCAAGCGTTCCAGGCATTGCACCGCTTTGTCATCGCCATATAGCGGCGCGCCTTTGGCTGTCTGCGCCAGCAGCAGTTCCGTCGCCTTTTCCAACAGGCCCAGTCCCATCAGCGCACGGGTCATACCCATGTACGCGCTAGCCAGTATGTGTTCGCTCCTGCAGGCTGAATATTCGATCAGTATTCTCTGGTAACTCTGGTACGCCTGGTAGTACCGTCCTTCAGCTTCGTGATTGACGGCAGCATGGAAAAGCATTTCAGGAGACGGCGCCTTGCCCACACCCGGCGAATAGGGCCAGACATCGTCACTGTTCCACGGCAATAATACCCCCTCGACCGGCCTGGTGCCGCCGGCAACGGTGCACATATCGCCAGCCGGCAGCCTGGCACAGACGGCAAGAGCAAGAACTGTCAATACCGCCTTCTTCAACTGTGAACCCCTTCCAGCATGCTTCTGAACCAGGTGAACATTGTGACACGCGTGTCCAGCACTGCCGACGCCCACTCCCCAACCGCAGAAACAAGTCTCTCGGCTCTCTCCATCGAAGGGGTCTTCAGGGGGACAAGGGCCTCCATCTGCGTGCCGGCTGCGCGCCTCAGCAATTCTACGAGTCCGGCATCAAAAGTCGTGCGGAATGTTCCGGCTGCATCGGCATTGCTGCTGCAGCCTGGACATAACAGGCCGCCTTCCTTCCACGATAAAACCCATCCGCCCGGCAATGCCGTCCTGCCACACAGCACACATGCTCCGATCTGTGGAGCAACCCCGGCAATATCCAGAATCCTCATAACACCCGCCAGACCCATCACGACGCCGTCCAGCCTGTCACCAAGCAACAGCAGGCCACTCAACACCTGATAGACTTTCCACGCGTCATCCTCATCGGCTGCATAGCCGCGCCAGACAGCCGCCAGCAATTCCCGCAAAGACGCCATCGCGGCGTATTTCGTCCAGTCCCTGCGCATGCATGCGGCAGACTGCACAAGGTTGTTCTCGACAAGTATGGAGTATATCGAATTAGCCTTGCCGTATACCGTCATATCGGAAATATCGAATTCGTCAGGGATATCGCCAAGACGGTTATTTCGGGGACGCATTATCCCTTTTGCCGTGACTTCCATCCACCCGCGCCGTCTCGACCAGACTGAATATTCAAGACTGGTACGCGAGTACGTGTCCCGGGACATGACGACAACCTGGTGTTTCTCCATCCGTTGAGCCCATACTACCCCCCACCGGCTAAGTTTCCTTTTCCGCCGACCTTCTTACCGTCACCGTCTCTATCCGCCGCTCGGAGGCGTTGAGTATCGCCATCTCGACACCGTGAAATACGACTTTTTCGCCTGTCTGGGGAATCCTCCCGAGTTCGCTGACAATCAAGCCCCCGATAGTGTCGTATTCCTCGTCTTCCGGAATTTCAACCCCAAGCAGATCGTTCAGCTCGTCCACATGCAGCCGCCCGCTTATCTCGTACTCGCCGTTCTGCATTTTCCGATATAAGGGCTCTTCCGCACCGTCATACTCGTCGCTTATCTCACCGACTATCTCCTCAAGAATATCCTCTACCGTTACAAGGCCGGCAGTGCCGCCGTACTCGTCGATGACGACCGCTATGTGCACACGCCGCTCCTGCATCTCCTTGAGCAGACCGCTCACCTTGCGGGTCTCCGGAATGAAATAAGGCTCGCGCATGATGTCGGCAAGCTTCAGCTGCCTCTTGTGCTCTTCGTCCTTGGCCCAGTGCTTCAGAAGATCCTTCACGTAGAATATGCCGACCACTTCGTCACGGGTGCCCCTGTACACCGGTATCCTGGAATGGCCGCTGGCCCCTGCCACCTCTATGGCCTCTCCTATCGGCAGGTCGACATCGACAAAAACTATGTCGGTCCGCGGCATCATGATCTCGGCAACGTCCTTATCCTTCAGATCGAATACTCCCTCTATGAAATCACGGTCCGATTCCTCTATCACTCCCCCCTTCTCCCCTTCACTGACAATAGCCATTATTTCTTCTTCGATCTCCTCATGCGCCTGGACCTCACCGTTCGCTCTGCCCAGAAGCCGATCGGCTATCATCATAACCGCGCCGGCAAGCCGGAAGAACACCCATCCCGGTGCCGCAAGCACTAACATGGCCCCACCGACGTAATATACGAGTTGGGCCGCCAGTGAATCCGCCACGCCCCGCACCACGACCTGCCCGACAACTATCGCACCGCCCACATAAAGCAGTCCCCAATGAGCATACGCCATCACTGCAGAACACGTCATCGCCGCTATCGTCACAACCAGCATGAAGTTCGCTGCCCCGATACAGTATTCCTTCTTCACAAATAGAAAGTTCACCCGGCGTTCCGCCTTATCGTCGTCGTGGAGCCCCTTCCGTTCCAGAATGTTCTCCATATCCAGACGGCTGGCCGCAGAAAACGCCTGGACAATCAGCGCATACAACCAGTAAAGGCCCGTTCCGAGATAGAACAGTGATTTCCAGCCGTCTATGGAATCAGCAAGCATTTATTCGCTTCCCTTTCCAAGTGCCGCCGATATCGCTTCCTCCTGCACATGCCACATCCGTTCCCGCTGCTCCGGCAGAGCATCATCATACCCCGCCATGTGCAATACTCCATGCACAACGTATCTCACAAGTTCAGCGTAGACGCCGCCCCCTTCCCCGTCGTGCCTCCTGGCTTCGTCCCGATTCACCACTACTTCCCCGAGAAGATACTCGCCACCGGGCAGTTCCTGGTGGCTCGGGAATGCCAGGACATCCGTGCAGCCGTCCCTCCCATGAAAGCGCCTGTTCAGGCTGTCCATGATGTCATCGTCCGCATACGCGACTTCCACTGCATATCGCCGCGGCGGCATCGCTTCCAGCGCCGAACACACTGCCTTCCTGAGGACGGAACGCGCCGGCCCGCGTTTCCCGTCCAGGGATCGTATCGACAGTGTCAGGCCCTTTCTTCTTCCTGCCGCCATTAGTCCTCTTTCTGCCCGGGATACTTGGGCCGGGAATGAAACATGCTGACCAGTATCCTGGAAATCGCCACCCTGACCGTCGTCAGGTCTCTGAATGACAATCCGCTTTCATCAAACTGCCCCTCCATCAGGCGTCTCTGTATGATCGTGCCCACGAGGTTATCTATATGCGTCGGCGACGGGTCGGAAAGGCTCCTGCTGGCAGCCTCAACGGAATCCGCCACCATTACTATGGCGGCTTCGCGGCTTTCCGGCAACGGTCCGGGATAGTGGAACAGCCGCTCGCTCATGTTCTTGTCCTTGTCTTCCCCGGTCTCCTGCGCCCGCCTGAAGAAAAACTCCACCAGCGTCGTGCCGTGGTGCTGCCGGATGACGTCAACGATAACGCCCGGCAGATTGTATTCCCTTGCGAGGTCCGCACCGTCCTTCACGTGGCTTATGATCACCAGCGCGCTCATGCTTGGACTGAGCCCGTCGTGCGGCGAACGGCCCGGCGGCTGATTTTCTACAAAATACTCCGGCTTTGTCATCTTGCCGATATCGTGGTAATACGATGCCACGCGCGCAAGCAGCGGATCCGCCCCGACTGATCGGCAGGCGGCTTCCGCTATATTCCCCACTATCAGGCTGTGATGGTAGGTGCCCGCCGCCCGCACCAGCAGGTCGCGCAACGCAGGATGGTTCTGGTCCGACAGTTCAAGCAGGCTTATGTTCGTTGTGGCCTGGAACGCATATTCTATGAACGGCATCAGGCCGGCTATCACCGCCCCGCTGACAAGTCCGTTCGCCAACCCGAATGACGCCTCCTGCAGGACCGGAAGCATCGTCTCCTGGCTGCCAAGAAAACGATACGCCACGTATGCCATAAACCACACAGCGCCCATGACAGCGCCCGTCTGGAGTATGCTGCTGCGCCGTCTCACGTCGCGTATTAAAAGTACCCCGACCATCGTCGCAGTAGCCATCGACACGGCGTATCCCAGGTCGGCGCCCACCCCTACCGTTATCAATATCGTACCCACTACTATTATGGTGATGGCCGTGGTCAGTGAGAATATCATCCCGACGGGCAAAGCGATCAGGCCCAGCGGCGCAAGATTCTCCCTGTGCAGATAAGTGCTTACAAGACGTGCTCCGGTAAGGGCAACCAGAAACAGAAACCCGAGTACCATCCACCGCCGGACGGTCAGCTTCCTGGATGGCTCCGACCTGCGGATTACCATGACAGCAACGGTCAGGAGCGCCGCCGTAACAAATACAAGTCCGCCTATTTCCATCAACACCTGGTACCACGTGCGCCCTTTCTGATACGCGCTACGCTCCTCCATTACTTTCTTGTACGTTATCGGATTCAATATCACACCCTTGTACGCCAGAATCTCCCCCTTGCTGACCTGTGTATAAATCTGTTTGATCCGCTCTGCGGCAGCCTGCCTCTGTTTGGCGGTTTCCTCAGCGGAATACTCCAGATTCGGTACTATCTCGGCCATCTGCCTGCTTTTCACTATAAAAATCACTTCGGTGGGATAGTCGCTCAGCACACTGTCTATCCGTTGGGCCAGCACCTGGCGGGTCCCGGATATCCCGATATCCCGGCCCAGGAGCACCGTCCTGGACCCGCCGTTTTCCGTAACCCTTATGAAACTCCTGCCGTTGCTGAGTTCGTCGGTATACTGCAGGTCGTCCATGATCCCGTTTTCACCCAGTTCCACCAGTATCCCCGCGGTCTTCGCCTCCATGTCGTCAAGCACCGCGGCGCCTCTCTCTGACTTCAGCCGCCACAAGGGCATAACTACCACGTCTATGGCTTCTTCCGCCAGACGTCTGGACGCCTCTTCTTCCGTCCTGGCATCCTTCACGGTCTTGAGTATCTTCCTCAGCGTCGCGGTGACTTCCTCCAGCCAGCCGGGCTTCATCGTGTACGTTCCGGGCTCGGTCCCCATGGCCGTCTTGCGCGCCGCGTCGGTAAGCGCCTCATCAAGATACCGGAAAGACACCCTTGCCCTTATGTCATACGGCGCAGGCTCGCCCGGCTTCAGCGACACCGGCGTACGGCTCAGTCCCATAATCAGGCACAGAACCGCAAAATACATCCCGAACAGAAAACCAATGCGCACCTTTTCCGTGCTCACGCCGCTTGTCTTCGTCCGGCGCGTCCTGGCCCTGGAAGTCGAATGATACGACTTGCTGGATTCCCGTTCGGCCATCCGCTATCCCCGTGGCTTCTTTGATGAACGTTCGTATGCCGCCACTATGCTCTTCACCAGGTGGTGCCTGACTATGTCGCGTTCGGTCAGTTCCGCTATTCCTATCCCCTTTACCCCTCCCAGTACCCGCACGGCTTCCACAAGCCCGCTCACTGTGTCGTCAGGCAGATCTATCTGCGTTACATCCCCCGTTATGACCGCGTGCGATTCGGGCCCCAGCCTGGTCAGGAACATCAGCATCTGCCGGCTTGTCGTGTTCTGTGCCTCGTCAAGTATCACGAACGAATGCCCCAATGTCCTGCCTCTCATGTAAGCAAGCGGCGCCACTTCCACTATGCTCTGCTCAATATACTGCTCGAGTTCCCCGAACGGAAGCATGTCGGTAAGCGCGTCATAGAGAGGACGCAGGTAGGGGTTCACCTTTTCCCTGAAGTCACCGGGCAGAAAACCCAGCTTCTCTCCGGCTTCCACGGCCGGACGGACGAGTACTATCCGGTTAACCTTGGCCTCGCGCAGAAACCCCAGTCCCATCGCAACCGCCAGGTAAGTCTTGCCCGTGCCGGCCGGTCCCGTGCAGAACACTATGTCATTCGCAATCATGCTCTTTGCATATTCCACCTGGCCGGCTGTCTTGCACACCGCTTTCCGCCCACGGGGCAGTCTCAGGATGAAATCCTTGCCGACATACGATGCCAGTTCCCCCTCGTACCTGCCCGCAATGCCTTCGAGTACGCTTTCAACCAGTTCCGGATCGGCTGTCCGGCCCCCGCGCACCTCGTCCTTCAACTCTTCTATCGTCCTCAACGCCTGGTCTACCGGGTCGTCTCCACCCACCACGTAGACGTGCCCCCTCCTGTAGGACGTCCTGACGCCCAGCCGTTCCCTCAGCACCCGGAGAGCAACGTCGTTGTTGCCCAGCAGCCTCCGGGCTATCGCCCCCTCCCCGATGTAAATGCGTGTTTTCATGATCCCGCTATCCCAGCATCACCACCAGTACAAGGTAGGCCACCGGTGCACTCACAAGCAGACTGTCAGCAACATCCAGCACGCCCCCGAACCCGGGTACCAGCGCCCCAGAATCCTTGCTGCCAGACCCTCTCTTGAGAAGGCTTTCCGCAAGGTCGCCGTACATCCCGACCACTGATACTATGACCGCAAATATAACCGCGCTGACAACACTGGGCACGGGGAAGAGGTCCACCCAGTAAAAAATCAGCGCCGACGCCACACCGAACAGAATCCCTCCGGCCGCACCCTCGTATGTCTTCTTCGGGCTTATCCTGGGGATCATCTTGTGCTTGCCGAATCTCAACCCGAACGTGTACGCTCCAACATCGCACAGCTTCGTCACGCCTACCGTCACAAACAGGTACAGCGCCCCGGACGAATACCACGTGTCCCCGCCCGGGATGCCCTGCCAATTAAGCCTTCTTATGTCGAGCAGAAAACCTCCCAGCAGTACAACGTATAACAACCCGAACAGCGTCGTAGATATGCTCTCGAATGTCTTTGCATTGTCGCGCTTTGTCGCCTGCAGCCACAGCGAACCGAAAACCGCCGCCACAAGCCCGAGCCTGAAGCCCCATCCCATGAGTACTCCGACCCACTCCGGCATCGTTGCCGCACCTTCAGGCAGAAATATCTCCAGCGTCCCTGGCAATGATACCCACCTGAGCACCATCAGTACCACCCCCATCACCAGGCCGAACTTCACAAACGGCGTAAGATCCCGCATCCGGCACAGCGTGTAGAGTTCGTACAGCACCACGGTCATCGCAACCGTCATGTACAGCCCGAACAGATAGTCCGCTTTCAACATCATGTCGCCGTACAGGGCCGCAAGAGATACACAGCTCAGCAGCCCACCCGCCAGGAGTCTCGATCTAAGCACTTGCCTCGCCCTCTCTTATGGTGCCGAACCGCCTCTCCCTGCCGGCGAATTCATTCAATGCCTTCAGCAGTTCCTCTTTCCCGAAATCCGGCCAGTAGGTCTCGGTAAAATATAGCTCAGCATAAGCGCTCTGGTACATAAGAAAATTGCTCAGCCTCATCTCTCCACCGGTTCTTATGAGCAAATCAACGGGCGGCAGGTCCCGGGTATACAATTCCCTTTCAAAAGCCTCTCTGTCCACAACAAATCCGCCTCCACCGCAACCGGAGGCTTTTTCAGCCAGCCTGGCAGCGGCGGTCACAATCTCCTGCCGGCTTCCGTAACCCAGCGCTACCGTCAACCGCAAATCCTTGCCTCCAGCAGTCTTTTCCGCCGACGCCGCTATCTGTTTCTGCAGACTTCTGGAAAACCGTTCTATCTCTCCGATCACGTCGAAAGATATCCCCTTCTCGACAAACACGTTGGTTTCGCTGCGGAGGTAGCTTGCGATAAGACTCATCAGATAGGCGATTTCAGCCTTCGGCCGCTGCCAGTTCTCCATGCTGAACGCATAAACGGTCAGAAAGTCAATCCCCAGTTCGCCACAGGCGGTCACAACCCGCCTTAACGCTTCAGCGCCCTCCTTGTGCCCATCGCGTCGCGGCTTGCCCCTTGCCTTTGCCCACCTGCCGTTGCCGTCCATTATTATCGCAATATGTCGAGGCAGCGGATCAGGTTCCTCTGTATCAGCGTTTCTCAATTACACTCCCCGCCGGCCACGATTGTCTCGCGCCGATTGCGGCCAACTGAAACCAGCGCTGTTTCGCTCCCACAGATATCCGCTATCCTGTCGACATATCGACGCGCATTGTCCGGCAGGTCTTCCAGCCTTGTCCTGTCGCCGATCTCCTCCTCCCAACCGGGCATCTCCTCGTATACGGGCTCCGCGGCTTCGAGCGCGGCGACCCCCACCGGGAATTCCCTTGTCTCCTTGCCCGCTATGCGGTACGCCACTGCTATCCTGATCACCGGTATCCCTGTAAGCACGTCCAGTTTCGTTATTGCTATCGCGTCCACCCCGTTCAACATGGCCGCAAACTTCAGCCCCACGGCATCCAGCCAGCCGCAGCGCCTGGGCCTGCCCGTCGTCGTTCCGAATTCGCCGCCGACATCGCGCAACCTCTCGCCGGTTTCATCCAGGAGTTCCGTAGGGAACGGGCCCGCCCCCACACGCGTCGTATAAGCCTTCACCACCCCCACCACCCTGTCGATGTGTCTCGGCGATATCCCGGTCCCGGCGCATACACCGCACGCCGATGAACTGGATGACGTGACATATGGATACGTCCCGAAATCGACATCCAGCAGGGTCCCCTGTGCGCCTTCAAAAAGCAGGGCCTTGCCGGCCGCATAGCCGGCATTCAGGAAAGTGGCGCTGTCCACGAGAAACTCGCCCAGCCGTTCCCCATATCCCATGTAATCGGAAACGGTCTTCTCCAAATCCAGCGCCGGATTATCCCCGTCCACAAATGGGATGGTCCACTTCACGCCTTCGGCCACCTTCGCCCGCAGGATGCTCTCATCCAGCAGATCCATTGCACGGACGCCCGTCCTCCGGTACTTGTCCACGTATGCCGGGCCTATCCCCCTCAGCGTCGTCCCTATCTTCCCCACACCGGCCCCTTCCTCCTGCGCCTTCTCGACAGCCTTGTGATACGGCATCACGATATGCGCCCTGTTGGATATCAACAGTCTCCCTTTTACTCCGACGCCCCTGGTCGCCAGTTCGTCAATCTCACCGATAATCTCTTCCGGGTCCAGCACTACGCCGTTGCCTATCACACAGACCTTGCCGGTTCTCAGTATTCCCGAAGGAACCAGGTGGAACGCAAACCTGTCATCCCCTATGACGACCGTGTGGCCGGCGTTCGCCCCGCCTTGGTAACGCACTATCAGGTCCGCGTCTTCGGCAAGGAAATCAAGAACCTTCGCCTTGCCTTCATCGCCCCACTGCATTCCGACTATTACGGTGGAAGGCACTCTTCGACCTCACTTCCTCGTCTCTAGCTCCCTGATGACGGCAGGGATGACCTGAAACAGATCGCCCACTATGCCTATGTCTGCCACGTCGAAAATAGGGGCTGCCGGATCCTTGTTGATCGCGACTATCGTCTTTGAACTGCCCATCCCCACCAGGTGCTGCACCGCACCCGAAATCCCGCATGCAACGTACAGCTTCGGCTGCACCGTCTTCCCGGTCTGGCCGACTTGGTGGCTGTAGGGTATCCACCCGGCGTCCACGGCGGCGCGGCTCGACCCGACCGCCCCGCCTAGCGCCTTAGCGAGATCCCTTATGTAGCTGAAGTTCTCAGGATCCCCCAAACCGCGTCCGCCTGACACTATTATGTCGGCCTCTGTAAGGTTGACCGTCTCCTCGATTTCCTCGACGAACTCGATAATCGTCGTCCGGCTTACCACGTCTTCTTCGCCTATCTCCACCCGGATTATTTCTATCGGCTTCTCCTCGCCGCGCTCCGCTTCCTTCATCACCTTGTGACGCACCGTAGACATCTGCGGCCTGTGGTTCGGCGTTATGATGGTCGCCATTATGTTCCCGCCGAACGCCGGGCGCGTCTGCAGCAGCAGCCCTTCCTCGGATATGTCAAGACCCGTGCAATCCGCCGTAAGGCCCGCATACACGTCCACCGCCACGCGTGATAGAAAACTGCGGCCGGTCGTGGTTGCTCCCGCCAGCACTATCTCGGGCTTGTATTCCCGCACCAGCCTCGAACATATCCGCGAGTACGGCTCCGCACGATAATCCTCAAGCGCCTTGTCGTCGGCATAGAAAACCTTGTCCACCCCGTAATGCGCCAGGCCCTTTACCTCTTCTTCTATGTTGTGCCCCAGCACGACCACGCCAAGGTAGGTGTCCCGCTTGTCCGCCAACTCCCTGCCCTTGCCGATGAGTTCCCGTACCACGGGCTGGATCTTGTGATGCCGTTGTTCCCCGAATACCCACACGCCCCTGTACGCCCCCAGGTCTTTTTCGGGCTGTTCTTCCGCTCCTTCAATCACTATGGCATCAACCGGACACGCCTCCACGCACACGTTGCAGAACCTGCAGTCTTCGGGTACCTCCGGAATATTGTCGTCTCCCATCTTGAGCACGCCGAAAGGACATACGTCTATGCATTGCCCGCAACCGATGCATTTGTCGCCGAGTATTACGAGTCTCGCCATGTTTTCTCCGGAGTTCAGATTACCTGTGAATCACGCAGCGTGCACACCAGCTTCTGGGCCGCTTCCGACGGCTCCAGCCCCTCCCATTTCTCGCCCCCGGACCTCTTGGGCGGCGAAAACACCTTCATCACCCTCGTCGGACTGCCTTCCAGCCCGACCCGCTTGGAATCCACCCCTATGTCGTCCGCCGTAAGCCTGCGGATCTCCGCCTTGCGCGCCGCCATCTTCCCCCTCAGTGACGGCAACCGCGGCTCGTTCACTTCCTTCACTACCGTGAACAATGCCGGTATCGGCGTTTCAACCACCTCGTAGCCGTCTTCCAGCAGTCTTTCAACCACCGCGTGTTCCCCATCTATCTGGTCGATGCGGCGTACGTAGGTCACCTGGGGTATACCCAGATGCATGGCCACCCCAGGCCCCACTTGGGCCGTATCGCCGTCTATGGCCTGCTTGCCGGCTATGATTATGTCGAATCCCAGAGTCCTGCACGCCGCCGCAAGCACACAACTCGTGGCCCACGTATCCGACCCCGCAAACGCCCTGTCCGTCACGAGCACACCCTTGTCCGCACCCACGCTTATCGCTTCCCTGAGCACTGCTTCGGCCTGAGGCGGCCCCATCGACACCACGGTCACCTCGCCGCCGAGCCGCTCCTTTATCCTCACGCCTTCCTCTATCGCATACGTGTCGAAGGGGTTCACTATCGCCGGAACGCCTTCCCGCCGCAGCGTCCCCGTCTCGGGATCAACCGTTACCTCCGTCGTTTCAGGCACCTGCTTTGCCAGAACGATTATCCGCATTACCGGGCCTCCCTCGACGCTTCCTTGACCAGCGCACGGCCTATTTCATCCCGCTGGATCTGGTTCGTCCCCTCGTAGATCTGCGTGATCTTCGCGTCACGCATCAGTTTCTCAACCGGGTACTCCTTCATGTAGCCGTAGCCGCCCAGAACCTGCACGGCATCCACCGTCACCTGCATCGCCACGTCGCTGGCAAAACACTTCGACATGGCGCTGAACTTGGTCGAACGCTTTTCATGCGTGTCTATGTACTTCGCCGTGGCGAACACCAGCGCCCTCGCCGCCTCCGTCTTCATGGCCATGTCGGCCATCAGGAATTGCAGCCCCTGGTTCGCCGCTACAGGCTTTCCGAA
Source organism: Planctomycetota bacterium (assembly GCA_016930595.1). Classification (GTDB taxonomy): domain Bacteria; phylum Planctomycetota; class SZUA-567; order JAFGGJ01; family JAFGGJ01; genus JAFGGJ01. The sequence continues at coordinate 51,969 of JAFGGJ010000016.1, forward strand.
CTGCTCCCTCGTAATCGCGTAAGACACCGCCTCGTCCACGGCGCGCTTCGCTATCCCGCAGGCCTGGGCAGCAACACCCGGCCGCGACATGTCGAACGTCTTCATTGCCGTCATGAATCCCGTTCCCTCACGCCCCAGGCGGTTCTCTTCGGACACTCTGACGTCCTGGAACACCAGCTCACGTGTCGTGCTGCCCCTTATCCCCAGCTTGTCTTCCTTCTTGCCGAAGCCGAACCCCTCCATGCCCTTTTCCAGGATGAAACACGACGCGCCCCGCGCACCTTTCGACGGGTCCGTCATCGCGAATACTGTGTATATCTCCGCTTCCCCGCCGTTCGATATCCACTGTTTTGTGCCGTTGATTATGTAGCCGTCTCCGTCCTTCTTCGCCGTCGTCCGGATGCCCGCGGCGTCACTGCCCGCGTTCGCTTCGGTCAAGGCAAAGGCGGCGATCGTCCCGCCGGCTATGCGCGGCAGATACTTCTTCTTCTGCCCGTCGTTCCCAGATATGATGATCGGCAGCGTTCCCAGTGCCGTCGCCGCAAACGACAGTGCTATCCCGCCGCAGCCCCATGACAGTTCTTCCGTCACCAGAGCCATATTATGGATGGACATGCCCCCGGCCATCCCGTCGAATTCCTCGTCGATGAATACCCTGAACAGGTCCGCTGCAGCTATTTCCTTCACTATCGTCCAAGGAAACTCCTCCGACCTGTCGTATTCTTCCGCAGCCGGCGCAAGCCGTTCACGCGCCAGTTCCCTGGCCACGTCGCGCATCATCTGCTGCTCTTCGGTGCCGGCGTAATCTAGCCATTCCATCTTCTTCCTCCTCATATCCTCTTCAGGACTATGCAGGCATTGTGTCCGCCGAACCCCAGCGACGTCGACAGCACCACCTTCAGATCAGCTTCCCTGGCGGCATTGGGCACGTAGTCCAGGTCGCACTCCGGATCGGGCGTCGTGTAGTTCATCGTCGGCGGGATCACCCCGTCCCTCATGGCGTAGCAGCATATCGCCGCCTCTATCGCACCGGCTGCGCCAAGCGAATGCCCCAGCATGCTCTTGATGGAACTGACTGGTATCTTTCTTGCCGCTTCTTCGCCGAACGCCTTCTTGATCGCCAGGGTTTCTATCTTGTCGTTATACGGCGTCGACGTTCCGTGCGCGCACAGGTACCCCACATCTTCCACCGAAACTTTTCCAGCCTCCAGCGCAAGGCGTATCCCGCGCGCCGGCCCTTCGCCCGTTTCGTCCGGAGCCGTTATGTGGTAAGCATCCGACGTGAATCCGTACCCCATGAATTCGGCGTATATGCCGGCCCCGCGGTTCCTGGCGTGCTCATATTCTTCGAGCACCAGGGCCGCGCCGCCTTCGGCTATCACAAAACCGTCGCGCTCCTTGTCGAACGGCCTGCTCGCCGTCTCAGGATCTTCGTTCCTGCTCGACAGCGCCCCCAGGTTTTCGAACCCGGCCACCCCGACCGGCGTCACCGGCGCCTCGCATCCGCCCGTCACCACCATGTCCGACCGGCCGCTCATTATGGAATCGGCCGCCAGCCCGATCGAATGCGCCCCCGACGCACATGCCGTGCTGGCGCTGAAACTGACACCTTTCAGACCCCAGTAGATCGCGATGTTCCCGGCGCACGCGTTCGGCATCAGCTTGGGGATGAGGAACGGCGACACCCTCGAAGGGCCCTTCGCAACCAGCCGGCACGTCTGCTCCTCAAACTCCTTCATCCCTCCGACGCCGGTCCCGAATATGACACCCACCCGTTCGGCCGATATCCCGCCCTTTACAGCCCTCACCCCTTCGCTCTCCTCGAACTCTACACCGGCGTCCTGCAACGCCTCCCCCGCGCTCACAAGCGCGAACTGCGCATACCTGTCCAGCCTCCGGGCGTCCTTGTTGGACATGAACCGGTCTATGCCGAACTCATCCACCTCGCCGGCTATCTTCGTCTTGTGGCCCGAAGTGTCAAATCCCTGGATCCGCCGGATCGCCATCCGGCCCGCCTTGATGCCTTCCCACGTATCCGGGCCGCCAGGCGCCATCGGGCTGACTATGCCCAGACCCGTGACAACGACTCTGCGTCCTTCGCTCATGTTACCTCCATGCTGGGCGCAGAACTCCGCCCCTCGCCTATTCCCCGGCTTCTTCCAGCTGTTTCACTATGAAATCCACCGCGTCGCCCACCGAGCGCACCCCCTCCTCATCGTCGGGTATGCTGATATCGAACGCTTCTTCGAACTCCATGACCAGCTCCGCTATGTCAAGGCTGTCGGCGCCCAGATCTTCTATCAGCCTGGTCTCCGGCGTGACCCTGTCGCGCGTCACTTCCATTCTCTCGACCACGATGTCTATCACCTTCTTCTGGATTTCTTCCTTCTTCACTGCCATTGCACTGCTCCTTTCACAATATCGTCGTAAAGGGGACTTGTTTCCCCCACGATCCAATCTCTTTCACATCAGCATCCCGCCGCAGACCCTTATCACCTGCCCCGTTATGTAGGAGCTCTCGGGCCCGCACAGAAAACTCACCGCACCCGCCACGTCATCCACCTCCCCGAACCTTCCAACCGGCACCAGCAACAGCATCTGCTCCCTTACCTCTTCACTCAACGCGTCCGTCATCGCCGTCCGTATATACCCCGGAGCAACCGCGTTCACGTTCACTCCCCGCGGACCGACCTCCTTCGCCACGCTCTTGCTAAACGCTATCAGCCCACCCTTGCTCGCCGCATAGTTCGCCTGCCCGGCGTTCCCCATCATCCCGATAATGCTCGCTATGTTCACTATCCGCCCCGACCGCTTCTTTATCATCGGCCTGACCGCCTGGCGCGTGCACAGGTACGCCCCTTTCAGGTTCACGCCAAGCACCGCGTCCCAGTCGGTTTCGTCCATCCTTATCAGAAGGTTGTCCCGCGTTATCCCGGCGTTGTTCACCAGTATATCCACGCCTCCGTCGCACTTGCCCTTCAGCTCGTCAAACAGGCCCTTGACCGCTTCCCCGTCGGTCACGTTGACCTTGTATCCCAGCACGTTGACCCCGTATTCATTCCCTATCTCCGCCGCCGTGGATTCCGCCTCGTCCATCACGTCCGCCACGACAATACCCGCCCCCCTGGCGGCCAGCACCTCCGCTATCCTCCGCCCTATGCCTCGCGCAGCCCCGGTCACCAGGGCCCATTTCCCCGCCAGCGCACCGTCCCTCAACATGCTTGTCCTTCCTTCCCGATAACCGCCCCTATCTCCGCGGCAGTCCCTGCACGCAGAACCTCCGCTCCGTTCAGAGTCCTCTTGACGAGTCCGGACAACACCTTGCCGGGGCCCATCTCCAGAAAATGACCCGCTCCCCTCCCGCTGATGGTTTGCAGGCAATCGGCAAACCGCACGGTCCCGGAAAGCTGCCTGAGCAGGTTCTCCGCCGCCTCTTCCGGACTTTCAATGAAGCGCCCGGTCACGTTAGATGCAACCGGAACGTCGGATTTCCTGAATGATACCTCCGACATCGCAATTTTCAACCCCTCCGCCGCCTTCTCCATCAACGGAGAATGAAACGCCCCCGCCACGTTCAGCTCTATCACCCGTTTTGCGCCCCTTTCCTTCAACAACCGCCCCGCCTCCCTTACCGCTTCTACCTCGCCGCTTATCACCACCTGGCCCGGGCTGTTGAGGTTCGCCACCGTAACCGTGCCACTCCCGGCGGCCTCTTCGCACGCCTTCCTGCATGTTTCCTCGTCAAGTCCCAGTACGCTCGCCATCGTCCCAGGCCGTTCCGCCGCAGCCTGCTGCATCAGCTCGCCCCTGCGGCTCACGAGACTCAGCCCCGCTTCCCAGTCCATCCAGCCCGCTGCCGCCAACGCAGTGTATTCTCCCAGCGACAGCCCCGCCGCGCCCGCCGCCCCCTCCTCGCCACGCTCAAACCATCCGGCCTCTTTTATGACGCGGAACGACGCATAAGAATGCAGGTATATCGCAGGCTGGCTGACATCCGTCTTCCTGAGTTCCTCTTCGGGCCCTTCGAACATCACCTTCCTGATGTCGCGGCCCAGCAGCTCACAGCCCCTGTCTATCACCTCCCTGGCCGCCTCATACCCCTCGTAGATGTCCTTTGCCATGCCCACGGCCTGGGCGCCCTGGCCGGCGAACAGCAGTCCCCATTTTCTCATCCGCGCCGCCTCCCTACCAGCGCACCGACGCCATGCCGTATGTCAGACCGCCCCCGAAACCGGGCAATACCACAATGTCGCCGTCCTCGATGAAACCCGCATCCAGCGCCTCGTCGAACGCAAGCGGTATCGACGCCCCCGATGTGTTCCCGTACTTCTCCAGGTTCAGGAAAAACCTCTCCGGCTCCATCCCCAGCCGCGCGCACGCCGATTTCACTATCCGGTAGTTCACCTGGTGCGGCACCACTTTGTCTATTTCCGTCGGCTCCACCCCCTGCAGCCTCGCCGCCTCCCTGATCAGCCACTCCAGCTTGCTCACCGCAAACTTGAATATCTCCCGCCCGTTCATGTGTATCGCATGCAGGTCCGTCGAAACGCTCTCGAGTGACGGAGGATTCTCCGATCCGCCGCCGGGAATACTCAACAGCTCCCATCCCGACCCGTCCGACTTCAGTACGAAATCCTCCAGTTCGTGCTTCCCCTGGCTCGGCCCTATCAGCATCGCACCGGCACCGTCTCCGAAAAGGACGCACGTGTTCCTGTCTTTCCAGTTTGTGAACCGGCTGAGCACCTCCGAGCCTATCACGAGGATGTTCTCGGCTATCCCCGTCGCCACGTACCCGGCTGCCATGCTGAGCCCGTACACGTAACCCGTGCATGCCGCCGCCAGGTCTACCGCACCGGAATTCACCGCCCCCAGCATGTCCTGCACCTTGCACGCCGTCGCCGCAAGGTACCGGTCCGGCGTGAACGTGGCCACGATGATCATGTCTATGTCGCGCGGGTCCATCCCCGCCTCCGACAGGGCATCGCGCGCGGCGTTGCATGCCAGCGTCGAATTCGTCTCGCCGTCACTGACTATCCTGCGTTCCTTGATCCCCGTGCGAGTCGTTATCCACTCGTCGCTGGTATCCACCATCTTTTCGAGATCCTCGTTGGTCAGGATCTTCTCCGGCACGTACTTGCCGGTTGATATCACGGCGGCTTTGGACACTCTACTTGCTCTCCTCTCGACGGCGCTTCACTTGTCGGCGGCGGGCAGCTTCTCATGCTCCTTCCGCACGCTGCTCATGCCCGCCGTTATCATGTTGTTCAGATCCGCCTTCACGGCCTGGTGCGCTATACGCACGGCGTTCTTGAACGCCGGAGCCTTGCTCCGCCCGTGCCCGATTATGCAGATACCGTTCACTCCAAGAAGCGGCGTCCCTCCCCTCTCCGAATAGTCCATGTGCCGCTTCGCATCCCTGAAAGCATTCCTGGCCAGCAGCGCACCCAGCTTCCTTATCATTCCCGCCCCCAGCTCCTCTTTCAGCGCTCTCATCACGAGGTCCGCAGCCGACTCCGCCGCCTTCAGAACAGCGTTCCCCACGAACCCGTCGCATACCACCACGTCGAACTTGCCCGAAAAAAAATCCCCCCCCTCCGCGTTCCCCTGGAAATTCACCGGCGCCTTTTCGAACATCGTGTAGAGCTCGCGCATCGCCTGACCGCCCTTACCGTGCTCCTCGCCGACGTTCAGCAGCCCCACCCTGGGCGACTCCACACCGAACACCTTCTCGCAGTACACGCTTGCCATGACAGCGTATCCAAACAGGTGCTCCGGCTTCGCCCCGACGTTCGCACCCAGGTCTATCGCCAGCGTGAATCCTTTCCCGTTCGGCATCGGCACCGCTATCCCAGCCCGGCTTACCCCTTCAAGCAAGCCCCATTTGACGTGCGTCAGCCCCACCACTGCCGCAGTGTTGCCTAGACTCACGAACGCCGATCCCTCCCCTTTTTTCACCACCTCCAACCCCACGCTCATCGACGATTCCTTCTTCTTGCGCGCCGTCCGGAAATCGTCGCACATACCCACCGTGTCCGGCGCATGCACCACCGTTACCGTCTCCGGCGGCACCGGGTACTCCTCCATCAACGGCCTTAACGCAGCCTCGTCCCCCACCAGCGCCACCGATACGCCAGGCACCTCGCGCGCAAATTCCGAAATGCCGGCCACTACCTCTCGAGGAGCGTAGTCCCCCCCCATCGCGTCTACGACTATGGGTTTCACTGGAACGTCCTATGACTGGGGGACGATAATCTCTTTGCCCTTGTAGAACCCGCAGTGCGCACACGCCCGGTGCGGCAGTTTTTCCCTTCCGCATCTCGGGCATGTCCCGCGGGATTTCACCGTCAGCCCCTGGTGCGCCCGGCGACCACCTCGCCTCGAACGCGAAATTTTCTTCTTAGGTACCGCCATTAGTGTTTCCTTCCAACGATAACTCGTTTGACACGCAAAGTTTAAAAGAAAAACCCGCCCCGACCCGGTCCCGTGATTGTATTCCCGCACCGCCGTTTGTCAATACGATGATTCGGCTCAGCCGCGATATCATCCTCTGGCATAAACTTTTTCGCCGCGCCATCTCCTACACCTCGTTCTCCAGTCGGACGAGGTCCTCCCATGTCTCCCGTCTCCGGATCAGCCTGTGCGAACTTCCATCGACCAGCACCTCCGCCGGGCGCGGCCTCGAATTGTAATTTGACGCCATTGCCATCCCGTACGCTCCTGCCCCGTACACTGCCAGCAGGTCTCCTTCGCCCATCGCCGGCAGCTTCCTGTCCCTGCCCAGAAAATCCCCGCTCTCGCAGATCGGCCCCACCACGTCGCAGAGCACGCCGCCGGGAGCCTCCCTCCCGCCCCTGAACGGCGGCTCCGTCTCGCTCTTCACCGGCCATATCCCCTGGTAAGCCTCGTACAGGCTCGGGCGTATCAGGTCGTTCATCCCGGCGTCCACTATGTAGAAATGCTTCCCCTCGCCCTCCTTGTCGTACAACAGCCTGCTCACCAGGATCGCGGCGTTCGCCACCACGTACCTGCCCGGCTCCATCATCAGCCTTGCACCGCTGCGCTCCACCGCCGGCCCCGTCGCCTTCGCAAACTCCGTCGGCTGCAGGGCCTGCTCCGTCGATTCGTAGTTTGCTCCGAACCCGCCGCCCATGTTCAGGTACTCCAGCGGCAGCGATTCGCTCCTGATCTCCAGCATCAGGTCCACCACCCTCTCCAGCGCCGTGGCGTACGGCTCCGGCGACGTGATCTGCGACCCTATGTGGGCGTGAAGCCCCGCCAGGCTTACTCCGTCCATCGAAGCGATCTTCCCGCTCACGGCCCTCGCCTTCTCGATCGTCAGTCCGAACTTGTTCTCGTGCTTCCCGGTCGTCGTATATGCATGCGTGTGGGCGTCCACGTTCGGGTTGACCCGCATCGCTATCCTGGCCTTTTTGCCCATGCCGCGCGCCACGCGGTCTATTTCCCTGAGTTCCGGCTCGCTTTCCACGTTGAACATCAGGATCCCGTTGTCTATCGCAAACCGTATCTCCACCTCCGTCTTCCCCACACCCGCGTATACCACGTTCTCCGTGGGCAGCCCGGCCTTCACAATACGGTACAGCTCGCCGCCGCTCACCACGTCGAATCCCACGCCCAGACCCGCCATCCTCTCCAGGATGTGCACGTTCGAACACGCCTTCACCGAATAGCATATCACCGGCTCGTGCCTCGCAAACGCCGTCCTCAACTGCTCCACGTGGTGCTCCAGCGTCCCGGCGCTGTATACATACAGGGGAGTTCCGTAGCGCTCCGCCAGTTCCGAAACCGCCACCCCTTCTACCTTGAGCGCGCCGTCCTCGTACCTGAAAAAATCCATCGTCTTCCTCCAGAAACCCGCAGCGCTACATCGACAATACCACCGCCACCTCGTTGCAGTCCGGAAAGTGCGGACAGTTCACGCAGTCCGCCCAGACCTTCTGCGGCAGCTTGTCTTTCTCTTCCACCGCGAACCCCAGCTTCTCGAAAAACTCCGGTATGTACGTAAGGGCGAATACCTTCTTTATCCCCAGGAGCCGCGCCTCGTCCAGGCACGCATCCACCAGTTTCCTCCCGTAGCCTGCACCGCGGGTTTCCCCCGTCACTATCAGGCTGCGCACCTCTGCCCATCCCTGCCATACTATGTGCAGCGCCGCCGTCCCCCTCAGCACGTTCCCGTCGTCCACAAGGACGTAGAAATCCCTTATCCTTTCGTAGACGTCCGCCAGGCTGCGCGGCAGGACCAGGCCCTCTTTCGCAAACCCGTTCACCAGCTTCCTTATGTCTTCGGCCTCCGTCAACCTGGCCTTGCGTATCTCCAAGACTCTCTCCTCCATTAAAGCAACAGCCGCTTGCACAAGCGGCCGGTCGCCTCAATTATGTCGTCCCGCTCCTTTTTTTCAACAACTTTGCCGCTTTTCGCCGCCGCTTCGCTGTTCGTTTCAACAGGTGTGATATAATACAGCGCTTTTGCTGGAGACGCTTATGCCCATCTACGAATACAGGGCCAAGTGCGCCTGCAATGCCTGTGATTACTGCCGCGAACCCTTCGAAGTCCGGCAGAAAATAACCGATGATCCTCTCCAGGCCTGTCCCCACTGCGGCGCAGAACTCGTCAAGCTCATTTCAACACCCGGCGCTCCACGCGAAAACATCCTCTCTCCCTCCAACCTCGCAGAAAAGGGATTCACCCAGTACAAACGCTCGGGTAAGGGTCATTACGAAAAAACCGCCGGCCAGGGCCCCGATACGCTCCACGACCATCGTTCCTGACCGCTTCCGGCTCCGCTTCTCACTTCCCGTTCAGCAGTTCGAACAACCCCACCAGGCTCACCATCGTTTTCCCTAGCTCCGCCCTGGCCATGGCCGTCTCGCCGCTTTTCGCATACCGTTCGGCACGAAGCACTTTCTCAGCCGTCTCACGCGCCCGCCTTGAAAACCCCTCTAGCCCATTCTCCGACACGTCGCCGCCTTTCTCCGCTCACATACATTATTTTTCGGTACCGGCACCCATCCTCTTTAACCGGCCTCCGCGTCTCCCTGGACGCAACGGCGCTCCGCCGCCCCGCCCCCTACTCGTCTTCCGTCAACCCGGCGATCCCGTCGTCCTCTTCCAGATCTCCGTCAAGCTCCTCGTACTCCTCTTCCTCGCCGTGGAGCGGCCCGTTCCCGTCATCTTCGCTATCCTGCGATATCTCCCCTGCAAGCAGCTCCTCCTTCCGCACGGCCCACTCTGCCAGAGTCATGTATACCTCGCGGAACTTGCTCCCGCGGGTTTCACCCACCACCCCGAGCGCGTACATCGCCTGTATCAGCTTGTTCGCACGCGGGTAGCCGAACCCGAACTGCGCCTGCAGCGAACTCGCACTCGCACGCTCCGTCTCGATCACGAACTGCACCGCCTCGTCCAGCGACTTGTCGTCAAGCCCGGGGATCGTCGTCCTGAAGTCCGCTTCCGCCTCCCCCTCTTCCGCGCTGTTCATTACCTCTTCTATCTCTTCCGAGTACTCCGGATCCTTCTGCGCTCGCCAGTACGCCACCACCCTGTCCGTCTCCTCGTCCGACATGAACACGCCCTTCGCACGCACCGGGTTCGGTGACGACGGCGACCTGAACAGCATGTCTCCCTTCCCCAGCAGGGCCTCGGCTCCCGTCTCGTCGAGTATCACCCTTGAGTTCACCGCGTTCGACACGTTGAACGCCACCACCGCCGGAAAGTTCGCCTTTATCGTCCCCTTCACCACGTCCGCCGACGGCCTCTGCGTCGCGAACACTATGTGTATCCCGGCCGCTCTCGCTTTCTGCGCCAGCCTCTGTATCGAATGCTCCACTTCCTTCCCGGCCTGCGCCATCAGGTCCGCTATCTCGTCCACCACTATCACCACGTAGGGTATGTGCCCAGGAATTTCGTCCGTCTCCTCGTCGAATCCCGCCCTCGAACACCTCGTCGCGTGCGGCATCCGGTTGTATTCTTCAAGGTTCCTCACCGCCACCCGGTGGAACGTCGTGTACCTTTCCTCCATCTCCATGCACGCCCAGTCCAGCACCTTCACCGCACGTCTCACTTCCGTCACCACCGGCGTGTACAGGTGGCTCAGGTGCTGGTACGCCGTCAGTTCCACCTGTTTCGGATCTATCAGTATCATCCTCATCTCGTCCGGCGTCTTCTGCATCAAAAGCGACACTATTATCGAATTCATGCACACCGACTTCCCGCTGTTCGTCGCTCCTCCTATCAGCAGGTGCGGCATCGCCGCCAGGTCCCCTATCACCGGGTCGCCAAGGTTGTCCCTCCCGAATATGATCGGCAGCGCCATCCTTTCCTTCGCCTGCCTGAACCCGGGCGACATCATTATCGGTTTCATCTTCACCAGCCGGTCCGTCCGGTTCGGCACTTCCACACCCACCGTACCTTTCCTGGGTATCGGCGCTATTATCCGCACCCTCTGCGTCCTGGCTTTCAGCCGCATCGCTATCTCGCCCGACAGGCTCACCACCTTACCCAGCTTCACCCCTTCTTTCACCCGCACCTCGTACAAAGTCACCGACGGCCCTTCGTGTACGTCCACCAGTTCCGCAGGCACCCCGTACAGCATCAGTGTTTCCACCAGCATCCTGCCCCGTTCGGCGAGGACCGCCTCCCCCTCCCCGTCCTGTTCGGGCTCGTCGTCTATCAGGCTTATCGGCGGCAGCGTGTACCCCGTCTGCACCGGCGCGCCGGGTCCCGCCTTCCGCACGCTCTTCCGCTTTTTCTCCTTCCCGCGCGGCTTCCTGCTGCGCGACGGCCTCCCCATTACCTCGAAGCTCAACTGTTCCTCTTCGTCTCCCTCACCTTCCTCCCCTTCTTCCCCGTCCCCGGCGTCGGCATCTTCCATGTCGGCTTCCGCGTCTTCCGGCGTCATAACCTCCACCGCCGTCGCCCCGGCCGCCGCAGGCAGCGCCTGCCGCGAAAACCTGAACGCTTTCAACCTCCCCGGCAGCTTCGCCAGCCCCATGGCTCCTTTCCCAAGGCCCGCCATCGCCTTCAGCGTAACATCCGGCGCCATCAGGAAGAACGCCGCCACCACCGACACTATCCCCAGGAACACCGCCCCGACACCTCCCAGGTAGTACAGGGCGTATTTCGAAGGCACCACGCCCCACACTCCTCCGGGCCCCGCCGGCGTCAGCCACCCCAGCATCCCCGCCCCGAAACCGTCCCGGAACACCAGCCCCAGCAGGAAAGACACCGACCCCAACAGCAGCACCCCTCCCAGCATCCTCAGCAGCTTCCCCAGCCTGCCAGGTTTCGCCAGCATCACGTACGCTCCCATACCGACCACCAGCACCGGTATGATGAACGCCGCTATCCCGTGCAGATACAACAGGTACGATGCCGTTTTCGCTCCCACCACGCCGCACCGGTTGACCGGCACGGGGTTGACCGGGTAATTCGGGAATACCTGCGGGTCCGACGGGCTCCATGTCGCAAGGCTCACCGCTACGAACAGCCCCGCCGTCCCCAGCAGCAGTCCCAGCATCACCCTGGTGACAAGTTCTCTTCTCAACCGTCCGTTTCCTTCCGGTATCTCTGCCGGCGGCGTCCGGCTTCCACTGCCGCGGATATACACTATGCTCCGCGGCCGTAGATTATTATCGTCACTATTCCCGCCATTACGCAGTAACTACCGAACACGGACAGTCCCAGCCGCGCCACCACTCTCCTCAATACCGCCAGCGCTCCCAGCCCCGACACCAGTGCCGCCGCCATTCCCGCGGCCAGCGCCCAGAAGTTCCCGAACCCCGCCATGTCCTTCAATTCCACCGCCGTCGCCCCCGCCATCACCGGCACCGCCATTATGAACGCAAACCGGAACGACGCCTCTTTCGACAAACCCAGTATCCTCCCCGTCGCCATCGTCGTCCCGGACCGGCTGACCCCGGGCGCCAGCGCCACCGACTGCGCCAGCCCTATCAGCAGCGCGTCCACCATCCCCAGCCCCATGCCTCTCCCTTTGCCCCTCAGCGCCAGTATATCCGACACTATCAGCACTATCCCGCCGTATATGAATCCTCCCGCAACGGCGTACGGCTCCGTCCTCAGCGCGGCTATGTCGTCCTTCCACAGCACGTACACCGCCGCCACCGGCACCATTGTCAGCGCCACCATCAGGTACATGTAACCGGCGCCGCCGCCCCCCGTTATCCTCAAATACCAGTCTTCGTCGTAAGGCTCGCGCCCGGGCACCAGCCGGCTTATGTCTCTCCAGAAGTAGATTATTATCGCCAGCAGCGTGGCGAAATGCACCGCCACGTCGAACGGCAGGAATTCCTCCACGTTCACACCGAAAAAATGCTCCGCCAGCGCCAGGTGCCCCGAACTCGATATCGGCAGAAACTCCGTCAGCCCCTGCAATAGCCCCAGCAATATCCCCTGCCATACCGTCAACTCGGTCTACCTCCCCGACGATCCGAATCCGCCTTCGCCTCTCACCGTCTCCGGCACCTCGTCCACTTCCTCTATCCGCGCCTTTTCCACCCTCATTATCACCATCTGCGCTATCCTGTCGCCGCGCTTTACGGCGAATTCCTCTTTCCCGAGGTTCGCCAGGATCACCTTCACTTCTCCGCGGTAATCGCTGTCCACCGTCCCGGGCCCGTTCAGAACGCATATCCCGTGCTTTATCGCCAGCCCCGACCGCGCACGTACCTGCGCCTCGTAGCCCTCCGGTATCGCCATCTTCAGTCCCGTCGGGACAAGCGCTATCCCCCCCGGCTCTATCGTCTCCTCTTCTTCCACCGCGGCGTGCAGGTCCATTCCGCTGGACCCGGCCGTCTTGTATTCCGGCAGCTCCAGCCCCTCCCCGTGCGCCAGCCTCTCCACCAGCATCCTCACCGTCATCTCCGTCTCCTCCTCTCCCGGTGCAGTCCGGTCACGGCCTTCACTATCGCTTCCGCCATCTCTTCCTTCGGCCCTTCGGCGGCGGCGAGTTCCTCCCCGTCTGAGCCCAGGACGACCAGTCTCCCGGAATCCGCCCCGATGTTCCCCGGCCCGTTCAGCACTATGGCGTCCAGGTTCTTCGCCGCCACCTTGCCCATCGCGGCTTTTCTCGCCGCCGGATCGTCCGGCCCGCCAGCCTCCAGGCAGAACCCCGCCACCGTCTGGTCCGGGCTCCTCCTCTTCCCTATCTCTTCCAGGATGTCCATGTTTTTCACCAGCTCCAGCACCATGCCCGCGTCGCTCTTCTTTATCTTCCCGCTCCTCCGTTCCGCCGGCCTGAAATCCGCCACCGCCGCCGCCATCACCACTACGTCCGCGTCCGCCAGTCTTTCCAGTACCGCCTCTCCCATCTCCTCCGCCGAACGCACGGGCACGCGCTCCACGCCCCCCGGCGGCGCCAGGCACACCGGGCCCGATACCAGCGTCACCTCGTGCCCCAGTTCCGCAAACTTCCCCGCCACCGCGTACCCAAGCTTCCCGCTCGAACGGTTCGATATGAACCGCACGTCATCTATGTCCTCAACCGTCGGCCCCGCCGTTACCAGTATCCTCATCGCTCCTCCGCCGCTCGTGCCATCATTCTACGCCCCGCTCCATCCTCTGCAACACGACGCTCCCATGCCGTCCCCGGCCCCCCCCTTCCGCCCCCGCCTCCGCCTTCCGTCTCTCTGCCGCCCGGCGGCCCCGTCCGGCTTAACTCCCTTGCGCTGTCCCGCCTCTCCGTGTTACAATGCTCCCGCTCCCGGGCCCGTCGCAGGGCCGAAGCGTAAGGAGACCCCGCATGACCGCCAGAAAATCGTCCCCGAAAAACAAGCCCCGGACCGGACCGGCCGCAAAGACGGCCTCTTCCGCCAGTAAATCCGCGTCCCACGCGTCGGAAAACCTCGAATTCTCCATCGACCGCGACGCCGTAACCAACTACCTCCTCTGGTCCCACGTCATCATCATACTCCTCGTCACCGTCTGGTTCTTCGGCATCGGCATCGTCTTCGCCGTGCTCTACTACTTCACCATCGGAAAATGGCTCCCCCGCAAACAGGCCGACGCCCTCAGGTACTGGATCGAAGGCAATACCCTCCGCATCGAAGAAGGCGTCTACTTCCTCAACCGTAAAGCCGTCCCCCTCGACAGGATCACCGACGTCGTCGCCTCTCAGGGCCCCCTCCTCAGACGCTTCGGCATCTGGGCTCTCAAGGTCCAGACCGCAGGCCGCGGCCAGGGCATGCCCGAAGGACTCCTTTACGGCGTCTCAGGACCGGAAGATGCGCGCGACCGCATCCTCGCGGCACGCGAAGCCGCCATGCGCTCCAAGTCCTGATTTTTTCTGCTTCCCGACCTTGACGTTCTTTCCGCCGTGTTGTAGACTGCTCCCGGTGGCAGGGTTTTGTGTCTTTCGTTTCAGCGCATGACCGTCTTGACTCTTGCATCAGACTTCCGCTCCCTTCCCGCCGCCTGGTTTTCCGTGTGTCCGCGGTCAGGGAGGTGTACCGATGTCCTGCAGGTTCCTTGAAAAGAAAACCGACGACCTCGGCGGCGACGGCGCCCCGTCTCTACAGGTCCAGCGCGACGTCTGCAGCATCCGCTGCTCCGACGCCGCACGCAAGCAGGCCATCGACGACGCACTCCACGGCACTGAATTCCGCGTCCTCATTTCCACCGACCAGTGCCCGATCTCCGGCCAGGGCGCCTTCAACCTCTGCCCCTTCTACGAACCCTCCTGATTACCCCCCCATCAGCAGCTCCGCCACCGTCTTCAGCAGCGCCGTCGGCTCGAACGGCTTCGGCAGGAACGGACTCCCCCTTTCCGTTATCTCCCGCCTGAACGATACGTCGTCCGAATACCCCGACATGTACAGTATCTTCGTCCCCGGACTCGCCTCCAGTATCCTCTCGCTCATCTCCATCGCATTCATTTGAGGCATCATTACGTCCGTCACCACCAGGTCGAACGGCTCCTTCCGGCCCTTCGTCAGTTCCAGCCCCTCCAGCCCGTTCCGCGCCGTCGTCACCTCGTAGCCCGCTTCGCTCAATATGTCGCGCGTAAGCTCCCTCACCATCGCCTCGTCTTCCACCAGCAGTATCGTCTTCATCCCGCCGGCCGCCGCACCACGCTCCTCCGCCCGGTCTTCCGCCTTCTCCTCCTCCGCCCCTTCCGCCGCCGGCAGGTATATCCTGAACGTCGTCCCACGCCCCGGCTCGCTCTCCACCTCTATCCGCCCGCGGTTCTGCATCACTATCCCGTATATCGTCGACAGCCCCAGCCCCGTCCCCTTCCCCACGTCCTTGGTCGTGAAAAACGGTTCGAATATGTGCCTCTTCGTCTCCGCGTCCATCCCGGTACCCGTGTCCCGCACCTCCAGCACAGCGTACCGCCCCGGCTTGAGCCTCTGCTCGTCCTTGAACTCCCCCTCCCCGACCATCCTCCCCGAAACCCCCATGATTACCTCGCCACCCTCCGGCATCGCGTCCTTCGCGTTCACCATCAGGTTCATCAGCACCTGCCGCAGCTGCCGCTGGTCGCACGTCACTCTTGATACGCCCGGCTCCATCTCCAGCCTCAGGCTTATGTCCTCGCCTATCACCCTCTCCATTATGTCAGCCGTGTCGCGCACCTGCTCGCACAGGTCCAGCACCGCCGGCCTCGCTATCTCCTTCCTGCTGAATATCAGCAGCTTCCTCGTCACCTCCGCAGCCAGCAGCCCCGCCTTCCTTATCTGCCCCAGGTGGGCCTTGCACTCCGGCTTGTCCTCCGCCTTCGCCTCCAGCAATTCCACGTGCCCCAGGATCGTCGTCACAAGGTTGTTGAAATCGTGCGCTATCCCCCCGGCCAGCCTCCCCACCGCCTCCATGCGCTGCGAATGTATCAGCTGCTCCTCCAGCCCCTTCCGCACCGTGATGTCCCTCAACGACCCCCTTATCCCCGTCAGGCGCCCCTCCACGTCCAGGATTACCGTCCCCGCGTTCTCGCACCACCTGTACTCCCCGCCGGCGGTCCTCATCCGGTACTCGTTCGGAACCATCTTTCCAGCCTCTACCGCCTTCGCAAGGTTGTTCATGAACCTCCTGTGGTCGTCCTCGTGCACGAACTCCAGCATGTCCCGGCCCACCATGCTTTCCTGCCCGTACCCGTACCGCTCCACCTGCGGCGACACGTACACCACTTTTCCCCTGCCGTCCACCGCATACGTTATGTCCATCGTGCTTTCCACCAGCAGCCGGTATTCGTTCCGGACGCCCGTCAGCGCCTTTTCCGCCGCCTCCCTTGCCGCCGCCTCCTCCGCCGCTCTCTTCTTCAGATCGCGCACCTCCGCGGAATCCGCCCGGACCTTCGCTTTCCTCTCCGGGCCTTTGCCGCTCCCGGCGCGTTTACGGGCCTTCTTGCCCGCGCCCGGCGCCGCCTGAGAGCGTTTCCCGCCCTTTCCGGCTGCCTTTTTTCCCGACTTTTCCCGGCGTTTCATCTGTTTCTCCATGACCCGTCTACTGGCTCACACCTCTTACTTAAAAGCAAATGCTGCGCCAAACTCCCTGCAATCCGGCAGATCCTGCAACCCCTGTCCTGCCAACAGGTTCCCATGCCACTCCATCGGCCGCCCGCCGTCATCCGCCGGCCGCAGCGTGACGCATTATGCAACACCCCGCCTCTTTTTGCAACAACTTCGCCCTGTTATTCCTTAACCCGCCTGTCCGATCCGTGAATTCTTCGTCCGAAGCTATACCTCATTGGTGCACCCTCCTCCGCTCATGGGCGCCGGGCGTTGCGGCGGCGGGATTCTCCCGCTATAATCCGCCCGTCAAGCATACCGGGAAGGAGCTATACGTGTCAAGTAATACCGGCGCCGATGAAAGTTCCGGGGCAAAACTCGCCGCCGCACGCATCGGCTTCTGGACGGCCGTGGTCAGCCTCGCCGCCACCGTGCTCGACAAGTACAGCGGCGTCATCACCAGGCTCCTGGTGAAAGCTCCGTTCTCCCGCCCGCCGGGGAAAATACTCTCGCCGGGAGGTCTCCCGGCCGTCCCACGCGCGTATACCGCCCCGGTGGCGGACGCCGTCGCCACAAATCCTCCCGGCGCCGTTCACATCGTTATCATCGTGCTGTGCGTTCTCGTGGCCGCCGGCTCGTTTCTCGCCGTCCGCAGGCTCGGAAAGAAGCGGGATTCCTAGCCGTTTATCCCTGCAGGGTATACCGGGGGCGGCGCCGCGGTCGGTGGCGGACGCGGAAATTACCCCCCCCCGGACGCCCGGGAACGCCTCCCTTTTCGCGCCCGGTATACCATAGGCGCAAGCCGCGCAATTTCGGCGCGGCACGAAAAACGCCTACAGGGCCGGATTTCCGCCCCGAAACTGTCATGGACAGCGCCTTTTTTCATTAAAAAGGGCTCGTCGGCGAGCGGCAAATTCTGCCGCTTTTTTCAAAATCGCCGAAAACAGCTCGAAAAGGTACCGATTTAGGGATAATTCAGGTGTCCAATTGTGTGCAGCGCTCGCCGTGTCCAATTAAAACACACCCCTCGAATAAGGACTTACAGGATCCGCCCTCCCCGAAACCTCGGGACAGTTGCCAATTCCTTCCCAACTGTCCCAATCCGCGCAAACAATTGGGACAGTTGCGGGACAGTTGCCGAACCCGGTTGTGACGTTGCGCAAAACCCCGCCGCCGGGTATCTTCGGCGGAAAGTTCCCGGAGGCCCGTGATGCTGAAAGCCGTCCATTTCCTGCTGACTTACGCCTGCAATTTCGAATGCGACCATTGTTTCGTCTACAGCCGGCCCGGGGCGAAAGGAACGTTCACGATCGGCATGATCCGCAGCGTGCTGGACGACCTGGCGGAAATCCAGGGCGTGGACACGGTCTATTTCGAAGGCGGCGAACCCGCACTCTATTACGCAACCATGCTGGAAGGCATACGCATGGCGCGGTCGAAGGGGTTCAGGGCGGGCATAGTGACCAACGCTTACTGGGCGATATCGGAAGAAGACGCCGAAGCGTGGCTGCAACCCCTGGCAGATCTGGGACTTATGAAGATGAGTGTCAGCGACGACGACCTCCACTACGGCGCCGGCGAAGACACTCCCCCGAAAAGAGCCATACGCGCCGCCGCCACCCTGGGGATAGACACCGGCGTCCTCAGCACGCAGCGACCGCACGTTACGGACGGCGACGGGACCCGTGCGACCACGACGGCGGGAGGCGTGATGTTCCGCGGGCGCGCCGTGGAAAAACTGACCGGCGGACTGCCGCTGAAAGACTGGCGGCAGTTCGACGAATGCCCGCACGAAGACCTCAGGAATCCTCAAAGAGTCCACCTCGACGCCTACGGCCACATGCACCTGTGCCAGGGGCTGAGCATGGGGTGCATCCTGGAAAAACCGCTGAGGGAAATCGTGGAGAAGTACGACGCCGCAAGCCACCCGATAGCCGGAGTCCTGGCGGAAGGCGGCCCCGCCGGGCTGGCCGAGGAATTCGGGCACGCGTGCAGCGAGGGATACGTTGACGCCTGCCACCTGTGCTACGAAGTGCGCAAAACACTCGTGGACAAATATCCCGAACACCTCTGCCCCCGGCAGGTCTACGGCCTCGCCCCACCCGCGCCAACCGGCTGAGGCTTCCCCTCGCCCGGCGAGGAGTTCATTCCCGCGCCCCTTCCGTCGCCGGGGCTATTGGCCGGCAGGCCCGGCGCCGCCGACCACGGCCTTGATCATCGCCGAGCAAACAGCGGCAGATGCGGGATTATCAGGGGGAGGAAGGAGGTGGGGCCGGGGACCACCTGATGAGGATCGGGCCGATCAGGTTGTCGGTCTCATCCTTTTCCGGAACGGCGTTACCGTTATCGACGATCGCGTACATGTTCCATGCGACGGAAAAGGCGCAGGAAATACCCGTGAACGTAATCACGGCGGATTCGCCCGGGCCAAGGGAAGCAACGGTCCTGGCATCGTCGGGGGGGTTGCCGGGGGACGGAGGAGAGGACCTGTCGTAGAACAGTGCGACGGTGAACATCCCGGCCGGCGTCGAGCTGAGATTCTGGACGGTGACGTTGACGGAAACGGTGTCGCCGACGGCGGGATCGGCCGGCAGGGGGACGATGGAAAGGACGTTGAGGGTACCGTCGAGGGGGCTGGCATAAGCACCCGGCGAGGCGGTGCGGAGCGATTTTCCGGCGCCGGCGATGAAACGCTTCCAGAAGGGATGGAAGAAGAAGATGCCTGCAACTGCGCC
This sequence comes from Planctomycetota bacterium, assembly GCA_016930595.1. Classification (GTDB taxonomy): domain Bacteria; phylum Planctomycetota; class SZUA-567; order JAFGGJ01; family JAFGGJ01; genus JAFGGJ01. Next base: position 71,180 of record JAFGGJ010000016.1, read on the forward strand.
GACGAGGACCGGGAGAAGGACGGCCATGACGCGGTGCCGCACGCGCCGCCTGACGACAACGGGCGCAAAAATACCCGTCCTGCGGCGCGCGTACGCGGAGGCGAGAGCGCGTTTTCTGACGGAGGAATGGTGGGAGGCGAACTGCGGGGCTTTGCCTGCGGCCACAAGTTCGAGGTCATGAAGGAGTACCGCCGGGTCCGGGTAGCGGTCATCCCTGTCCACCTGGAGCATGGTGTTGATGACGTTCGTGAGGCCTTCGGAGACGTCGGGGTTAAGCTGGCGGACGGGCATGGGGTCTTCGCTGAAGCGCTTGTAGATGATGGAGATGGAGTCCTTGCCGTCAAAGGCATGGGAGCCGGTGACCATGCGGTAAAGGGTGATGCCGAGGGAATAGATGTCGCTGCGGATATCGACGTCTTCGGACCTGATCTGCTCGGGGGAGACGTAGAAGGGTGTGCCGACCCAGTAACCGTCCTGGGTCAACCGGGTGCTCTGCGAAGACAGCGTGTCCTTGGAAAGGCCGAGGTCCGCGATCTTGGCGACGGAATCGGCGGTGATGAGGATGTTATCGGGCTTGATATCCCTGTGGACAAGGCCGGCCTTCCAGGCGCATTCGAGACCGCCGGCGGCCTGTATGGCGATGACGAGCGCCTCTTCTTCGGAGAGGGCTCCTTTTTCGATGATGATGTCTTCGAGGGAGCGGCCTTCGATGAATTCCATGGCGAAGTAGTACTTGCCGTCGGCGTGGCCGGCGTCGATGGAGCGGACGATGTTGGGATGGTCGAGCTTGGCGGCTGCTTTGACTTCGCGCAGGAAACGCGTAACGTACTTGGCGTCGGCTGCGAGGCGATCAGGAAGGATCTTGAGGGCGACGATCCTGTCGAGCGCGACCTGGCGCGCCTTGTAGACGTTGCCCATGGCGCCTTCGCCTATCCTGGAAATGATCTTGAACCCGTTGATTTCCTTGGGGGCGTCTTCCCGTGCGATAACAAGCTTGATGATGTCGAGCTGGTCCACGGTGAGGAGGCCGTCGCCGATGAAGATGGAAGAGAGCGACTTGTTCAAGCCTGCGTCACGCAAAGAAGCGAGTTTTTCAAGGGAGCGCTGCACGTTTTCGGAGGAAACCATACCGCTTTCAAGGGCGATGTCGGCCATGCGCTGCTCGTAGCCGGAGCCGGCAGGGCCGTCGGGGAGAGCATCTTCGGCAATGGCGACTTCTTCGGGCGAGAGGACGGGCGTGGCGGCGGGATTATCGGGGACGCCGCGCTGCAGGGACTCCGGCAGCGGCGCTGCCGGGCCATGGGCCTGACCGGCCTGCTCACCGGCGGCGTCGTTCGGCGGTGTGTCTTCGGGATGAGAAGTCACTGCACGGTCCTCTACACGCGCCAGTATACCATTAATATTGAAGAAACGCCAACAGCGGCCGGGAGCGGGTCAAGACGGCGAGCCCCGCTTCAGGAGACGTTCCTTTTCGAGCGCATCGAGGTAATTGACGTAGGAGTTGTAGATATCGGAGTACTTGAGGACGATGGTCTTGGCGCCGCCGCGCAGGAAGACGGTATCGAGGTTGTACCTGTCGGCCCTGCCGAAGTTCCAGACGAGGGCGTCGAGGAAGACGTTGACGAAGAGGTAGAGGGTGTCGAGAAGGGTCCGCCTTATGGAATAGAAGGCGCTGTAGGCCTTATATGTCTCGCTGATGAGCCTGGACGGACTCATGTTTTTGGGCTGAAAGACGGGGAACATGCCGTTATAGAAGTCCCAGTCCCTGTGGAGGAGACGGTTCCCGGCGACGATATCGTCATAGCAGCGGGTGCCCGGGAAGGGAGTGAGGATCATGAACTGGACGGTATCGATCCTGTTGTCGATGGCGAAGCGGGCGGTGGCGGCGACGCTCTCGACGGTATCGTGGTCTTCGCCGAAGATGAACATACCGTGAATATTGACGCCGGCCCGATGCAGGACGGAGATAGCCTTTTCGATATCGGCCCTCGTCTGGGACTTATGCATGGCCTTGAGGGTGGCGTCGTCGATGGATTCGAAACCGACATAGACCCAGCGGAGACCTGCGGCGACCATTTTGTCCACGAGTTCGGGGTCCCTGGCGAGATCGGAGCGGACCTGTGCGGCCCAGGAGATATCGAGTTTTCTGTCAATGATGAGGTCGCAGAGGCGGTCGACGCGGTTCCTGTCGGCGGAGAAGTTATCGTCGTAGAAGAAGAAGGTTCTGCTCTTGAAGCAATCAAGAGCGTTTTCGATTTCCGCGATAATGCGCTCGGGCGACTGCATGCGGAATTTACGGCCGAAGATCCTGGTGACGGTGCAGAAGTTGCAATCGAAGGGGCATCCCCGCGAGGTCATGACGGGGACGGTGTCGATGGTTTCATATCCTTCGAGGAGGCGGTAGTTGACGAGCGGGAGGTCTTCGAGGTCTTGCGGTGGGACGCCCTGGACGATCCTGTCGGTGCAGCGGCCTTCCACGAGGTCGAGGATGACGCCTTCGGCTTCGCCGATGACGACGTGGTCGGCGACGTCGGCAAAGTCTTCCGGGAGGAGCGAGGCGTGGATACCGCCGACAATGACGAGGGAATCCGGATAGAGACTCTTTAATTGGCTGGCGAGGAGCCTGGCGCGGTTGGCGCTGACGGTAAGAGCGGTAATGCAGTACACATCGGCCTTGACGTCGAAGGGGTCGAGCTGGCGGCCGAGGATGTTCTCGTTGACGATGCGGACGTCATAGCCGTGTTTTTCGAGGATGGTACCGAGGTAGAGGCTGCCGAGGAGAGGGAGGCGCATGTAGTTGTCGAAGACGTTGGTGCGGTTGCCCGTAGGCTCGATAAAGACAATGGACCTGGGGGTCATTTTTTCTTCCCCAAAAGCAGGAGGCTGAAGCCGGCGAGGATGAAAACGGTCCACCAGTAGCGGCCGCTGACCGAGAAAACGAGGAAGAAGAAAAGCGCCAGGGACATCAGGAGAAGGCCGAGGACAAGAAGTCTGCGTTTTTCGCTCTGGAAGAAGAAGAGTGTGACGAGGACGATACCGAGGAAGGCGATGAAAGCGGGCCAGAGCCACGTGAGTTCGTGCCACGAAGTGAAATTGCAGTAAAAAGCCATGGCGCTGAAAAGGACGAGGTATTCGCCGACAGCGAGGTAGAGGAGACCCCGGTCGGTGCGCCTGAAGAAAATGCCGACGAACCCCGCGCCGAGGTTGAGTACCAGGACGGGCCAGAGCTTGTAGAGGACGGGAAACCCGAAGATGGAATCCGCCGCAAAAAGCAGGCCAACAAGTATCAGGAGGACAGCCAGCCTCCTGTAGGTTACGTTTTCGAGATCACTCATGGCGAAAGGGTGTCCTTTCCGGACAAACGGTAACAATGTTATTAGCCCGGGGGAAAAAGGCAAGGACGCCTGCGAAAAACATCCGTTCGCTTGTTACCGGGAAGCGCGGCAATAACATACGTGCCGGTGCAGAAACGGAGGATACCGAAATGTACGTCGGAGCAGACTACTACCCGGAACACTGGCCGGAGGAACGGTGGGAAACGGACGCCAGGCTGATGAAGGAAGCGGGACTGAACATCGTGCGCGTGGCGGAATTCGCCTGGGTTAACATGGAGCCGGAGGAAGGAGCGTACCGGTTCGACTGGCTGGACAGGGCGATAGAAACACTGGGGGCGCACGGTATCGGCGTGATCCTGGGAACTCCGACCGCCGCCATGCCGGCGTGGGTGGCGGACAAGTATCCCGAGACGCTGGCGCAGAAGAAGGACGGGACCCGCGTCACCTGGGGCATGCGGAAGAACAACTGCTTTACGTCGGGGGCGTACAGGATGCTTTCCGAGCGCATAACGCGCGCGATGGCCGTGCACTACGCCGGCAACCCGCACGTCGCGGGATGGCAGACCGATAACGAAATCGGCGGGCATGAGGTCTGCTACTGCGCGTCGTGCAGGCGGGGATACCAGGACTGGCTGAGACGCAGGTACGGCACGCTGCAGGAGCTGAACCGCGCGTGGGGGACGCATTTCTGGAGCGAGGCGTTCGGGACGTGGGGGGAGATAACGATCCCGGACGACGCGGCGGCGCACAACCCGTCGGCGTACCTGGACTGGCGGCGATTCTTTTCCGACCTGAACGTGGAGTTCCAGGCGGACCAGCTGAGGATACTGCGGAAGACATGCCCGGGACAGTTCGTAACGCATAACTTCATGGGGCTGTTCCGTGAGATCAACTACTACGACCTCGCCGAAGACCTCGACTTCGTGAGCTGGGACAACTATCCCGTCCACGGCAAGCCCGGCGTACCGTACGGGGCGTCGATGGCGGCGGACGTGATGCGCGGACTGAAGAAAAAGAACTTCTGGATAATGGAGCAGACTTCCGGGACGCACGGATGGGGGACGTTCACGAGAAACCCGCGGCCTGGGGAGATACGGAAGATAGCGTACCAGCAGGTGGCCCGCGGAGCGGACGCGATGATATGGTTCCGGTGGCGCGCCTGCACGGCGGGCAGGGAACAGTACTGGCACGGAGTGCTGGGGCACGACGGGAAACCCCTGCGCAGGTACCGCGAGATAAAACAGACGGCCGGCGAATACCACGCTCTCGCGGAGAAGATCGAAGGGACCACGCTGAAACCGCAGGCGGCCATCGTGTACGACTACGAAAGCCACTGGGCGCTCGCCGCCCAGCCCGCCTACCGTGAAAACCGGTACCACGAGGTGCTGGCGAGGTACTACGACGCCTTCTACCGGGCCGGCATAAGCGTCGACATGATAAGGCCGGACGACGACCCGGGCGGCTACCGGCTGGTGCTTGCGCCGGACCTGTACGTGATGCCGGACGAGACAGCCGCTCGACTGGCGGAATACGTCCGCGGAGGGGGAATACTCCTTACCGACTGCAGGAGCGGCGTGAAGGACGAAAGCGGCCTGTGCCACGAGAGAACGCTGCCGGGACTGCTCGGCGAGGCGCTGGGGATATCCATCGAGGAATACGAAAGCATGCCGGACTTCGAGTACAGGATGGCGGGAGCGAACGGGTTCGACGGGGAATGGACGGCGCGGCATTACGCGGACTGGGTGACGCCCGTGAAAGCGGAAGTGCTGGCGCGGTACGGCGAATGGCACATGGAAGCGTTCGCCGCGCTGACACGCAACAGGTACGGCGACGGGTACGGGTACTACATGGGAACGGTGTGCGGCGAAGAGGCGTTCTACGACGCTCTCGCGGCGGAACTGGCCGAAAAAGCCGGCATACGGCCGATACTCGCGCCGCCCGCCGGCGTCGAAGCCACAATGCGCGAAGGGAACGGCAGGAAGATAGTCTTTCTCGTGAACCATACCGAAGAGGAAAAGGAGGTCGGACTGCCTTTCGCCGGCACGGAACTCATTTCCGGGAAAAAAACCGGTATGTCCGCCAGGCTGGGCCGCTACGGGGTCGCGGTCATCGAAATCGACCGGTAAGGCGAAAGCCATCCGGCCGGACAGGGGAGGAAACAACATGTTGAAGTACCGGGGCCTGCTGATACACGTGAGCCACTATGATCCGGCCTGGGTGCCCGCCAAGGATGCGGAAGAGCCGTTCTGCGCCGATACTGCCGTGGAAATTGTGGAGGCGATGGCGGGAACGGGAATGAACGTCCTGGTGGTGGACCTGGCCGACGGGGTCGAATACGGGACGCATCCCGAAATGAAACGGCATTACAGCGTGGCGATGGAAAAACTGGAGACCGTGGCCGCCAGGGCGGAAAGCCTGGGCATCGACGTCGTGCCGAAGCTGAATTTCTCGAAGAGCGGCCGGAACCTGCACGACATGTGGATGCGGCCGCACTGGGACCACACCAGCTGGCTGAAGAACCTGGACGAATACTACGGCGTGGCCGGGGACCTGATCGGCGAAACCGTGGAAGCGCTGAAGCCGCGGGAGTTCTTTCACATCGGGATGGACGAAGACCACTACAGGTCGCTGGAGCAGTACGTCGAGACCATAGAAACGCTGCGGAAGCAGGTGGGCGCCCACGGGCTGCGGACCGTCATATGGAACGATTCATGCCACCACGAGAAGACGAAGATAGCCCAGGTTCACGCCGACAAGTGCCGGGCGGCGGAAGAACGCCTGTCGAAGGATATCGTGCAGATCCTGTGGGCGTACAACGCCGCGCACCCGGACGTGGTGAAGCGCGTTGCGGAAAGGGGATTCGAAGTGTGGGGGGCGCCGGGCGGGACGCCGGACCAGACGGAAGCATGGCGCGCAGCCCTGCAGGCGCACGGGGGTACGGGAATGCTGATGACAAGGTGGATAAAGTGCAGCGGCAGGACCCGAGGCGAGATGCTGGATCTCATCAATACGTGCGGACCCGGATATTCAGCCTGAGAAAACCCGCCGTTCTACGGGATTCCCGGCGCGAGGCGGCTCAAATCACAGATTTCAAGGAATGATTGCTGCCCCTTCACCTTCCCCATCGTCCTTGTGGGGAGGAGCGGCCGGATTCGCGCCTTCCCGGACGGGGGCGGCATCATCCGCCGGCGGGGTTTCGCCGGCGGCGGGAGCGGGTTTTTCATCGGCGGGAGCGGGTTTTTCATCGGCGGGAGGAGTTGGTTTTTCGTCGGCGGGGGGAACGGGTTTTTCGTCGGCGGCGGGAGCGGGTTTTTGGGCGGCGGGAGCGGGTTTTTCGTCGGGTGGAGGAACGGGTTCCGGCTGTTCCGCAGCAGTCTTCAGGCAGGCCAGCAAAGCGGACCGGCCTTTGTGTACGGAGACTATCACGTGGTCCATTCCGCGTGCAAAATCGGCATAGGAAAGGCCGGCGGCGGCGAGAAAGACGTAGTCAAAAGCGACTTCACCGTCCTCGGGATCGAACGCCCAGGCGCCGACGGCGCTGTGGAAGTTCTCGGCAAGGAGAAGGAGCAGCGCCTCGGCTAAACCGGGCTGATCTTTCTTCAGGGCGGCGACGTTCATCACGTTGACGAAAAGGGCGTCTCCGGCGCCGCCCAGGATGGAAACGCTGAACCTGAACTGGACGCCTTCATAAAGGACGTTGAAAAAGACGATCCTGTTCTCGCGGTCCGCCTGGATCCGGCTGATGCCCCACCGGTCAAGGTAGTCCACGAGAAGGTCCATGGTAAGCTTGCGCGGGACTGCGGCGTCCGCCGCCGGAGGCTTTGCGGAATCACCCGGGGCGGGGGCGGGCGCCGGGGTTTCTTCCCGTGCGGAAAGACAGAAGGATAAAGACATGGTGAGCAACGCGGCCGCCATACGCCTTGCCATAAGCATCTCCTAAAGAAAGCGCCTGCCGGCGGGTATTATACCTGCAGAGCGGCGGACCGGACCGTATTTCTGAGGAGCATGGTGACGGTAAGGGGGCCCACGCCGCCCGGGACGGGGGATATTGCGGAAGCGACGGTGCAGGCGGAGGCGAAATCGACGTCGCCGACGGTCTGCTTCCTGGGCTTGCCCTTGGCGTCATAGACGGGATTTCCACCTTCGTCGAGCAGCGGGATGCGGTTGATGCCGATGTCGATGATGACGGCGCCCTGTTTCAGGTCGTTGCCGCGTATGAGACCCGGCTTGCCGACGGCGACGAAGACGACATCCGCCTTTAGGGTATGGTCCCTGACGCACCTCGTTGCGATATGGCAAATGGTCGGGGTGGCGCTTTCGGTGGGATGGCCGAGCATCATGAGTGCGAGCGGCTTGCCGACGATTTCGGAATGGCCGACGACGACGACTTCCTTGCCCTTCATGCTTTCGCCGGTAAGGTTGTACACTTCGATGGCGGCGGACGCCGTGCAGGGTGCGAGGGTGAAATCGCCAAAGACCAGCTTGCCGATATTGGTGGGCGTGATGGCTTCGACGTCCTTGACGGGGCTGAGCGTTTCCTGTACGGCCCTGGCGTTGACGTGGCTGGGCAGGGGCATCTGGACGATGATGCCGGTGTAGCGGTCATCGTCGTTCAACTCGCGCACTGCGGACAGCACGCCGCTTTCGGGGGTCTCGCCCGGGAGTTGTTTCAGGGTGTAGGCGATGCCGGCTTCATCGAAAGCGCGCTGCTGGCTGCGGAGGTAGACGCGGCTGGCGGCGTTTTCCCCGACCTGAAGCGCGACCAGGTGCGGGTCCTTGTTCCTGGCCCGCAGATTTTCCAGTTCGCCGGCGATTTCTTTCTTGAGTTCGGCGGCGCGTTCTTCACCATCGAGCATTCTGCAGGACATTTCCGGGGACTCCTTTCGGTGTTGCGCCATATGGGATAAAAGTCACTGAAGGCCGATCCCGGCCTGTTCAAGGACGGCGACGGCTTCCTTGTCCCAGCCCAGCGGCATCATGTGAACGCCCTGGACCAGGTCCTTGACCTCGCCGACGATCCGGGCACCTATTTCGACGGACTTGGCGCGGCGGTCCTTCTTATCGGTGTCCTTCAGCTCATTGATAATACCCTTGGGAACGGTGACGCCCGGGATGTTGGCGTTCATGAACTTGGCCATGCCGGCGTTCTTGAGCAGGATGATACCGGCCATGACGGGCACGCCGAAATCCCGCGCCCGCTTCATGAACTCGGCAAAGACGGGGACATCGAAGACCGCCTGGGTCTGGAAGAACCTGGCTCCCGCCTTGACCTTGCGCTCCATCTTGAAGAGCTGCGCGTCCATGTTGGCCGGCGACGGAGTGACGGAAGCGCCGGGGAAGAAGTCGGCCGGGCCGCTTTCCAGTTCGTTGCCGGAAAGGTCCCTGCCCTGGTTCAGCATGCGAATGGTTTCGAGAAGGCCGATGACGTCGATATCGTAGACCGGCTTGGCCTCGGGGTGGTCGCCCATCCTGGGATGGTCGCCGGTCAGGGCAAGTACGGTGTCGATGCCGAAGGAAGCGGCGGCCAGGAGGTCGCCCTGCAGGCCGATCCTGTTGCGGTCGCGGCAGGTGACCTGGAAGACTGGATTCAGGCCTTCCTGCATGAGCCTGATGGAGAAGCCGAGCGAAGAGAGCTTCATCACCGAGGACTGGTTATCCGTGACGTTGAGGGCGTGGACGTGCGGGGCAAGCATGCGCGATGCGTTCAGTACTTCGGTAACATCGGTCCCCTTGGGCGGAGCCACTTCGACGGTAATGGCAAACCGGGCGTCTCCTATCGCCTGCCGCAGATTCATCGGGTGTCGCCCTCCTTGCAGTCTTCAGTGGGAATCCTGAGGTCTTCCCTGACGAGCCTGCGGGGGCTGCCGGAGGAAGACTTCGACCAGTTTTTGAAAAGAGGCATTTCCAGGAGCCGCTCCCTCGTGCCCAGGCGCGTGGCCCTTTCGAGAATCAGCTTCCACACGCAGGGGACATCGGGGGAGACTTCACACGAGCCGTCGTCGCGTGTGCCGCCGCAGGGACCGGCCATAAGGCCCTTGGAGCACCTGGCAACTGGGCACAGTCCGCCGGTGTATTCCAGGACGCATTCTCCGCAGCCGGCGCAGTATTCGAGCCACACGCCGTGTTCCGCGCCGGTTCCCATGAACAGGGTGTCGACGGCGGGCAGGACGAAGAGGTCGGCGGCCTGGTCGGCGACGGAGTTCACACCGACGCCGCAGGCGAGGGAGAGGACGAGGTCCGCCTTGCAGCGGGCGACCTCGGCCAGGACTTCGGCGACGTATTCCGGCTCGCAGAGGCGCTTGGGCGTGAATTCGAAGACCTCCAATTCACGACCTTCGTTGCGCGCCCGTATGCGCAGTGCGGAGGCGAGTTCGGCAACTTCGGCCTCACCGCCGGCATGCGCGGCCGCCATGCACTCGTTGCAGCCCACGACCAGGACCCTGGAAAAGGGAGCGATCATGCGCCAGATATCGTCGAGGGACTTCTGTTGTCCAACAATCATCGGTCTGCAGCCTCCCGCGGACCAACCCGGGTTGAATCCGCATAAATGCGTTCCAGATCCTGTTCCGATTCTATCCTGCCGAACCACACGTTGAGGGCGTCGTCCCGAAGGCCGGCGGCCTTGAGGAGAGCGGCGGCCCGGCTCACAGTCTGTTCGAAACGCCCGCGTCCTTCCGGATAGACGCAGGCGTCGCCGCAGTGGACGAGGAATACTTTTTCCGCTCCGGATTCAAAAGGGGCCATGATGTCGACGGCGGCAAGCCGTTCGACACAAGGCAGCGGCACGATAGCCGCGGGGGGGCCGTTCCCGGCCTGCTGCGAGGTCAGAAACCGGCGGGAAGCGAGCGCATTCTGGCAAAGGAGGACAGCTACCCGCGCGCCGGGATTCAGCTCAAGGGCGCGTGCAAGTCTCTCATGAACGAGCCCCCTGCCGAACCTCTGTAACGATATGGCCGCCGCCGGGCATTCGGCCGCGCAGAGGCCGCACGTAAGGCAGGCTTCCGCGGGCGCTTCCGCCGCGGTATGGCCGACCGTTGCTACGCCGTAAGGGCAGATCCTGACGCAGGTGTAACAGCCCACGCACTTGTCCGGATCCACCTCGGCGCCGAGGCCGCAGGCCACGCATCTTGCCGCTTCCTTCCGCGCTTCCGCTTCCGAAAGGGTGCCTTCGACTTCTTCGAACGACGCGGCGCGTGCGGCCGGGGAACGCATGGGGGACGATACTCTCGCGATCCTCGACATCCTGCCTCGAACGTCCTCCGGGATATCTTCGATATCCGGCACGGCGGGCGAAGACGGCATGACGTGGACCAGCGGGGCCGGCGGAACGCCGAGGTACTCCAGGACGGCGGCGGCGGTCCTGTGGCCGCTGGCCACGGCTTCGACGGCGGAGCCGGGGCCCGTCATTACTTCGCCGGCGAGGAACACGCCGTCGGCGGAAGTACGCGCACCGGGGCCGGCCTTGATACGTCCGGGAGCGGATTCTTCGATACCGGCGCCCTTGATGGCAACGGTATCGGCGCTCTGCCCGATGGCGAGTACGACCGTATCGGCCGGCAGCGAAATGCGATCAGCGTCGTCGTATTCCGGGGCGAACCTGCCGCCGTCATCGAACACGCGGGTACAGCGCCGGAAGACGGCTTCCGCGACGCGGCCGTCGCCGGTGAACTCCACGGGGCCGTAGGAGTTGATTATCTTGACGCCCTCCTCGTGAGCCTCGTCAATTTCCCACTTGTGGGCCGGCATTTCGTCGACGGATTCGAGGGCGACGGCAGTGACGTCTTCCGCCCCGAGCCGTACGGCCGTGCGCGCGACGTCCATGGCCACGTTGCCGCCGCCGACGACAAGAACCGAACCGTTGAGCCGCTCCATGCCGCCAGCGCGGGCACGCCGGAGAAAATCAATCGCCAGGTGGACCCCGTCCAGGTCCACTCCGGGGACGGCAAGCGAACGGCTTTCCGCAAGACCGAGGGCAAGCACGACGGCATCGTAATCACGGCACAGGTCCTGGAGGCCGATATCCGTACCTATTTCCACCCCGGTCTTTATTTCAACGCCGGCGCGCCTGATATCGTCGATGTCTTCCTCGACAACCTCGTACGGCAGCCTGTAACGCGGGATGGTGGCGCCCAGCATACCGCCGGGTCTCTCGTCCCGCTCATAGACCACGACGTCCACGCCGGAGAGAGACAGGTCCAGGGCGGCGGCGAGGCCGGCCGGGCCGCTGCCGACCACGGCGACCTTTCTGCCGGAAGAAGGCGCCCTTCCCGGCACGCGGTGCGAACGGTACTCACGCGTGGCGTCGGTAACGAATCTCTTGATGGCCCTGAGCGACACGGGCGAATCCACGCTGGACCTGCGACAGGCTTCTTCGCAGGGATGGTGGCAGATCCTGCCGCAGACGGCACTCATCGGATTCGCCGCGAGCAGGATATCCAGGGCATCTTCATAGCGGCCATCGGCCACGGCACGCACATATTCCCGGGTATCGGTAAGCGCCGGACAGGCGGCGTGGCAGGGAGGCAGGACGTCCTGGGCCATGTTTCGGACCTCTCGCGAACACAGAACCGGTTGCATGCTCTTGCTTATTGACTCATTAAACTTAGCGGCGGAGGTATGTCGTCAAGCAAAGTTTGGGATTTTCCGTGCGCGATCCGCGAAATGTGGAGATCCGTGCACGACGGTCCGGCAGAGACGAAAAACCTCACGGGTTCCCGCGCCGCACGCGTTCCACGAAATCGCCGTCAAGGCCGACACGTCGGGCCCAGCCTTCCAGGTCGAGTTCGGAAAGCCTGACGAGCGGCTCATCCCGGACGGCGTCGATTATCTCTTCGGTGGGATGCCTGAGCCCGGCGAGTTCCTCCGGGGGGAGCGTCAGGATCCACGGCGGCGGGTACTGGGAATTCCTCGCCTTTGGCCCCGCCGGCAGGGCGTAGGGCTGCAACCTGAGAAAATCCTTCCATTCGATCATGCCCGCAAGGCCCCAGCGCTCCTCGTAATCGACAAGCCTTCTGCGCATGTGGTCGTAGACCGGCCGCAGATCCGCCGGCACGCCTTCCGTCAGCAGGTTCCGCTGCTCGAAAGGATCCTGGACCATGTCAAACAGGGCTTCATGCCCGCCGTAGTAGGAATACACGTACTTGTACTTTGCGTCGCGAAGCGAACACCACCTCTTGGGGCCGTTGCCGTTCTCGATGTACTGCACACTCCGATCCCTGCCGGAACCCGCGTCGAGAAGCGACGCTCCGGGCAATTCAAGGGGACCGGGATAATTCACGCCGGCGGCGTCCAGGAACGTGGGCAGGACGTCGTTCAGGTCCACGAAATGTTCCGAATCGACACTCCCCGGCTCGATAACGCCGGGGAACCGCATGATAAACGGGATGCGGCAGGCGCTTTCATAGGGAAGCGATTTCTGAAAGCAGTCGAGGTCGCCCAGCATCTCACCGTGGTCGCTGGCAAACAGCAGAAGCGTGTTGGAGGCGAGGCCGAGTTCGTCCAGGCAGTCCAGGATACGGCCCATCTGTTCGTCAACAAAAGATATCGAGACGTGATAGTGCTCGCGGTGACGGCGGAGCCGGGGGGGATCATCAAGCATGCCCTCCCCGAGTTCAAACCTGTTGCGGGCCATGGGGACGAGGTCCGAACGGTCGTCCGGCGGCTCGAGACGCGGGATCCTCCCGGGCAGAGCGGCGCCGGCATAGAGGTCGGCCAGGCGTTCCGGAACGTTCTCGGGCGGATGGGGGGCAATCCAACTCGATTTCAGGAAAAAGGGCCTGTCCTCCGCAGCGGCGCGTCTCAGGAATTCAATGGACCGGTCGGCGACCCACCTGGACCCGTGATGCTCTTCCGGCACCAGCGACCTCTGCGGCTGATGATAAAGCAGGTGGCGCACGCCGTGCTGGTGCAGCACGTTGCAACCGACGGATTTCAGGTACATGAGATAGTCGTCGTCTTCACGATAGCGCGGGGTTTCCTCCATCAATTCCATGCGGTCAAACCCGTGGTGCCGCCGCATCGGGCGGAAATGCATCTTCCCCACGGCATGCGTCAGGTAGCCGGCGTCGGAAAGAAGCTGCGGCAACACGGGCAGCTCGCGGGGACAGGGGTTGCCGCTGTTGGCGGCGTGCCCGTGATAACGCGCCGGCAGGCCGGTCATCATGTTGTGGCGCGCAGGTATGCATACGGGGTTGGGCGTGTAAGCCCTGTCGAACCTGGCGCCTTCTGAACAAAGCCTGTCCAGGTTGGGCGTGTGAAGACTCTCACGAACGCGCGGATCGCCGTGCGAGCACGCGACACTGTCGTATCTCTGCTGGTCGGTGAAAAAAAGAACGATATTGGGTCTTTCCGCCATCGCAGGCTCCTCCGTAACCCCAGTTTACTCCATCAAACGCCCGCGGCAACGTGCTCCGTGCGAGCTGACCGCGGGAAACGCCCGGCAAGTCCGGTTTGACCTGCAGAGGCAAACCGTTAGAATTCACGACACACGGAAATAGGGGAAACAGGATGCGGATTCTGATGTACATTGCGGCATTCATGGTGCTGGGACTGGGAATGACGGCCGCGGTTCTCAAGTTTCAGGACCGTGTTCCGATAGCGGAGTCGCATTTCAACCTGCTTGAAGGAATAGTGACGACCGTCCTGTGGACGCTTGGATTCCTTGGCCTGGCCGGGCTGTACGGAACAGTCCGCAGGTTGTCGGGCGCCGACACGGACCCGCGTTCACGCAGGCGGTCGCGCGGCACCGGAACGCCGGAGAATGACCCCCCTACGACGCGGAAAGAAGCCCTGCCCGGCACGGAACAGTCCGGGAGTTCCGACCCGGACGACCAGTTCTTTACGGTTACGCCCCTGGACCAAACATAGAAGCCGCGGGGCGCGGGCAGAGCCGCCCGAAAGTTTATAGTTGGGCGCAATACCTTGACAGCCGGCGCACGCCGGTTAGACTGGTGTGTCCTGGCGGCCGTGCGCGGCCGCGGCAATGCAGCGTTTTGGAGGCAGCGTGGCGGAAGTAAAGCTGGAACATGTGTTCAAGGAGTATCCGGGTCAGGTGCAGGCGGTAAATGACTTCGATCTCCTGATAAACAACCGCGAGTTCCTCGTGCTTGTCGGGCCGTCGGGCTGCGGCAAGTCCACCACGCTGCGGATGATCGCCGGACTCGAAGAAATCACCAAGGGCACGATATCCATCGGCGAACGCGTCGTGAACGACGTGCCGCCTAAAGACCGTGACATTGCGATGGTTTTCCAGAACTACGCCCTTTATCCGCATATGACGGTCTACGAGAACCTGGCGTTCGGCCTAAGGCTGAGGCATTACCCCAACGACGAAATAGACCGGCGCGTGCAGGAAGTCGCCCGGATACTTGGACTGCTGGAACTCCTGGAACGCAAGCCCAAGGCCCTGTCCGGCGGACAGCGCCAGCGCGTGGCGGTGGGCCGGGCCATAGTCCGTAAACCGGCGGTCTTCCTCTTCGACGAGCCGTTGTCCAACCTGGATGCAAAGCTGCGCGTGGAAATGCGCGCCGAATTGAACAAACTCCACCACAGGCTCAAGACCACCATGATATACGTCACACACGATCAGTTGGAAGCGATGACGCTGGCCGACCGGATCGTCGTCATGAAGGACGGCTGGATACAGCAGGTCGGCAGACCCCTGGAAATTTACGATTACCCCATAAACGCCTTCGTGGCTGGATTCATCGGCACGCCGCCCATGAATTTCCTGCACGGGACGCTGGAAGACCGGAATGGAACGATATTCTGGACCGACGGCCACGGAGCCGTGAAGCTGAGCGACGACGTTCAGTCCCGCGTCCGCTCTCACGTCGGCAGGAAGACCACCTTCGGCGTACGTCCGGAAAACATCCACGATAAGGCGTTCCATGGCGAAGTCTCCGGCGAAACCCACCTGCTGTGCAAGGTCGAAGTGGTCGAACCGCTGGGCGACGAACAATACGTCTACCTCAGCGAACCACGGCAGGAACACATGATTATAGCCAAGTTCGACGCCCACCAGAAGGTGAGCGTCGGGTCGGAAATGGAAGTTCTGTTCAACCTGGAAAGGATCCATGTTTTCGACGAGGAAACCGGTGAGAACATATCACGTGAAAACACGCAGCCGGTAGCATCAACCGAAAAGGAGGGAAATTAGTTCTCCGACGCCGCCAGGCGCCGGCGAATACCCGCATGGCCTTACAGGGGACCCTTACCGGTCCCCTTTTTTTAGCTCTGACAAGGAGGGGCACGTTGAACGAGGAGTTTTTGAGACTGCTGGACAGCATACATAAGGACAAGGGCGTCGACAGGGAAGTCCTTTTCACGGCCGTTGAACAGGGTCTTGCCACGGCCGCCAAGAAGCGTTTCGGCCTGGAAGACATCACCGTGACCATAGACAGACAGAACGGCCGCGCAACCGCCGTGGACAGCGAGGGCAACGAGGTCGACATAAACGACCTGGGGCGGATCGCCGCAAGGACCGCCTACCAGGTCATGACCCAGAAAATACGGGAAGCTGCCTCCACCGTCATCGTGGACGAATACCAGAACAAGATCGGCAGCATCGTGGTCGGCAGCGTGCAGAGGTTCGAACGGGGCAACATGATAGTCTCCCTGGACCGCGCCGAGGCGCTGGTGCCCAGATCCGAACAGGTCTACAACGAATCCTACAGGCCGGGGGACAGGATCCGCTCCCTTCTCCTGGATATCCGCCGCGAGCGCAGCAAGGTCCAGATGATCCTGTCACGCACCAACGACCAGCTCGTCCACGAACTCTTCAAACTCGAAGTCCCTGAAATAGGCGAAGGAACCGTCACCATAAAAAAGCTGGTTCGGGACCCCGGCAATCGCACCAAGCTGGCGGTCGCGTCCGACGACCCGCGTGTCGACCCCGTCGGCGCATGCGTCGGCGTACGCGGCAGCCGGATACGCACCATTGTCGATGAACTGAACGGTGAGCATATTGACATAGTGCCGTGGAGCGAAGACCACGTCCAGTTCATACAGGACGCCCTGCGCCCGGCGGAAGTGCTCTCCATAACGCTTGACGAGGAAAAACACACGGCTATCGTAAAGTGCTCCAAGGAAGACCTCAGCAGGGCCATCGGCCGCCGCGGACAGAACGTCCGGTTGTCGAGCCGGCTTTCCGGCTGGGAAATCGATGTTTCCGCTGACGAAAGCTCCGACGCACCCGAAGACGCCGCACCTGAAAACCCGGCGCCCGACTCGCACGGCCCGGACAATGCCGAAAACGCCGCACCCGGCGAACCTGATGCTTCCGCTGATGCCGACAAGGAGGAAGAACAATAATGGAGGAATACCGCCTGCCGGTTATGTCCCGCCGGACCGCACGTTCTGCCGAATACGGCACCGGGAGGTGACCATTGCCTGTCAAGGTCCATCAACTGGCCAAACAACTGGAAGTGTCCTCCAAGGACATCGTCGCCATCTGCCGCCAGAACGGCATCGAGGTCAAGAGTGCCCAGAGCGCACTCCCCGACAACGTGGTGCCCGTGCTGCAGCAAACCGTCGAGATGATGCTGCAGCTGGGAAGTATCACCAAGGAGGCTCCCAAGCCGGCGAAGAAGAAGTCCACCAGGAAAAAAGCCGCCGCCAAGAAAAAGGCGTCCCGCAAATCCTCCGCCCGGAAGGACGCCCCCGACGATGCCGGCGACATCGCCGTCGAAGACCGGGAGGCTGCTTCGGCCGACGCCGATGACGCTGAATCCGCCGCCGAGGAAGCGCCCGCCGACCACAAAGACCCCGCCGCCCAAAAGAAGCATGATCTCCAGGCTCCGGCCCAACTGCTCGACCCGGCCGAAGTGGCCGAACTCAGAAAGAAACGCAGGAAAAAGAAACGCAAAAAGGAAAAAACCGCCGACGATAAGCCGGTGTTCGAGATCCATTTTCAGCGGGCCGGCGCAACCGAAGAGGAAAACGTGGTGCCCGACGGCCTCTTTTCCGTGGTCGGAAAAGTCGACATCCCTGAAACCACCGAGGAAGTCGAGCAGCCCAAGACCCCGGAAGAGCAGTTCGTCGAAGACGAAGATGAAAAGGCGGAGAGAATCCGCTCCCTCCTCAGCAGCCTGGGCAGAAACTGGGAAGAACTGCCCGGCATTCAGAAAGTACGCTCACTGTCGAACCATCCCGCAATGCGCCGGGCCCAGTCCCCCACTCACAGGCGCCGGCGCACCAGGCGGCGCAAGAGCAAGCGCAACCTGAACGAAAGCCCCTACCGCGGCTCGGCCGTATCCGTCACTCCACCCGTAACGCCGCGCTCCCTGGCGGAAGTCCTCGGCATTCAGGTCGGCATAATACGGGCGCGCCTCGCCGACATGGATCGGGAAGTTGAACCCAACGACGTCATAAGCGACGAGGAAGCGCAGATACTGGCCATGGAGTTCGAGGTTGAACTTACCGTCAACAGAAAAGAAGCCGCCGCCAATATCGTCAAGCGTCTCACCGAAGAAGCCGACTCTCCGGGATCCCTGCGCCCGCGGCCTCCCGTCGTCACGATAATGGGGCACGTGGACCACGGCAAGACGACCCTCCTCGACTACATACGCCAGACCAACATCGCCGAAGGCGAAGTCGGCGGTATCACCCAGCACGTCAGCGCCTACTATATAGACGTCGACGGACACAAGATAAGCTTTATCGACACGCCGGGCCACGAAGCATTCACCGAGATGCGGTCCAGGGGAGCGGAAATAACGGACATCGTGGTCCTCGTGGTGGCCGCCGATGACGGCGTCATGCCGCAGACCGAAGAAGCCATCCGGCACGCCAGGGCCGCACATGTGCCCATCATCGTGGCCGTAAACAAGATGGACCTGCCCGGCGCCAACCTGGACAAGGTAAAGCAGCAGTTGTCGCAACACAACGTCATACCCGAAGACTGGGGCGGAGACGTCCTCTTCACGCCCATTTCCGCATTGAAGGGCGACGGCGTCAAGGAACTGCTCGAAAGCATCCTCCTGCAGGCCGAGATGATGGAACTGTCCAGCAATCCCGACCACCCCGCCCAGGGGTACGTGCTCGAAGCCCGCAAGTCGGACGTGCAGGGCCCCATGGTCGATATCCTGGTCGCCCGCGGCACGCTCAGGCCTGGCGCCGCCCTCGTCGCAGGCCAAGTCGCCGGCCGCGTTCGCAACCTGTACGACTGGCGCGGCAGGTCGATGGATTCCGCCGGCCCGGGCATGCCCGTCTGTGTGCTCGGCTTCACGGACGTGCCGGCCGCCGGTAACACGGTCGTCGAATTCGGCAGCATTGACGAAGCCCGGAATATCGCACGGGGCCTTGCTGATGCGAACCAGGTCCGCCCTGCCGCCGCGGCCGAAGGACCCCTTACGCTTGAAGCCCTCACCGCCCGCCTGGCAGCTAACAGCACTCCCGAGCTGGACCTGATAGTCAAAACTGACGTGCGCGGGTCCACCGAGGCCGTCATCCGTGAAATAGAAAAGGTGGCCGCACTGACCAGCGACGCCAAAATAGAGATTATCCACAGCGGAGTCGGAGCGGTCAACGTTTCCGATGTCCTGCTTGCTTCGACTTCCGGCGCCATAATCATCGCATTCAACGTCGGCATGGAAGGCAAGGCCAGGACCGAAGCAGAGATCAAAGGCGTCGAAATCCGAACCTACCGCATCATCTACGAACTTGCCGACGACATCCGCAAGGCGCTTGAAGGCCTCCTCGCCCCGGAAGAACGCGTATCCGTGATCGGCCATGCCGAAGTCCGGCAGGTCTTTGATGTCAGTCGTGTCGGCCGTATCGCCGGGTGCATGGTCACCGACGGCCGCGTGGAACGCTCCGCACGCGCCAGGATCCTCCGCGAAGGCCGCATCATACACGAAGCCCCTCTCGCCGACCTGAAGCGCTTCAAGGACGACGCCAGGGAAGTGCGCGAAGGATTCGAATGCGGAATCCGCATCCAGGGCTATGACGACATCGTCGTCGGGGACGTTATTGAAGCTTATGTTGTTGAGAAGATCGACAGGAAACTCTGACCGCCGCCCGGCAGGCGCTTCCGGACGCAGGGCGGCGGATGCCGTCCAGGATGAAGCGGACTCGAACGATGCGACGGACCTCACCACCGGTTATGGGAACGGCGCCGCCGGCGCGAACTGCGGCCGGCCGCTGTCGGGAATCCCGCGGAACCGGACGTGAACTCATGCTCGTCGGCATACTGAAACTCTCGCTCTTTGCCGGTGAAGCCCGCAGCCTCAAGGACAAGCGCCGTATCGTCGCCGCCCTCAAGGACCGCGTCCGGAACCGCTTCAACGTTTCCGTGGCGGAAGTCGATTTCCAGGACCTGCACCAGCGGTGCATGCTGGCCGTGGCCGCCGTCTCCAACGACGGCCGGTATCTCAACGGCCAGCTTGACGCGGTCCTCGACTTCGTCACGAAGGACCACAGGATTGTCTTATTGAGCCACGAGATCGAGGTGTTCTGATGGGATCGCTGCGCAGACGCAGACTCGAAGAACTGCTGCGGGAAGAAATCAGCAAACTCGTTATCGGAGAGCTGGCCGATCCACGCATCGGTTTCACCACCGTCACGGGCGTCAAGCTGGACGATGACTTCCTCAATGCGGAAGTTTCCGTCTCCTTCCTGCTGCCGGACAACAAGCGCTCCGCCGCCCTGACGGCCCTGAACTCCTCCCAGAACCATATCCGCCACAAGCTGCTGCCGTTTCTCAAGCTCAAGCGCGCACCGAAACTCACCTTCGTCATCGACGAGAACATTGAGCGCGCCGCACATATATCGGACCTGCTCCGCCACGCCAGCGAAACCGATGCCGCCGGCCAGCCCCGGGAACCGGGTGGCGGAGCGTCCGACTGCACGGGAGATGAAGATGAATGATTCCGGCCCCGCCCGGGCAAAGGCATCCTTGATGAATGCCGGGGTCATCGGCCTCTTCGGCCATGAACGCCCCGACGGCGACTGTATCGGCTCGCTCGTCGCCGTCGCGGTCTGGCTAGATCACGTGGGCAGAAAAGTCCACGTCTTCGTCCCGGACGGCATCCCCGAACGCTATCTCTTCCTGTCGGACCACCTCCCTTGCCGGGTCAACCCCCATCCCCTGCCGGCGCTCGACGTCGCGTGCGCCCTGGACGCGGCTTCGCCGGAACGCCTCGGCGACTACGCCGCTGCGTTCCGGGCAGCCCCTCTCTCCATGGTCATAGACCACCATCCGGGCAATACCGTCCAGGCCGACGTTTCATGCATCGACTGCGCCGTTTCGAGCACGGCTGAACTCGTTTTCGAAATGATAGGCCCGGACGGCGTCATGGCCGCACCGCCGGGCGTGGCGGCCGGCATATACACCGGCATTGTCACTGATACGGGCAGGTTTTCCTTCGGCAATTCCACGCCCGCCGCCTTACGCATAGTCGCCGGCCTCGTCGAAAACGGCGTCAGGCCCGACCGGATGACCGACCTCCTCTACCGCAGCCGCAGGCCTGAGGAAATGCTCATAGAAGCCGGGCTCCTCTCTTCGCTCCGCCTTTACGACGGCGGCAGGATACTCGTGATGTCGGTCGACAGAACCTTCCTCAAGCACTATCCCGACGTCAAACTCGAAGACCTTGCCGCCAGGACCCTGGAAGTTCGCGACGTGCTGATAGGAGTAATGCTTCTGGAAATCGCTCCGGGGCAGGTTAAGATATCACTGAGAGGCCGGGATGGAACCGATGTCGGCGCTGTCGCACGCAGGTTGGGAGGCGGCGGCCACCTGCCCGCATCTGGCGCCAGGTTGTCCGGCACGATTGAAGAAGTGGAAGCCGCCGTGCTTAAGGAAATAAGACAGGTTCTGAAACCTGGAGAGGGTATCCTGTGAAATCCATGAAGATCTATCCCGTTATCATGGTGGGCGGGGCCGGGACCCGCCTCTGGCCGGCCAGCCGTAAGGCTCATCCCAAGCAGCTCATGAAGATCGGCAGCAAGGAAAGCTTCCTCGCAGCCTGTTACCGTAGAGCCAATAAAATTGCTGACGAAGAAAACATCATCGTCATCACCACCAAGGAAATGGAGCAGTTCATCCGCGAGGAAATCCCCGCCTGCAAGCCCGAAAACATCGTCGCCGAACCCGTCGGCCGCGATACCGCCGCGGCCGTCGGACTTGCCGCAGTCGTCGTCGCATCACGCGACCCGGCGGGCATTTGTGCAATGCTCCCGGCCGACCACCATATCGGCCCTTCCGAAGATTTCGTCAAGGGCATGGAAGCCGCCTGCAGGCTGGCTTCCGACCACGACTTCCTCGTCTGCACCGGCATCGTCCCGACACACCCCTCCACGTCGTACGGCTACATCCACAGGGGCGAAAAAATAGACGACATACTCGGCATCCCCACCTACCGGGTGAACTCCTTCCGTGAAAAGCCTAACCCCTACACCGCCCGCGAATACATCGAAGCAGGCGACTACTACTGGAACAGCGGTATCTTCATCTGGAAAGCCCAGGTCATCCTGGAAGAACTCGCCCGCCACCTCCCGGACCATTACATCCATCTCCAGGAAATCGCCGACGCCGCCGGCACGCCGGAATTCGAATCCACGCTCGCACGCGTCTATCCCGAAATGAAAAGAATCTCCATCGACTACGGCGTTATGGAATACACGCGCAAGGCCGCCGTGGTCGAAGGCGTCTTCCCCTGGGACGACGTCGGCACCTGGACGTCCGCCGGCCGCTACTTCCAGAAGGACTCCTCCGGCAACGCCGTCGATGCGGACGTCATGCTCTTCGGCTGCCGCGACAACATCATCAGGGCGCCGAAGAAGAAATTCGTTACCATGATCGGCCTTGACGACCTCGTCGTCGTCGACACCCCGGACGCGCTCTTCATCGCCCCCAAGGAAAGAGACCAGGAAGTCAAGGATATCGTCAAGCACCTCAAGGAAATCGGACGCGACGACCTGCTGTGACGCTCCCCGGTCAAAGACGCGTCCTTGCCGTCGACCCGGGCGCAGTGCGTGTCGGCCTGGCGTATTCCGATGCCCTCGGCATATCTCTGATGTCCGCGGGAGTCCTCAAGGGCGGCAGCGGCGCGGCCCAGCGCATTGCCGGCTCTGCGCTTGAACTCGATGCCGCGGCCGTCGTCGTGGGCCATCCCGTAAACATGGACGGCTCCGCCGGCAAGGAAGCCGCCAAGGCGCGGGCCCTCGCACTGTCGCTTGCACGTCTGCTTCCAGGTATCGACATTTACCTGTGGGACGAACGCCTTTCCTCGCACGAAGCCACCGGCATACTTCAGAAAGCCAACCGCAAGCCCGGCCGCAACAAGCACGAAGTGGACGTTCTCAGCGCCAAGCTTATCCTCCGCTCCTTCCTTGACGCCGAACGCGCCGGCAACGCCGTCGAACCCCTCGCGCCCCCGGAGGAGGAATAGACTTGGCGCGGCGCGTGAACCCTGCCGAACTCTACAACATCCTTTTCGAACGCCTCGGCCCCCAGCACTGGTGGCCCGCCGATTCCCCTGAAGAAGTGATGCTCGGCGCCATCCTCACCCAGAACACCGCCTGGCGCAACGTCGAAACCGCAATCGCCAACCTCAAGGAACGCGGCCTTCTTTCGGTAGCGGCGCTGGCATCGGCAAGGAAGAATACGCTCGCATCCCTCATGCGTCCAGCCGGCTACTACAACGTGAAAGCCGACCGTGTCAGGAATTACTTCCGCTGGTTCCTGGCCGAAATCGGCCCCGACGCTTCCCATGCGCAGAATTTTGCCACCGGCGTGCTCAGGCGCCGCATGCTGGCCGAAATCTCCGGCACAGGCCCGGAAACCGCCGACAGCATCCTCCTTTACGCACTTGACCGCCCCGTCTTCGTAATCGACGCCTACACCCGCCGCATACTCTCGCGTCACGGCGTCAAAGCCGCCGGCAGCATGAAGTACGACGAACTCCGTCTTGCCTTCCAGTCTGCCCTCCCCCGCCATACCGGCCTGTTCAACGAATACCACGCCCTTCTCGTCCGTTGCGGTAAGCTGTGCAACACGCGGGCGCCGTCATGCTCCGCCTGTCCCCTCGACGGCCTTGCGGTAAAGCTATAATATCCCCGGCCCCGCTGCGCTCAGGAGACCGCCAGATGGAAAACATTTCGGTCGAAACCACCGAACATACGCAGTTCCTCGACATAACTTCACGCGTTCAGGACGCGGTCCGCTCAAGCGGAGTTTCCGAAGGAATCTGCATGGTCTACGTTCCCCACACAACGGCCGGGATCACCATCAACGAAAATGCCGACCCGTCCGTGCGGCGGGATATCGAAACCGTTCTCGGCGCCCTTGTCCCATGGAATGCCGGTTACACCCATTCCGAAGGCAACTCTGCCGCCCACGTCAAGGCTTCCCTGATGGGCTTCAGCGTCCAGGTTCCCGTTGCCGGCGGCAGGCTCGCCCTGGGAACGTGGCAAGGGATATACTTCTGCGAATTCGACGGCCCGCGCAACCGCCGCTGCGTCATAGCCGCAATGCCCCTCCCGGCGCACGCCTGATACTCCCCCCCGGTCAACGGCGCCGGGCGCCGCCGGCCTTATTCCCGCTCCGGCTTGCCGTCGCCGCTGTTCTCACCGGCCCGTTCTTCCGTTTCGCGCCGGAATCTTCTCCTGTCGTATTCCTTCCCCGACGGGATGACGTGCCCCTTCCTCGAAAGCCCTCCGGCAAAGAATTCCCTCAGGCCCCGGGACCTCCTTTTCGCGGGTTTTTTCTTTTTATTCAGCACGGCCGGCGTTCTCCTTGCAGCAGTTTACCACAAGAGCCCGCCGCGTGCCGTGCAGAGTTCTTGACGCCCTTCTCCTTCGGTGTAACAATAGCGCAGCTTTGCGGCATCATGGAGGGCCCGGAAAATGGAACGGCTTACCGCTTCGCACCGCCGGAAACTCCCCGGCCCGGCCGTCTTCGGCATCCTGGCAGGTTCCTTCGCTTCGCTCGCGGCGATCGCAGTCGCCGTCCTTGTACTGTTGCGGACCGCATCCCGGCCGGAACCGGGACGCCCCCTGGCGGTCCGCCTGGACTCCGGAGCTTCCTTCGTCCTCCTTGCCACTCCCGCAGCGCAATCCGAATATGCCGACGCCCTCTCCCTGGCCGGCGACCTGCATCCCGGCGCCGGGATTGTCACTTTCCACACGGACGGCCTGGACACGCTCCTGGAACGCCTGAAAACCGCCCCGCCCGCATACGCCATGGTCTTCATCCTCCCGGCGGAACTGGACGTCAACTTCGCCTGGCGATGGCTTCACATGGCCGCAGCGCTCGATCAGGATCCGTTTGTGGACATGCGGACGGGTTTCATAACCGCCGCGACTCCTGACGACGCCTCGGCTTTCGTGCGGCGCGTGGCCGACGCCTGCGCGGGCAGGCTTGAACTGCCCGGCATGCTGGTGGACAACCTGGGCCCCAACCCCCAGGGGGCTCCCGGCTCCTTCCACGCCGCGGCGGGCAGCTTCTTTCTGCCCGTTCTCGAACAGCGCCTCGGCATGCTCTCGATATCGCACGGCGTTGAAGGCTTCGCCGACAACCGCCTGGCTTCCATGCGCGGCGCCGGGATCGTGCACCTGGGCGGCCACGGCTTTCCGGATCGCGTTGTCGACGGTCTTACGGCCTCACAGGCGGCCCGTCTGGACCTTTCCCCCTGCGTTGTCTTCAGCGGAGCGTGTTACACGGGAGTAACCGGCCGCTGGTTCGAAACCGTCCACGGGCAGAATCGGATTGCCGCCCGGTTGGCCGCGGCGGACGAATCGCTGGCGCTTGCTCTCATCTCCAACAACGCCGTGGGCTGCCTGGCCGCCATGCATCCCGACCACGGCATACCCGTATACCAGGAAATCGAATTCCTTGCCGAGACGGGCTGCAGCCTCGGCGACGCCCTCAAGCACACGCACGACGGCGTGATCCTGGCCGCCGGAGGCTCACTGCCGCAACTGGAACTCTCCGACGGACAGCCGCCGCCGCGATGGACGCCTTCACAGGTCATGCTTTACGGCACGGCTTCACGCGTGCTGTTCGGCGACCCGGCGATGCGCCTCATGGAGCCCCTCCCGCTGCCGCCGCTCGACGTCGCCGCAGAAACCTCCCCCGGCGCAATCACGCTTACGGTACGCGTCCGCAACCCCCTTTTCAGGAGCGCCTTCACGGACACCTACCACGACGACCTCGCCTGGCGCGGGAACATGTTCAACGACCGCCTCCTCCTCCGTTACGAACTGCCCCCCGGCTGGGATGTCCCGTCGGACGTCCGGGTCCTGGGCGCCGGCAACGCGGAAACTTCTATCCGCCACAGGCTCGTGGCCTGGGCCATCGAACGGGACGGCGGCGCAAACATACTCCATGTCCTGGCGGACCTCGCCTCGACCGGATATATGCAGTCGGAATGGAGAAAACCGGGCGCATGCATGGGCCTGGAAATCCGCAGGTAACCCCCTACTTGCCCACCACCGTCACCCTCTTGACGCTGAACCGGCGTCCCATGCCTTCAAGCGTCAGGTTGTAACTCAGGGCCTCCGCGCCGAACACCTCAACCTCGGGGAATTCCTTCCCGTTGAACAGCCCCCTGATCCTGCCCTTGCCTATGTCCAGCGACAGCAGGGTTTCCTTGCCGGTCCCGGCCCCGTCCTTGATGCGGAACACCTTCTCCGAACCCCCCGCCCTCACCTCGAACCTGCCGCCGTCGTCATCGACGTAGATCATCGCCATGACGTCTTCCGCCGCCTCCAGCCTCATGGCGGCAAAACCCGCCCCGCCGCCCAACACTATCGCCTCCTCCACCTTCAGCGCGCCCAAAGTCGCCGCCACCGGCCTTTGCAGCGCCATCACGGCTTCATCCGCTTCGGTCACCTCCATGGCGTCTTTCCCCAGCTCCCACTTGCCCTTCTTCACTTCCCACACGCCGAGAAGGTCCCGTACCGACCGGAACGCGTATATCTTCTCGCCCTTGTCCCTGCCCGCGGCCGAAGCGAACTTCCTCATCACCGAAAGCTCTTCGCTCCCGGCATCCAGCAGGCGTTCGGCGTCCTCCATGTCCCCCAGCGCCGCCAGCAGCGCCGCATACCCCGCCCCGCCTTTGCTCTTCCCCCCGTACGCAAGCAGCACCTGGTAAAGACTCCTGGCTTCCATCCGGGACCACTCGACCTTCTTCTCGGCCCCGCTCTTTGCGCCGAGTATCACGAATTCCTTCGTCGCCGCCTTCACCGTGTACCACGCCGGCCTGCCTCCGCTCAGTGTAAGCTCGGCCGACCTGCCTGGCGACGAATTCACCGCGTCCACTATGGTGTCGAGTCCCCTGCCGCACAACCTCGCCACTTCTCCGGCCGCCGCTATGTTCTCCGGTACGTTTTCCTTACCCACGGTGCTGATCAGTCTGTCCACTTCGCTCCTTGCGGCGTTGAGATCCAGTTTGCCCAGCTTTACCTTCAGGTCCGCTGCCGCTCCTTCCAGCAGCCTGTTCGTTTCCATTTCGAGTCTCTTCCGCAACAGCCCTATCGCCCGGCGGTCCTCGTCCCGCGACGCCACCCTGATACCGCGGCGTATGACCTGCGAAGCATGCCCCAGCCGCCCTTCCGCAAGGTATCCTTCCGCCTCCTTTATCGCCTTCTCCGCCTCGGCGTGCGACTTCTCAAGAAGCGGCGCCAGCGCCCCCTCGAGCTTTCCCGCGTCCTCTTCAGTCGTCTCCTTGAGCAGCGCCAGCCTTATCACCCCTATTGCCCGGGTGATCTCTCCAGCCGCTTCCAGTTCCGCCGCCTTGGTTATGGCTTCATCCACGTTCAGGCCGCTTACCTCCACCGGCCCGTCTTCCGTAGGACCGATGTCCGACGGCCCCTCTTCGCCCCCGCCCGCCCCGCTCAGCATCTTCCCGGCGTCAACGGCCGCCTGCGTCCCCTGGTTCTCCCTGATGAAACTGCGCAGGAAAGGAATCGCGCTCTGCGGGTCCTGCTCGTACAGCTTCTTCAGCAGCGCCAGCTCGCGGCTCGCACTCCTCTCCCTGCTGGACTTCACTTTCCTGATGACATCCCGCGCCCTGTCGGCGTATTCCCCCTCCTTGACCATGGCAAGCGCTTCCTCGGCGTGCCGCCGGGCGCTCGTGTCGGCGCCCTCGTACAGCGCCTTCTCCGCGCGCTCCACCAGCAGCCTCGCCTCGTCGTTCTTCTTCACCCCTCCCCCATCGCCCCCCCCTCCGCCCCCGCCAGCCATGGCCCTGATGCCGGCATACGCCACGAACAGCGCCACCACGCTGGCCGCCACTATCATCCAGACCATCGCCGCGCTCTTCTTGCTCTCCTCGTGCCTGGTCCGCTTGGTGGATACCGGTCTCGGGCGGATCGCCGTGCCGATCTCCCGCCGCCTGGCGCTTGCCACCGCGGACGCCGCCACTTCCTTTTCCACCGCCGTCAACGCAGCCGACAGCCCCCCGGCGTTGGCATACCTGTCCTGCGGCTTTTTCTGCATGCATCTCAGGACCAGGTCCGCCAGGCCGTCGGGCAGCGTTACGTCGAACTGCTTCGGGCTCGGCGGCTCCTGGTGAATGTGCTTGGTTATGATCGCCAGCGAATTCGCACCGTCGAACGGCACACGCCCGGTCACAAGGTGGAACATCGTCGCACCCAGCGAATATATGTCGCTCCGCGCGTCCGCCGGCAGCCTCTGCCCCTGCTCCGGGCTGATGTAGTGAGGCGTCCCCACTATCACTTTCCGGCCCTTGTCGTCCGGCCCTTCACCGGCGAACCGCGCCAGCCCAAGGTCCGCCAGCTTCACCTCGTTGTTCTGCGCAATCATTATGTTCTGCGGCTTGATGTCCTGGTGCACTATCCCGTGGCCGTGGGCGTGCGCAAGCGCCTCCGATACCGACTGCATTATGTGCACCACCTCCAGCGGCGGCAGCTTGCCTTCCTGGTCCAGGCGGTCCCGGAGCGTCTTTCCGTCCACGTATTCCATCGCCATGAAATACGTGTTCTCCAGCTTCCCGAAGTCATACACCCTCACTATGTTCGGGTGGTTCAGCCTCCCGGCCAGCTTCGCCTCGTTCATGAAATCTTTTACGAAACGCTCGTCCTCAGTGAGTTCCTCGTTGAGAACCTTCAGCGCCACGAACCGCTTCATCGAAGACTGTTCCGCCAGGTACACGCTGCCCATGCCGCCCGTCCCTATGCGCCGCAGCACCCTGTACCCGCCCACCACCTTCCCCACCAGGCCCTCGCCCATTTCCCCCACGTACCGGATGCGGAAATCCCCTATTTCCACCACGTCCCCGTCGTTCAGGATGCGCCGCTCCACTCGGCCCCCGTTTATGAACACCCCGTTCGACGAACCCAGGTCTTCCACCACGTACGAACGCCCCACCGGCAGGAACCGGGCGTGCCTCCGGCTCACCTTCGCCCCCGCCAGCACTATGTCGCAGTCCTTCTGCCGGCCGACGTACGAAGGCCCGGAAAGCGTCACTTCCCACGCCTGGCCTTCGATATCGCGTATCATCAATCGGGGCATCTTTTACCCGTCTGCCGTCAGGAACCCTGTTGTGCGGCGTGCCAGATGTAGTGCACGCCGATCATGTGCTTTTCCCCGTCGCCGGTCGAACGCGCAACCCTCACTATCGCTTCCAGCGGCTCGCCCGACGGCAGGTAGATAAATATCCTCAGCAGGTCGCCCACTGCCGCAGTCCCCTTGCTCTCGATAAGCAGCCCCCCCTCGGAAATGTCCGCCGCCACCCCCGAAAACCTGTCCTGTTCCGTGTTCGACAGGTTCTCTATCTCGATCGGCGTCCGGTACTCGTACCTGTTGTGCGACCTCAGGTCCATCTCGTGCACCGCCGAATCCAGGAACGCTTCCACCGCCTCCGGGTCGTACAGCCCGTCCGCCTCGTTCTTTATGTATTCGACCGCCTCCTCCAGCGTCGCCTTCTGTCCCTCGATAAGCCATCCCTGCCGCAACGCGTCGAAGTCGTTCACCACGCACAGGATCCGGCTTTCCTGCAGCGCGGCGTCTCCCGCCAGACCGTCCGGCACGCCCGATCCGTCCCAGTACTCGTGATGTTCCTTCACCACCCGCGGTATGTCCGCCAGTCCCGGCGGAAACTCCACCATCATCAGGAATGCCTCCGACAGCACCAGGTGCAGGTATTTCGGCGCCTCCTGCGGTTTCCCGTCAAGCGACCGGCTGGAAAGCAGCGTCTTCCCGACGTCGTGCAGGTACGCCGACATCTCCAGCACCCTTATCCGGTCATGCGGCAGCCCCATGGCTTTCCCCAGTTCCGCAGCGTACCGCGCCACTCTCTGCGAATGATCGCTCGTCTGCGGATCCAGTGCATCCACCGCCGTCCCGTACGAACGCGCTATGCTCCGTGAAAAATTCGTCTCCGCCGCGTGCGCCTCCGCCGATATGTACGCGTTCCCGCCGTGTCTCGCTATGAACATCACCGCCTCTATCACGTTCTCCGGCGGCTGCTCCTGGTACGATACCTCCAGCACCCCGACGAACGCCCCTGCCGCCGCCACCAGCGGCGCGGCGACCACGGCGGCGTCGTCGCCGATGTCTATCCCTTCCTGATACAGCGGGTCCCTGTCTATGTCCTTGCAGACGTACAGCCCCTGTTTCTTAGCCACCCAGCCCGCGATCCCGTCCCCGGCCGGGAATCTCACCGGCTCCCTCCCGGGCGCGGCCGGTATGTACAGGTCGTCCCAGTCGGCGTCGAACAGATAGACCGCGGCGCCCACCCCGTCCGTGGCTTCCAGCACCACTTCCTTCACCTTCTGTACCAACCGCTCCGTATCCGTCACCTGGTAGAAACCCAGGACTGCATCTTCGATTGCCGACCAGTCGGCGGCTCCAGGCATGGACTGCCTCCTTAACCAGGGCGTTTCTGAACACGATTGTAGGGCATCGGCTCTCAACTGTCAATAGGCGGGGATTCCCCCGCCCCGTCCCGCACGACCCGCTATCTCTTTGCAGACCTTCCAGTTATGTTCACCAATGGCTCGGCCCGGCCTCCTTTTTCATGTCGCCGAAGTCGTACTTCCCGTCCGCCTTGCGCGACCCGCTTATCTCCAGCGTAAGGTTGGCCGTATCTCCCCTCACCACTATCCCCTCGAAATCCGTTTCCTGCTCCGAACCATCCTCCGACAACAGCCTGCTGCCCGTGCATTCCCTGAAGCACACCTCTTCGTGCAGCCGCCTCAAAGGCTCGGCTCTCCTGATGTATTCCACTTCCCTTCCCAGCGCCCCCCCGTCGTCGCCGTAGTCGAACCGGGCTCCCGGCCGGTGGTGCAGCACTCCTCCGATCAGGCCGCATCGCACAAGGTTCTCCGGCCCGGCATCGACGTCCGTCACCGCCATGCACTCGTGCAGCCCCAGGTTCCACAGAGGCACTGGGACGGCGCCCTCCCCCGGATCGCACAGCGCCACACCATCGCTGTTCCCGTTTATGTCGTAGTGCCCCATCGCGAAATCGTACATGTGCTCCGATGACGTCAGCACACCCAGAT
Source organism: Planctomycetota bacterium (assembly GCA_016930595.1). Lineage (GTDB taxonomy): Bacteria > Planctomycetota > SZUA-567 > JAFGGJ01 > JAFGGJ01 > JAFGGJ01. The sequence continues at coordinate 101,986 of JAFGGJ010000016.1, forward strand.
CCTTCCCCATTATGTCTATGACGTCCAGCATGCCCGTCACGAATTCCCTCCTCGTCAGCGGGTGCAGCGGGTTGAAATCCTGGTCGTGTCCCCCGCCCGAATGCAGGAACTGGTCAAAGTAACAGAACCCGAGGTCGCAGTACTCGCTGAGCGGCCGCCACCTCCTCCGGTAGACGTTCTGCCCCGTCACGTAGTTCTTTATCACGAATCTCCTCGCCGCAGACGGCGTCTGCACGCCGTTCGCCCCCCCGGGCGTGCAGGACCTGTTCCGGAAAACCCTCAGATCCCTGTCCCACACCGCGTCGTCGTCGTGGTACTGTTCCGCTTCCATGTAATACAGCAGGTAGTTGTCGTGCAGCCCGAAATGGTATCCCTTCCGCGTCACCGCCTTCGACAGCGCCCCCAGCCCCTTCACTCCCCCGGCCTCGTCGTTGGGCGGCAGCACGTCCGGGTGCAGGGCGTCGTAGCCCTGCCGGCACCATCCGTCCAGGTGGTACAGTCCCTTCCGCACCCCCGTTTCCCTCACCATCTTCTCGAACACCTTCCGCGCGTGCTCGAACGTAACCAGTCTCTTTGTCAGCTTCCGGTGCCGGATTATCGCTATAAGCTGGTGGAACATCATCGTCCCGGGCAGGTCTTTTATGCGTGGTTTCTCCCGCGCCCGCTCCGCCAGCGGCACCAGGTACCCTTTCCGCCCGGCATAACTTCGATACACGTCCCTTATCAGCCCGGCGTAGTCCGTCTTCTCCCGAAAGCACATCGTGTACCGCCTGGTGTACCGGAAGCGCCCAAGGCTCTCCATGTTCCTCGGCACGTACTTCGGGCCGGTCCTTGTCGAGTTTGTCTCGCCCAGCAGCACGTCGTACGGCGTCTCCCACAGGCACAGCATCCCGCTCCTGTCCTGCACGGCCCCGTGGCATTTCAGCTTCAGCTTCCACCCCAGCCGGGCGTCGATGTCCTTCCGGTACGTCGACGGCACCAGCCTCCCTCCCTGCAGCGGGATCACCCAGTAGTTCTTCTTCGACTCCGGCAGCACGAACGATCTCGGGTAGTACAGCGAATCGAACTGCAGCTTCGGATCGGCGTCGTCGACGTCCAGTTCCACGTCCAGGTCTTCGCCCCGCAGCCTCAGCAGTACCCGTACCTCCAGCGACGAATCCACCCCCCGGAAATCCCCGTACACCGCCAGGCATGACCCGTCGGCGTTCATCCTCGCCTTCCTGCGGCCGGCGTCCGCCAGCGAAAGGACCCTTTCTTCTCCGCACGCGTCCGTTACGACGATGTCCGCACGGTCGCCGCGGTCCATCTTCCATTCCGTTCCGCTGCGTTTCTGAACCACGTCGAACGCGCCCTGCGCAACATCCACGCGCACCATTATTTCCCGGTTTTCCATCGCTGCGCCGCTGCTCTTCGCCAAAGCCGGCTCCTCTCATCGTCCCCCGGGGGAATTTATTCGCTCCCGGCAGCGGCCGCGGGCCCTTCCGCTCCTGGAAACAATGCCCCGCACCGCACTGCCGCACTGCTCATTTCAGAAACTGCTGGTACAGCGCCTTCGATTCCTCGTCCAGGCCCCCCAGCCGCAGCTTGCGCCTGTCCGCCATTCCCAGCGCCCGCGCCTGCTCCTCGCTCAGTTTCTTCACCCCGTTCAGCCTCAGCTCTCTGCCCTCGAACGCGGACAGCGCCATCGCCTGCGCGTCCGATATCGCCCTTACACCGTTCAGCGACAGCAGGCTCCTCTTGTACGTCGCAAGGTGCACCGCCTGCTGGTCCGATATCGCCTCCACGCCGTTCATGTGCAGCTCCGTCCCTCCGAACCCCGCCAGCGCTTCCGCCTGCGCGTCCGATATCGTCCCCAGCCCGCCAAGGTACAGCGATCCGGCGTACTTGCTCAACTGCATCGCCTGCTCGTCCGTGACGGAGCGCAGGCCGTTGAGTTTCAGTTCCCGCCCCCTGTATGCCGTCAACGCCGCAAGGACCCCCTCGTCCGCCGTTTCCAGCCCGTTCAGCAACAGCGCCCTTCCCCGGTACCGGGCGATCTCGCGCGCCGCCTCCGCGGACAGTTCCTTCACCCCGTTTAGGCTCATGCTCTCGCCCCTGTACGTCGCCAGCCCCGCCGCCTGCATCGCGCTCAGACCCCTCAGCCCGTTCAGGTTCAGCGTCCTTATCCTCAGCTTCGCAAGCTGCGGCGCCTGCTCGTCGGTTATGCTCTGGAGCCCCGCAAGGTACAGGTACGCTCCCCTGAACTTCGTCAGCTTCTCCACCTGCACGTACGAAAGCTCCTTCACGCCGCCCAGCGACAGCGTCGTCCCCCTGAACACCGCCAGGCTCTCTATCTGCCCGTCCGTCAGCTCCTTCAACCCGTCCAGGTACAGCTCCTGGCACCGGCACTTGGATATCGCCTGCGCCTGCAGGTCGTTCATCTCGATGAGCCCGTTCAGGAACAGTTTCCGGCAGCCGAGTTTCCCCAGCGCCAGCGCCTGCGCGTTCGTCAGTTTCCCCACGCCGTTCAGGCTCAGCCCGAGTCCCCTGAATCCGGCGATTATCATCGCCTGCGAGTTCGTGAGTTCCCCCAGTCCGTCCAGGTACAGCTCCCCGCGGAATCTCACAAGGCTCGTCATCTGCTCGTCCGTCAGGCTCTTCACGCCCATCAGCGGCAGCACCTGCTTCCGTCCCGCCATCGCGGCGCGGACTTCCCCGTCCTCGCCGAACAGCGCCGCCTCGCTGCCGCCTATCGTTATCCCGGCAAACCTCCCCAGGCTCGCCGCCTGTTCGTCGCTCAGGGCCTTCACGGCGCCCCAGTCCCCCTTGCCCTTCATCAACTTCCGGAACTCCTCCTCCGGCATGGGCTCTTCCATCACCGGCCCTTCCGCCGGAACCTCTTCCGCAGCAAGGAATGCCGAACACAGTATCCACGCCAGTGCCGCCGCTGCATATCTCTTCATCGTGCCTCCCTGCTCTCGTCATCCTCTTTATTATACCGCCCACTGCCGCAAAATGTTCCCACTTCGCGTCTTATGTTGCGCCGCGGGCCGTTGCCGTATACTATTCTATTCCGGTCCCTTTCCCGGAGATGCCCCTTGTACGACACGTTCATGAAACGCCTGGAATCCGGCGATCTCTCCGTCGGCGTCATCGGCCTCGGCTACGTCGGCCTCCCGCTCGCACTCACTTTCTCCTCGCGCGGCCTCCATGTCCTCGGCTTCGATATCGATCCCTCCAAGATCGACTGCCTCAACCGCGGCTCCTCCTATATCAGGCACATCTCTTCCTCCGCCGTCAGCGAACGCCTCGAATCCGGCCTCGTCGCCTTCACCGCCGATTTCGACCGCCTCTCCGAACCCGACGCACTCCTGATCTGCGTCCCCACCCCGCTCAAGGATGATCGCACTCCCGACCTCTCTTTTGTCGAAAACACCGCCCGCGATATCGCCGGCCGCCTCCGCAACGGCCAGCTCGTCGTCCTCGAAAGCACCACCTATCCCGGCACCACTTCCGAAGTCCTCCTCCCCATCCTCGCCGCCTCCGGTCTCGCCGTCGAACGGGACTTCTTCCTCGCCTACTCTCCCGAACGCGAAGACCCCGGCAACCCCGATTTCGCTACCGGTAACATCCCCAAGGTCGTCGGCGCCGTCGGCCCCCGCTCCCTCGAACTCGCCTCCGCTCTCTATTCGAAAATCGTCCCTTCCGTCGTCCAGGTCAGCTCCGCCGAAGTCGCCGAAGCCGCCAAGCTCCTCGAAAACATCTACCGCGCCGTCAACATCGCGCTCGTAAACGAAATGAAGATCATCCTCGACGCCATGGGCATCGACGTTCACGAAGTCATCCGCGCCGCCTCAACCAAGCCCTTCGGCTTCCAGCCCTTCCACCCCGGCCCCGGATGGGGCGGGCACTGCATCCCCGTCGATCCCTTCTACCTCGCCTGGAAGGCCCGCATGCTCGGACGCGAAGCGCGCTTCATCGAAGACGCCGGATGGGTCAACGTCCTCATGCCGAAGTTCGTCATCGAAAAACTCGCCGCCGCCCTCGAACGGGACGGCAAAACCGTCTCCGGCTCCAGGATCCTCGTCCTCGGCCTCGCCTACAAGAAGAACGTCGACGACACGCGCGAGAGTCCCGCTTACGAAATCATCCGCCTCCTCCTCGACCGCGGCGCCGCCGTCTCCTTCCATGACCCCAATATCCACGAAATGCCCCCCAGGCGCCGCTTCCGCGACATGCACGTCCCCTCCGTCCCCCTCACCCCCCAGACCCTCTCCGCCGCCGATTGCGTACTCATCGTCACCGACCACGACGGCATGGACCGCTCCCTCATCGGCGCCAACGCACGCCTCATCGTCGACACCAGGAACTTCATGGACGGCGTCCCCCTCGCTCCGGGCACACGCCTTGTCAAGGCCTGACGCCGTGCCCTTCCTTCTTCCCAGGCCGGCTTCCGCAGCCCCGTGCCACTGAAAGGAACTTCCTCATGAACCCAAAAGACCTCGTCGAAACACGTTTCGCCGAATCCGCCTCACTCAACAGAGCCACCTCCGCACTGCTCGCCGGCGATATCGTCTCGTGCGCCGAAACCGTCGCCTCCATCGTCTCCTCCGGCGGCAAGCTCATTACCGCCGGCAACGGAGGTTCCGCGGCCGACGCACAGCACATCGTCGCGGAATTCGTCGGCCGCTTCCTCGTCGAACGCCCCGGCCTCCCGGCCATCGCCCTCACCACCAACCCCAGCTCCCTCACATCCATCGTCAACGACTATCCACCCGACACCCTTTTCGAAAGACAGCTCCGCGCCGTCGGCAATAAAGGCGACGTCTTCGTCGGCTTCTCCACCTCCGGCAATTCAAAGAACGTCGTCAAAGCCCTCGAAGCCGCCCGCGAGCTCGGTATCCGCTCCATCGCCTTCACCGGCAAGGGCGGCGGCAGGATGGGCGAAATCGCCGACCTCACCCTCGCCGTCCCTTCGACCCAGACCCCGCGCATCCAGGAAATGCACGTCCTCATCCTTCACGCCGTCTGCGAACTCGTAGACAACATCCTCTATCCGCAACAGTAGCGCCCGCTCACGGCCACGCCGCGCTCTACTCGCCGGCCCGCATCCCCTCCGGTTTCCAGTCCTCCCCGAGCCCCAGCTCCCCGGCGTACCCGTCCAGCAGGCCCACCAGCCTTTCCTCCGTCTTCTCCGATATCCCCCTCGGATGATAATTCTCCAGTATCTCCACCGCCTTGCGGCGCGCCTTCTCCAGCACGTCCGTGGATCCGCCCGCCACCCACGCCTCGTACGCCTCCCCGCTCCTCAGCTCCGGCATCCATATTTCGTCGCGGAAGTGCTCGAACGTGTGCGGGTGCGACAGGTACTCCCCGCCGGGGCCCAGTTCCTTCACCACCTCTATCGGCAGCGTCTTCTCGCTGACCTCCACCTCCGCCGCCAGCCGCTTCAGCGACTCCACGAATTCCGACTCCAGTATCATCATCCTCGGGTCTATCACTTCGTCCGTGCTGTATTTCCCGAACGACCAGTCCACCGACCCGTACAGCCCCATCGACATGCCCGCTCCGAACGCCTTGTCCATTCCGCATTCGAAGTCCGTGCCCTTCGCTCCCGTCGCCGTCCCCAGGCTCGGCGCATCCGACGCCCCCAGGTATTCCGCCACCTGGGCGGTCACTATCTTCACCAGGTGCTCTTCCGGCCGTCCGTACGGCATGCAGCCGGAACGCATGTCCAGCGGAGCCACCTTGCTCGCCACGCTGAACCCCTTGTCCCCGTAGAACGCACGGTGCAGGTACGACAGCCCCAGCAGTTCCGCCGCGCACAGCCCCGCCGCTCCGGCTATCGTCGCGGGCCCGGTCCCTCCCATGCTCATGAGGTTGCCCACCGTGCACCTGTAGCCCCGCTCCCAGAACCACACGAACTGCTCCGCCTCCTCGTGCGTGTACTTCAGCGGGCTCACCAGGTAGTTGTTCGCCCGGAACCACCTCTCCATCCCGCCCTTCGCGCTTTCCATCTCGCTGACCGTTTCGCAGAATTCCGCTATGTACGGGCAGAGCCTGGTGTCCCAGATGACGTAGATGTTGGCCAGCGTCATCCCGGAATACCGCCAGTTCATGTATCTCATCACCAGCGGCTGCATCACCGGCGCCACGTCCTGCGGCACGCCCACCGACCCGATGCCTTCTATCCCGGGCAGGTAATCCGACAGCCGCACCATCCCGCTGGCCGTCCGGAACGTCTGCGTCTTGACCTTGAGGTCCGCGGGGTCCACCCACCTGAGCGGGTATCCCGCCGCCCCCCCGCTGAAACGCACCGGCCTGCCTTCCGGCGGCACGTCCTCCTTCGCGACCCGCTCCTCGTCTATATACTTCTCCATCATGCGCCTCGGGAACCGTATCCCGAATTCGCCGTCCCATTCGCACCCGTGTTCGGCCAGGTGGCGGCACATCGTCTTGTTTTCGATGCGCATGCCGACTTCGTCCAGAACCCGCAGCATGAATTCCACGATGTCTTTTACGCCGCGCTCCGATACCACTTCGACGGGGCACCCCTTGTAACGCATGCCGGCCTCCTTTCCCGAGTGTTTCGATGTGATAACCGGCGTTGCGCGGGCCGTCAAGTCCGTTAGCACAGCGGAACCGTACAGCAAATTCCGTGCCAGATGTCCGAATCTACTATAAGAGTATACGACACACGCGTGAAAAGGGCCCGAAAACGTCTACAGGATCGCA
>JAFGGJ010000096.1 GCA_016930595.1 Planctomycetota bacterium
GTGGGGGGTGGGTGGGGGGTTAGAGTTTGGAGAGGGCTTCTTCGACGGAGCCGAAGGCGCGAATGACTTCGTCGAGGCCGGCTTCTTCAACAAGTTTCAGGAAAGGAGGCGGGGCGACGACCCAGACGAACCTGCCCGAAAGGCCGAGCCTGCCGACCACCAGCGACACGAAACTCATAAGCGCCGCCGGGTTTTCACCCGACACCGGGCCGAGGTCGAGGATGACGCCGCGGATGTCCATGGCATTGCCCTGGTCAAGCTGGTCGATGGCGACCGCGCCCACTGGGGCGTCGTCGTGGACTTCCGCAACCATGGCGCCCTTGGAAGTGCGCGCCGGAAGGAAGGAGAACTTCGGGACGTCGTTTTCCAGCGACTGCATGGCCTGTTCGACCTTGCGGCGGTCGATAATCTGCGTGGCTTCGGCGTCGCTGACCGCGGGAGGCATGGCGACGGTGGTGGAAAACTTGTCGGGGCGGGACATGCCGAGGTCGCGGGCCCTGGAGCGGATTTCGGCCGGTGCGAGGCCGTCCCATTCACCCTGGAGAGCGATCATTTCGTCATAAGTGCCAGCGAGGAGGGATTCGAGGACGCCGTCTTCCCAGAGCATGAGCTTCCAGCCGCCGGTATAGGGCTCGCACTGGCTGAGGACGAGCCCGCCCGCGGCGGTGAATTCAGGCGGCTTGGTGACGATCAGAACACAGGCCATGAAAGCTCCCGGAAAACAGCATTATACGGTGCGAGGGCCGGAGTACAACCCGCCGTGCGCAGGGAGCTGGGAGTCAGCGGTTTTCATTCATCATGTTCCACTGCTGTTCCCATTCGGAGCGGCCCATGTAGCGGTGGATGCCGGTAATGGACTGGAGTGCGGAGCGAGCCGCGCCCTTGACGTCGATGTCGTCGTCTTCGACGAGCGGGATGATGACGTCAACGGCTTTCTTCATTTTGCGGAGCTTTGCGGCATTGCAGGCGGCTTCGCGCACGCGCGGGTCCGGGTCGCCGAGAGCGCTGATGATGACGCCTTCTTCGGCGGGCTCGGACCCTGCGGCGAGGTACCAGACGGCGGCTTCACGAACTTTGGGGTCCATGGATTCCACGGCCATTTTACGGAAGGGCGGGGAGAGGGTTTTATCGTAGGGGCGTTTTTTGAGTTCGGAAAGCGCGACGGGGTTGCCCTGAGCATAGGCCTGGGGGAGTTCTTCCGTGCCGGTGTCCCCCGCGGCGGCGAAGAAATGGAAATAGGCCCATATGCCAGCTGCAACGAGGAGCAGCAGGAAAACGACTTTCTTCCAGGTCACGACCATGGCTTCCCCCTAACGCCCGGAGTGGAAGGCAAGCGGCAGTACTACCCGGACCGCAACACGGCTTCCGCCGCAGCGACGCCGGAACCCGGGGTGACGTCAACGCCCATATCCGCGAGGGCCATTTCGAGGGCGGCGAGGCCGATGACGATATCCATGGGGCCGACGTAGCCCATGTGCGCCATGCGGAGGAGCTTGCCCTTGAGCTGTTCCTGGCCGCCCGCGATGGCTGCGCCGTACTTGTCCTTGGCGATCTTGCGGATTTTTTCGGCGTCGATGCCTGCGGGGGCTTCGACGGCGGTGAGTGCGGCGGCGGGCCTTTCAGGATAGACTTTGAGGCCAAGAGCCTTGAGCCCCGCGACGGCGGCTTCGGCATATTTCCTGTGGCGAGCGAAGACGTTTTCCATGCCTTCTTCGACGAGTGCGTCGGCGGCGACGAGGAGGGCTTCCATGAGGGTGAGAGGCGGGGTGTAGGGGGTATCGGTCTTGGCGGCGGAAGCGACGGCCTTCCTGAGGTTGAAGTAATAGGCGGGGGGGTTATCGACGGAGTCGAGGAGTGCCCTGGCCTTGGCGCTGACGGTGAGGACGGCGAGGCCCGGGGGCAGCATGAGGGCTTTCTGGGAGCCGACGACGAGGATGTCGACGTTCCAGTCGTCGACGCGCATTTCGCAGGCGCCTGCGCCGGAGACGCCGTCCACGACGAGGACAGCGCCGGTAGCGGCGACGACGGCGCCGATATCGCGTATGGGGTTTTCGACGCCGGTGGAGGTTTCGACAAGGGTGGTGTAGACGGCGACGATGTCGGGGTCGGAGGCGAGGGCATCCGCAACCGCCTTGGGATCCGCGGCCTTGCCCCACTCGACGTCCATGCGGACCTGAGCGATACCGAAGGCGTCGCAGATTTCGGACCAGCGTTCACCGAACTTGCCGCCGGCGATGCAGAGGGCTTTTTTGCCCCTGGGGACGATATTGACGACGGAGGCTTCCATGGCACCGGTGCCGCTGGAGGCGAAGATGATGATATCCCCGGAGGACATGAAGACCTTCTGAAGTTTTTCGGTGAGAGACTTGTACATCTCCTTGAAGCGAGGCGTACGGTGGTGATAGACGGGCTCGGCGAGCTTGAGAAGCACGTCGGCGGGGACCTGGCTGGGGCCAGGGGTCAAGAGGTATTCCTTGCGCATCTCCAACTACTCCTTTCTGCGGTCGCTCAAGGCTTCGGGGAGGAGAAACCTCCGGGAAACACTCAGGCAAGATGTCCACGCCCAATTATAATGTAGCGCCCGCGCCCGCAAGGAAAGGTAAGCCGCAAATGTACCGGGACCGCATCCGGCGAATACGGAGGGGGATGAGGGCAGTTGGAGCGAGCCACCTGCTGACGGCGGCGCCGGAGCACATCCGGTACCTGACGGGTTTCCGCGGGGAGGATTCGGCGGCGGTGGTATCGGGCGGAGCGATAGCGGTGATAACGGACGCCCGGTATTCGGAAGAGGCCGGGGAGCGGGTGGAAAAACTGCGGAAGGAGGGGGTGCGTGCGCGGCTGGTGATGCGGGGAAGGAAGGGACTGGCGGCGACGGCGGCGGAGGCGGTGAAGGGACGGTCGCCGGTGCTGGGCGTGGAAGAACGCCGGATAACCGCAGCGACGTGGAAGGCGTTGGGGAAGCTGCTGCGCGGGAAGGGAAAGGTGAAGGCGGCGGACGGGATCATCCGCGAAGAGCGGGCGGTAAAGGACGGGTGGGAGCTGCGGACGATGAGGAAGGCGGTGCGGATAGCGGAAAAGGCCATAGAGGACGTGAGGGGGGGCATCAGGCCGGGGCTGACGGAGCGGCGGATAGCGATGATGCTGCATGCGGCGATGGTGCACTACGGAGCGGACGGGCCGTCATTCCCGACGATAGTGGCGGCTGGGGCGGGGTCGAGCAGGCCGCATTACGAGACGTCGGACCGGCGCGTGAAGAAGGGGGAACCGGTACTGATCGACTGGGGGGCGCGGACGGAGGGGTACGGCAGCGACTTGACCAGGGTGTTTTTTGCAGGTAGAATGAAACCTCCGGCGGGGCGGGCGTACGCCGTGCTGCTGGAGGCCCGCGAGGCCGCGATAAAAGCGGTGCGGCCCGGAGTCGCTGCGGGAGAAGTGGACGCTGCGGCAAGGCGGGCAATCGAGAGTGCGGGGTACGGGGGGCGGTTTACGCATGCACTGGGGCACGGGCTGGGACTGGAAGTGCACGAGGCCCCGCTGATCGGAGCCGGAAGCAGGGAGAAGCTGCAGGAGGGCGTGGTCTTCACGATCGAGCCCGGGATCTACGTACCGGGACGATGGGGACTGCGCCTGGAAGACGACTTTGCGATAACGGCAGGAGGCAGGACGGCAAGGCTCGGATCGCTGCCGTTGGAGCCTGAATGGGCCGTGACGGGAGAGTGACATAAAATGGACCTGGACAGGATTCAGGAACTTCTCGAAATAATGGAAAAGTACGGCCTGCAGTCGCTGCAGGTGAAGGAAGACGGCGTCGAGTACCGGTTCGACAAGAAAAGCGAGGCGCCCGCGCCGCCGATGGCGCCGGTGATGATGCCGCATGTCGTACCGGGACCGCCGGCAGCGGCGGGTTCTGCGGCAGCGCCGGCGGCGGGAGGCGGAGCGGAGGAGGACGCCGGGAGCGCGGCGATCAAGGCGCCGATGGTGGGGACGTTCTACCGGGCACCGTCGCCGGATGCGGAGCCGTACGTGCGGGTGGGGGACCACGTGACGCCGGAAACGGTAGTGTGCATAGTGGAAGCGATGAAGGTGATGAACGAGATCACGGCGGACTGCACCGGGACGGTGAAGAAGATACTGGTGGAGAATTCGCAGCCGGTGGAGTACGGGCAGGTCATGTTCCTCATTGAGCAGAACTGAGGGGGGAAGGGATGTTCTCCCGAGTTCTGGTCGCGTGCCGTGGCGAAATAGCGCTGAGGGTAATCCGCACCTGCAAGAAGATGGGAGTGGAAACGGTAGCGGTCTATTCGGAGGTGGACAGGAACGCGAGCTACCTGAAGCTCGCGGACAAGGCGTACTGCATAGGGCCGCGCGAGTCGGCGAGGTCGTACCTGAACATACCGTCGATAATAGCGGCGGCGGAAATAGCGGACGTGGAAGCGGTGCATCCCGGATACGGGTTCCTGGCGGAAAACGCCCGGTTTGCGGAGGACATATCCGCTGTGGGAGTGGTGTTCATAGGACCACCGGTGGGGGCAATGGAGGTACTGGGGGACAAGTCGAAGGCGCGCGAGATCGCCCGCAAGGCGAAGGTGCCGGTGGTACCCGGGTCGGACGGGCCGGTGGCGAACGTGGACGCGGGACTGGAATGGGCGCGCAAGGTGGGCTACCCCGTGCTGTTGAAGGCGTCGGCGGGCGGAGGCGGGAGAGGGATGCGGATAGTGCACAACGACGCTTCGCTCGCGGTGGCGTTTGCCAGTGCGAAGGCGGAGGCGGAGGCGGCGTTCGGAGACGGGGCGCTGTACCTGGAGAAATACATAACGACCCCGCGGCACGTGGAGATACAGATACTGGCGGACAAGCACGGGAACTGCATATACCTGGGGGAGCGCGAGTGCTCGATCCAGCGGCGGCACCAGAAGGTGATAGAGGAGTCGCCGTCGCCGGCAATCAAGTCGAGCCGGCAGCGGAAGCAGATGGGGGAAGCGGCGGTAAGACTGATGAAAGCGGCGGGGTACGAAAGCGCCGGGACGGTGGAGTTCGTGCTTGACCCCGAGGGGCGTTTTTACTTCATAGAAGCGAACGCCCGGATACAGGTGGAACATCCCGTGACGGAAATGATAACCGGGGTGGACCTTGTGGAAGAGCAGCTGCGGGTGGCGTACGGGGAGGAGCTGAGGCTGAGGCAGAAGGACGTGAAACTGAACGGGTGGGCGATGGAATGCCGGATAAACGCGGAGGACCCGGAGAAAGGATTCATGCCGGCGCCGGGGACGATAAAATTTTATTTTCCGCCGATGGAAAAGGACGTGCGGGTGGATTCGCACGTGTACTCGGGATACGAAGTACCGCCCGACTACGACTCGCTGGTGGCGAAACTCATAGTCCGCGCCGAAGACCGGCAGCAATGCATAAGGAAGATGAGGCTGGCGCTGTCGGAGCTGATAGTGGAAGGGATTCCGACGACGGTGGATTTCTGCCAGGAAGTGCTGGGGCACGTGGCGTTCGTGCGAGGGGATTATAATACTTCGTTTGTGGAAGACATGCTGGGTTACTGATATGATAAAGGGAACGAAAGGCCGGCCCCGCCGGGAGGCGTTTTCCGGCGGTCCGCACAAAGCGGGGGACGAGACATGACCGTAAAAAGCAGTATCCTCGTAGTCCTGGGATGGTTCAGCATAGTGGGCGTAGGCCTGCTGGCCGTGCTGGCGATAGTGGACCACGAGTACATAAACGGGATGGGGCTGTTCCTGATCCAGTACACGCAGGACCCCGTATGGGGATGGGTGATAATGTTTGCAGGGGCGCTGCTGATAGGGCTGGGGGTGATCCTGCCGTTCACGGGGCGGTCGCGATCGAGGAGCGAGAAACCGATAGAGTTCACGAGCGAAGTGGGATCGATGATAATAGAGGCGTCGGCGCTGGAGGACTGCCTGAGGCGGACGGCGCTGGAGGACGAGGACATAACGGACGCCGCCGCGACGATAAAGGTGCCGGACATCGGGCAGGACCAGCCGATAGTGTGCTCAGTGCGGATAGGGATCCGGGAGCGTCCGGACATACCGGGGAAGGGGAGCGAGATAGCGAAGAAGATCCGGGACAGGTTCCTGGAGATACTGCCGATGGACACGCCGCCGGTGGTGAACCTGGACCGGATATCGATCCAGCGGCCGAAGCCCGTGGTGACGCGCACGTTCACCGGGGTGGCGGCCGGAGCGACGCAGCCGCCGCCGGACGACCTTCCGGAGCTCGGTTCCCACGGCGACGCCCCGGAGCGCGAAGAGACCGAGCCCGAAGAAGAAGCGGCCCGGTTCAAGGGCATAACGCAATACCCGGTGGAAGAAGAAGAGAAGGCGGAGGGGGACGGCAGGGGCAGCGCCCACACGATCTGAAGCGCCGGGCAGGAGGGGCAGCGTCATGCCGGGAATGACCGGATCCCGCGGAGGGGGGGTTGAATCCCGCGGAGGGGGGGCTGGATCCCGCGGAAGGGACATGGTCCCGTGACGCCGCGCGAGCGAATTCTGGCGGCGATCGATCACCGCGAGCCCGACCGGCTGCCCGTGGACCTCGGGGGCATGGATTCGACGGGCATTCACGCCGCGGCGTACAACCGGCTGAAGGACTACCTGGGCATAAGAACGGGAGAGACCCGGATAATAGACCCGTATCAGCAGGTGGTGCTGGTCGAGGCGGAAGTGCTGGAGGCCGTGGGCGGCTGCGTGCTGCCGGTCACCCCGATGCCCGGACGCTGGCGGGAGACGGTTCTTTACGACGGGACGACCGCGCTGGTACCGGAAAGGTGGACCGAGCGGGAGGCGGGCGACGGTTCGCGTGAAGCCCTTGGGACGGACGGAACGGTGATAGCCCGGATGCCGTCGGGAGGGATGTACTACGAGCCTGTGAATCCGCCGTACGCGCGGGCCGGGACGTGCGGGGATATCGAGAAGAACCCGGAGCCCATAGAGAACTTCGACCTGCCCGGCTTCGCCGACGAGACCGTGGAGGAACTGGGGCGCAGGGCGGAGAAACTCAGGCGCACCACGGACAAGGCGCTGATGGGGAATTTCTGCGCGCACGTCTTTGCGGCGGGGCAACTGCTGCGGGGCTTCGAGACGTTCATGATGGACCTCGTGCTGCGGCCGGAGATAGCCGAGTGCATAATGTCCCGGCTCGTGGACGCGTACATCGACAGGCTCGGGACGTACGCCGCCGCGGTGGGACCGCACGTGGACGTAATAAACGTGAACGACGATCTCGGGACGCAGGAAGCGCCGATGGTTTCGCCCGGGATGTACAGGTCCCTGATCAAGCCGCACCACGAGCGGCTGTACAGGGCGATCCACGAAATGACGGAAGCGGCGCTTTTCCTGCACACCGACGGGAACGTGTATCCGCTGATACCGGACCTGATAGACGCCGGCGTGGACATCCTGAACCCGGTGCAGTACACGGCCCGGCAGATGGACGCCGGCGCGCTGAAGCGCGAGTTCGGCGACAGGCTCACGTTCTGGGGAGGGGGCTGCGACACCCAGAAAGTGCTGGCGGGCGGAACGCCGGAGGAGGTCCGGGAGGAAGTGAGAAAACAGGCGGAGACCCTGAAGCCGGGCGGTGGATTCGTGTTCAACCAGGTGCACAACATCCAGCCGGACGTGCCGCCGGAAAACATAATGGCGATGTTCGAGGCGGCGCGGGAGCACGGTTCGTACTGAATTCAACCGGCGGCGGGGCGACGCTGCGAGCAGGGGACATGGAGGGAAGGTGCGGGATGAAAGGGTTGCGATTCTTACCGGCGGCCGCAGCGGTGTTATGCGGCATAGCCATGACCACGCCCGCGGCGAACGGGATGGACTGTCCCCACCTGTATTACGCCCAGTGGGCGAACGGGCCGTCGGACAGCGAGGATTTCTTTCCGATAGCGGTGTGGCTCCAAAGCCCGTACAACGCCGCGGGATACGAGGCGGCGGGGATAAACGTGTTCGTGGGGCTGTGGGAAGGGCCGACGGAAGCGCAGCTCTCGGACCTGACGGCGGCGGGGATGGACGTCTACTGCCACCAGAACGGCGTTGGACTAACGAGCACGAACAACGCGATCATCCGGGCGTGGACCCAGGACGACGAACCCGACAACGCCCAGCCGGACGGCGGAGGGGGATACGACCCCCCCATACTGCCGTCGGCGATAATCGCCAACTACGACGCCATGCGGGCGGCGGATTCCACCCGGCCCGTGTACCTGAACCTGGGCCAGGGGGCGGCATGGGACAACTGGTACGGCAGGGGCACGCGCACGAACCATCCGGAAGACTACTACGAGTACGTGGACGGCTGCGACATAGCGTCGTTCGACATATATCCCGTGAACTCGTCCGACGCGGAAGTAACCGGGAACCTGTGGTACGTGCCGCTGGGGATCGACAGGCTGAGGGCGTGCACGGACGACGCGAAACCCGTGTGGTGCTGGATAGAGTGCACGAAGATAGCAGCTGATTCCGCGGCCAAGCCCACGCCCGCGCAGGTGAAGTCGGAGGTCTGGATGGCGCTGATCCACGGGGCGAACGGGTTCGGGTATTTCTGCCATTCATGGACGCCGAGCTTTGACGAAGCGGCGCTGCTCCACGACGCCGAGATGCTCGCCGCGGTGACGGAATTGAACGCCCGCGTGCAGAGCCTGGCGGCGGTCCTGAACAGTCCCACGGCGGCCGGGGAGGTCGCCGTGGCGTCCGGCAACGCGGGCGTGCCGGTGGACATAATGGTGAAGCACAACGGCGGATACACGTACGTGTTCGCCGCGGCGATGCGGGACGACAACACGACGGCCACGTTCACGCTTCCCGGCGCAACCACGGTGGAAGTGATGGACGAGGGCCGATCCATACCCGCGCCGGGGGGCAGTTTCGAGGACGGGTTCAGCGGGTACGGAATACACCTGTACAGGTTCCCGGAAGACATGACCGCCCCGGCGGTGGATGCTTCGGACGTCGTGCTGAGCGGGACGGTGTCAGACGACACGGCGTGCCCGGCGGCGGTGATCGTGAACGGGGTGGAGACCGTGGCGGTGGACGTGACGGGGCTTTCGGGGACGTGGACGGCCGAAGTGCCGCTCGCATCCGGCGCGAACGACATATCGCTGTCGGCCGCGGACAGCAGCGGGAACGAAACGTCGGCGGAGGTGGAAGTGACGGTCGTGCCGTAGACGGCCGACGGCCGCAACCTGCGGCAAGTTCCTGGCAACGCCGATCATGCGAGAACTATTCAGAGGCGATTTTGCGGAAAGCCGGCGGCGGCCGCAATTCTCTATTGAACTCGAATCCGGACGGTACATTTCCTACGGTGCTTTTCCCGTGCCAATCCGCATATAGCTATGGGTGTGGCGTTCAAGGAGCGCCAGAAAAGCCTTACGGTT
This sequence comes from Planctomycetota bacterium, assembly GCA_016930595.1. Taxonomy (GTDB): domain Bacteria; phylum Planctomycetota; class SZUA-567; order JAFGGJ01; family JAFGGJ01; genus JAFGGJ01. The sequence continues at coordinate 9,398 of JAFGGJ010000096.1, forward strand.
TTTCGCTTTCAAAGCGTCCAGCAACGCCTGGTGTTGCGACATCCATTCTTCCGGGTTTTCGTCCGAATCGGCATTGTAGAATTTTTCAAAGGATTTCTTATCGAAAAGCGGCGTGTAGATAAAAGCCAAAAGGCTGGCGAGTTCATTGCCGGCTCCACGCGTCAGGCAGGTGTGGTATTCCCATTCGGCGTCCATGAGGTCAGCGGAAGCGCCGGCCTTGCGGACGCCATCAATCACGGCCTGCGCTTCGCGGAGAACCCTGGCGCTGACGTTGGCGAACAGAAGGCTTCCCAATCCCCATTCCATTACGGCCCGGAATTCAAGCACGTTGAGAAAGCGCTCTCTAGATGTGAATCGCTCGACCAGGAAACGGCGGAATTCGAGGAACACCGGTTCGCGGACGATTCGAATACCCCCCTTACGTCTGGACACGATAATACCGAGAGACTTGAGAGCCGTCAACGCTTCACGAACGGACGAACGGCCGGTGCCTGCTGCTCTGGCGATTTCCATCTCTTTGGGCAGGCTGTCGCCGGGTTTCAGGCCGTATTTCGCCATGTGCCGCTGTATCCAGTCCAGGACATGTTCGGCGGTGGAGCGCGGGGGCTTGCGTTTCTTCGCTGCGGTTTTTGTCTTCATTCGGGTCTCCTCCAGAACGGCAAGAACAGCGAACACTTTGCCCCCTGGGCCGTTTTCCTCATGTGACCTCCAGCAGGAAGCGGCCATAGGCCCCGGCTCGATCCGGCTTGCCATCGTGGCCGATATTCAGGCCGATGTAGTACATCCACCATGTCCCCGGCTTGTCGCCCGGGACAGCTCCGGGCACCACATAGATCGATTTGCTGTCAAATGCACCCTCCGGCCCCAGCACCAGGAACTCGCCGTTCCCCACACGCTCGAAGCGACGTCCGTTACGGCTGGCAGCCAGGTACGGGCGCACCGTCTGGTCACCGGTGAAAAAGGCCGACGGGAACATGACGTACAGGTCGTCCTGCAACTTGGTGGCGGCTGAGTTATAGAAGTGCAGATCCTGGGGATCCTGCGGTGTGGGAGCGAAGATGGCTTCCGGGACAGGAAACGCGCCGAACGTGGGCGATTCGCTGTAGCCAACTATCCTTTTCCCCGTGAAATTGCCACCCGACCACATGCGCACAAAGAGGCGGTACACGTCGCCGTCACGGAAACACACGGTCTGGGTGTCGCTGTTTTCTGCAAGCAAAGGTTCTGGCAGAAAGGTCCAGTGAAGTCCATCAGCCGAGATAGCCCCGTGGACAAACCAGCCGCCATGCCCGGAAGGCTCGCGCGTAAAGACCAGTTTATAGCGTTCAGATGCAGGCGCCTGCCGGTCGAGAAAGACTGTTCCGCCATGCATGCCGCCTGTTGCGCGCCCGGGGATAATGATATTGTTCTGTTTCGAGCCTGCGTACTCGACCAGGCCCAGTTCAGGGCGCGTCCATGTCACGCCGTCCGTGGAGAAGGCGTAGCACAGGTAAGCGTCATTGTCATCCTTGTAGGACTGATCGTAAGCATGATACCACATGTGCCAACCCCTCTTTTCGCGGATAACATTGAAGTAGTTCATGTAGCGGTTTTCCCACGGCATCTCGGACTTCAGCAGGGGTTGGGAGGTCCGTTGCGAGATGACAAACGAAGGGAGGGCCTTTTCGAGTCCGTGGGAGTTGAAATTGGTATTGGCCATGATTTTGTCTTTCTGATTACAAGGATGAAGATAGGGACGAAATTTCAATCCGTATTTCCACTCATGCTCCCTCTTTTATCCGTATCAAGTCTACAAACGGTTCGCCTCGATTCTCCGGGTGCACAAATCCTGCAATACCGCCCGTTGCCCGCCGCCGCAGCAATAGGCCAGCAGCACGGCGTCGTTTGTGAAGTGAATGGCCGTGTAGCAGAACCCCCGGTTCGCATCGGTCTCGATGTTTCTGGCGGGCGTCCATGTCCTGCCGTCGTCATTGCTGACGGCCAGACTCAGAGGCGTACGCCCCCAGCTTGCCGATTTCCAGTCAGTTGGTCGATGCTCAGGAAACCGGGAATGATCATTCCAAACGGCCAGCAAACGCCCGGTTTCTGGAATCCGCTTCATGCTCATCGGCGAACAGGGCGACCGAAATATCGACGGCGCCGGAACCGTCCATGTTTCGCCTCCGTCACCCGATACCGATTCGTATTGGCAACCGGCATCGGTTCGGAACCAGCCATAGAGCGTTCCGTCCTGCCGCTCAATGACACCCGGTTCCTGGAAACCGGAATCGTATTTCCCGGGGAAAGCCAGCCAGGCCCGGGACTCGCGCCATGTCCGGCCGTTGTCGTCCGAGAGGAAGTACATAGCGATGCCGCGAGAATCGAGAGCATCCCAGCGATTGCGATCGATGTCGCTCTTCGCGCGGTGATACGCGGCAGGGGCGATCAGGCGACCGGTCGAAAGTTGCACGACGCGGTCATTGTTGACCACGAAATACCCCGGCGCTGGAATGCAGAGTTCCGGTTCGCTCCACGTCTCCGCTTCGTCCGTTGAAACGCGCATCCAGAGGCGGCAATCGCTGATGTTGTTCTTGCGGAGATACCAGAGCGCGATTCGGCCGTCCCGCAAACGCAGGAGAGACACGCTCATGACATTGCATGATCCCTCGTTGCGGACAAGGATGCGATCATCGGCCGACCATGTTTTTCCGTCGTCTTCGGATATACGGCAGGCAATATCCGCGGTGGCGTGATCCGCCCAGTCGTCATTGCCGTAGTACCGGCTGTACGCGAAGAGAATGCGTCCGTCATTCAGAGTCACGAACGCCCCTTCGGAGTTCCGTGGATTCCCCTTCGCCGCTTCCAAGGTCAGAACGATGTTGGAATTCATGAATAGATCCTTACTTCAAGGCATGTTCCAGCGCGACCAGAGGAGCGAGCACTTTTCACCCTTGGCGGCTTTCTGGTAATAGACCGTGAATAGGCTGCCGTCGGCCAACTCGACCGTCGAGGGATAGCCGAGGTCGCCGTCCGGACCGTCGTCGCGGATGATCCAGTCGTACTCCCACATTACGCCGTCGTCGCGGCTGAAGGCCACGCGCTGGCCGTACGGCTTCTGGCGGTAGCCGTAGGTCAGGATCAGCAGGCCGGAGGAATGTCGCAGGAGGTGGGGAGGACCGCCATGGAAGTTGAGCGGTTTCGGGGTTGACCAAGCCAGGCCCCCGTCGCCGGGGATAGAGGCCATCATGACGGACTCCTTGCGGGGCTTTTCGGGCCGGGAGCGACGCTACACGGATACACGGCGGACTTCAACGGATTTGCAGGGCGTGCCATCAGGGGCGACGTGTTTGAAGTCGGAGTAAACGAGCAGTGCTTCGCCGGGACCGAGAGGCAGGAGGTTGGTGTAGCCGCAGGTGTGAGCGATGACGTCTTCAGAGTCACCTTCGATGACGGGAACGGGATCGGTCCACGTGCGGCCGGTGCCATCGAGAGACGCAGATACCCATACGCCCGGGCGGCCGAAGGCGAGGAGGAGAACGCCGCTGTCGAGGCGCACGAGAGCGGGGAAGACGCCGAAGTCAAAGAGCGTGCGGGGCGTTTCCCAGGTATGGCCGTCATCCCGTGAATGGGTGATGAGCATGGGGCGCTGTTCGTGGTCGGCGCCACGTATGACGCAGACGAGTCCGCCGTCGGCAGTGTCGGCGAGCATGGGTTCGTAGACGCGGCCGGCAGCGATGACACTGCGGTTACGGAAGGTGTGTGCGTTGTCGCCGGAAACCATAAGGATGCAGGAAAAGCCGCCGGGGGCGGCACCGTTCTCCTGAAGGCAATTGGTGCGGTAATCGACGTAAAGCAGTTCGCCGCTGCGGCGGACGGGGGGATGCTCGAACCAGGTGCGGGACACCGTGTTTTCATCTCCGACAGTATAGCACAGGTGCCCGGCAACATCATAGACGACTTCATCGGGGGTCCACGAGGGTGTGCGCGGGGACCAGCGCCACGCGGGAAGGCGTGTCAGATAATCACGGACGGGCGCGGGACACTCGGCCACACGATAGAAGTGGAAGTCGTGATAGGCGAACGTAGTGCCGACCGCCGGGGGGAGTTCGATTCCTGCGGAGGCGAGATCGAGGGCCGCAGTAGCGGCGAGGATGAGGTATTCGCCGTCGAAAAGCTCAACGCAGCTTGCGTGCGGCCCCGCTCCCGGCACCGACTGCCCGGCATCCCGCCAGGAAAAGCCTTCGTCCAACGACATAAAACGGCGCAGTGGCCGGCCGTAACCGCTGGTGGCGTCTTCGGCATCGTTGACAGTGACCATCAACTCACCGCCGGGAAGACGGAAGAGGCTGGGGAACTGGAAGAAGCCCCAGCGGGTCTCGTTGGGCCGGGAACGTCCGACCACCACCGGGGGGCCCAGCGAGATGTTTTCTGCTTGCTGTTCGTACTGCATGGCCAAGACCTTTCTATAAGGAATCCATGGTTTGTTCGGCTGATGAGGGAACCCGCGGGCGGCTTCGCGTCCAAACCGCGGCGAGAACGCTGAACGAGACAAATCCAAGCGGACAGACCAGCAGGGCAGTCCGCAGGTCACCCGTCACCTGGGCGACAGTGCCGATAAGAACAGACAGACCGCCGTACAACCCATAGGTTGCCAGACCTCCAAGAGCAATCGCCCGGCCCATCTGCGCAGGCATCCGCCTGGCGATCAAACCCATCAGGACCGGAAACTCCAGTCCGTATACCAGGCTGGCGCCCACATAAAGTCCGACCGATGCCCCGAAAGAGCGGTACACAAGTGCGGCCATGAGCAGGCATCCGCCGACCACGCCGGGCCCAACCAGCAGGAACCGTTCAGCGCGCCCTTCCGGGATGATGGACAATACCGTCCGGCCGAGGAAGTAGGCCAGGGCACACCCCGACAGAACCCATGCGGGCGGGAAGAGTACACGTGCGAACGATTCGCCGTAGAACGTCGGCGCCCACCTGGCCATGGCCGAATCCGTTCCGCCGTGCAGGGCGGTAAGAACGGCCGGGACCAGGTACACCGTCCAGCGCTGCTTCAGCGGAGCGGGGGCTGGATCTGCAGCGGGAACATGCCGGCGCCCCAGAAGGAAGCATCCTGCAAGCATCGCAAGACCTGCGATCAAGTAGGCGCTCCTGAGAATACTCATTGCGCCGGGACCGTCCTGCCGGACGGACCACGACATCAACAGACCGCCGGCAAACGGGGTCACGACACCTATGAGCGAGATGAAGGCGTACTTTGCCGCGAGGATGCGCCTCGGGGACCCCTGGATGAGCGACGGCAGAAGAACGGACGTTGCGATATCCGCCACTACGAAACCCCCACACAAGCCGGCCACCGCCGCCATCAGGTACGCGGGCCGGGGCGCAAGCGCCGCCATGACCGAGCAGATACCCGCCACGCCGATGCACGCCCGGAAGAGCCTCATATCGGCTGACCGCCGTGACAACAACAGGAACGCCGCCGTACCAGCCAAGCCACCCCATGCCCCGGCGGAAAGCAAGACCCCAAGGGTTGCTTTACTCAGGCCGAAACGCGATGCCACCGCAGATGCGAAGATGGACAGGAAGGAATCCACAATAACAGGAACGGATATCAGAGCAATCATAGCCGAGGCCAAGGCAAACCGTCCCGTTGAGCGTGTGGACGGCAACGCGTCCCGCCGTGTGCCGGGCATGGAAAAGTTTGTGTCCACGTGGCTGGTCCGGTTCAATCCGCGGCCAATAATATGTCAGACATAATCAATCATACCGGCCGCAAACGAATGTCAAGCAAATACCCGGCAAAAAGCGATCGATGGGACGCGGCGTCATTCCGGTTGCCTTGAACGATGCCGTGACAGGCACACGCAGGACCGAACCGGCAGCGCCCGGGGCAAGCAGCAGGGGATACCGAAGCACGGCCGGGAAGCAGCCTGCTGCGGACAAGTGCCGCGCAGCCGCCATCGGCCGGCGGCGGGCCCGGGCGAAGATGCTACAACTCAAGGCACGGCAAAAGCCTGCAGAGATGAGGAATGGTGGGCGATGGAGGACTTGAACCTCCGGCCTCATGGGTGTGATCCATGCGCTCTAGCCAACTGAGCTAATCGCCCACGAACGACCGAATTATAACGTGCCGCGGCGGTAATGCAAGGCAACCGCGAAACAAGCCGGCGAAGGCGCCGGCCGGCCGGAACGTCAATCAGACAGTGGAGCCTGGAACCTGCCCGCGGTATAATGAGAGGGGCGCATCCCGGAAGGAGCTTCGCGTTGCGGCGGAAAGACGGCGTGACAACAGGGACACTGCTGCTGGCGGTGCTCCCGCTGGCGGCGGCAGCGGTGTGTTTTCCGCGTACGGCACGCGGCGGAGAGACGGACGCCGTACGCGTGAGGGAAATATTGAAGGGCATCGAGGGGGCGTCTCTCGACGAGGCGTGGAACGCCGTCGACGCGCTGGAGGCGATAGGCACCGGCGGCGTCCCGGAAATGCTGGAAGCGCTCAAGACGGGCAGCGATACCCAGAAGCTGATAATAGGCAAAGTCCTCGTAAACCTGGGCGACGCAAAAAAAGCGGTGGAAATATATACATACCTGCTGGGCGACGACAAGGTAGGAGGGGAGGCGAAAACCGCGGCGTGCGGCGTGGTGGGGATGACGCCGGAGCTGTTCGGGCGGGAAGAAATAATGGACATGCTGCGCAAGGCGCTTTATTCCAGCGACCCCGCGGTACGGGTGGCGGCGGGCGACACGTTGCTGCGCTTCGGGGTGGTGAACGAAGCGGTGGACACGCTGAGGCAGATGTCGGTACGGAACGATGGGTACGGCGAAGACGCCGCACTGGTCCTGGCCGAGCACGGGCACCTGAACCTCGTCGAAAGGCGCATCTACGAGATATGGGGCAAGCCCACGCCCAACGGCCGGCGGGCGTTCATGCTGCTGCGGGCGAAATCCGAGAAGACGGTCTTCCCGGGGTACGACGTGCTGCGGGAGATCTACGAGAATATCCAGAACTACTACGTCGACGCGGAGGAAATAGAAGAGAAGAAACTGGTGACGGCGACGGCGCGTGGGATGCTGTCGTCACTGGACCCGTTCAGCTCGTACCTGGACGAAGACGACGTCAAGGACATGGAGGAAAGCCTCGGCGGACGCTACGGAGGCATAGGGGCCTACGTCGGGATGCACAACGGGATCTTCACGATCATAAGCCCCATATACGAAGGGCCTGCGTACCGCGCCGGGCTGAGAAGCCTGGACCAGGTGCTGGAAGTCGGCGGGAAAGACACGACGAAAATGCGGTTCATGGAGGTGGTGAAAAACCTGAAGGGGACGCCGGGGACGGAGATCGTGATCAAGGTGTACCGGGGCGGATGGGAAAAGCCCAGGGATTTCACCATCGTCCGGGAACGCATAACCATAGACAGCGTCATGCACAGGATGCTGCCCGGCGGCATAGGATACATAAGGCTGACCCGGTTCGGAGACACCACTACGACGGAAAGCCGCGACGCGATAAAGGAACTGCTGCGGGACGGGGCGAAGTCGTTCATACTGGACCTGCGCGACAACGGCGGCGGGCTGCTGGACGAGGCGGCCGGGGTGGCGGACCTGTTCATCGACCGCGGGGAACTGATAGTCCGCAGCGAAGGACGGCCGCAGGTGAGCCCCCGGCGCGACTACAGGGCGCGCTTCCGGCCGCTGGCGGGCGACAAGCCTCTCGTGGTGCTCGTGAACACGGGGTCGGCAAGCGCATCGGAAATAGTCGCCGGAGCGATCCAGGACCTGAAAAGAGGAACCCTCGTGGGCGAAACGACCTACGGAAAGGGCTCCGTCCAGACGCTGTTCCCGCTGGCAAGCACGCTGTTCAAGACCAGGGTCAGGCTCACTATCGCAAAGTATTACCTGCCCAACGGACGCAGCATACACGAGAAAGGCGTGGAACCGGACATAACGGCGAAACCGGCGGAAACAATGGCGTGGAAGATAAACGCCCTGGTGGATATCGAAGAAAAAGTCGAAGATTACGTGGCGAAACTGATCAAGGAACACCCGGACATGGTCCAGAAGCTTGCGGAATTCGATAACCACCGGGAAGCCAGTTACCCCGGGCTGCAGGAACTGCTGGTGCAGATCGACGACCGGCGGCTGGACTCGGAGGATATCAGGAAGTACGTCCGCGGGGTGCTGCGGCGCAGGGCGGCGGACCTGCGCGGTTCGGCGTTCGTTGCGGACCTGGAGGAAGACAGGGTGCTGCGGCGCGGAGTACTCGCCATGCTGCGGATACTCGGACGCGACAAGGAGGAGCTGCCCGAAACGTACACCGGCCTGGCGGAGGAATTCCCGGAAGAAGAGGAGAAGGAAACGGCCGCCGCTGACAAGCCCGTTTCTTCCGTGGATGACCCGGGGGAAAAACCTGTACCCGACCCGCCGGCCGTGGAAAAACCTCTCGAAAAATGGACCGGAACCCGGGAGGAAGGCGCCGCGCAGGAAAAGGCGGAAGGCGCGGGAGCGGAGATACTGGCCATCGGCCTGGCCGTGCTGGTGCTTGCCGGCGTGAGCGTGGGCCTGTACGCGAAGAGAACTCGCGGCGCGAGAGGACGGTTGGGCTCCGCCCTGCGGAAGATCCTGGCGGCGGAAAGCCGGAAGGCACCCGGTTCAGAACAGACCCCGGCGGAACCGGGCGGGCAATCCCCGCAGGAAGAAACCGGGAAAGGTGGAAACGAGTGACCGGGAACGGCGCCGCGGCGGCCGGTGTGACGGAACAGCGCCGCCGGACCGCGGCGGCCCGCGATGAAAGGCGGAACCGTTGATTCCGGGGATAACAACGATTGCGTTCCGCAATACGCCGCTGTACCTGGAAGAGATACTGCCCAAGGTGTCGGCGGCCGGGTACAAGTCGCTGGAAATATGGCACGGGCACGTCGAAAACAGGGACGACCACGAAATGCCCGTCGTGGCGGAACTGGCCGAGAGAGAAGGCCTGGGGCTTTCGATGGTTTCGTGCTACCCCGGGACTTTCAACCTCGACATGACGAACATGGCCGAAGAACTCGCCAAGGCGGAATTCGCCGCCGAAATGGCCCGGATGCTGGGCGTGAAGTACGTAAGGGCGTTTGCCGGGTGGGTGATGGAATGTTCCAGCAGGGACGCGAGCCCCGCATACTGGAAGTACTGCACGGACGGCATGAAGGAGATAGCCGCCATATGCCGCGACAAGGGGCTGCAGGTGGCGGTCGAGACGCATAAACTGAGTTTGGCCGACACGGTCGCCGGATGTAAGCGTCTAATAGATGAGACGGGAGCGGATTCGGTGCGGCTCAACCTGCAACTCGACGGCCCGGCGGAAACCGACGGCAGGAAGCCCGTAGCCGTCTGGAACGAGCTGAAGGAACACGTGGTGCATTTTCACCAGCCGCCGGGAATCGCCCCCTGGACGATAGACGAACTGAAAGAGCTGTTCGCCGGCATGCGGGCCGACGGTTACGAAGGGGCGGTTTCGATCGAGGGCTGCAGCAAGAACGTTATGCCCGCACCCGTGATGCTAACGGGAATGGAACTGCTGAAGGAGGCGGGCGTTGTGTAGGAGGACTCAGCCGGATCCGGAAACAGCATCGGGAAGGCGGGCGACATGAACCGGGAGAACAGGACCGCCGGCAAGAGGGGCGCCACCGGGGCCGCCAGGGAACGCAGCAGCCTGCTGGGCCGCGTGGCCAGGCTGGCGATCAGCCTGTCGGCCATGGTCGTGCTGGGCGTGGGGGCGGGCCTGTACATCCGCCACATGAACGAGAAAGGAACGTGGCTGAACCCGCTCGAAGAGGAAGACCGCAAGTGGGCCAGGGAAACGCTCGAAGACGTGCGCGGCAAAGTGACGGACAAGGAATGGACAAACGCCAAGTGGAAAGATCTGAAGGAAAAAGTCTCCGGCCGGGTCATGTCCTCGAAGGAAGAAATAGAAAAGTGGTTGAAATCCAAGAATGAACGGATTCCTGATACCCAGGAGCTGCTTTCACGGGCCATAGAATACCTGGAAAGACCTGTGGAAAAGGAATCCGAACCGATCGCTGCCGTCGATGCGGGCGGGCCGGAGAAGCTGGCCGGAGCAGCCCGGGAAGCCGTCGAAGAAGACGCTCCCGCGGTGGGACAGCCCGGGGAATCAGAACCGGCAAAGGCTGTGGAAACGGCAGGCGGGCATGACGCCAGGGAACCCGTGCTCCCACGGGGCACGGCGCTGTGGAGCGGAACGAATCCGACTGACATCCGGCCGGCGACGGGCGCCGCCTGCGAGTGGGACGATCCCGCATGCGCGGGAAATACCGTCGAAACCACCAGCGATACCCTGGCGACGGAGACCGTCGAGGCGGCGACGGGAGCAGGGGATGCCGGATTGCCGGCTCCGGAAGGCCGGGACGCCGACCCGGTCTACGTCAAGGCAAGGGAGCATTACGAAAAAGGCCTGCAGTTGTACGAAGGGCTTGACGCCGATTCACCGGAAGCCGGAGCGACGGCAAACCGCGCGGCGGGGGAGTTCAGAAAGGCGCGCAAGTATGCCGCCGAATACGTCGAGACCCATCCCGACGACAAGGAAGCCGGGAAGTTCCTGGTGGAAATAGAGCGCCTGCTGTTCGGATTCGGATACAGCCGGCCGGCCGGCCCCGCAACGGCGGAGACGAAGAAGCCCGCCGAAGAAACACCCGCTCTGCCGGATACGGAACCCACCGGGGAAACAGCCGAATCCGTCCCGGCGGAAGAAGAAACGGAAGTGCCGGCCGACGGCGGCGCCGGTTACTTTTACAGCAAGGCGGAGGAGCATTTCAGAAAAGGCCTGGAACATTACCGTGAATCGCTGCCGGGGACGCCGCGGGAACGGGAGAAGCTGGCGGCCGCCGAAAAGGAGTTCCGTGAGGCGCAGGCATACGCCGGAAGATACCTCGACCTGAAGCCGGACGACGCTAAAGCGGAAGAGTTCTTTGTGGAAATCAACAGGTTCCTGTACGATTGTCTCAAGCGCAAGGTAGTGGACGTCAGATGAAGCGGGTACCGTTCATGCTGCTGGCGGCGGCGCTGCTCTACGAAGCCGTGGTGTTCTACCTGAGCGTGCGGTCAATGGGCGGACAGAGTCAGTATTTCCCGGGCCAGGACAAGGTGCTCCATTTCACGGCGTACGGGATCATGGGGCTGCTGCTGGCAACAGTGTCTGCGGCCGGTGCGAGGGGCTATTTCTACGCGGCGGGCATACTGTCCGGTATATTCATAGGAGTGATAACGGAGTACCTGCAGCAGTGGGTGCCCCGCAGGGACGTCTCTTTCTACGACGGCCTTGCCAACGTGCTGGGACTGCTGGCCGCAATCGGGATATACGAAGGCATAAGACTGTGGAAAAAGGGCGGGATCCTGTACCGTGAGACGCCGGCCCCGGTCAAAGGAGACAGAAAGTCCGATGAATAATAGAGCGCCCCGAACGCTGGAATGGGCTGGAATAATATTCCTTGCAGCGGCGCAGGCGGCGGCGGGAGAAGCCGCCCCCGCGGCAGGCGGAAGCGAAACCGCCGTCAAGAACGCCATCCGCTGGACCCTGTCGCTCGACCCGTTCACGCTGACACTGGCCTTCCTGGTGGTGGCGACCGTGATCGGCACGCTGCTGAAAGGCCGGGCGCGGGACAGGTGTTACAAGCGGATGCAGCGCTTCAACGTCAGACTGGGGCTGGACGACCGGACGGTCGCGGGCAGGCTCAGCGTCGGGAACGCCGGCATGGAAGTCCTGCCGGACGAACCGGAACAGGGCCCTTTCGGAAAGCGTACCGGATTCATACTGCCCAAGGCGGAATACGGGAGGGTGCGTTCCCTGGTGCGGCTGCCGGACAGGATGCAGAAGAAATGGAAAAATCGGCGCGAGGGCATGATCCGGCGTGTCACAAACCCCGGCATCGCAAGACGCACCGGGCGGGGATTGTCGAATCTGGCGGGGTCTTTCAAGGACGCCTTCGGCGAGTTCTTCAACCTGATGATGGGGCGGCTGAACGCGGGACTGGGAGCAATCAAGAGCCAGCAGACGTATGTCTCGCGCATGCAAGGCGACATGTTGTCTTCCATGCAGAACACCAATTATGACGCGACGATAGAAAAACTGCGTGGCAAACGGGTGGAAGTGGAGCTCAACATCCCGGGGATGCCTCCGCGCGTGGCGGCGATACTCGACGATTACACCGCCCAGAACATATCGCTGTTCGACGCCAGGCTGCCCGTGGAAAAGACCTCCCTGAAGGCCGTGGAGGAAAACGGCGCCTACGTCATCAACAACACCGGCGGCACGGCGGCCATCGCGGGCTGGGGCAAGTGGGAAGAAATACCGGCCGGCGGCAAACTGAAGCTGGAAGGCGCGCCCCCCGAAGGAGCGACAGTGTATGCCGTCGAACGTGCGGACGTTATTTTCCCCAGAACAAACGCGCAGATAAGATACCGGCTCGAAACATAGCCGCCTTTCAAACAGCGGCGGGCCCGTGCCGCTGCATGCCCCCGCAGCACCCTGATAAAACCCGAAAATCTTTACAGAAGCCCCGGGTTGATGCCTGATTGCAACGCCCTGGGAGGCGTAAGGATATTTTAGGTGTTTATTTGTACTTGACATTCATGATTTGTCGCTTAGCATCATGCTGTGAAAATATCCGGGGGGGAAAGCCCTGTTTTGTGGAGGATAAGGCATGACCAGAATGAGTTTCATCGCACTGGTATTGGGGGTGGTTGTTCTGGCCGGCTGTGAATCCGGGACTGCCATGCGCATGGATCTCCCTGCGGCGCAGTCTACGGTGGCGGCGGTTTCCGTGGATGAACTGGCGGCCGCGGGAGGCGGCAGAATCGGCATGGGGCACCTGGGAACGGGCATATCGCTGCTGTTCCCCATGGACAGAGCCCTGGACAACACGTGGATGGCGGACATCAACTTCAATTTCAACGTCACTCCGAACATATCCGTCGAACTGGGCGCCGGCTGGGCCGACCCGGACGCGGAAGACCCCGGGTTCTCGGGGGACCTGCAGATGATTCCGCTGTCGGTGGGTGCTCAGTACGGCGACAGGTTCGGCGATGCGGGCAGGTGGTACGCGGGGCTGGGACTGGGATGGATAATAAACGATTTCAACGGTACCGTGACGGCGGACGACGCCCTGCTGATACACCTTATGGGCGGCGTGGACATCCCTATAAACAACCTGACTTCGCTGGACATCGAGTTGCGGTACCAGATGGCGAACACCGATCTTTCCAGCGGGGATACTCTTGACCTGGACGCTTTTGTGTTCAGGGTGAATTTCGTCTGGCTGTTCTGATAGAACCGCAAGAGCAGATTTCCGGCGGGCGGTCCCGGACACTGGACCGCCCGTTTCGCGTGGAAGGAATTTCCACGGCCGGAACGGTACTGGAAGTCAGGATATTTCAGGTCCATAATATGCTTGTCGATAATTTGCCTGATCGCCCTACTTGTAGTATGCTATTAATTACCGGGTAGAGCTTGGCAGAAAGGGAGAATGACATGCGCAGACTTCTGGCGGTACTGGTGGCGGCGGGTCTGGCCGGGTGCGGATCGTCGGGGGCGTACATGGGCGTGACAGGCAGCACGGCGATGTGCGAAGGCACATATACGCCGGCGGCCTACGAGGCCCAGGCCCAGGCGGCAATGGGGGATCTCTTGCGGTTGCACGTAGGCGCGGGCGTGTCGGCGGTATGGCCGGAAGACAACTCGCTGGACAACACCTACATGATAGACATCATGGGTCAGCTCGACCTCATCGGCGGGCTTGTCGTCGAAGCATCGCTGGGCTACAAGACGTACGACTACTACGACACGGTGCTGACGGACAACGGCGAGCTGACGGTAAAGCCGCTGTACGCCACAGCGCTGTATTCGAAGGGCGCCGGGCCTGCGAAGTTCTACGTGGGCGGCGGGCTGCAGTGGGAAATAAACGACTTCGATGAAATATCCGGACTGACGACCGACGACAACGTGGGATTCCACGGCGTGGTGGGCGTGAACCTGTCGTCGGGGCGCTTCAGCCTGCAGGTGGAAGCGAGGTACACCTTCACGGACATCACCATAGACTACACGAACCCGATGGAGCCGGACATCGAAATAAGCGGGGACGAGCTTAACGCCAGGATCAAGTTCCTGATGAACTTCTGACACCGGCCGCATGCGCCATTGACGGGGCCGGCCCGGCGGGCCGGCCCCGGTTTCATTTAAACCCGCACCGTTTGAAACAGGCGGCCACCTTACTTGCAGCACAGGGCAACGCGCATAATAATTCAGGCGGAGGAAATACTTCCAGCACCAAGGAGCGGGCAGTGACAAACAGAGAAAAGGCCGTGGCGAGAGACCTTGCCAAGCGCGTCGCGGAAGCGGCGGCGGGAGAAGAAAACCGGAAATCCATAAAGCGCTGGCATGACGTCAACGCGCTCCGCGCGCCCGACAGGGCCCCCATATGGTGCCGGCCGGTGGGCGCATGGTCGGAAATACTGCCGGAAGAAGAACTGGCCTGCAGCGATCCGTTGCTGCGGGACATGGAACGACGCTTCAGGCGGCAGCTCGTTAAACAAGAAATCGGCGATGACGAACCCGTTGAGGAATACTTTCCGGTGGAAGCCGTGTTCCGGGTCGACCCGGCCAACACGTGGGGGGTGGACGTGGGCAGGCACAGTCCCGACGAGGCAACGGGTGCATGGGGGTATGACCCGCCGCTGAAAACGAAAACTGATTTCGACAGACTGCGCATGCCCGTCTTTACGTACGACCGGGAGACTTCCGCCGGACTTCTGGAAAAGACGAGCGATATCCTGGGAGACATCCTGCCCGTCAGGCCGGTATGCGGGCCGAGGCTGGGCGGCACGCTGGGCACGGCAGCGGCCGAACTGCGCGGCCTGACTGAAATGATGATGGACATGGCGATCAGCCCAGACCTTATGCACAGGCTGATGGGACACATCCGGGACGCCGTCCTGAAAAGCATGGATGCGGTGGAACAGACGGGGCTCCTGACACCGAACAACCACGGTCCCATGACGGCCAGCGAGCCCGTGGGACCGGCGCCCGGAACCAACGGCTGTTCGTTCGCCAACCTCTGGATGATGGCCAACAGCCAGGAATTTGACCAGGTCTCTCCGCAGATGTGGGAGGAATTCTGCCTCAACTACCAGAAACCGATCTTCGAATGCTACGGACTGGTCGGCTATGGATGCTGCGAGAACCTCACCCACAAGATGTCCGGCGTCCTTTCCATCGCCAACCTGCGGATATTCGTCTGCAGCGCATGGACTGACCTGGACAGGGTCATAGAAAAGGTCGGCGAAAAACACGTCATCATGTGGCGGCAGAAGGCGAGCGACGTGGTGTTCCCGGACGACGACGCCACGATAAGACGGGACCTGGATGAAGGCATGAAGCGCCTCAAGGGCCTGCACGTCCAGATCGTGCTGCGGGAACTGCAGACGCTGGCGGGGCATCCCGACAGGCTGCACGTGTGGACGAGGTACGCCCGCGAGGCGGCTGAAAAATACGCCTAGGGCGCCGTTATTTCGATCGTGAGCGTACGGGTGTTGGCGTTGCTGTCGGTCGCTTCGATGACGACCGGCGAGGCCGCCGGCAGCGTTATGGACTGCGACACCCAGTTACCCGCGCTTACCGTCCTCGGCACGCCGTCCACGAGAACGGCCGCGGGGACGAACGTGTCGTCGTCCACGGTGCCGCTCAGGATCGCTTCGGCGGCGGAAACCGCCGGAACGCCCGTGTCGGGCACAGCGGTGAAATGCCACACGGCTCCTCCCGTCACGCCGTTGAAGTTGACCGCATCTATGCGCCAGTAGTAATCGACCCCGAACTGCAGCGTCCCCGGGCCGAACACGGCGCCCGCCTGGGTGCACATGAATTCCGGGGAGGCGTGCGTCGCCGCCGCCACCGCAGCGGGGTCCGTGCCGAAATACACGTCGTACCCGGTCGCACGCAGCGCCAGGCCCCACGAAAGCATGGTGTCCAGCGGCACCGAAACGGCATCGTGCGCAGGCGTGGGCCCCGCAGCCTGATCGGGATAAAGCAGATCCGTTATTTCGTAATGCTGGTACGTGATTACGTACGGCGAAGCGTGCCCGGCGGGGGTCATTTCGTTCTGCAGAACATCCAGCCATGCACGCCCGTTCGGATGACGGTAGACACGGCTGCCGGTGCAGGTGTCCCACGTGCACAGGCCCGCGGAAGCGGCCAGCGACAGTTCCACGGGATCCCCTTCCATGTCTCCCCCCCTGAGCACCCTGAAGAACGACTGGTAGCCGTATTCGCTTTCCGTGGGCAGCGTGTTGTAGAAAGGAACGGCCAGGGCGAGGTTCGATGCGGCATCCACGCAGAGCGCCGGGCACCACGAGAAGTACTGGTCTTCCGACGGGTTCACCGGGTGCAGCTCGCGGTAAAGCCCCCAGGGCCCCCAGGCGCCGGGCCCCGTCGAAGGCCGCATGATGTAAAAGGCTTCGTCGTTGCCGAAGATATGCGTATTGAGAGTTCCGTGCCAGCCCACGTGGACGTTGTCCACGGCGTCCGTTTCGATGTCGATCCAGTCGGTAAGGATGTCCCACATCCACTCTGGATCGGTATCGATGTGGCCGGCGCGCGGGTCCCCCCATTCGGGGAAAGCCGCAAGCACGTTTTCCTCGGCCGACCACGTTCCTGAAGAAAAGTCCCGGACGAGATACGCGATCTGCCAGTACCCGCCGTTGGGAGTGGTGGTGGACCACGTACCCGCGCTGCGTATGGATTTTGTGTACACGACGTGCGCGTTCTTCTGGCTGTCCAGCGCCAGCGACGGCGTCGATCCGGACATGGGTATCGCTTCGGTCTGCCAGACGATGGTGCCGGCGTCGCCTTCATCACAGTTGGTCGACCACAGATAGCTGGCGCCGACCGAGACGAAATGCACCTCGGTGTCGCTCACGGCGACGATATCCGGGCCGTTGTTGGTGCGCCTGTCGGTGACGCCGGTTATCACGGGGGCTTCCATCACCCATGAACCGCCGTTGTTGAAAATGCGCCGGTAGTACGTGTTGTGGGCGCCGCCGGCGTATTCATACCAGACCACGTGGACGGCGTTGGGACTCGCGGCGATCGCCGGATGCGAACGGATATTGCCTTCGCCGAAACCGAGCTGCGCGGGAGGGATATCCCAGGTCACGGCGCCCGTGTCCTGGTCCTGGGTGCCGCGCCGGTACATCACCTTTGTGCCGGCGGGACGGCCGTGATCCTGCCATACGCAGTGTATCCTGCCGGAAGCATCTCTTACGACCTTGGTGGAATGATTGCCCGCCGTTGCGCGCTCGTATGCCGTGAGCCCGACGGGAGTCTCCCCGAAACGGAAGACGTACACGTATGCCGTCGCGGTGTTGTCGACCGCGCTGGCGTACGGTTCGCCCGTCCACGACGTCCACGTCACTTCGGTTCCGCCGAGCGGGTAGGCGGCGCCGGCGGGCTCGTAGGTCACCTGGAGCCCCCCCGCTGTTGCGGAAACGAGAAGTTCATGCAGGGGGGAATCGGCGTCGGAGATCTCCACTGCGCCGGGCGCGGGTATCTCGACAGCAAGCAGTTCCGGGAGCACTATGTCCTCGGGGAAAACCGGCGTCTGGACAAGGAAAATAATCGCCGCGCAGAACCCCGCGGCCGCCGGAATCCTCCGTACGATTTCATTCATCTGACGCCCCTTCCGCCGGACGGTCGCAGACCTGATGACATCATTTTCTGTGCCGAAGTCCCCCGGTCAAACACTGTTTCGGCCGAACGGGGAAAACGGCCGCGGCGCCCTCCTTCCAGCCGCTCCTGAAATCTGCCCGGAGGGGGCGAAACCTCCTCCTGCCAGGCGCAGCCCGTTTTTTAATGGCCATGCCGCCCGTTCATGTGTATGAAAACCCTTGGGTGCATGGTAGAATACCCGGGGGAGGAACGCATGTCCGAGTACAGGCCGCGGTTCGACAGGTACGAGATCCGCGAAGAAGTCTCACGCGGATCGATGGGAGTCGTCTACCGCGCCTTCGACCCCATCCTGCGGCGGGAAGTCGCCATAAAGGTCCTGGCACAGGGACGCTGCGCCAACGAAGACGACATCGCCCGCTTCATGCGCGAAGCCCGCGTGGTGGCAAGGCTCTCGCACCCCAACATAGTACCCGTGCATGAAGTCGGCGAACACGAAGGCAGCCCGTACTTCACCATGGACTTCATAGACGGCAAGGTGCTTTCCAGGGTCCTCCGCGAAGGCGGCAGCCTTCAGCCACGCCGGGCCGTGCAGATCGTCAACCAGGTGGCCGTGGCGCTGCTGGCCGCCCATGCCAAGGGCCTTATTCACCGGGACATCAAACCGTCAAACGTGATGCTCACAAACGACGGCCACGTGCTGCTGATGGATTTTGGCCTCGCCAAGGACATGTCGGCGGATACCGTCAGGACGCAGAGCGGCACCACGATAGGCACACCCGCCTACATGCCCCCCGAACAGGCCAGGGGCGAAACCGCCGCCATCGGCGTCCGCAGCGACGTCTACAGCCTCGGGGCGGTCCTGTTCGAATGCCTTACGGGTAGGGCGCCCTTCGAAGGCGAGGGCATGGTGGAAGTGGTGATGCGCGTCCTGGAAGACCCTCCTCCTCTCCTCAGAAAACTCAACTCCCGCATACCGCGCGACCTGGAAACAATCGTACTGAAGTGCCTGGAGAAGTCCCCGGACGACCGCTACCCTTCCATGGTGGAATTCCAGCGCGACCTGCAGCATTACCTGGAAGGGGAAGCCATCGAGGCGCACAGGGTCGGCATTGTGCGCCGGGCCGGGCGCAAGATAGCAAGACACGGGAAACTGCTTGCCGGCCTGCTGACGGGAGCCGCCATAGCCACGTTCCTTATAGCGCTGCTCATAAAATACGGCGCGCCGACTCAGCCTGAAAAGAGCGAAAGCCTGGCATTGAGCGCTTCCATACCGCAGGACGGCGAACTCGATCCCGCGGTCTGGAGAACAAACGCGGGATACCTGGATTATGACGCCGGCGCAGGCATCCTGCGCGCCAGCCTTACCGGCAAGGAAGTCGTGGTCCAGGAACTCTACTACGGCAACTTCCGGGCAGTGCTGGATTTCCTCGCGTCCGAAGGAAAAGGCTCGCTGGGGCTGAAAGTGTTCGGACAGGAAGGCGTCATGTTCATGGCGGCGCTGGGACCGGACGGCATCCTCCGACTGGTGGGCCCCATGGACCTCGAAGACTACTCCCCCAAGAGACCTTTCAACAAAACGCGCCTGCTTGCCGCCGCCCGAGCGGGGCCACTTGCCGCCGGCAAGACCTACCGGCTCGAGCTGCGCCGGTCCAACATGGGCCTGTCGGTGTACCTCATCGAAGCTCCCGTCACACCCTCGTTGACGCTCGTTCCTCCCCTGGCCCACATCGAATACAAGGGACTTCAACTCTCCAACTGGCACAATAAGAATGAACAGGTGGGGGTGTTCGGCGTGGGCGAGCGCATGGCCGCCGGAGAGCTGAAGATCTGGCTGGAAATACCCGGCTTCCATACGCCGCTTGCCAGTGCTAACGACAGGTTCTACAGGGGCGACTACAACGGGGCGCGCAGCGCGTACCAGGCCCTGGTGCAGGACAACACCGCAAGGCCCGATATCCGCCTGAAAGCAATGCTCCACCTCGCATTCTACCATGAAATAAAGTACGAATATCCCGAGGCACTCAACCTGCTTGACCGGGTAATCGAGGGCCTTGCGGCGGATGAAAGCCAGGCGGAACTCTTCGAATGCGCCTGGGTCCGGCGCGCCATCCTGCTTACCAAGATGAAGGAATGGCGCATGGCTGCCGACGCCTACAGGGCGCTGGAACATCCCGCGAACCTCCAATGGAAATGGGAATTCCTGCCGGCGGCCGAGACCATGCTCCTGGGCGGGCAGATGGACACGGCCGTCGAACTCTACTCGGCCTGTGCGGAAATATATCCTCCCGATGCAATCCCGGACAGGCTCAAAGTGGCGGCTTACCGCCTGATAGATTCCGGCGAACTGGCCTACGCGGTGCTGTTCCTCGAAGCGGTGCACTACCCCGGCAGGATGGACGCCCTCAACCGGCTGGTGGAAAAAGCCCGGAGCGACGAAAACGGCCCGGCCCTCATAAAAGCCTGCTCGCTGCTTGCGGAAGAAGCGCACGGGCCCCAATACGATAAGGTCGTCGCCTCCCTCGCCTCGGTAGCGGTCGATACTGCAGGCACGGACCCCGTCCTGCTCAAGGAACTGGTGGCACGTCTCGGCGGCCTCAGGAGAGAAGTCACCAGCAGGGCCCTGTGGCTGGCCGTCGGAAGCGGCAGGTTCCGCGAATTCGGCACACTGCTTTCGCTCGGGCGCATGGCCGCTCCCCTGCCGGGCGAATCCCTAAATGAAACCGCCGCGGCCCTCTTGAAAAGCAACCGCTACGCGGACGTGCTCGACGTGTATGCCGGAACGCCGGCCGACGACCTGCTGCCCTACGCCCTGTCCGCAGCGGAACAACTGGTCGACATGCAGATGACCGGGCAGGTGGAGGAATTCCTGAACAGCCTGGCCGCCCGCGGCCGCATCGACGACCGCGTCGTTCAGCTGTCGAACAAATGCGCCCAGATCGCCGTCAGGGCAAATCCCCTGCCCGATACGCTGGTGAACCATGCCAAGGGGCCGTTCTTCGTGGCGAAGAACCTCCCCGGCCTGCTCCGGACCCTGGTCGTCGCCACGCCTCGCGAGCGCCGCCCGTACATCGTCATGCAGGTCTGGGAAAAAATGCTCGCCGAGCACCTCGAAACCGCCTACCCGGCGCTTGTCGAAGCCAGCGCGGAGGTGGTCGCCGACATGGAAGGGCCCCTCCCCTGGCGGGAAGCCGAATCCTTTACGGAACTCAGCGAGAAATTCATCGAACTGGCGGGGGGGCGGCCCGCGGCGCTCCTGGCTCTCGCCGACCTCATGTGTATCATGGAACACCCGGAAAAAGCCGCCGTCCTATGGGAAAAGATCGCTTTCCAGAAAATCGGCGCCACGCGCAGCCAGATAGGAAACGCCGCCTTCATGGAAGGTCTCTACTTCCAGCTTACCGGCGACGGCGCACAGGCCGGTTCCTTTCTCCGGCTGGCGGGGTTTTCCGGCTGGAAATACTCCGGCTATGGAGCGGACACGCTGGACAGGTTCGTCAAGGCGCTCCAGGGCGGCGACCGCCGGACGGCCCTGGAACTCTACGGGCCTCTCCTGAAAACAGTACCCGACGGCGCGATAAAGTCTCTTCTCATGTACTACAGCCCGCTGTGGCAACCCGTCCCGCATCAGCCTCCACAGCCGGAGACTGCCGGGGAGCCGGCGGATGAACCGGTCACCGACGGAAAGGAAGAAGATGGAAAACCTGAATAGCCGCATAAAAGAACTCCTCGTTGAAATGCTCTTCCTGGACGGCGTAGACCCGGCTTCCATCGGGGACGGCGACAACCTGGAAGAAACGCTCGGCGTGGATTCAGTCGCTCTCTTCCAGGTCGTGGCGGGCCTGGAGGAGGCTTTCGACATAAGGGTCGAGGACGACGACTTCAACGCCGAGACTTTCGCCACCGTGAACGGCATCGCCGGTTTCGTCGAAGGAAAACTCTCTGTTGACGAGTGACTTTACCGTAGAACGCGGCTACTCCGGCCGGACCTGCGTGGCCCTCTATAAACCACGCGGAACCCCCGGGCAAACGGTCGTTATCGTGCCTTCCATCGGCGACGAGCGCCGTTCCCTCGTCAGGAGCGAAGTCGAAATAGCCGGCATGCTCGCGGCCGGCGGGCATACCGCCGCAAGGTTCGATTTCGCCGGCGACGGGGCGTCGCCGAGGTTGAGGTCCCTGGATGCGGTGCTCGACGACCTGGACACCGTCATGAAACTGGCCGGCGCCCCAGTGACCGCGGTGGCCTTCAGGGCCGGGGCGTGCCTGCTCGGCATGTTCCTGGCGGCAGGCCGCGGCCCCTCAGAAATCCGCCTCTGTGTCGTGGGACCGGTTACGGGCGGGGAGTTCCTGCGGGAAACCCGCCGCCGGGCAAGCCTCCGCTCGATGCTGACCTCCGGTACCGCCGGCGGCAATACGGATTCGGACGTGCTCGACCTGGCGGGGGACGTGTATGACTCCGCCTTCCGCAAAGCCCTGGAAACGCCTTTCGCCCCGTCCGGACTCGCAGGAGATATCCTCGCCCTGGAGATCGGCCCCCGCGGCACCCCCGGCAAGGATGCCGCCTCCCTCGTGCGAGCCTTTACCGGCGGCGGCCTCAAGCCTTTTCAGCCGGCTTCCCGCGTGCCGGGGTTGATTGGTCCGGACGGCGATGGTATCATGGTCTGGAAGCACCCCGTCATATGGGGTGAAGTGGAACACTCCGACGTGCGTCCCTTGAAAGAAACGGTTTCCGCTTTCATTGCGTGAAAGGCGTCCTCTAAAATGGCCGTCCCTGAAACGGTACGCAATCTGCTCGGCGAAAACGTCGTGGTCGATACGGACACGCATCTTATCTACCTGGGCATCCTCAAGGAAGTGGGCGACGATTATCTTCTCCTGGGCGAAGTGGACGTCCATTCGCAGTACGACAGCCATTCCAGCCGGGAAATTTACCTGATGGACGCCGGTAAATACGGCATCCGCCAGAACCGGAAAGGCACCGTTGTGCTGCTGTCAAGAGTGGTGGGAGTTTCCAGACTCGATGATATCACCAAGTACTGACCGGCACCCTGTCCGATTGCGCAGACGCACCCTGTTCGCCTGCGCAGCGGCCGCTTTGCTGTGGCAGCTCCCGGCGGGCGCCGCAACGCTGGACGTCACCAGCGGACTGTCCGTCCCGGCGGGCCATGCGTTCGCCCTGGAAGCAAAAGTGACCGGCGCGGAAGGCAACGTATCCTATTCCTGGAAACAACTGAAGGGAAGCGTGCGCGTAAGACTGCCGGGCAGGGGCCGTGCCGCCTCCATGAAACTCAAAACCCGCTGGCCGGGCGAATACGTCTTCCGCTGCACGGTCCGGCTCGAAAGCGGCGAGACTCTCACCGCCGATGCACACGTCCTTGTCACCTCCCCGGTCACCGTGCCCACGGCGGTCATCTCGGGAGAACTTATCCGCAAGGTCGGCGCGGGCTCGCCGGTCTATATTTCCGGCGAGGAAAGCAGGGATCCGGAAGACCGCGCTCTCTCCTACAGCTGGACCCAGGTTTCCGGGCCCGTGGCAAGAGTCCGGGAAAAATCCTACTCCGGCCCAGTCCTCGAATTCGTCCCGGAATCCCCGGGCCGCTACGTTTTCGCCCTCCAGGTCACCGCCGGGCGAGAGCGGTCCGAGCCGGCCGTGGTCATCGTTGAAGTGCCCGAGCGCGAAGGCGGCGCCGCCGACAGGGCGCCCGTAATATCCGTGGATTACCCCGAAGTGGCTTCCGTCGGCGTGAAATTCGTGATGGATGCGTCCGCCACCGCGGATCCGGACGGCGACGACGTACGCCTGTCCTGGCTGCTCGTGGACGCACCGGAAGACGTTGAACTGTCTTCTGACAGGCAGAGCGTGGAATTCACCCCCGGACAGGCCGGGGCCTATCGCTTCAGGCTCACCGCCCGCGGCGGCGAACTGACCGCAGTGCGCGACCTGGCCGTGCGCGTCGCTCCCGGCCCGGCCACTCCGGCCGCTCCCCCCGCCGCAGCAGGCATCTCGGTCGAATTCCGTACCGAACCGCTGGATGAAGTCCTCCTCGACCTCTCCCGCCGCCACGGCATAACCATACGCATCGACCCCCACTGGATAGACCCCGCCAGGCACGGCTCAATGTTCATCGACCTGAAGCTGGCCAACGTCTCCGAAGAAATACTCGTGACGTCGCTGGCAAGAATACTCGGCGCCAGGTACCACGTCGAAGGCCGCCGCGCTTACTGGATGGAACGCGGGTATTCCTTCATCGGCGAAGCGCCCAGGGAACCTATATCCATCCCCGTGTCGCCGGCCGAAGCCGACGTCGTCCTCTCCCGCCTGGAAGAGACCATCAAGCCCGCCATGCTGTTCGGCGGCGGCAGGCTCGGCAAGGGCACGGGCGACCGTTCCATAACCGGCGTGCTCCCCGCGGGAGCCGTCAGGCGCCTGGAGAACGTCCTGCGAATCGCCTCTTCCCCCGGCACTCCTCCCGGCCATAACGCGCTCCGCCCCCCGGTGTGCGAAGCCCTAGGCCGCCCGGTGCTTCTCAAAGGCGACCGGGTTCTCCTCAGAGACCTCATCTGGGACGTCGCCGCTCAGGCCGATATGAATATCTGCTTCCGCTCCTCCGACCTGCCGGATTCGGGCAGGCGGCTCGTCTCCATCGAAGAAGGCCCCATGACTTTCTCCAAGGCCCTTGCCAGGCTGGTCGAAATCAGCGGCCTGGCCTCTTACCGCGTCGATTCCCCCAACACGGTCTGGCTCTACAGCCTGGACCCGGGCCCGCCGGGCTCCAACCTGTGGGAAGCATCCCTCGAACAGGGGTTCGATATATCACGGCTCGTTCGCCGCAAGGGCCTTACCGGCTCCCTCGTAATACACCTAGTCAAAAACAGGGTCTCCCCTGAAACCTGGAAAGACCCGGCAACGGCCATCATCTACCTGCCCGGCCCCGAACGGCTTGTCGCCGTGAATCACCCGCTGGTGCTCGGCCTTGTCGCTTCGTTCCTGGAAGATCTGCAAAACACGGGTTACCGGTTCGATACGGAAGCGCACTGAGCCCCCAGCCCGCCAATTGCCCTTGCATCCACGCCACGGGGCTGTAATAAACTAGGGTGTGTCCGCAACACGCGCAGACTCGTTTCCGGACGGGAGCCGCCATGCTGTGCAAGCCTGACTTCGAAGAAATCATCCCCCGCATGGAAGCCTGGTGGCGGGGCGAACTGCTGGACCGCGCCGCCATCGCCGTCAGGGCCCCCAACGGCAGGCCCCGGAGGGAAATCCCTGACCCGGGCTCCCTCGAAGCGCGCTGGATGAACCATGCGTGGATTCTCGACAACGCCGAAGCCTCCTTCGAATCGACTTACTTCGCAGGCGAAGCCGTCCCCATAATCCATCCCAACCTCGGCCCCGACTACTTCTCGGCGCTTCTCGGCGGGCGCATAGAATATCGCGAGGGCACTTCGTGGGTCGCCCCTTTCCTTGACTGGGACAGCTCCATCCCCTTTGAAATCAACACGGATTCCTTCGAATGGAAGTGGCTCCACGACATGTACAGGCTTACCGCCGACAGGTCCCGCGGCAAATATCTCGTCGGCGCCCACGACTGCCATTCCGGCGGCGACGCCCTCCTGGCCATGCGCGGCGGCACGGATATCTGCATGGACCTCTACGACCGGCCCGATGTCATAAAGGCCACCATGGCTAAGCTCGAAAAGGCCGTCGTACAGTTCCACGACGCCTTCTGGGAAGGCATCGAAGCCAACGGCCAGCGGGGACACGCCTCCTCCTGGCTCTCGACATGGTCCCCGGGAAGGTCCAACGTCATCCAGCTCGACCTCCTGGCTCTCATTTCTCCCGATATGTTCCGCGAATTCTTCTTCCACGAACTCGTCGTCCAGTGCGGCGCCCTGGAAAACACGATCTTCCACCTGGACGGCCCCGATGCCGTCAAGCACCTGTCCATCCTTTACGACCTCCCGAAAAACTGCGCGGCTATACAATGGGTCTACGGCGCCGGCAACGGCCCGATGACACGCTGGCTGGACCTGCTGAAACAGATACAATCCCACGGCATGGGCCTTCACCTCTCCTGCGAACCGGGGGAAGTCGAGACCATCCTCACCGAGCTCTCCTCGAAAGGCCTTTACCTGAGCGTCGGCGCCCGTTCCACCGAAGAAGCCGACGCCATGGTCGCACTCGCCTCGAAACTGGCACACGACTGATACGCCACGCTCTTGCCCGGATTGCCTCTACGGGCACGGCTGGTGAAAGGAGCATCCGCATGTCCCTGGACCAACCCGTCCTCCAGGTCGCACTCGACCTGTCGGAAACCGCCCGCGCTCTCAACATCTCCCGCCTCGCCGTTGACGGCGGCGCAGACTGGATCGAAGCCGGCACCCCGCTTATCAAGAGCGAAGGGCTGGACGCCGTGCGCTCCCTCAGGCGGCAGCACCCAGACAAGACCGTCGTCGCCGACCTCAAAACCATGGACGCCGGCCGCGCCGAAGTCGAAATGGCCGCCAAGGCCGGGGCTTCCGTCGCCATGGTCATGGGCCTCGCCTCCGATTCCACCATACGCGAATGCGTCGAGGCCGGCGGACACTTCGGCTGCTCCATCGGCGTCGATCTCCTGAACGTCCCCGACCCCGCCCGGCGCGCCCGCGAAGTCGCTTCCATGGGCGTTCACCACGTCGGTGTCCACCTTTCCATCGACGACCAGATGTCCGGCCGCAGCCCCTTCGACGTGCTCGCCTCCGTGGTCGAATCCGTCGACATACCCGTGGCCGTCGCCGGCGGCATCAACTCCGAAACTGCCCCCCGCGCCGTTCAGCTCGGCGCTTCCATCATCATTGTCGGCGGCGCCGTCACTAAGGCCGTGGATCCGAAAGCCGCCGCTCAGACCATCAAGAACGCCATGCTTTCCGGCAGGTCCGTCGCCTCCGACCTGTTCCGGCGCCGCACGGGCGAAGATATCCTGAACGCCCTCCAGCAGGTATCCGCCGCCAACCTGTCCGACGCCCTCCACAGGGGCGGCGTCATCGACGGCATCCGCCCCGTCGCACCCGGCCTCCGGATGTGCGGCAGGGCCTTTACCGTGCGCACCGCTCCCGGCGACTGGGCCAAGCCCGTCGAAGCCATCGACATGGCTTCCCCGGGCGACGTCATCGCCATCGACGCCGGCGGCGTGCCCCCCGCCGTCTGGGGCGAACTCGCCAGCAACTCCTCCATGCAGAAGGGCATCGCCGGCGTCCTCGTCAACGGCGCCGTCCGCGACTCCGGCGACATCGCACGCCTCGGCTTTCCCGCCTTCAGCACGCACGTCTGCCCCAATGCCGGTGAGCCGAAAGGCTTCGGCGAAACCGCCGTCACCATCGCCGTGGCCGGCCGCGAAATCCGCCCGGGCGATTTCCTCCTCGGCGATGACGACGGCGTCGTCGTCCTGCCGGGGGAAATCGCCACCGAATACGCCAACCGGGCCATGGACGTCCTCGAAAAAGAAAACCGGCTCCGGGAGGAAATCCTCCAGGGAAGCACTTTGGGCCGCGTCATGGAATTGCTCCGCTGGGAGAAGAATCGCGGCTGAATCGCCCCGCAAGTGACCGGTTAACCGGTTGACAGTTAACAGGAGAACCGCCAAGTGATCCGTATCCGCCCCTACTATCTCTACTCCGTATTCCGCCAGCTTGCCGCAATGGACGCCGCCATCGAAGAAAACTCCCTCTTCCGGATTACCGAACGCCTTGCAGGATGCGCGTTCCGGGAAGATATCCAACTGGTCCACGGATTCTGCGACTGCTGCCAAGGCTGCCCGAAGATGGTGCCAGACCCCGCCGGGTGCCTGTGGGGCCCGCATCACCGCTGCACTTCCGCCGAAACGGCCGGGCGCCTGAACCAGGTCGAAGACCAGATGCGCAGCATCCTGTACGATCTTGAAATGCGCTTCGGCGACACGATGAGCGCCGGCCCCCTCCTGAAACGCGCCGCCGAGCGGCGTCCTTTCCACTATTTCCACATCCCCGAATGGCAAGCCGCTTACGAAGCGGGCGTGAAAGTCTTTTCCGGGCTGTCCGGCCTTGCGCCCGTCATCCCGCCTGAAACACGGTCATTGAAGCCCTTCTACTACCGGTTCATCTGACCGGCGCGCGGAGGCGCGCGGGCATCCGCATACAATAACGTGGCTGGACGGGGATTTACGTGATATAATACGGAGGACGATTCCGTCACCCGGCTGAAGGAGCTTGACATGGAGCCGCTGGCACTCGAATCCTATCGCAGGCCGTCTTACCCCGCCAGGAACGAAGCCCTCGCCGACCCGGCCTTCCTGCAGGAACACGTGCCGTCCGGGTGGCAACCGGCCGCGGGGATACTCTCCGCTGTCGCGCTGTCGCTGGCATGCGGCGCGCATCTCGAAGCCCGCGAGACAACCCCGGCCCCGGCCGAAAAACCCGACGCTAAAAAAGAAGAACCCGCCGGCAAAACCGCCGAACCGGTTACCGGCTCGCAGGTCGCCCCCGTGCCCAAGCGCGGCGAAGGCCGCGGGGCCATGGGCTGCAACGCCATTACTCCCCCCGTCTACATAACGGAAACTGAAGCCCTGGAGATAATCAACGACAAGTTTGCGGAATACGGCATAACGATGACCCGGCAGGAAGTGGAGTGGGAAGACATCAAGTTCGCTCCGAAGTTCCGCGGCATCAAGCGCACCCGGAGCGGCAAGGCGGTCTTTGTGCTCGAAGAGATAAAACAGCGGGAGCAGGCGCTGTCCATAGACGGCATGACCGCCGACGGCCGCATAGCCTTCGAATTCGTCTCCTGCGCCGACCACGAGCCGCTGGGCGGGTCTTTCACCGAGTCGCAGACCAGGACCTACGAGCTCCGCCGCGTCGCTCTCGAAGTCGCCCAGCGCCTAAAGGCCGATGGCCGGCCCGGCGTCTACTTCGGCCTCTTCTACGACCCGCTTGAAAAGCCCGACTACGCGAAGATCTTCCACGAGCAGCGTTTCGCCCGCAAGATCGACGTGGGCAAGGAGAAAAAGAAGGCCAAGGACCGGGCCGTCGAGCTCCTCAAGGCGCAGGTGGACGACTTCGCCGCATGGCTTAAGACACAGGGCGTTCTGAGCGCGAACGCGGGAGGAGACAGTTCCAGTGGTGGAAGCACCGGAGCCCATTGACTCGTACCCTTCCCCGGCATACCCGCTCAGGAGCGCCGTCAGCGAAGACCCTTCTCTCCTGAGCAGCGTCCCTTCGACGTGGACGCACGTGCGGGAAATCATGGGCCTCGTCTCCCTTTCGGCCGTCCTTGCCTCCGGCTGCAGCGACAAGCCGGCCGCGGGCCCGTCCACGCCCGCCGTCGCCCCGGCGACGCCCGACGGCGGCTCCGCCGCGGACTCCGCCGCCAGCGCCGACGCATCCATGGTGGCGCCGATCTTCGCGCACGGCGAAGGGCGCGGCGCGATCGGATGCATCGTGATGTCCCCCCCGGTCTTCCTGTCCGAAGACGAGGCGATGCAGTTCGTCATCGAAGAGCTGGCCATTGCCGGCATCGACATTACCCGGAAGAACGTCGCCTGGCCTGAAATCCGCATCAAGCGCCGGCTGCTGGAATGGAACGTGGTCGACGGAGACCTGCACGATAGGATCGTCGAAGTGGACGTGGATCCCGTCCCCCTGTCCATGGACGGCGTCGACGAGCAGCGCAAGGTCGCGTTCGAGTTCGTGTCCGAACGGGATTACCGGGACCTCGGCGGCCCTTCCTGCATGTCCAGCGTGCAGGACTACGACATGCGCGGCACCGCGTCCAACCTCGCCAGGTGCCTGCGCGAAGGCGGGACCGGGGGGCACCGGGTGGGCGTCTTTTACGACCCGGTCGTCTCGGCCGTCATGAGCGGAGCGGACCGCCTGCCGGACGAGCCGTGGAAAACTTACCACCAGCGCATGACGGCTCCGGCGCGCGCCGAGGCCAAGGACCTGCTCAGGCGGCAGGTCGCCGACTTCGTCGACTGGCTCAGGCAGCAGGGCGCCCTCTAGGATCCCGGAAAGCCCCGCCATGCACCTCACACTCCACCTCACCACCGCATGCAGCATGGCGTGCACGTACTGCTATGCGCCGCCCCGGCCGGGCCACAGGATGTCCGAAGCGGTCGGACGGGCCGCCGTGGACTTCGGCGCAAGGCTGAACCCGGTCAACTGCGGCATCATCTTCTTCGGCGGCGAACCGCTTCTCGAAAAGCCTCTCATCCGGCAACTGGTGGCTTACGCCCGGAGCCTCCAGGAGCGCGGTCTCAGCATCTTCCACTTCAAGGTCACCACCAACGGCCTGGCGCTGGACGAGGAGTTCCTCGAATTCGCCGCGGAAGAAAACATCGTCATCGCCGTAAGCATCGACGGGGTAAGGGAAGCGCACGACGCGCACCGCGTTCTCGGCGACGGTTCCCCCACTTTCGACGTCGTGCAGAAAAAACTCCGGATGCTCCTGGACGCCCGCCCCTACTCCAGCGTCTTCATGGTCGTCAACCCCGACACCGTCCGTTATTTCTCGCAGTCCGTCGAATTCCTCCTGGACCTCGGCTGCCGTTACATGATCGTCTCGCTCAACTACGCGGCCGAATGGACGGAAGACGACCTGCGCCTGCTGGAAAAGGAATATTCCCGGCTCGGCAGGCAGTACGTCAAGTGGACCGAAGCGGGGCGGAAGTTCTACCTGAGCCCGTTCGAAGTCAAGATATCGTCGCACATCAAGGGTGAAGATTACCGCCGCGACAGGTGCGAACTCGGCGCCAGGCAGTTTTCCGTGGACACCGCCGGATACGTCTACCCGTGCATCCAGTTCCCGGCGGCCGGCCCGGAAAGCCGCTTCTGCATCGGCAGCGTCTTCGACGGCGTCGATGAAGATCGCCTGCGATCGCTCCATGACGAAGCCGAAGCCCCCAAAGACCCCTGCCGCGACTGCGCCATCCGGGACCGCTGCAACCACACCTGTGCCTGTCTCAACTGGCAGACGACCGGCACCATTACCCGGGTCTCGCCCGTGCTCTGCCGCCACGAACGCATCATAACCCCCATTGCCGACGGGGTTGCCGAAACGCTCTACGGCAAACGCAATGCCCTCTTCATACACAAGCACTACAACGACGCCTACCCGCTCCTTTCCCTGCTTCAGGACACCATTGCGTGACGATTGCGACTTGATATCGGCCGGGCCGCATGTACGCTGATTTTCATGTGCCGTGCGCCGGGGGGAGATATCGACATGGACATGCCGGACGTCAGGTTTTCTCTCTTCGGAATGGGGCCGCGCCGCAAGCTGCTCTACTCCGGCGGCGTACTCAAGGACGCCTTCTCCGCCGAAGTCCTCGGCCGCTGGGACGTCGCGTCCGACGCCATCGCGCCGGAAGACTACACCGTCGACATCACGACCGCGTCGGAGGACAGGGTATCCGTTTTCGAAAACGAAAAAGGCTGTTACCTCTCGGAGAACGGCTCCGTCCGACCGCTTTCGGAATACCCGGTGAACCTGCCCTCCTTCCCGGGACATCCGTATTCCCGGCTGCTCAGGATTCTCCACCAGGAACTGCTTGTCAACATCGTAGACGCCGGGCCCGTGCCCAACCTGTTCGTCTACCCGAACCCGTGGTACCGCGACGCCGCGATGGTCGTCATGTGCCTCAGCCTCACCGGCAACATCCGCCTTGTCGAGGGCTGGCTGCGCGGCCTCGACAGTCCCTACGACAGGAACAACGCCGGCGTCGCCGAACCGGATAACCTCGGCCAGGTCCTCTACATGCTCTCCATGGTTTCCAACAGCACGCATCCCGTCGTCGACATGGTGCTCGACGCCGTCCACGGTTGCAGGGAAGGCCGGCATATCGCCGGCAAGACCGACTTCGGCGACCACCCGGTGTACCAGACCAAGTGGCTCAAGTTCGGCCTGCGCTCCATGGGCTTGCCCGATCCTTACGAGATTCCAGCCGTCCCGGACCCGTACTCCGCCCTCTTCTGGATGAACTTCCGTGAGCACCACGTCCGCACGGCCCCGTTCTCAGAACGCTCCTGCCGGCTTTACCCGTACCTAGCCTGGGCGGAAGCGCACTTTCACGGGACCGCGCCGGACGCCCTGCCTCTCGGCAGGACCTACCCGCTCACGTGGGAAGCCGAATCGAGCGAAGGGCTGTACGACAGGATGGCCGTCGTCGATCCGGAGTACGCTGCCCGCAGGATCAGCCCGCCGCATTCCTGGCACGCCGCCGAAGCCTTCCTCTACCTGCTCGAAGCGTCCTGACGCCGGCAGCGCGACGGCTCTTCAGCCCCACATCTTGTCCTCGTCGGGGTCCAGGGCGGCCCGCTGAAATTCCATGCTCGCTTCGTCGAGGCGGGATGCGGTTTGCGCGTCGAGTTTCCAGCCGACTGCCCCTGCGTTCTGCTTTACGTACTCGACGTCCCGCGCCCCCACGATGGCAGCGAAGTTCCCCGGCCGGCCCGTTATCCAGTTGATGGCCGTCTGTGCGGGAGTACGCCCTGCCTCCGCCGCCGCGGATTTCAGCACCTCCACCACCTTGAGCGCCTGCTGGTAGATCGGCGCGCGCCACAGCCGGTTCCCAGACCGCGTGTGTCCCTCAGGCGGCGTGTAGTCCGCCCCGAACCTCCCCGTCAGCAGCCCCTGCGCCAGCGGCGAATATGCCAGGTGCGCCACCCCGCTGGCGGCGCCGTGCTCGACAGCGCCCGATATGTCGTAGTACCTCCACAGCAGGCTGTAAGGCACCTGGTTCGACGCGATCCACGATATGTCGTCGAAGAGCTGCAGCTCCTTCATCTTGAAGTTGGAAACCGCCATCGCCTTCACCTTGCCGCTTTGCACGAGTTCCCGGGCGGCCTCCGCCAGTTGCCCGGCTTCCGCTTTCCCGAAAGTCTCCGGCGGCCAGTGGATCTGGTATATCTCGACGTATTCGAGCCCCAGGCGCTGCAGCGACCCTTCCAGGTGTTCCCGCATGTTCCTCCCGCTGAAATCCTTCCCCCACAGCTTGGTCGCCACCACGTAGTCTTCCCGCTCGGCGCCGGAGGCCTTGAGGGCCTCCCCGAGCATCTCTTCCGAAGTCCCGCTCCCGTACACTTCCGCCGTGTCGAACGTGTTGATGCCTTCCTCGAGACACGCCGCGACGATCCCGTTCGTCTCCCTGGCGGACGGAGCCTCGCCCCACGTCGCACCCCCGCCGAATTGCCAGCAGCCCATTATCACGGCGCTCAGCCGTATCCCGCAGTTCGGCAGATCGATGTATTCCATTTCTCTCCTCCTTACCCTCTATAACAAACCGCCGCCGCGGGATGTCAAGCGGCATCCGTCCGAAAATTCCTCCGTCCGTCCCGTGCGGAACGTTGCGGGCGGGCGGGCGCCGTTATATAATGCCCTTGCCCGAGGCGGCGTAGCCAAGTGGTAAGGCAAGGGTTTGCAAAACCCTCACACACCGGTTCAAATCCGGTCGCCGCCTCCAGTTGCCAAAGGCCGTCCTACCCCTCGAGCGCTTCCAGCAGGTTGTCCACCGCGGCCCCCACAGCGCGGTCTACGCTCTCTTCCGTGTAGCCGCCCGTGTGGGGCGTCGCCACCACGCCGGGGAGCGAAACGAATCCCCAGTCTCCGGGAGGTTCCTCGGCAAAGGCGTCCACCGTGGCCCCGGCGATACGGCCGCTGTCCAGCCCCGCCGCCACCGCTTTCTCGTCCCACAGGGCCGCACGGGCCGTGTTCACCAGGTAAACGCCCTGCTTCATCTTCCCGATGGCGGCGGCGTCTATGACGGGCTTTCCGTCCGCCGGAGGGGGACAGTGCAGGCTGATGACGTCCGACTCTTCCAGCAGTTCGTCCATCGTGCTCCAGCGGAAGCCCGCGCCGGGCCTGTACGCTTCGTCCGGATAAGGATCGTACGCCGCTACCTTCATGTCGAACGCGAGGGCGAAGCCCGCCACCAGCCGGCCTATCCTTCCGCAGCCCACCAGGCCTATCGTCCTGCCTTCCAGTTCAATGCCTTTGCGGCGCTCCCACTTGCCTTGCTTCATCGCCGCGTCTGACGCAGTTATCGAGCGCACCGCAGCCAGAATATGCCCGAACGCAAGCTCGGCGACGCCGCGGGCGTTGGCGCCTTCGGCGCGCAGGACCCGTATGCCCAGTTCCTTCGCCTTCGCCAGGTCTATGGCGTCCACTCCCGTGCCGTTGCGGCTTATGGCCTTCAGGCCGGCGGCCGCCTCCAGCACCCGCGCGGATATCTTCTCGACGCCCGCCAGCATCCCGACGCAACCCGGCAGGGTCTTCAACAGTTCGTCCTCGGCGGGCTGGACTCCGGGCGTCGCGAACACGACTTCGTAGCCGGCGTCGGAAAGCCGCTTGAGCGCCGGGTGGCCGTTTTTCGAAACCGACCGCGGCGTTACGAGTATCTTCTTCATCTCTTTCTCCCTGCGTGCTCCGGCACATCCCCGATGATAGCGCCGCCCCTCCCCCCCCGCAACCCGCCCGCCTCCGGCTCAGCCCCGCCCTTTCCCGGGCGCCATTTTCACTATCTTCGGCTGGAAATGCGCCTGGACTTCCACCAGGTCCGCCTGCGCCTCCATCACATCCTCTATGTCCTTGTACGCCATCGGCGCCTCGTCCAGGCCCGCTGAAATCAGCGTCACGCCCCTTTCCGCAAGATACGCTTTCAGGTCTTTCCACGAATACGTCGCCAGCGCCTGCTTGCGGCTCATCCGCCTCCCCGCCCCGTGGGCCGCCGAGTCCAGCGATTCCGCCTCCCCTTTTCCGCGCACGACGAACGCACGCGTGGCCATCGACCCGGGGATTATCCCGATAGCACCCCTGCCCGCCGGTGTCGCGCCTTTCCTGTGAACCACCACGTCCTCGCCGTAGTGCTTCTCCTTCCACGCGAAGTTATGATGGTTCTCGATATCGAGCAGGACTCCGGCGCCAAGGGACCGCGCTATCCCGCCGTGTATCAGGCTGTGGTTCGCGGCGGCGTACCTCCCCATCAGTTCCATCGCGAGCCAGTATTCCTGCCCGGCCTCGCTGTCCAGGTCCAGCCAGGCCAGGTGCGACAGCTCTCGCGGCAGCTCCCGGTGCGCGTCCATGGCGACGCGGCTGTAGTGAGTCGCCGTTTCGCCGCCCGTCCCCCTGCTGCCGCCGTGGCTCAGCACCGCAAGGTAGCGGCCCGGCGCAACGCCCAGTCCGCCGCGCTCCACCTCCAGTATCCCGTACTCCACGAAATGATTGCCGGCGCCGCTGCTGCCGAGCTGCTCCCAGGCCCTGTCCTTCATCCGGCGGGTCACCGGCGACACCGTCCAGTCCCCGTCCATCACCGGGTGCTGCTTTCTGTTCCGGAACCCGCCCCCCACTCCGAAACACGTCTCTCTCTCCAGTACGCGTTTCAGCCTTTCGCCGTCGTCTTCCAGGACCCTCACGGGCATGTCCAGCACCGTCAGTTTCATCCGGCATGCTATGTCCATGCCCACCGCGTACGGGATCACGCTGTCCCTCGTCGCCAGCACCCCGCCTATCGGCAGACCGTAGCCGAGGTGCGCGTCCGGCATGAGAGCCCCCCGGACAGACACCGGCAGCCGGCACGCGTTCTCCATCTGCCGCAGGGCTTCCGGCTCGTGGCCCTCTCCCCAGATCCTGCACGGCGCCGGAGCAGACCGCTCCACAAACGCCGCCCTGGCCTCCCGGCTCTTTTCGATCTCGCGCGCCAGGCGGCCGAATACCGCGTCGTCCAGGTATTCGCCCGGCGCCTTCGCCACCTTCTCCAGCAGCCCCCCCAGTTCGTTCTTCCCGGCCCCGGCGCGCAGCGCCGCCTTCAGCGCATCCACCGCCGCATCCAGCGGACGCCCCCGCGGTACGCCCAGCCTCATCATCTCTTTCTTCTTCATACACCGCGCCCCGTTTCCGCCAGGACGCCGTCCATTATACCCTGAAACGAGCGCCGGCCACCCGCTTGCCTGTCACCGCAAAGAACGAGGGCACATCGGCAGGCGCGCCTCCGTGCCCTCGTCCACATCCGCCACAGTCTGGTGCTGCGGCGGGCTTGCAGTGCTCCGGCTAGTGTGCGAACGTCACGTTGACCGTCCTGATGTTCCCCGAAGCGTCTTCCGCCGTCACCGGCACCGTCGCCGGGTTCCCGGCAAGCGCAGTGGCGGGCGAAGTCCATGCCCCGGCCGTAACGCTTACCGTCGTCCCGCCCACGGTGACCGACGGCACCGGCCCGCTGTCGTCCGTCACCGTGCCCGAAAGCACCGCCGACGACGCCGTTATCGAAGGCGCCGTCGTGTCCGGCGCGGCGCCGGCGTACGTCACCGTGAGTTTCGGCCGCAGCGACGCGTCCGCGGCGTAGTCCGACGACCAGTACCGGTTGTCTATCGTGTCATCCCCCCAGATGCAGAACCCGTTGTTCGTCGTCCCGTCCACCCACGCCTGTACCGCACTCGTCACGGTGAAACTCACCCATCCCGACCCCGGCTGCGGTATCGACCCGAACTCCGTCGACGCCGCCACGGCGTTCCCTCCCGGCCACGTGTAGCTGTCCCTCGGCTGGTTCCACGTGGACGACATCTCCTCCCAGTAACACCCCAGCGTGCCTATGTGCAGGTTGCCCGCACCGGCCTTGTTCATCAGGTATATCTGCAGCGTGGCGCTGCTCACGACCGCGCCCGACGCTATCATCGACAGGTCGTATTCGATTATCGCCACACGGTTCGGACTCCCGCCCGACATCACCGTCCGTATCTCCTCGTGGTCGCCGTACTGGCCGTCCGGGCTGTCCGAGCGCAGCATGTTGTCTTTCACTTCCGTGTAGCCGTCCAGGCCCTTCTGCAGCACGATGGTCCCGCCCGACGCCGACGCCGTGAAATTGACCCCCGTCTGGTCGCCGCCTGATATCGCCACCCCCGTCGATGCGGGCGTGAACGTGTAGCCGAGTTTCGTCGGAGTCACCGTGTAGGACCCGTCCGACAGGCCGGGTATCGTATAGTTCCCGGAGGCGTTGGTATACCCGAAGTGCGATCCGTCCACGGATACCTTGACGGCGGCCAGCGGAGCCCCGCCTTCGGTCACCGTGCCGGATATCGACGCGAGCCCCGACTTGTCCAGCACGAAGTGGTCCACGAGGTCCTTCTTTATCGTCCCGTCGCGGGAATACACGTAGTTGTCGTACGTCAGTACGTTCGTGTTCACCACGATCGTCGAATATCCCACCCAGTCCTTGCCCCCGTCGCCCAGTTCCGGGCCCACCGCGGCGAAGAACGGCCTCTGGTATATCGCCCCGCTCTCCTCGAAATACATCGAACTCAACTCGAAGTATATGGTGCCGAGCGGATCCGTGTAGTTCGTCGTCTCGCTCGTCTCCGGCCCGCCCCATCCCGATCCGATCGCCGGCACGCACGCCGGTGACGTCTCCGTCGAGAGCACCGGGAACGTCCTGTGGTACAGGTGCCTGTGGCCCGCAAGATGCAGGTCGGTACCAGTCGCCTCGAACGTGCTCCGCATCGTCACTTTCCAGCCTTCGTCGCTTATGTTGCCAGCCATTTCGTCGTCGAATTCGCACGACAGGTAGATCGGGTAGTGCGTCGTCGCCACCCGGAAACTCGCCCCGCTCGTCAGGGCGTTCTGCACCCACGTCTCGTTGCCCGCGTAATCCACGTTGCTCACCATCACCCACCGGATCCCGCCGTAATCGAAGTAGTAGTTCTTCTCCGGCGCCGCCGCGCAGTTCTCCGGAAGGCTCCACATCCCGGCGTATATCACAAGGCCCGTGTCGTAATTCCATTCGTGGTTGCCGGCCGCCGGCGCCGTTATCGCCGTCGCAAACAGCTCCCTGTAGGTCTCGAACATGGCGTCGTAGTCCGCCAGCACGTCTCCCAGTTGCACGTTGTCGCCGGCCATCACCACCACGTCCGGGTCGAACGCCAGCATGTCCGGAAGCATGTGCGCCTGCTGCGTCTGCCAGCCGCCCGGCTGCGCGTGCACGTCGCTCAGGACTATTATCCGCCGCTCCTGCGTCGCAGACGACGTCCTGAACGCGTACTCCGGCGTCGTGGTCCCGTCGCATATCACCTGGTACTTGTACGTCGTCCCCGCAGTCAGACCCGTCAGTTTACGGTAGTGCGTGGTGCCCGCCGCCGTCGTCGCCGTGTTCTCGTTGACGCTGCTTATTCCGTACTTCACCGTCCCGCCCGAAGAACCGGAACACGTCCACATGATCCCCACCGACGTCTCCATGTCGTCCGTCGGCTGCAGGTACGGCCCGTGCACTATCCCCGCCGACCCCGGCGCCGCCCAGAAGATCCCCAGTACCGCTGCAAGCCCGCACAGCCTTCTCATTCCTCACCTCCATTCGCGCCGGATAACGGCGCTTTCACCCTTCATGGTCGCGTGATTCGCCCTCCCGGGCAACCCCCCGGACCGCCGTTCCGCGGACTATTTTTGCGCACATGTGCGCCGATATGGAATAACCCACTTCCGCAACACCCCGCGAACCCAAAAATGGGAATAACCTAAATGGTATCTTTTCGTTCCGCGCGCTCCCCGCCCGGGTAGTACATCTTCCCCTCGACAACCTCCACCCGGGGTTCGGCGTCCGGACGGCTGAGCCGCTCCAGCAGCAGCCCCGCGGCGATCTCCCCTATCCTGGACACCGGCACCCGCACCCCGTCCACCTTGTACATGTCCAGCGCCAGCCGGATCCCGCTCGATATCATGTAAGGTACCGGTATGCCGGCCGTTTCGCATATCTCTCTCAGCACCGCCGCCGTGCTCACGCCGTGAAAATACACCGCGTCGAATTCCATCCCCTGCTCCCAGTACGTCGTCAGCACCGTGCTTACGGGCCCCATCTCCCCGCTCACCCACATCACCCGCTCATGCGGCACCTTCATCTCGTCGAACACTTCCCGTATCCCGCACTCCCTCTCGTATTCGGGCTGGGCGTAAGATTCCCTGTACAGTATCATAATCCTTTTGAAGGACTTCTGCGTCGCCAGCCGCCGCCCCACCAGCCTCCCTATTGACCGGTTGTCGAACAGCACCCCGTCGCAGCCTTCCGCCTCCTCGTCTATAGTCACCACGGGCACGTTCAGCCTCGCCAGCCTGCGGAACGCCGCCCTGAGACTCTGCTTCAGGTGAAAGAAACTGACCAGGGCACCCGCCACCATCCTCGCCTCCACCAGCGGCACTATGTCCGCCACGTCCTCGGCCTCCACCGGCCTCATGTTGAACCCGCTCTCCTCCGCTTTCGCCCGCACCGCCTCCTGTACGCCCGATTCGAACCCCGAATCATCCGTATGCCGGCATACGTAGAGAATGTACTGGCCCTGCTCCTTCACCGCCGACCTGCCCGGATGCACCTTCAGCCCTATCCCGGGCTTCGCCTCTATGATGTTCTCCGTCTGCAGCAACGCCACCGCACGGCACACGGTCTTGTGGTTCACCCCGAAATCCGCCGCCAGTTGCTGGATCGTCCTCCCTATCGGCGTCCCGGGCGGCAGCACCAGCGCCTGCCTCTTCAGGCGGTTGTATACCCTCCGCCACTTGCTGACGCTTCCCGTCATCCGCCCTGCTCCGTCTCCGTTCCGGTCACGCCGACATTATACACCGCCGCCGCGGCACGCTCGACGGCGCCGACGGCAACACCCGGGAATTCCACCTCGACTCCGCGTGAGCCCTTCCCGCGCCTACTTCTCCCGCCGCAGCTCCACCGCCGCCTCCCATTTCCGCCCGGCCTTGTAGTCCCCGCCGGGGAACTCGACCGACATCCTGTACGATGATCCCCCGTACACCCGCTCGTCTCTCAGCACGGCGTTCCTCGACGTCAGCACCCTCACCCTCGTCCTGCCTTCCCCGTCGGCCACCAGCATGTCCGTGAAATCGTCCGCCATCCACGCCGACGTCTTCTTCTCCGCCGGCAGTTTCACGTCCTGGTCCGGCGCCGTCGCACGCCCCCCTGCAAACATCTCCACGGGGAAATCCACCTGCACGCGCATCGCGTGCACGTGCACGTCGCTCTCCGCCGTCATCTCCAGCCCCAGCCTTATCCCCTCCCCCGTGTCGCTCCACCGCATCACGTAGCCTATCGCCTTCTCTCCTTCCGTCCTCCTGCCGCTAAAAGACAGCTCTCCGTCCCCTGCCTCGTGCGACGCTCCAGCGGCCGCAAAATCCTTCCACGCCTCGCTGCTCACTATCACCGGCCGTACCTTCATCGCGATGAGCCGCCTGTCGCAGTCCATCGTTGCAAGAGTCCCGTCCGCACCGAACAGCGCCCTCCATCCGTTCTCCAGCCTGTACAGTATCTTCCCGTCGCGCTCCACCGTCTTTTCCGGCCCGTCCCGCGTGAAGAGCGGTTTCGGGTCCGGCTCTTTCGCTCCCTCCCGCTCCCGCTCCCGGGTGCGCGCCAGTATCCGCCCGTCCAGCGACGGCACGATGAACCTCCTCGACACCTTCCCGCTCGACACGTCCCGCATCCTCCCCGCCGTCTTCACCTCCACGTCGTATATCGTCGGGTTCACCACCGACGTCCCCCCGTCGAAATCCCTCCTCCATGTCCCGTCCGGGTATTCCTTCCCCTCGGCCCTCGGGTACCCCAGCGGAGCGTCGTATTCATCGTACCACCAGTGCTGCCCGCGGGCGCGGGTATGCAGGTCGTAGGCGAAATAGCCGTCTCCCAGCAGCGTCGTCGCCAGCCCGAACCTCATCCTTCTCAGCAGCTTCCTCCCCTTTTCACAGTAGGCTTCCTGTTCTTCCTTCGGCAGCCGCCACATCTCGTACGGCGGCTCGATCCCCGAACTCGACACTATCGTCGTTATGCTTGGACGGCATGGAGTCCGCGTCCAGTGGAGGTACCGCGTCACTATGTCACGCCAGTCGGCGCCGCCGTCCAGCACGTAGTCCAGGTTGTCCTCGAACAGTATCCCGTTCACCCGCTCGAAATTCCCCTCCCCGGCCTGGTTCCCCATGAACACCTTGCCGGCGCCCAGCCGCTCCCGGATCTTCGCCGCCAGCCTTTCCTTGGCCTCCCTCCAGATCCCGTCCAGCTCGCTTCTTTTCTCGGCTTTGCCGTCGTGGTCGAGGTCCACCGACCAGGCCTTCCCCGTCGCTATCTCGCACGCCCACCCGTCGAACCGCGGCCCCATGCAGTCTATGAACGCCCCGTCGAACCCCAGCGTCTTCACCGAATCCTCGCACCGCTCCGCAAGCCAGTCCAGCACCTTCTCGTTCGTCAGGTCTATCATCTCCGTCCCGGGCCACCCGTTTATGCGCGACCCGTCCGGCTGCAGCAGGAACCCGTCCTCCGGGAACCCTTCCCGCCTGTTCACGCGCACGTACGGCGCCGAACACGAAAAGTCCAGCAGTATCGACTTCGGATTCGCTTCCTTCAGCCGGCACAGCAGTCCCTTCAGTTTCTCGACCTTCTCCGGATCCGCAGCGTCCACGCCCCAGAACCCGCCGATACACAGGTCGTACTTCGCCACGAATTCCACCTCCGCGGCCGCCGACCCGGCGGAAATACGCGCCCCGTAGCAGTTCGCTATCCTCGGGAAGTCCGGTCCCTTCCGTATCTCCGCACGCCCGGGTTTCCTTTCCCCGCCAGGGGTCTGCACCGCCGCCGCCAGCACGACCAGCATCGCGGCCGCCGGATAGATACTCCTCATGATGGTCTCCTCCTCGCCTTGCCAGATCCTCTCCCGCGTTTCCCCTCTTCCCGCCGGGACGCCCCTCCGGCTCCCCGGGCGTACCCCGCCAGTTCCCCCGGCAGCTCCGATCGCACCGTCACCTTCTTCCCCGTCACCGGGTGTTCGAACTCAGCCCTCGCAC
This sequence comes from Planctomycetota bacterium, assembly GCA_016930595.1. Classification (GTDB taxonomy): domain Bacteria; phylum Planctomycetota; class SZUA-567; order JAFGGJ01; family JAFGGJ01; genus JAFGGJ01. The sequence continues at coordinate 50,902 of JAFGGJ010000096.1, forward strand.
AGTGCAGGAACAGCCTTTTCAGGCCCTTTCTTCGCAGCCCGGCGTTCCACTCCGGATCCCCGTATCTCACGTCGCCCGCCACGGGCATCCCCGCCGCGGCAAGGTGCGCCCGTATCTGGTGCCGCCTGCCCGTTTCCAGCGTTACTTCCAGCAGCGCCCCGTCGCCGAGCCTGCCGGTCACCCGGTAATGTGTCACCGCCTGCGCCCCCCCGCCGCTCACCGCCTTCATCCTCGCTCCGCCCCGCCCGGAATCCTCCAGTCCGGCCCTTATCGTCCCCTCCTCCCCCTCCTCCGCTCCGCCGCGCGCCAGCACGATATACGTTTTACGTATCTTGCGCTCCCGGGACAGCGCTTCCAGCCCCCTCAGCCCCGCCGGCGATATTCCCGCAAGCTGCACCCCCGACGCGTCCCTGTCAAGCCTCCCCGCGAACCCGGGCCGGAACACCGCCCCGCCCTCCCCGTACACGGCGTAGAGCTCTCCCAGCAGCGTGTCTTCCAGCCTGTGCCCGGACCCTGGATGCACCGCCGTCCCCGCCGGCTTGTCGAACGCCGCCACGTCCCCGTCGTCGTGGAGCACCCGGACCGTTCCCGTTTTCCGGCCGCCGTTCGCGGCCTTGCCGCCGGCGCCGGCCAGCCTCGTGCGCAGCGCTTCAGCGTCGGCCGGATCCAGGAACAGCAGCAGCGTCTCGCCCTCCTCGAACCGCCCTTCGGCCTTCGGGTGCTTCTTCCCCGCCCTCACCTGCTTCTTCCTGATCATCCTGTGTATATGCGACAGAGGCATATCGGGCAGCAGCCGCCTCAGCAGCCTGTCCAGCCGCATCCCGGCCGAAGCCGCATCCACCTTGTAGGACACTTCTTCCAACGTCCGCTCCAGCCGGTATTGTACCGCCGGCGGGGCCGCTGTCCCGCGGGTCCTTCCGGCATGTAGCAAATTCCGTGCCAGACGTCCGAATCTACTATAAAAGTATACGACACACGCGTGAAAACGGCCCGAAAACGTCTACAGGATCGCAATTCGGCGCGGGTTTGGCGCGGAATTGGTGAGTTTTGA
>JAFGGJ010000017.1 GCA_016930595.1 Planctomycetota bacterium
CGGACGCGGCAGGCACCGTTGCGGGAGGGCTCCTGGGAACAAGCACGGTGACGAGTTACATAGAAAGCGCGGCGGGAGTATCTGCCGGAGCAAGAACCGGCCTGGCCGCCCTGGTGACGGGGCTGCTCTTTTTCCTGTCTCTGCCGCTCCTGAAGCTCGTAGCCGTGTTCGCCAGCCCGGTACCGCTGAAACACGTGATCATACTGGCGAACGGCCCCCATGAAACCACGCTGTACCTGTACCCGGTGACCTCCGCGGCCCTTGTGATCGTCGGTTTCCAGATGGTCAAGGTGTTCCGGAAAATAGACCTGGATGACGTCACGGAAGGCTTGCCGGCCTTTCTGACGATGATAGTGATGCCGCTGACGTTCAGCATAAGCGACGGCCTGGCGGTGGGCTTCATATCGTACGTGGCTTTGAAACTGGTCCGGGGCAAGGCGCATCACGTGAAACCGCTGATGTACATAATCGCCGGGGCGATAGCGGCGGGATATGCCGCCAGCCTCGCGTTCGGACGCTGACACATCTAATACAAAAGGAGGACCTGCACGTGAAGGCACTGGTGCTTTATCATTCGCAGGAAAAAGGCAATACAAAGAAGATGGCGGAAGCTGTCGCAAAAGGCATGGAAGAAGCCGGAGCGGAAGTGACCCTCTTCAACACTAATGAAGGCCGTTTCGATATAACGGATTTTGCCGAGTATGATTGCGCGGCATTCGGTTCTCCGGACTACTATAGTTACATTGCCGGAGGGCTGAAAGTGTTCGTGGACGACCACTATATCGCGTCCGAACTGCAGCGGATGCCAGGCCTGCGGGGTAAAACTTACGGGCTGTTTTATTCGCACGGCGGCGGGGGCAAGGTGCGCGGCCCCCTGCAGGAACTGTTCAAACTGGTCGGGACGCAGGTGGGCGAACCGGTGGAAAGCAACGGGATGCCTCATGCCAACGTCCTGAACCGCTGTGCGGAAATGGGCCGGGCAGTCGTGAAAGCCGCCGGCATGTAATACGGGAATCCCCGAGTACGCCGAAAGGACAAACCATGGGCGCCGGCGACGAAATCACTGCTCAGCAAAATACCCCGTCCGGGGGAAAACAGCCGAACATACTCATGCTCTTTTCCGACGAGCATAATGCTTTCATGTCCGGATTCATGGGCCACGGAATGGTAGAGACACCCAATCTCGACAGGCTGTCCGCCGAAGGAGTCACGTTCGACAGGGCATACTGCAACAGCCCGCTGTGTTCGCCCAGCCGCCAGTCATTCATGGCGGGGCTGCATTGCCATAATATAGACATGTGGAACAACACTTCGGCCATGCCGCCTGATACGGTGACATGGGCGCACATGCTGAGCCACGCAGGCTATGAAACTTCCCTCATAGGAAAGATGCACTTCAACGGGTACCAGAAAATGTACGGTTTCGACAGGCGCCCGGTCCTCGAAGGGAATCAACGCGGCGAGAGTTTCTATTCGTGGGGCCTGCGGACAAGCCACGACTGGACCGCACCGCTGCCGTACACGGACGGCGACATGCAGCCCCAGCTCATCGACGCAGGACCGGATGTCCCGGAACGCGACCCGGTCTTCCGGAAGGATTTCGAAGTGCTCAAGGCGACCCTGGCGGTAATCAGGGAAAAAGCCGGGGCCTCTTCGCCGAAGCCCTGGGCTGTCTGCGCAGCGTTCGTCCTGCCGCATCCCCCGTGGAAAGCCCGGCCCGATATACTCGGCCGCTATCGCGGCAAGGGCGACCTGCCCTTCAACCGGACGGGTGAAGGCCGCGATACGTGCGACAGGTACATGCAGCAGTACTATGGTGAACCGGCCAGACTGACCGATGGGCAGATACGGAACGCACGGGAAGTGTACTGGTCGCTGATAACGGAATTCGACGAGTACGCCGGACGGATACTGGACTGCCTGGAAGAAACCGGTCTTGCCGACGACACCATAGTCCTCTATTTCAGCGACCATGGGGAAATGGCCGGAGAGCACGGGATGTGGGGCAAGGTGACTCTGCTGGAAAGCTCGGTCCGAGTGCCCCTCGCAGTGCGGTGGCCGGGAAAGTACGAAAAGGGAAAGCGCGTTGCCACGCCCGTGTCTCTGGTGGACCTGTACCCCACCCTCCTGGAATGGGCCGGAACCGCGCTGCCAGACCCCCTCCCCCTTGACGGACACTCGCTGCTCCCCCTGCTGGAAGGGCGTCCGGCTGATTTCAGGGGCGGGACGGTGTTCGGCGAATTCGAAGGTGAAGGATGGAACCACCCGCGGGCGTTCCTGGTGAACGGCGATTACAAGTACGTCTATAATCACACTGCCGAAGAACGACTTTATGACCTGCGCGAAGACCCTCACGAAACGAAGGATCTCTCGGCCGACTCGGCACACGCGGCCGCCCTGCAGCGCATGCGGGAACAACTCCTGGAAAACTGGGATCCCGAAGATATCGAAAACCGGGTGCTCATGGCGCAGGCAAGACGAAAAATCGCGCGGGTGAAGTACGTCTGCAAGGATTTCGGGATATAGCGCGCCGGCTGCCTTACGGCGCCCGTCCGCTGCACAAAGCGATAAGGTCGGCGACGTCGGCCGTGGCGAGAGCGACCACGGTGTCGGCGGCGCCGTAGTAGATTTTCACTTCGCCCGAATCTTCCAACACGCATCCGCAGGGGAAGATGACGCTGCCGCGGAAGCCTTCCGTTTCGTAAGGATAGGCTGATTCCGGAGCAATAAGCGGTTCCGGCGATATGCCGGTGACCTGCCACGGCTTCTGCAGGTCCAGAAGCATCACGCCGGCAGTGTAGCGTTTCTTCCACCCCGCATGCCAGCTCGGCAGCTCCCAGTCGTCGTGCTTGTCCACGGCGTGGAATACGGTAAGCCAGCCGGCAGCAGTCCTGACCGGCGGTGCGGCAGGGCCTATCTTGGAATTGGCGAACGCAACCTGTTCTGAGCCCAGGACAAGCCGGTTGTTCCCCCAGTAACGGCAGTCGGGCGAATCCGCAAACCAGATATCGAAGTTCTCCGGCGCGCCTCGGCCATAGATGGGAAAGGGCCTTTCCAGGCGAAGAAACCGCCCGTCCAGCCTCTCCGGAAAAAGCACCATGTTGCGGTTGTCGGGAGCCGTCATGCTGAGAACTTCCCAGCCGGTAAAGTCGTCGGTGACGGCAATGCCCCCGCGTATGCCGTGGCGGGTATCGACGGCAAAACACATGTAGCACCGGCCGTCGATCACGCTGAGGCGCGGGTCGTAGGCCCGGCTGATCTCCTCGCTCTTCATGGAAAAACACGGCTCGGGCGCGACTTCCCAGGCGACGCCGTCTTCGCTCCGCGCAAGGCCGATGTTCGTCTCGTGCACGTGCGGGTCGCCCTGCGCGCAGACGTCGTTGCGAAAAGCCATGACATAACGACCCTGCCACCTGGTGATCCCGGCATTGAACACCAGGCCGGAAGGATACGGAACGTCCGCAGCTCTCAGGACCGGATTGCCGGGGTAACGACTTACTGCCGGACTGCTCTTCAACACAGGTGCGGGCATGAAAAGCCTCCAATCGTCTTACAGTTTACCAAATCCCTCGAAATCCACACGCACGGAACTTTCCACGGACCGGTTCGTCGGAATATGCGGCGCGCTGTTGTTGACACGGCGTGCGGGGAGTTCTACAATCCGGCAAACGGAAGCACGGAGGTGAAAAATGAGCCGCAGGGGCCTTCTGATGGATGACAGGTTCGAATCGCTTCGACCGGGACTCATAAAGGAAGTGGTGGACGGGGCCTTCCGTGAAATGCACGCCCAGCCGGCCCATCCCGATGACAACCTCGGCGGATGGATGCGCAAAATCGGCAACTGGGATATCGGGAAAGACCCCTGGGAAGTCGTTGAAACCGGTGAAGGCAAACTGGTACGCAGCAATGCCACGGCCCTCGTGTACGATAACGTGTCGCTCGCAAAGGGTGACTACGACTGGCAGGACGTGTCCGTCGAAAGCTGGCTGCGCCTGCGCGAGCCGGGGGACGGCTGGGGCGGCCCGGCGGGTATCATCTTCAGGTTCCTGGACGCACAGCGTTACTATGCCGCGTGCATAGACGAAGACGGTTATGCAAAGATACTCCGGCGCGTGGAAAACGTCTGGGATACGCTGGCATGGAAGCCTTTTCAACCGCAGCTCGGCGTGAAGTATTCTCTCCATGTCGAAGTGCGCGGCAGCCGTATCAAGGCGTCGGTGGCCGGCATCGATCTGGAAGCCGACGACGGATGGTACACCCATGGATGCGTGGGCTTCGTCGGCGCCAGGCCCAGCGAATTCGGACCCGTAACCGTCAGGGCGCTCCGGGGGGAGACCGCCCGCTATGCCGCGCAAAAAAAGGAAAAGGAAGCCCGCCTCACATCCAAGCGCGCCCGCTTCGGCAGGCCCGTCGTCTGGAAAAAGTACGACACGCCCAGGTTCGGCGCGGGCAGAAGAATTCGTATCGGCGACCTGACGGGCGACGGAACCTGCGACTTCCTCCTGATACAGACCAACAGTTACGAGAAACGCGGCACAGGATGCCTTACCGCCATGTCCTCGAAAGGCGAAGTGCTGTGGCAGCTCGGCAAGCCCTCTGGCAAACCGGAAATGGAATCCTCCGGCGATACTCCCACCCAGATACACGATATCGACGGCGACGGCAGGAACGAAGTCGTCTGCTCTTTCCAGGACAAACTGATGATCCTTGAGGGTTCGACGGGCAAATTAAAGCATGAAGCGGAATTGCCTCCGATGTCGCCTTATCCCAAGGTCTTCAAGGAAAACATCCTGGACTGGGGCGCCGGTTTCAGCGATACCGGACCGACCGTGGTCCCCTCCGCTATATGCTTCGCGGACCTCGCCGGAAAAGGCCGCAGAAGCAACGTTCTGCTAACCGACCACTACCACATGCTTGTAGCCATGGACGAAAAATTCAACGAACTGTGGCGGGACGTCACTTCGCACGGCCACTTCCCCCAGCCGTACGACTTCGACGGCGACGGACGTGACGACGTCCTGGCGGGATACCACCACCTCTCGCCGAACGGCAGACTGGTCGGCAGAGTCTGCCTCCAGGACCACCAGGACGCCACGTACGCCGGCGTCGTGCCGCTCGACGACGAAGGCAACGGCCCGGTGCGGATACTGATGTCCGCCGGCGAAGACGGCCTCCTGGCGCTTACACCGGGCTACGCGATACGTCAGCGGGTGATGGGACACGTCCAGAGGCTCTCACTGGGTAAATTCAGAAAAGATGTGCCCGGCACCTGCGTCGCTACTGTGCTCTATCACGGGAGCCCAGGCATAGTTTCACTCTTCGACTCGACCCTCAAGAAAATATGGACCAGGGACTACCCTGTGGTCGGAGCGACCCTTCAGCCGGTGAACTGGGACGGCTCCGGGACTGAGCTGATGTTCCTGTCGGGGATGCGGCCGGCGCAGGGTTTCGGCGGCGGGCTGATGGACGGCGACGGCGACATGGTGGTACCGCTGCCGGACGACGGCGGCCCCGGATTCTGCGCCTTCGCTTACGATTTCGACGGCGACGGCCTGGATGAACTGATGGTGTGGGACTATGATCGTATCTGGATATACCACACCGACGCCGCCGTCCAGGCGGGCAGGAAGTACCGCCCCAAGCGCCCGCCGCTCTACAACATGTCTAATTTCCAAAGCTACTGGTCGCTGCCCAACTGGGAATAGCTCCGGCACGGGCGGAAACCGGCGGCGCACCCGGCCCGCGCTGAAAGGCTGGTGAACCCTTACGGCCGCACGGCTTCCAGCAATTCCACCGTTATCTCGTCGCTCAGCATGACCTGCTCAAGCGGCACGATTATCTTCCCGTCCGCGACGTTCAGCAGCCCTGATCCCGCCAGACGTCCTGCAGCGGCCTCCAGAAGCGACGCCGCCCCTGCGCCGTAACCGGCTTCAAACGCTCCGATGTCCAGCCCTTCCGCCAGCCGCAGCCGCAGAAACACTTCTTCCTCCATCTCCTCGTCCTCGGAAAGCCTCTCGGCGCTCCGCGGCGGCTCGCGGCCTCCCACCAGCGCTTCCGTGTACGCAGCCGCGTCGGGCAGGTTCTGAACCCGGATCGTGCAGCCGTCCCTGCGGCGAGTGCCCGAAGCCCCCGGCCCGATGCCGATCCACTCGCCGCCCTTCCAGTAATTCAGGTTGTGAATGCATTCCATGCCCGGTTTCGCGTAGTTGGACAGTTCATACCTGTGAAAGCCCGCCGCCGTCAGCATTCCGTCGATAAGCATGTACTCCTCCGCACACGCCTCGTCGTCCGCTGCCGCCCCGGGATTACGTTCGGCCAGGGGCGTCCCATCCTCCACCGTCAAAGCGTAGAGCGACACGTGCCCCACTCCTGCCGAAATGACGGCCTCAACCGTGCCTGCAATGTCCCTGCCGGGCCGGCCCCCTACACCGAACATGACGTCGAACGACAGCTCGGCGGGATCAAAACCCGCCGCCTCCGCCGTCGAAAGCACCAGGTCGACTTCCGGCGCCGGGCCTCTCCTGCCGACTCGTTCCAGCACGTCCCGTTCGATGGACTGTATCCCCAGGCTTACCCGCGTAACGCCGTACTGCTTGAGCACCGCCGCCTTCCCGGGCGTAAATGAGTCCGGGTTCGCTTCGACCGTGAATTCAACCGCTTGGGGAAAGGCCTCTTTCGCCGCCCTGAGCAGCCTCTCCAGAAGCTCCGCCGGCAGCACGGTCGGAGTGCCCCCGCCCACGTACAGCGTGGCCGCCTCAGGATCGGCGCACCACATCATTTCACGGAGCACCGCTTTCGTCCACCGCCCGGCGGCCCCGTCGTCGAACGGCACCGAATAAAAAGCGCAGTAGTCGCACTTCTTCCGGCAGAACGGCACGTGTATGTACGCCCCGGTAAAAGGAGGGACGGGAAGCGCGGCATTCATTTCACAGGCGCCCGAGCACATCGAAAAAACCCGGAAACGTCTTGCCGACGCATTCCGGATTCTCGATCTCCACCCCGGGTATCCGCAGCCCCGCCAGGCTTAAAGACATGGCCATACGGTGGTCGCCATAGGTGGAAAGCACCGCCCCGTGGAGAGGACCTTCCCCGGGGTCGATCTCGATCCAGTCGGCGCCGGCCGTCACCCTCGCTCCCAGTTTCGCCAGTTCGGTTTCCAGGGCCGCAAGGCGGTCGGTCTCCTTAACGCGCAGGTTCCCCACGTTCTCTACGCGCGTAGGCCCCTCGGCAAACAGCGCCGTCACCGCCAGCGTCTGGACACAGTCGGGAATGGCGTTCATGTCCGCTTCAACGCCCTTGAAATCCCTTCCCGCAGACACCGTGATCCCCCCCACGCCGTCCGCCTTGACCGACGCGCCCATTTCCCCAAGCACCTCCACAAACGCCGTGTCCCCCTGGAGGCCGCCGGCATGGACGTTCTCCACACGCACGCTGCCGCCGGTAATCAGCGCCGCCGCCCAGAAATAACTCGCCGCCGTCGCATCGCCTTCGACCCTGTACTCACCGCCGGACGGCACGTCGTAGGAACCTTCGCGGACTCCTATCTCGTCCCCGGAGCCCCACGACGCGTCCGCTCCGAACGAACGCATCATGGCGAGCGTCATGTCAATGAATGGACGACTCGTCACGCCGCCTTTCAACGTGACGCCCAGCCCTCCCTTAAGCGCCGGGCCCATGAGCAGCAGCGCCGACACGAACTGGCTCGATATCGACGCGTCAAGCTCAACGCGGCCACCGGCCGCAGGCCCCCTCACCATAAGTGGCGGATATCCATCCCTTCCCTCATATGCAATCTCCGCCCCCAGCCTAATCAGCGCATCCGCAAGCGCCCCTATCGGCCGCTGCCTCATCCTCGAGTCCCCGTCCAGCCTGTACGGGCCCTCGCCCAGTGCGGCCACGGCGGTCATAAAACGCATCACCGTCCCAGCCTGGTGGGCATAGATATCGCACTCCTTCGCCGGAATACGCCCCCCCTCGCCGATTATCGCGATCCTCTCGCCCGTGTCATCCACGGCGACGGCAAAGCCCAGCGCCGCCAGGGCGCCGAGCATCCGGCCGGTGTCGTCCGCCGACAGCGCTCCATCCAGGACTGTCTCCCCCTCCGCCAGCCCCGCCAGAACCATGGCCCGGTTGGTGATGCTCTTGGACCCCGGCACTCGCACGCAGGCATCGATCCCCGAACGCGGTTCGATCTTCATCGTATCGGCCATCCCGTGATTTCCTCACTTCACACAGATGATAGTATAATACGCCACCCCTTCAACGCCTTCGTCGACGGAACCTCTCGCCGCCGGCGCACGGCCCAGCTCATACCACCTGATTACCACCTCCACCAACTGTTCCCTCCCGTACAGGTCCAGCGGCCAGGTGGTCACGTCATAATGGTACCCCGGGAACAGGCTGTGCTCCTCGTTTTCAACCTGGTCTACTTCCCCGCCCATGTGCGCCGTGTGGCGCGCCTCGTCCAGAACGGTCTGCGCCAGCAGGGCCATCCGCGTCCTGTGGATGGAAATCCTGTGCGCGTTGCCCGCCGTCGACAGAATCGCCAGCACCCCGGGAACGGCAAGGGCGAAGATCCCCGCCGCTATCAGCAGCTCGATCAGCGAATAGCCCCTGTTGTTCCTCACCTGGCTCCCCCCCGGGCGGACTCGCCCGTGTCATACGCATCTTTGCCCGCCGGTATGTAAACCCTGAACGCCGCCGGGTATCCCCATCGCACCCTGGTGCCAGCCGGATGCGGCGCCGCCGTGGAACTCAGCGCCCCTCTTTCCACGATGAACGAGTTCTTCTCCTTGATGGCGTACTTTACCCACTCCCCGTCCAGGTACAGGTACGGGTAGACGTCCGGACCGGGAATCCCGCTGGTCGACGACGTGTACAGCACGCCGTCCGTCAGCCCCAGACCTTTGCGCAGGACCGCCGCTCGCGCCTTGCCGCCGTCCAGCACCAGGGCGACCTCCGCCATGTGCGGAAAAACGTCGTCTCCGGGATCGGCGGCGGAATCCGGCCCGGCTTCATACGGAAAACCGTTGAACTGGTTCCCGATGCCCCTTGTCGAATCCCACACGACCAGCGGCATCTTCTTCAGAAGCGTCCGCTTGTCCACCTCGCCGACCGGCTTCTCCCACCACTCCGTGTCCGGTCCCCAGAACCTGACCGAAAAACGCAGAATCCCCGCGGACACCGCCTGCGCTCGAGCCGGATTCAGCAGATCCTGAAAGGATCCCGTCGCAGGAGCACGCTGGGCACGGTACAGGTTCCCGTCCCTGGCGAAGTACACCACTTCCGCCACCCCGTCGGGCGGCAGCAGGCTCCCGGCAGGTCTCCCGTTGATCCCCAGGTAGTCAAAATAGTCTTCCCCCTGCTCGGCGGTTATGTAGTTCGCGCGCTCTCTCCCCAGCCCGAAAGCCCTCGTGAACGCAAGAACGTGGTTCCCGTCCGAATCGACGTACGCCAGGAACCGCGTGAACGCCACGTCCTGTATGCTCCCCAGGCTGTCGCCGTTCACCGCCCTCAAATCGTCCACCAGCGCATTGCAGGCTATGTCAAGGTGCCGGTAAGCCTCCGTACGGGAACGCAGCCGCTCCCATGAGCCCGTCACCATCGTTATGATCATCAGCGCCAGCGACGCCAGCATCGCAAAGATGAAACTCGCCACAAGCACCTCGACGAGAGTGAAACCACGCCGGTCATTTCTCGATGACATCGTTTCTCCTGACGACCAGCGGCGTCGAATACCCCAGGAATACGTTTTCCAGCCGCAGCGTGCGCTTCCACCCGTTGCCGTTGAACGCCCCGGGCAGGTATTCGAAGTAGGCCCGCAGAATCACCTCGTCGGCCCGTATCCGCGGCAACTGGTGGTTCCCGTCCCGGGTGAACACCAGCAGCCCGTCCGGCTTGTTCGCGGCTTTCTCATCCCACCCGGCTTTCCTGTCGGGATTCAGCGCCAGCCTCAACTGCATGTCGTCGCTGGCCGAACTGCCGCCCTCGGCGTTCGCAACCTTGTAGCTCAGCGTCTGCCATACCGCCCCCCTTATGGCCCTCGCCGCCCCGAAATAAGCCAGTTCCTCTCCGTCGTATTCCTTGATATACCTGGAATGATACCTGAAAGGTATCGGTATGCATATGGAGCCGTCGCCGTGCCCGCCCGCCGGCGTGCCGAACCTCCCGTGCAGCTTCTCGCAGCCTTCCAGCGAATTGCCGCTCTTGGATGTCCATCCGATCACCTCGCTGCCCACCATCAGGTAACCCGCCGCAGGAAAAATCTGGGCGTCCAGCACGCTTATGCTGTCCGATTCGGCGCTCAGCGCCCCAGCCAGTATGCTTATCGCGTACTCGTCGTAGAACTCCACCCGCTCGCCCGGCCCGTGCCCCGTCGCCGACGATCCCAGCACCCCGCGCAGACATCCCTGCATCTGGTAGGCGTTGGCGATGTTCCTGGTGTCCCGCTTCTTGTCGTACTGCGCTTCGCTGCCCCATTTCACGGGGTAGCTGCTGCTCGCCCTCGTCCGATAGTAAATGTATTCGCTGCCTATGCGCATCAGCCCGCTCGGCGGAGGATCCATGTTGGGCAGCGTCCCGGACCACGCCACGTAGTCCGGCAGGACGTTTATCAGCGCCTCGTTCGCCGCCACGTCGGCTTCGGGCGGCAGGATGCCCGTGCACGACAGCCCTCCGCACATCCTCAGCTCGTCCACGTACCCCTGCAGCTCGCTCGACCCCTGGCGCTCTGCCGCCACGTAGAAACGCCCCCCCGCACCGAGAGGCATCTCGCCCGACGGGAATTTCACCAGCCTGGCCCCGCCGGCAATCGCCTTCGTCGGAAAGTTGTCCGTCGAAGCGTAGTACGTGTGCCACCACCCTATGATGTTCCCGCTGGCGTCCTTGTTGGGCCCGTAGCGGGAATACGCCCGGTTCAGGCGCATCGTCTCCTTGTGTTCGTTTTCAATCAGCGTCACGGTTTCCTTGTAGACGGGATCCCAGTTCCCGCACTGCGGGCCGGAAAGCTTCATCACCGGCACCGCCTTCTCCTGGTCCTTGTGGGCGATGGGCGCCGTGCCAAGGGCCCCGCGGAACGTCCCCGGGTTGTTGAACCGGTCCAGGCTGGGGCAGAAGAACACCTTGTCTCCGTTCTGCAGTATCCTCCCCAAATATACCCACTCGACCTTGCCCGACTGGTCCTCGATCGACACGTACTCCGACGTCCTGTAGTCCGACCGCGCCGAAACCTGCAGCGAATAAACCCTCAGCGGCCGCCCCTTGGGGTGCGCCCGCGCCGAAGTCCCCCACTCGCCGCGCTTGCACTCGCTGAGCGTCGTTCCGCTCAGGCTCCCGTAGTAGATGTACTCGCCGCCGACCCTCACGTACCCGCTCTCCTGGAAACCGTCCGTCGAATTCAGGTCTATGCTTGTCGCCGCTGCGTCGACGTCGTCTGCCAGCGTCGACGTCGGCGACGCCCCCGCGTCCCCCACCACCACCGCCCCGCCCCTCGGCAGATTCCCCGATATCGGGTTGGAATACCCGAAAGGTATCACGTAGTCGCCGGCGTCGTGGCTCTCCGCCACCGTGTAGCGCGCCCCTCTCCTCAGGTCCGACAATACCTTCCCCGACCTGCTGTTGAACTCGATCACCTCCCCGTTTATCTGCACCACGCCGCGCTGGGCGCTTTTCAGGAAAGCGTCGTTGTCGAGCTGTATCGACGTCGTGGAATCAGTCACTCCGGACGCAAGCTTCCCCACGGGGTCGTCGCCTATCCAGTACGTCACGCTCCCGGGGCCGGGCACGCGCCCGTCCACGAAAAACGCCACCTCTCCGGGCCGGTCGCCAGCGTACCTCATCGCCAGGTGATACCAGTCCCCGTCGGCCGGGCTGAACCGCATCCGGAATTTCGCGTGCCTCGGCTCCATGTCGGGGCCCGCCACCTCCCCCACCAGTTCCTGCGCCCTCCCGTCGTAGTAGAACGATATCCTGTCGCTGTTCAGGTTCGTGCCCAGCGAAAAGAGATACCTGCGCCTCCCGCTCCACGACGGGCACTTTGCCCATATGCCGAAATACCCGGGCTCGACCGTCCCCTTGCTCCCGCGCCGGAACCCGCTCTGCGCCGGGTATGCCGGGCTGCCGCCCTTGGTCAGGTCCGCACCGTCCGGGTTGACCGGGTAGCCCTGCTCCTTCTCGAAGCGTTCCTTCAACATCGAATTCCTGAGCGGCCTTTCGTCGTCCGCCGCCATCAGCCTCACGTCCCCGTACGGATCCTCGTCGTTCTCCACGTCGTAGCCCCTCTCGTCGGGGCTCTTGCCCGCCTTCACGCTCTCGGGCCACGTGACCACCAGCGGCGCGTTCGACGCCGCCCGCTGCTTCTCGAAATCCTCCTGGCTCGACAGCCCCCATTCCCCGTCCTCCTCGGCCGGGATGCTCACTATCATCCGCTCGTGGTGCCGGCCGAGCACCCTCCCCTGCCCGTCGTTGGCTATCCCGCGGCCCACCAGCGTCACGTCGCCGTAGCTGCGGTACGTGAACGGCACCGTCACGAGCCTCAGGTCCGAACAGTTCGGCACCGTGGCGTTCTTGTACAGCGCCGTCCTGTCGTTCCCTGAAATAAGCTGCGCCGCCACCGCTTCGTCGAGGAACGCCTTGAATGCCTCCGGTCCGCTGAACACTCTCTGCGTCGCCAGTTCCGCCAGCGCCTCGGCCTCCGTCACGTCCACCACCTCGTTCGTCCCCATCAGCCCCACGCCCTTGAAGACCGCCGCCAGCGTCCTCCGGTGCGCCGTGTTGATGTTCACCGGGTGCGGCAGCCTCGCCTCCACCGTCACCCCGTCGTCCTCCAGCACCTCCACGCCTATTTCCCTGTCCAGCCATATCATGCTGTTGGCGCCGCGCGACCTCAGCCACGCCACCCGTCCCGCCAGTATCGGCTCGCCGTTGACGAGCACCCTCACCAGCGTCCCTATCCCGAACCCGTTTATGTCCTTGAGTCTCAGTCCCTTGGCGTCCGATTCCAGGCCGGCATGCACCACCGGCTCCGAACGCTGCCACCCGGTGGCCCCTTCCGTGGACGAATGTATCGTTATGCAGTCGGCTATCCTCCGCCACCCGTAGTAGCCGATGTAACGCGACACCTCCACCGTGGACGCGTACGGCAGGAACCCGTCCCCCTGGCACACCGCCTGGGCGGCGTCGTACGCCCTGGCGTCGTACACCAGCGTTCCCTTGCGGTGCGTGGTCTCGTCTATGTCGTTCTCGTTCCGCATCAGTCCTTCGACCGTCTCTTCCGTCACCCCCGTGTACGACAGCTCCTCCCAGCTCACCCGCAGCCGGCCGTCCACCGTGTCCAGGTCATCGTCGCCGTTGAAGAAAAGCGCCGTGTCCACGTACATGGTCACGTCTTCGCTTCTCAGCGGCTCCGCCAGCGTCGCGCTCCCCAGCAGGTTTCCCATCAGCGGCGGCGGCGCGGAATTGATGTTTATCTTCCCCTGCTCGTCTTCGATCTCCCCGTGCCATATCAGGCCCGCCGGGTTCGCAAACGATATCTGCGACAGGTATGCCTGCGCCAGTTCCGGGTAGAGTCCCAGCGAAAAGTCCAGCCCGAATTCCTCGTACGAATCGTACTCCGGCGTGTTGTAGGGGCTCAGCGCTCCTTCCGACCTCTCGGCCCCTTCCGCACCCAGCATCGCGTATGCCAGGGCGTGGTCGATCGCCCCTTCGGCCGCCAGCCTCGCACGCACCCGCGCCTCCGCCATGCTGGCGCGCCTGTAATCCAGCTGCACGTAATATATCAGCGGTATCGCTATCGCCAGGATCACCGCCAGCACGAAAATGACCAGCAGTATCGCCGACCCCTTCTCGGAACGCCTCATCCCCCGCCCCCGCCCCCGGTTCCGCCCATGTCTATGCTGACTTCCCCTTCGGGCGATACCACTATGTCGAAGCTCTTCCCGGCTCCGCCATCCGTCTCGAAAGTGAGCCGGAACGGCCCCGGAGTCTTCTCCGCGTCCAGCGTTCCATCCGCCTTGAACCACACGTAGACCTGCTCGGTCGCCTTCGGCTTCAGCCCCGACTGCGGCTTCCACTCGCCCACCACCCTCACGCGCAGCAGCCGCGCTTCGTCCATGTACCCGTGCACCGGATGCTCCACCGACGGCACCTCCACCAGCCCTTCCATGTCCGGGAACTCCTTCGGCTTGCGCCCGGCCAGTTCGGCGTCGTCCATCATCACCGAAATGTAGTCCCTGGAAAACAGTATCCCGAACCTCGTCCACCGGAACAGGTTCACCCTCAGGTCCGGGTTCCTCAGCGTCTCTCCCCCCACCCTCCCCTCTACCCGCCCCGCCATCGTTATCTTCAGCGACACGCCGTTCCCCCACTTGAACATCTCCTGGTCCATGCCGTAGTACATCGGCCTCACGTAACACTCGAAAAATCCCCCCTGCGCAAACTTCCCCACCGGCACCGCCACCACCCCTCCGCCTTCCGGCGCCGCCTCGTCCATTCCCACCATTATGCCGTCCCCGGCGTAGCCGGGCTTTACCTCCACGTTGCCCTGGTACTCGAGTTGTATGCCTTTCGAAGCCCCCTGCATCTCGAAGTGCCACGACGCCACCGTCTCGAGACCGTACGCCTTCACCTCGCCGCTTTCCGGGTCCACCGAAACCCACGCCGGCGCCTGCAGCCACCTCGCCGTCTCCGCCGCCGCCACGAACGTCGTGTACGCCTGCGTCGCGCTACGCCTGTACCGGCTCGCCCTCTCCATGTAGAAGTACCCGGAAAGAGACAGCGCCGCCACGCCGGCGATGATTGCCATCACCACCAGCAGTTCGATCAGCGTGAACCCCGACCGGGTGTTTTTCGCCTTTTGCGGCATTCCGATTATTCTACCGCTGAGAACGGCCTCAGGATACCCCCGCCGCCTTCCTACATCACCACGTCGTCTTCCGTGCCCTGCACTCCGTCGGCGCCCGTGGACACGAGCTCGTATTCCTTCTCCTCGACCAGCAGCTCCCCGCGGGTATAGAGTATCGGGTTTCCCCACGCGTCCACCAGCTCCATCACACCGTTCCCGTTCGTGTCCCTCACGCTCTTGTCCCTGCTCGTGTAATAAGGGCCGAACCCCTTCGCCGTCGTCAGCTCCGCAAAAAGCGTCTCCGCCGACTGCGTGTCCCCGGACCCCGGCGGGTAGTCCCCCATGTCCGTCTTGTAGCTCTCCAGGGCGATGCTTATGCCCGCCAGTATTATCTTCGTCTGCTTCTTCATCGCGTTGCGCTTGGCTATCAGAACGCCCGTCATCAGAAGCCCCGCAAGCACCGATATGATGGCTATCACCACCAGTATCTCCACTATCGTGAATCCGCCGTCTCTCTCATGCCTAGCCATGGCTCAATGTCCTGCCGTAGAAGATATCATCATCAGGTTGTCCGCCCTCAGGTCCACCGTCGTCCCTATTGTCGCCGACGTAAAAACCCCCACCCTCACCCCCGAAGCGTTCATCCCCGCCGACGCCGGCGCGACCGCGGCGTCGCGCCCGTCCACCGTTATCTTTATCGCCGGCCTCCTCTTCCCGTCTATTATCGCACGGCTCGCCGTCATCCGTATGTTCCGGTGATCCCCCGCCCCGAACTCTCCTATCGACGTCCACCCGCTCCACCCCTTCTTGGCGTCCTTCGTCCGCCACGCCAGTTCGCCCAGCGGCGTTCTTCCAACCTCTATGTACACGGCGCCCGCTATGAGCTGTATCCCGCCGTACCAGTCGCCGCTTGCACCCGCCGGCAGGTACAGGTCCATCCCGGCCTGTTCGAACGCGCCCTGCGTAACCTGCATCAGCGCCGTCGTCTCCCCGCCGTCGGAATTCGCCTGTACGCCGGACAGTCTCAGCTTCCCTTCCTCCACCGTCGCCGCCACCCCGTAGTTCGTCTGCGTCTTCATCCCCTCCGGCACCGCGGCATTGTCCATGCCGAAGAACTCCAGCACCCTCTCCTCCTGCTCGTAAATCTTCTCCAGGGCGTTCTGCGCATACCCCGAACTCGCCTCGGTCGCCAGCGCTTCCAGGAACAGCCTCTTCGCTTCCTCTCGCGCACCACGGTGATTCGCCAGGTACCCCAGCCCGTTCAACGCGTCTCTCCGCGTCACGGGATCGTCCTCCCGCCCCGCCATCTCCAGCGCCTTCGACAGCTCCATCTCCGCCTTCTCCGCCTCACCGGCCCCGATCAGCGCCAGCCCCAGCCCGGCGTGGATGTCCGCCGTATCCCACCATTCCAGGGCCTGGGTGTACAGCGGCACCGCCCCCGTGTAGTCCTTGGCGTACAGCCTCACCGCCGCCGCGCCGGCCAGCGCCTCACGCGCTCCGGGCGCCAGCTCCGCCGCCCTCTTGAGCAGCGGGACCGCCGCCTCCGCCGTACCGTACCGGTACGTCACGTACCCGGCGGCATACACCACGTACGGATCCTCCGGCGCAAGCTTCTCCGCCTTGGCCGCCAGCTTCATCGCCTCCTCGGGCGCGCCGGAAAGCTCCATCAACTGCGCCGACGCCGTTAGCGCCCTCGCGTTGTTCTCCACCGGCTGGTTCGCCCACCCCAGGTACTTGTACGCCTCGGGCGTCTTCCCGAGCGCCGCGTACACCAGCCCAAGGTCGTAGAACCCTTCCTGGCTGTCCGGTCTCAGGTTCATCGCGTCCTCGAGTATCGTCTTGGCGTTCTCCAGGTCGCCGTTGAGATACGCGCATACCCCGAGTCCGAGGTGCGGGCGGATGTCCCTCCCCCTCTTGTACGGCTTTGTCGCCATGCCGCGCGCCTGGGCGAACAGCTCCGCCGCCTTGTCCAGTTTCCCGTCGTAGATGTACGTGTACGCCGTGCCCAGTATGGCCTCGTAACTGGCCGGATCCGTCTTCAGCACCTCCCCATACGCCTCCCGGGCCCCTGCCGTATCCCCCATCTCCTGCAGCGCTTCACCTATGCCTATCAGCGGCAGCGGGTTCCCCTTCGCACTCTCGCGCGCCGTCGAAAACTCCTTCATCGCCTGCTTTATGTCCCCGGATCGCAGGTATACCCGGCCCTTGGCTATCAGGTACTCTATCGTTTCCGGCGTCTTCCCCTCCGACTGCTTTATCGCCGCCAGCGCCTTCAGCGTCTCGCCTGCCGCAAGGTACGCTTCCAGCAGCGTCATCCCAGACATCGCCGACGTCGCATCCTCCCGCCACATCCGCTCCGCTTCCTTGATCGCGAGCTCCACCAGCCCCTGCTGCAGGCATTCCTCGTACAGGCCCCTCCTGTCCTCCAGCCCGCCCTTGGCTATCGCGTCGCTTCTCTCCTCGTAAACCTGCTCGATCGTCGCCCGTCTCTGTATGGATTTTATCTCGCTCCTCTGCACGGGTCTCTTTATCTTCGACCCGCGCTGTCTCACCCAGATCACCGCCTCGCGGGGGTCGTCCTCCACTATCCTCCCCAGCACCCTCTCCGAACGCGTCTCTATGATGTCGTCCGGCCGCGCCGTCAGCCCCCACGCTCCACCGCACACGCCCAGCAGCGCCAGCGCCGCGGGCACCGCCCATTTACATGATCTCGGCATCACCCGGCACCTCTTTCTTCGCTGGGAACTCCCCCCACCTGGGCAGGTCGCCCGTGTGCTCGAGCCTCGGGCCAGGCACCGGCAGCGGCGTCGGAGGCAGCGGCACCGAAGGCACCGGCTGCGGCAGGTCCACCGGCGGTATTTCCTCTTCCGCCTCCGCCACTATCCACGGCTCTTCCTCTTCCTCCGGCCACAGGCTCACCGTCGCCCCGATGTATGTGTCTTCCACGAAACTCGCATCCACCACCTTCAGCGCCGCCGTCGGTTTCAGCTCCCCGGTGTCCATTTCCGGCGGCGCCAGCACCAGCCACGCGTACGCCAGCAGCGCACCGGACAGAAACACGCTCCCGGCGAATATCAGCACCTCCAGCGACCTCGGTGTCGTCTTGTCCATCACCACCTCCTGATGGGCGTCGTGGAGCCTTTCGGCGTCGTCTCGTTCACCACCTTCGGCAGCACCCCGGACGCGTCCCTCACCATGAATCCCACCTGCGCCTCCACCTTCAGTCCCTGCTTGTCCGGCACGCTTTCCATCCTGAAGCTCTCCAGCGCTCCCGCCGTGTCCCGGGCGCTCAGCGCCGTCAGGAACTTCGACGCCTGCCTCTCGCTCCCGTAGAACGTCACCCTAACCGGCAGCATCGCCGCCGCCGGATGCACTTCCTCCACGCCTCCCAGCACCCTTACGGGCAGGTGCTCTATCGACACCACTTCGACGTTGCCCGTTTTCTTCAGTATCGCCACCACTCTTTCCGCCGCCGCCACTGCCAGAAGCAGCCTCCTCACGCTCTCCTTCTCTTCCATCTTCGGCGTGAACCCCAGCGGCACCTGCAGCGGGAACGCCGGCCCCGCCTGCCCGTCCGCCACCTGTTTCCTCAGCCCCACCAGAAGCTGCTTAAAGTAGTTCGGCGGGTTGTCCTTGCCCTCGGGCACGTATTTCTCCGTTATTTCGAGCTCCAGGCTTTTCATCGCCTCGGCGGATTTGTCCACCCGCTCGATCCCGCTCTCCGCCGCCTCTTTCAGCTCTTTCAGCGGCTTTCCCGTCTGCGTCAGTTTCGCCTTGCGGATCTCCAGCTCCGCTTCCTTCGTCTCCACGTCCCTCCTTTCCGCCAGCGGCCCGGAAAACAGGTACGCCATCCCTCCTATCACCAGCACGGCGACTGCGAATATATCTATGGCCACCACCTTGTTCCTGCTCATTCCTCTGCCCCCCCTTCCGCCGGCCCGGCTTCATCTTCGGGCGGCGCCGCAAACCTCACCTTCACGCTGATATCGAACGGTATCCCGATTGCCTTCCGGTTCTTGTCCTCCACCGTCGTCGACGTCGCGTCCTCGACGAACCCCAGCCCTTTTATCGCCCTCGTCAGCTGGTCCAGCTTCTGCAGCGTCTCTTCCGGGTCCTCGTTGGACGACACCCCTTCCACGTTCACCCTTATCACCCCCAGCGCCCCGCTGCCTTCCGTCTGCAGCGACGTGTACTTCAGGTCGTCCGGCGCCGCCGTGTGCAGCACCTGCACCACCTCGTTCAGGAGCGCCGCCGGCGCGGCCATCCTCCTCATCACGTCGTAGAGCCTGTATTTCCCGTCCAGCTCCCCCGTAAGTCTCTTCACCTCTTCCAGTTCCATCTCCGCCGCACGCACCTCGCCCTCTATCTTCGACACCGTCGCCGTCGCCGCACGCGCCTGCATCCCACCCGCCGCCGCCGCCACTCCCACCAGCAGCGCCGCCGCAGCCGGCGCAAGGTAGTAGTACACCTTCCTTCTCCAGAATTCCTGCCGCGCCGCCACCTCCGGCGGCACTATCGCCATGATCGGCTCGGCATCCGCCGCCGCCAGCGCCAGCCCCACGGGCACCACCATCAGCGGTCCCGCAAGGTTCGTCGGCACCGCCGAACTCACGGGTATGTGGTCCCCTATCCTGAATATCGTCGGCTGCATGTTCAGGCTTCTGCCCAGCATCTGCACCACGCCGGGCAGCATGCATCCTCCCCCGGACACCACGGCGCGCTTCACTTCCAGTTGCCTCAGCTTCAACTGCCCCTGCGCGAACCTGAGCGTCCCCGCTATCGTCGACGTCAATTGCGACAGCCCCGACAGCGCCACCTGGTACGCGTTCTTGTACTGGGCGCTCGCGTCCTCGGGCACGCGCCCCCCCAGGTCCAGCCGGTCCCTCAGAAACGCTTCCGCACGCTCCAGTCCCACTCCCAGCGCACCGTCTATCGCCTTCACCAGCCGGAACAACCCGTCGTTCACGTTCCTTGCAAAGAACAGTCCCCCGGGCCCGGCTATCGCCACCGAACTCGACTCGTATCCCACGTCCACCAGCAGCGTTATGTCGTCCCGGCTCAACAGCGTGCTCTCGCGGTACGCGTAGAACAGCGCCACCGCCGCCGGCGCGGCATACACCGCCTTGAACCCTCCCTCCTTCGCCTTCCCGAACCCTTCCGACACCGTCTCCTGTCTCGCCAGCACCGACATTACCGTCGTGCCTTCCGACGGCCCCCCCGGCGGATACACCGACGCAAAGTCCCCCACCACTTCCATCCCCGCCGACCTCCCCGCTTCCTCCATCTCGTATTCCGCCATCATCTTCAGCCGCCACGGAGGCACCACGGGGAATCGCGAATACCTTACTATCTGGTCCCTCGCCCCTATACCCAGTACCGTGTTCCCTCCGGCGCACGGGTTCAGCTTCTCCACCCACGCCGGATCCTCCCCCGCGGGCCCCTGCGCCGCCAGCGGCCTTTCGTCCAGGCTCAGCCCCTTCACCACGGCCCCGCGCGCACCGCGCTCCACCACCGCAGCCTTGTACGAACGCGTCCCGAACTCGATTCCTCTTCCTGTCGCCATGTGCTCTCCACTGCCGTGAAATATAAATGGTAGTCAAATTCTTAACACCCGTCAAGCGACTGGGTTACACATCCTTCCCTTTACGCCCGTCCTCCAGGCCTTTGACATGCCCTTTTCTTCTCCTAGAATACACCTGCCGGCGCGGAAGAGCCGCCGGGGCGGCCCCGGTAAACCCTCTCCCGCGGCGCCGGCACCTTTGACATGCCGCAGACCTTGAAAAAAACCTCTTTCCTCGCTCTCCTCCTCGCTTCCCTCCTCCCCGCGGCCGCTTCCGCCGGCGTCGCGTGGGTCAAGCCGGGCGATAATTTCCGCTCCATCGTGAACGGCGCGTCCCCGGGCACCGTCGTCAACGTCCGCGCCGGCACCTACTCCGCACACACCGTTATCCCGAAAAACAACGTCGTCATCCGCTCCTTCGACGGCCCGCACAAGGCGGTCATCGACGGCGGCGGCTCAGGAGAAATCCTCTACCTTTCCGAAGTCAGCGGCGTCCTCGTCGACGGCCTCGAAATACGCCACTCCGGCTCCAACGCCGTCAAGATCTTCAAGTGCTCCAACGTCACCCTCAGAAACTGCAAAGTCCATGACGCCGGCCGCGGCGGCGACTGCATCAAGGTCACTACCCGCTGCGCCAATGTCGTCATCGACGGATGCGAAGTCTTCGACCCGGGCCACCGCTCCGACAAGGGCTGGCAGGAAAACATCGACTTCATCGACTCCGACGACTGCTCCGTGCGCAACTGCCTCCTATATCACGTCGGCTCACGCGGCGACATGATCGGCTACTTCAAGGGCGGTTCCTCGCGCTGCGCCTTCGAATACAACGTCGTCCTCAACGCCGCCGGCGGCGAATGGGGCAACGTCGCATGGGCGCTCGGCCAGTCCACCGGCGCACAGTACCGCGACGGTCCCTACGAATGCTCCGACTCCGCCATACGCGGCAACCTCTTCATCAACTGCCCCTTCGGAGGCGCGGGCTTCTACGGCTGCCGCAACTGCTTCATCTACAACAACACCTTCTACAATTGCGGCTCCCGCGTCGGCTGCGTCCAGTTCAACAGGACCGGCATCGCCGCAAGGCCCTGCCTCGACGCTCTCTACCTCTTCAACAACGTCTTCATCGCCGCAGCGGACTCCCCCTGCAGGGCCCTCGCTGAATCCATCGTCAACGTCGACGGCCGCTTCCTCCACGACCACAACTCCACCTGGGGCGCCGTCACCCCCCCCGGCGACGCGCACCCCTTCCGCCTCGACCCCGGCCTTGCCCTCCCCGCCCTGCCGGGCCCCGGCGACGGTTTCATGAAGATCGCCTCCGCCTTCATGCTCCCGGCCGCCTCCCCGCTGCGCGACAAGGCGCTCCCGCCCGAGAACCCCATTTTCCCCAAGCCCCCCCTCCCAGACCTCGCCTCCGACCCGCTCGGCAACCGCCGCCCCTCCGGCGCATGGGACCTCGGCGCCTTCGAATACAACGACCCCGCCTCCGCGGAAGCCCCCTCCGCCGGCGGCAGGAAAATCCTCTCCCCTTCCGAAACCGCCCCGCCAAAACCCCGCATGGCCGACCCTGACCCCCAAATCGCCTCCTCCCTGCGCACGCAGCTCGCCGCCTGGATCGTCGCCGCCGCCGCCGCCGGCAGGCGCGAACAGGTCTACGTCACCTTCCTCGGCTCCCGCCAGCGCGCCACGCTCACGGCCGCCGACAACGCCGGCTTCAGCGCCGAGATCCTCGGCGTCTCACAGCCTTTCTCCTGGAACTCACTCTCCGACAAGAACTTCTACCGCATCGCCTCCGCATGCGCCGATACGCGCAGCGCCGGCGCCCACCTCACCCTCGCACGCTTCTGCGTCGCTGCCGGACTCGCCGCCGAAGCTGAATCCGAAATAGCCTCCGCTCTCGAAATCGACCCCGCCTCCGCCGCACGCGCCGAAGCCGCCCTCGCCCTCTCCGGAGAATAGCGCCTGCCGCCCCAGCTACCAGAACCGGCTCAGCGGCACCGCCTTCACCTCCGCCTTCTCGCGGTTCTTCTCCCACCACTCCTTCAGCTCGGCCACCTGCCGTTGAATTATCTTACGGAACCGGCTCCATTCCGAACCCGGCCCCTTACCCGTCGCCTTCCCGAACGCCGTCGCATTGTCCCGCGCGTTCCAGTACACGCGCCAGTCGCTCCTCGCCATCCTCGCCAGCATCTCGTCTATCACCGTCCTGTCGCCCAGCGCCAGTCTCACCTGCCAGTAGCTCCTCCCCTCCCTCCCGTCCAGTCTCCTTATCGCATCCAGCGCCGAAACATCCCCGATCAGCCCCAGCGCATACGCCGCCGTGCCTCTGGACCGTGGCCCGCTCCCGCTCGGAATTGAAGTAAGGACGTTTCCCGGCGAGCACTTCCAGGACGGCTTTTTCGACCTTCGCCCGCGTCGCTTCGTCCGGCTCGACGTACGCGCCGCCGGGATCGCACGGTATTTCAGCGACGCAGCCGGCCAGGAGCAATACGGCTCCGGCATAGGACAGGGCTTTCCGCATGGCCGTCCCCTTTCACCGCGTTATGACACCGCGACCATGACGCATGAAACATACCGGCCCTTCAGCAGACGCGCTAGCAAATTCCGTGCCAGAGGTCCGAATCTACTATAAGAGTATACGACACACGCGTGAAAAGGGCCCGAAAACGTCTACAGGATCGCAATTCGGCGCGGGTTTGGC
>JAFGGJ010000018.1 GCA_016930595.1 Planctomycetota bacterium
ACGCCGATATCGCCGGCGGGGACATCGGTATTGGGGCCGATATGGCGGAAGAGCTCGTTCATGAAGGACTGGCAGAACTTCATGACTTCGTTATCGGATTTGCCCTTGGGGTCGAAGTCGGAGCCGCCCTTGCCGCCGCCCATGGGAAGGGTGGTAAGGCTGTTTTTGAAGACCTGTTCGAAAGCCAGGAACTTGAGGATACCGAGGTTCACGGTGGGATGGAAGCGGAGGCCGCCCTTGTAGGGGCCGATGGCGCTGTTCATTTCGATACGGTAGCCGCGATTGACCTGGACTTCGCCCTTGTCATCGAGCCACGGGACTCTGAACATGACGACGCGCTCGGGCTCGACGATACGTTCCAGGATCTTGGCTTTTCTGTAGGCTGGGGTGGATTCGACGACAGGCATGACGCTTTCGACGACTTCGCAGACAGCCTGGATGAATTCAGGCTGGGCGGGATTTAGGTTGACGACACTGGCCATGAAGGTTTCAGAAGCGTTACTCATGAGAGGTACTCTCCTTATCCGTCCAAAGAGGGGTCCGGCCAATCCGGCAATATGCTGCCGTATAATACGAATAAGATACGGAAAGTCAATGCCGAAACGGGAAATTTTTGGTGCTTTTTGATAACATCTTGACAACACAGAAGGTTGTACTATCATTACACATGATATGGACATACATGCACAGAGAAAGATAGCGGCAATTCTGCGTGTTCTATCTGAAGCGGGTGCACCGCTTGGGAGCACGAAGATAGCGCGTTCGCTCAGGCAGCGCGGCATAGACATAAGGGGGCGGATGGTAAGGTACTATCTCGAGGAGATGGACCGGCTGGGTTTCACGGAGAACCTGGGGCGTCCCGGCAGGCGGCTGACGGAGCTTGGGCGGGAAGAGATGGAAAGCGCCGTGGCGGTGGACCGGGTGGGATACGTGTCTGCGAGGGTGGACGAGCTTGCGTACAAGCTGACGTTCGACACGGAGACCCGCAAGGGCACGGTGATCCTGAATTATTCATCGCTGCCGAAATCCGCTGAGCCGACGGCCCGGCAGATAATGAAGAAGGTTCTGGATGCGGGTCTCGGCATGGGGAAGCACATTGCGCCGGCGGAAGCCGGGGAGAATCTCGCGGGGAGGCAGGTGGGCGAGGGCAGGACGGCGTACGGGACGATCTGCAGCGTCACCATCAACGGCGTGCTGAAGAACGCGGGCGTTCCGGTGACATCGCGATTCGGGGGGCTGCTGGAGCTCAGGGAGGGCGAGCCTTACAGGTTCACGCAGATAGTGAACTACGACGGGACAACGATAGACCCGATCGAGATATTCATAAAGGGGCAGATGACGAGCGTGTATGAAGCGGCAAAGACGGGGACGGGGACGATAGGGGCGAGTTTCCGGGAGGTACCGGCCGCGGCTCTCCCCCGGGTGCAGCAGGTGATAGCGAAGCTGGACCAGTTGGGACTGAACGGGGTTCTGATGGTGGGGCTGCCCGGGCAGAACATACTGGACGTGCCGGTGTCGCAGGGCCGCGTGGGGGTGGTGATAGCCGCCGGGCTGAACGCCATTGCGGCGGTGGAGGAAACGGGGATACCCACGGAGAACCATGCGATGTCGGAGTTGTGCGAGTTCGACAGGCTGGTAATGCTTTCCTGGTGAGGCGGGCGGCGGTCATGGCAGAGGCGGTTGCGGGAGGGCGGTGTAGAGGGAGAGTTCGTGCAGGAAGTTGGGCGTGAAGATATCCTGCGGGGCCGAAGCGATTTCAGCAAGCGACCATGAGCGGACTTCGTCGATTTCTTCCGGATGATGCGTGATCGGGCCGTGCCACTGCAGAGCGAAGGTCGTGACGAATTCGCGTTCGACGGGGCTTTCCCAGAGGTACTGATAGAGGAAGACCGGGGCGGGGCCGGAGATACCGAGTTCTTCGTGGAGTTCCCTGGCGGCGGCCTGTTCGACGGTTTCGCCTGCAAGGACGTGGCCGCCCACCGAAGTATCCCATTTGCCGGGCTGTATTTTTTTAAGAAGGGAGCGTTTCTGCAGGACAAGGCGTCCGCCGGGGCCGCTCACGATAATGTGAACGGACTTGTGCACAAGGGAGCGGTCCGAGTGGCAGGCGGACCTGGAGGCGGTTCCGATGGTACGGCCGCGTGCGTTGGCGAGCACCAGGAGTTCATCGTCGTCAACCGGCAATCCGGCACCTCAATTTCGAAAGGGGCGTCTGCTGCGGCCATTTTGATGGCTGGGGGGCGGAGGTCAAGTAAAACAGGGCGGAAGCAATACAGTTGATTAAGCCACGCGCAAGAGGTAGAATAGGATTGCAGCACCGGCCCTGTGTACGGGGCACAGGCCGAACAGGTGGGATTGCGGTTATTCTATGGAGGCAAGGCATGAGAAGAACGCTGCCGGCGTTGATAATACTTGTTTGCGGCATGTGCGTTTACGCGGGTGAAGCCGAGCCGCCGCCCAAGAAGAAAGCGCCGGACAAGCTGCGCGAGCAGGCGGCGTTCCTGACGGGTGTCCCCGCACTGCGCCTGCTGGACACCGATTCGGACAACAGGGTGACGCCCGAGGAGAAGGGTGCGTTCGTAAACGGGGTGATAAAGAGGCGCATGGCGGAAGCGAAGGCAAAATACGAGGCGCTGTCCACGGTCGGCAAGGAGAGCACGTCCGAGCGGGAGCTTTTCGTGGTACCGGAGATAAAGCAGTACGAGACGATAGTGGCCGGCCTGACGGAGAGGGCGGACATATTCCGCAAGATATACGCGCAATTCCGTCTGCTGGACACGAACGGTGACGACAGGATATCGGGCACGGAATTCGCGTATGCCGCCCGGCTTCTGCACCTGATCAGGCCGATAACCATACCGATCGACCGGAACGCCAACGGGATGATAGGCGACTACGAGATTACCCTGGCCAAGCCTCGCAACATCGTGCTGCCGAACATAAAACTGTTCCGGGAAGGGAAATGGAGCGTTCCCGAGGACTACGTGGTACCGGAAGATGCGATCGTGCGGATATACGACATAGACAAGGACGGCGGGCTGACGATAAAGGAAAGCCAGCGGCTTGCCGTGGCCATCGTCAACGCCATGAAGACGTACGAACAGGAGGCGGAATCGTACCAGGATCTCGTGGCGCTGCTCACGACCCGCTACAAGGAAGCGGCGGCCGGGCTGAAGGAGAAAGAATAGGTGACGCGGGCCTTTGGGCCGCGTACGGCCCGGGAATTACAGAACCTTGCCGACGGAGCGATGTTCGAGGGGGATCCCGAGCACGTGGTGACGAACGCCGCCCCGCTGCAAGAAGGCGGGGAAGATTCCATATGTTTCATGCGCGACGAAGCAGTTCCGCCGCCGGGGAGGCGCGTGGGGCTGCTGGTGGCTCCGATCGACCTTGTCCTGGAGTCGCTGCCCGAAGCAACAAGACCTCACGCCACCATAAGAGCCAAGTATCCCGAAGCCGTCTGGGCCGTGATACTGGGGGGCGTGTTTCCCGCCGAGCCGGTTGCGGCGGAGGGGATAGCGGACGGGGCGGAGGTTTCAGCCGAAGCGGAAGTGGGCAAAGGGGCTGGGATAGCGGCCGGTGCGGTAATAGGCGCGGCGCAGATCGGCGAGGGAACGCGCATCGGGCCGGGATGCACGGTGGGGAAAGACGTGAAGATCGGCCATGGATGCACGTTGCACGCGGGAGTGCACGTATACCCCGGGGTCACGATAGGGGACCGATGCATAATCCATGCGGGTGCGGTGCTGGGTTCGGACGGATTCGGATACGCTTTCGACGGCAAGAGGGTCGTCAAGGTACCTCAGGCAGGCGGGGTGGTCATAGGAAGCGACGTTGAGATCGGAGCGAACTGCACCATTGACAGAGGGGCGATAGGGGACACGGTGCTCGAAGACTTCGTGAAGCTCGACAACCTTGTCCACGTGGCCCACAACTGCGTCATCGGCGAAGGGACGATGATAGCCGCGCAGGCAGGACTTGCAGGCAGCACGATCATACACAGGATGGTCCAGATAGGTGGCCAGGCCGGCGTGGCGGGGCACACGGAGATTGGGGAAGGCGCAAAAATATCGGCCCAGGCGGGGGTAATAGGAGACATACCGCCGAGAAGCGAAGTGACGGGGTTCCCGGCGAGAGCGCGGAAGGAATTCATGCGGATGTGGGCGTGGCTGGCCCGGGCAGCACAGACAAAACCCGGGGAGGACGAAAAAGGCGGGAAAGAGTAGCGTCTCCGTGCGCAAAGCGTAAGTGCTTTGAAAAAAAGAGTTGCAGCAGGACGGCAACGCCATAGAATAAGGGTGATGTACGTTGTAGATCCGGACGCGCCGGATGGGGGCGGACGTCCCCGGCTAAGGAGGAAAGCATGGCTGATGGCGACCTGATGGACCTGCAGGAAGTGCTGCAGACGCTGGGCATAAGCGAACAGGATCTGCAGAACATGGTGGCGCAGGGCAAGCTGAAGGCCGTGCGGGCCGGCAGGACGGTCAAGTTCCGCGCCGGAGAAGTGATGAGCATGAAGTCCGGCAAGAGCACGGAACCGACGATAATCATTCCGCAGCAGGCCCCGCGTTCGCAGAGCATCGACGAATCGGCGGCGACGGTTGTGCCAGAGGCGCCGGCCGGGGTAGTTCCGGTAGAGACCCAGGAAATATCGCTGGATGACGAAGAGCTGGAGATACTGCCTCTCGAGGACGAGGCTGCGGCGACCCAGGCGGAAGCGCCGATCGCCATGGATGAAGAACTGACGGTGGCCGAGGAAGTGGAAGAGGAGTATGAAGACGAAATGGCCGCCGGGCCGAGATCGCGTTCGAGCAGGCGGTCAGGCAGGATGTCGCGGCGCGTATCGCAGGCCATGGCATACCAGCAGGAAAGCCCGATCTGGAGCGCTGCGCTGGCGGTAACGCTGTTGATCCTGCTGTTCTCGGGTTCGATATACGGAGTTATCCTGTCCAAGGGATACTACGACGAGGAAAATAACAAGCGGTACGTGCCCAAGTTCATCGAATGGGTATACGAGAATTTCAAAGACCCCGGCGGGCCGGCAGAATAACCGCCCGTACGAGTTGAATTCAAAGGAACGCCCCGGACATGTTTCGGGGCGTTTTTCTTGGCTGGGCCGAGGGACCGAAAACAGGAGGGAATTTCCGGCTAACAAGAGGGGGCGGGGGAACGTCCAAGAGAAGCGGGAGTACGGCGTCTTTGTCACTTGAGCGGCGACCTGCGCCCGGTATACTACGGCGTGAAGTTTGCGACTGAGAGCCTGACGGGGGTAACCACATGAGTTTCAGAACAGTATTTCTGCTGACGATGGCCGCGATCGCTGCAGGATGTTATTCGAACGAACAGTATGCGGCCCTGCTGGACAGCCAGGCGCGCGCGTCCAACCGCAACCGCGAGTATTTGAAGGCCATGGCCAACCTGGAACTGAAGATGAACCGCCTGGAGCAGGAGAAAGCCGCCCTGAAGCTGGAAATAGCGCGGCGAGACGAGAGGCTGACCACGTACAGATCGCACCTGGAATGGACGCGGCTCATTCCGGGAGCGGAAGTATCCAGCGAAGGCAACCTGATACTGAAAGGCGACGTGATTTTTCAACCGGGAAGCCACAAGCTTACCGACCAGGGCCGGCAGACGCTGGAAGACCTGGCAAACGTACTGGGCAGCGAAAGGCGCAACATAGCCGGCATACGGATAGACGGGCACACGGATTCCGCCCCGATCAACAAAACAAAGGATAAATACGACTCGAACATGCACCTGTCGTTCATGAGGGCGTATTTCGTCTACAACTACCTGTGCGAGAATTCGAGGCTCGAGCCGGCCAAGTTATACATCGCCGCTTTCGGGGAACACCGTCCCCGTAGCGAGGATCCGGCCGAGAACCGGCGGGTGGAAATACTGGTACTTCCGAACGAATAGCTTCCGGCGCAGAAACGCGCCGGGAGGCACCGTTCCGATCAAACAGGCGACAGCGTCAGGAAAGACGGTCTAGCCACCGGCGTACGTATCGTCGAAGTGTTTCTGTGCGGCCACGACGGCATGGCGCATGATATCTTCGGCCCCGGCCGTATTGCGTGCAGCCAATTTTTTCATAAGGGTCTTCATGTCGAGCTCTCGCGCTGCGGCGGCACAGGCTTCCCATGACAGGATGCTCCTGACGACCCTGTCAATGCCCTGATCGACGCTGTCGTAAGCCCTGGCCTGCATATCATGGCCTTTCCAGCGCGCGAAACCCGCGTCCGCTATCAGGCCGGCGATGGCAATGTTCATCCCATTGATGCGGGCACCGTGGTCTATATCGTACTTGCCTGGACCGCCCAGGATAATGCCGTCGTTGTAGCCCTGGGAATTGAGATGCATGTGAACGACAGCATCG
This sequence comes from Planctomycetota bacterium, assembly GCA_016930595.1. GTDB lineage: Bacteria > Planctomycetota > SZUA-567 > JAFGGJ01 > JAFGGJ01 > JAFGGJ01. The sequence goes on from JAFGGJ010000018.1 coordinate 6,377, forward strand.
TTGTCGAGTTCTTCGACGGTGTCGTAGACGTGATCGAGGCCGATCATTTCCGAATGGCCGAATTCCTTGTTCACGCCCTTCTTACGGCGGCTGATGCCGAATTCCTCTTCGAGTTTCCGCCAGAAGAGTATTGCGCTGGCAACGGTCGGAATAAGCATGGCGGGATGGCCTTCATTGGGTTTGGGCTCAAAGCCTATGAACATCTCGCCTCCCAGGCTTTCTTCCTGCCTGCAGAGCGCCGCGACACTCTCCTTGAGGTTCCGATACATAGTCCTGATCGCCGGGGTGGCGATGTCATATCCGAAAGAGCCGTTCCAGAGGATGAAGGAGGGCGGGACATCGTCGAGCCAGGCCTTCCTGAGCGGACCGTAGGCGAGTTCAAGGGCGCGCGTCCCGAAGTCTTCGGCCGCTTTACGTTCATCCGGGTCCAGCGAGGCTACGCCACCGTAGGCGAAATGAGAGTGCGCCCCCGGCGTGGCCATGGCCAGATGGATACCTGAATCCACCAGCGCGTCAGCGATATCGGCGGCGGTCTTTTCGCAGTATTCGGTGTCGTAGTGCATTTCCACGCCCAGCAGCACGTTGTCCGGCAGGCGGGGCCGGATTTTCTCCGCCGTAAGCCTGATCATGTCGACAGTAGTGAAATCCGCCCCCCATTCCGGGCGCTGGTCAGCCGGAACGAAACCGCCTTTGCCTGGGTTGAAAGTCCACCTGCACACGCTGTGGAAAGACCTGTCAGCCATAGTCCCCTCCAATCCGGTTTTTGAACGAATCATTGATATCCAGGGCAGTTTACAGGATGACAGAACATGCGCAAGGGAATGAGCAATCCGAGCCCCGAACCATAGCCAGCCGGCCGGTGCCGGGTGCGTCCGGGGCGGATTCCGCATCTACAGTGCCAGCATCGGGTTATATCTGATCAATACATGGGGAGGCGATCAAAGCCGAAGCGGGAAGCAGGGGCCTGGGAGATCCGCCGTGGGATTACGCGGGTCTCGGCAGTGTGCCCTTGACTCAGAGAAGACTGAAGATACCTTATTATGAAGGATGTCAGGGATATTCTGCAACTGAAAAGGAGAAGGCCATGCCGGAAGGATCGCTGCCTGAATGGCTGCAGACACTGCTGGGGTCAGGAGGGGCTGCCCTGCCGGCCGTGTTTGCGATAGGCGCGGTGGCGCTGGCAACAGCGATATACGAGCTGTTCGTCGGATCAAAGCGTGCGGTAATACCGCCGGCATCGCGTATGCACATATTCGAACACCTGAAGAACGAGAGGAAGCAGGAGGCGCTGAGCCGTGCACAGTCGAAGAAATCGCCTTTTACAAACATAGTCAAGACGGCCCTGCGACTGCCTGAAGACACGCCGTCATACATAACGTACGCCACGATAGAAGACACGCTGTTCCGCGAGGTAGCGTCTCTGCGCGCCCGTGTGATCCTGCTGCAGGGGCTGGGGCTGCTGTCGTTATTGGCCGGGCTAGCGGGCACGCTGGGAGGCTTGTACAAGAGCCTGTCTGGGGGCGGCATACAGACGGCGGCGACGCTGGCGAAATCGGTGACAGGCGTACTGCCGGCGGTGGTGGCGGGGGTGGTGATATGCATAGTGATTCTGGCTGCGGCATTCTTCTTCCAGATGCGGTTGTCGGTAACCGAGGCCGCCTTGTCGGGAGACGCGAGCAGGCTGGCGGCGTACATACTGGGCCGCAAGTACATTGAAGCGGCGATACCGGAAGCAAAACCCACCGAGGCCGGCACTGAAGAAGAGACGGAAACAGGAGAGGCCCCGAAAGCCGGTGAAGAAGGAGAGGAAAGTGCGTCTGAATAGGCCGCTTGATACTCCATACGTGGCATACGTTGCCGCCAGCATGGCGGTGCTTGCCGCGGTGCTGGCAACACTGATAGGGCTGGGCGGCAGAACAGGCCAGACAACCGGCGGCGGGGAAGTACTGTCGCTCGTGTCCGGCGACATACCACTGCATTCGGTAGAAGTGCGCCAAACACCCGACGGCCAATACAAGACCCTGGACGGCATGACGGTAACACAATTGGCCGGCAGGATTCGAAGCCTTCCACCAGAAGTTCCCGTGCCTGTCGTTATGGTCAGGATATCCGCTTCCACAGAGTTGAAGTCAGTGGCGCCGATTCTGAAGGAAATGGAAGCAGCGGGGATCAAGAAGATAGCGATACTTCTGGAATAACGATACGCAGGCAGGGAGGCGACGGTTGTACGAGTGGCGCCAATTATGCCCCGAGGTGTTTCTCTTCAGAGATCCGCTGTCAAACGTGTACGTGCTGCGGGACAACGTGTTCGGGATCGTGATCGAAGCCGGCTCAGGGGCGGTATTCGACAGGCTGGCCGAAATCGGGGTAAAACGGGCCGACATGGTTCTGCTGACACACCATCACAGGGACGTGGCGACAGGCATACACCGCTGCGGACAGGCAACCGTGATGGTTCCGGAAGGCGAAGCGCGGTACATATCGGACGCGGAGACGTTCTGGAAAACCTGGAAGATCTACGTAAGGTATGACCTTACAGGGGAGACGAACGCCCTGACAAGAAACCGCGAGGCGGAATGCCTGCTGCCCGGACGCGTAATCGAGTGGCGCAACTGGAAGATAGAGTGCATCCACCTGCCCGGACACACCCCCTACTCGTTCGGGTACGTTGCGCGGACGGAAAACGCCGAGCCGATAGTGTTCTGCGGCGACCTGTTAACCGGTGCGGGAGGTACAACGTACACGGTGCACGATCTCCATTGGGACTACATGCCGCCGCCGGCGGGGATCACCCCGGCCATAGAAGGAGCGTTGCCGGCCATAAGGGACACGGGAGCGGGCATGCTGTGTCCGTCGCACGGCGAACCGACAGAAGAAGTGATTCAGGCGGCGAACAAACTGGAACAGAACATGACACGCCTGGCGGAGCATTTGAGCCCCAACAGGAAACCGCGCGAGGAGCAGACACCGCACGAGATACTGCCGCACCTGGTCTATCTTGGAGGGACTTCATATCTAATCATAAGCGAAAGCGGCAAGGGGCTGGTCTACGACTGGGGATACATGGACTGGAGCGTGCTGGAAAGGGCTCGCGCCGAATGGGGCTGCGAAGAAATAGAAGTGGTGAGTTTCAGCCACTACCATGAAGACCACGTCGCTCGCACGAACGAGCTGTTCTATTCGACGGAAAGGTCGTACTGGCACAGGCGGCCGGAAGTATGGGTCCACCGGGTGCTGGCGGACGTGCTGGCAAACCCGACGGCATACAACCTGCCGTGCCTGTGGCCCGTGCCGATACACCCGGACGTCGTGGTGGAAACCGGTGACAGGATCAGATGGCATGAATACCTCATCGAGTTCTTCCACCTGCCGGGGCAAACGTATTACCATCAGGGCATGGTAGTGGACATAGACGACAAGAGGTGCTTTTTCTGCGGAGACAGCATGTGGCGTCCCGGGGACAGCGAGCGGCCGCCCAACGCTCCGGTTATTCCCCGCAACATTTACCTGCCCGGGCACGGCTACCCGTACATCGCGGAACTCTATGACAGGTATGATCCCCAGCTGCTGGTGCCTTCGCATTACGAACCATTCGAAGCGACCGACGAGCTGATCGAGGGCTTCAAGAAATGGGCTGAAGGGATCGCCCCGCGCATCGTCTCACTTGCCGGAGAAGAGCGTGCAGGGATAGCCATGAATCCGCACTGGATACAAACCTATCCATACCGAACGGAGACCGCGGCCGGTTCCGAGATCAAGATAGAAACAAGGGTGTGCAATCCGTACGGGAAGAAAAAGCACTTCCGGTTCGCGCTGCAGACGGAAGAGCAATGGCAGGAATCGCTGCTTTACGGGCCGCCGCACGACGCCCCGGGCGCTGTAATTGCTCCGGGCGAAAGGGCGACGGCGGCCTTCAGCGTAAAAACCCGGAACAAGCCGGGCCGTGAAGTGTTAATAGCAGAAGCGTGGGTGGACGGGCTTCCCGCGGGAGGACCCGCCGAGGCACTTATCGACGCAAGGTGAAAGGGACACAGATGTCGAGGAAAAGGCTCTGGCTGACACTGGCAATAGCCGTGTCGTTGGCTGCGGCGCTCGTGGTGGAGCCGTTTCTGCCGAAGGTCGAAGCCGAACAGGACCCGAGCAGGCAGCAAATCGAAAAGAGGCTGAAGGAACTGCCTGATTCTGCAGAAGGCTTCCGCCTGGTGGCAAAACTGGCCCGGCCTGCGGTCGTGCACATAAACGCGATGCGGATCGTGCACGTCAGGACACCGGAGTACCAGTTTGATCCGCTGTTGAGGCAGTTTTTCGATGAAGAATACCTGCGGCGGTACTACAGCAGGCGGTTTCCCCAAAAGGGCTACGTACTGAAAGGGCTCGGGTCCGGATTTCTGGTCAGCGAAGACGGCCTGATTCTGACAAACAACCACGTAATCAACGACGCCGACGATATCACAGTAGGACTTGCCGACGGGAGGGAAATACCGGCCAAGCTGCTGGGGACGGACCCGCGAACCGATGTAGCCGTCCTGAAAATAGAAGAAACATCGCTGCCCTACCTCAAACTCGGCGATTCCGACAGGATACAGGTGGGAGACTGGGTATTTGCGTTCGGGAGCCCGTTCGGCCTGGACCAGACGATGACGTCGGGAATCGTATCGGCAAAGGGCCGCCGAGGGATGGGGATAGTGGATTACGAAGACTTCATTCAGACCGATTGCGCGATAAACCCCGGGAATTCCGGCGGTCCCCTGGTGAACATGCGAGGCGAAGCAGTGGGCATGAACACAGCGATCGTATCCCGATCCGGCGGTTACCAGGGCATCGGATTCGCGCTGCCGGCCAACATAGCCAAGAAGATTGTGGAACAGATCCGGAACAAGGGGCACGTCGTCCGCGGATGGTTAGGCGTGACCGCCGGAGACCTGACATCACTATGGCGGAAGCGCCTGAAAATACCCGGTACCGGCGGTGCGTACATTCTGAAAGTCGCGCAAGGCGGCCCTGGAGCGGTCGGCGGTCTGCGTGAAAACGACGTGGTATTGACCATGGACGGCGCCGAACTCAGCAACACCGACGATTTCTTCAACAGGATAGCCATGGCTCCGCCCGGGAAGATCGTAAACCTAAACGTATACAGAGACGGGGAAACGGTACCCGTAACAGTAACCATAGGAGAACAACCGGAAAGAGCGCATTGACATGGCGGTAATTGCACAAGGCAGCACAGGATGCCTGATGCCCGGTACCATAGGCGGTACCGCCGGCATCCTGTGTAGCGGAACCGAGCCGCTGTGGGCTGAAGCAACGCTGTACGAAGTCCCGGAAGGCGGATTCGACCTGGCAGGAGAGATTCCCGAATACTCGCTGGCCGACGCGGGGCTCTCGATAAAAAGCTACCTGGACCGGGTATCGAGCCACACACTGATGGCGGTCAGCCTTGCACTGGGCGAAACAAGGGAGGAAACGACAGGAATATCCTTTGCAACGAGATGGGGCCCCCTTTCGTCAATGAAACTCTTTTTTGAAAAGGTGCGGCAAAACCCCAGATTCGCGCCCCCCCTGCCGTTCAGCCATTCATATGCAAACAGCCCGGCATCGGCAGCCGCGATAGAATTCGGCCTGAAGGGCTGGCACTGCGTGTTTTCCGACGGGGACGCTTCCGGTCTCGATGCCCTTGCGGCCGCTTCATGGGAAGCTGATCAGAGCGGCAGCACGATAGTCGTGGCAGCCGCCGACGCGCTTTCCGTGGAACTCTATTCTTATTACAAGTCACAGGGCACGCCGGGATTGCCGTCCCCGGAATCGCCGTCGAAATTCGTGCCGTCTGAAGCGGCCGTAGGGCTCGTCGTAAAGCCGTCCGGCCCCGGCAGGAAAGTAACCGTGTGGGGGAACGGGTTGCGGGATGGCGTTCCCGCGGATGCTCCGGAAAGAGTCTATACCGACGCATACACGTTCAACCGTGCGAGGTACTACGATGAAGCGCTCGGCGAGAACCGCAGCATACGGCACGTCGGGCTGCGGGTGGGGAATGCCGGCCCAGCCTTGGGCCTCCTGGCGGTGGCGGCAGCCGCGGCCGACACCGGACCGTCACTGATACTCGCAGGCGGCCGGGAAAACACAACGATGATTCTGCTGGAATAGGCCGGGGCAATGCATCCTCAACAGGTGATATTCAAAAACAAAGGCACGGCCCTTGTGGGCAGCCTGTACATGCCGTGCGAGGCGGCAGGAGACGTGCCTGGCGTGATATTTCTGCACGGGTTCACGGGACACAGGATAGAGCCCGGGTTTCTTTTCCCGCGTGCAGCGCGTTCACTTGAGCGAAAGGGCATTGCATCCCTGACATTTGACTTCGCCGGATCCGGTGAAAGCGACGGCGACTTCAGCGACATGACGATCCTCGGCGAAGTGGCCGATGCGCATGCAGCGGCAGAGCACCTGAAAAAAGCACCCGGCATATGCGCACGGAAGCTTGGAGTGATCGGCTATTCGCTCGGAGCAGCCGTAGCCTGCCAGCTCCTGGGCGAAAGAGACGACCTTGCAGCGGCGGCCCTGTGGGCCCCGGCGGTACAAGTAAGAGATCTCACCGAAGCGCGCCTTGCCGAAGCCGGACTGACCCTGGACACGATACCGTCGTCCGGGATTCCCGTTGGAAACCTAATGACGGGGCACGAATTTTACCGACAAATACCTCATCTCGATCCGGTATCCGCATGCATGCGAAGCGGGGCGGCCATACTGGCAGTCCACGGCAGCAATGATACGGTAGTGCCGGCAACACACGGGAGACAACTGGCAGAGACACTGGGAGCAAGGGAAGCGGAAAGCGAGTACGTGGAGTTGGCCGAGGTTGGGCACGGTTTCGAAAAAGTTGACATGGCAGAAAAACTGATAGAACTGACCAGCACCTGGTTTGAAAGACATTTGAAAGGCTAATACATGCCGGAAAAATCATCAGTCGAACCCAAGTACTTCGTACTCGATACCAACGTAATACTGCATAGCGCAGAAGCGCTGACTTCATTTGCTGACAACGTAGTGGTCATACCGATATGGGTGCTGGAAGAACTGGACCGGTTCAAGAGCCATAACGACGAACTCGGCCGCAACGCACGCACGGCGGCACGGGCCCTGGACGCGCTGCGTGCCCGTGGAAGCCTGCGGGAAGGAGTCACCGTAAACGGCGGCGGCAAGGTCCAGGTAATGGTATCTTCGCCGCTGGACCTGTCGGCGGAAGGCCTGGCAAGCGACAGTGCGGACAATCACATTTTAAGCGCCGCGGTAAGACTCAAGAAGGACGGCAAGAGAGTCGTTTTCGTATCAAAAGACATAAACGCCCGGCTGAAATGCGACGCCCTGGGCATAAAGAGCGTCGATTTCGAAAAACAACACATAGGAAGCATCGACGAACTGTACGAAGGCTGGACGGAACTGGCCGTGCCGGCAGCAGACGTTGACAAGTTCTACTCACAGCGGTTCCTGGAGTATGATATTAAAAGCATGTATCCCAACGAGTTTGTCATTCTGAAAGACGAGACCGATCCCAAACACACGGCGCTGGCCAGAGTGAAAAAGGAAGAGGGCAGGCTGACAATGCTCTCGAAGTCCAGCGAGCATACCTGGAATATCCAGCCGAGGAACGTTGAGCAGCGCATGGCCCTGGAGCTGCTGCTGGATGACAAGGTCAAGCTGGTGACCCTTGTGGGAAGAGCTGGAACCGGCAAGACCCTGCTGGCGCTCGCCGCGGCCCTGCAGCGCACCCTGCAGGAGAAACGCTACGACAGGATACTGGTCAGCCGGCCCATAATGCCGCTGGGCAAAGACATCGGCTATCTGCCCGGGAGCAAGGAGGAGAAGCTCAGCAGCTGGATGATGCCGATTTTCGACAACCTGGATTTTCTGCTTTCCGGCAAGACAAGGCATATCAAGGAAAGTGCCGACGAACTGGTGGAACAGGGCCTGATAGAGCTGGAAGCCCTCACTTATATCCGCGGCCGTTCGATACCCAACCAATACGTGATAGTTGACGAGGCACAGAACCTGACGCCCCACGAGGTGAAGACCGTTATCAGCCGGGCGGGGATGGACACGAAGATGGTACTGACCGGCGATCCTTACCAGATCGACAATCCATATCTGGACAGTGCGTCGAACGGTTTGAGTTACACGGCGGACAAACTGAAGAGTTATCCCCTGCACGGGCACATCACGCTTACGTCAAGCGAGAGATCCCCGCTGGCAAGCCTTGCGGCGGACAACCTGTAGGGAAGGCTGAAGATGCGGATAGTGATAACCGGCGCCGGCACCATGGGGACATACCTGGCGGCCGAACTGTCGAGCGAAGGACACAACATATATCTTATCGACAAGAACCCGGACAGGATAGCCGAAGCCATCGAAAGAATGGACGTGATGGCCGTCGAGGGCGAAGCGCTGGACAGCCACACCATCACCGAAGCGAATCTCGCCGGAGCAGACATGCTGCTGGCCGTAACGGATTCCGACGAACAGAACATAGTCATAGCGGGCCTTGCGCGGGAATACGGAGTCGGACTGGTGGCCGCGCGGGTAAGGGGCGAGTTCTACAACCTGGATGAAGCCAAATCACTGCTCCAGAACCGCCTTAGGATAGACGAAGTGATCAATCCGGACGACGCCGCCGTAAGGCACATGTATTCTCTGCTGGCCATACCCGGCAGCCTGGAGGTATACAGCCTGGCCGGGGGCAAGGCATTTCTTGCGACGTTTCCGGTGCACGGCAATTGCCCCATAGTAGACAACACGCTGTCCGAAGTGAAGGGCACGCCGTTCGACGACAGTTTCCCCCTGGCTGCCGCGCTGTACCGCAACGGCGAGATCGAGGTGCCCCGCGGCCACACGAAACTGATCAAGAACGACGAAGTGTCGTTCATAATGTTGCGCAGTCATGCAGCCGCTTTCGGTGAATGGTTCGTACCCGATGCCAGGGCCGCCCACAAGGTTCTAATACTTGGAGCTCAAAGCATCGGCATCAAGATGGCGCGGAAACTGGAGCAAAGCGGGATCGAGGTCACCATGGTGGATCCCGTCCAGAAGAGATGCCTGGCAGCATCCGAGGCGCTAGAGAAGACGAGGATTCTGCGGGGCAAGATATCCGAGAAAGAAATTGCTTCGGACCTGGACACTGCAGCCACAGACTACGTCATAGCCGCCACCGAAGACGAAGAAGAGAATCTGATATCAGCCTTTCTGGCCAAGGAATGGGGCGTGAAGAGAACCATGGTAGTCACCCAGAGGCCGGAATATGTGCCGGTGCTGAAAAGGCTGCGGGTCGACTCCGTGGTGAACCCCAGGATACTGGCCGCGGGGGAAGTGCTGCGGTTTATACGGAAGGGGATAGTGCTGGCCGTAGCCAAGATAGGCGAGGACCGTCCCGGGAACGCCGAGATACTGGAATTCATGGTAAGCCAGTCATCGCCGGTAGCCGGCAAGGCGCTCAAGGATGCGAAGCTGCCGCAAGGCACGCTGCTGGAGCTTCTGATCGAAGGCGAAACTCCGGTGGTTCCGCACGGCGACACGGAAATAAAGCCCGGCATGCGGGCACTCGTGTTTGCAGTCCAGAAGTCTCTCAGGAGCATACAGAAGATGTTTGCGCCCGAATAACAATCGCATAAAGAAAGCGGCGGCCGTCAGTGCGACGGCCGCCGCAGATACTCCGGGATAAACGCACTAGCCTCCTGCAGCCCCACCCATGGTTTTCATGATTTCGATAAGCGGCATGAACAGGGCGATAACGATACCGCCGACAACCAGACCCATGAACACGATGATAAGAGGCTCAAGCAGCCCCATGAGCCCCGCGACCATCGTGTCAACTTCGTTGTCATAGGTGTCGGCGACTTTCATCAACATTTTGTCGAGTTCACCGGTTTCTTCGCCCACGTCGACCATATTCACGACCATATCGTCGAAAACACCGGAGTGCCTGAGCGGCTCCGCAATGGAATCGCCTTCACGAATGGCGGTCTGCACATCGCCAACCGCAGTGGAAACCACTGCGTTGCCTACGGTACCTCTAATGATGTTAAGTGCATCCAGAATGGGGACGCCGGCGGCAATAAGCGTGCCTAGCGTCCGGGCAAACCTGCTGATAGCGGTTTTGCGGAGAAGCGTTCCGAACACAGGGAAGCGCAACTTCATGCTGTCGATGACATACCGTCCTTTGGGGCTGGCCGTAATAAGCTTCATGATAAGCCACAGCCCGAAAATGGCGACCGGCGGCATCCAGATATTGTGTCTGACAACATCCGTAACGCCAATCAGGATAAGCGTGGGCAGCGGCAGGGAGGTGTTGAAATCTTCAAACATGACTTTGAACTTGGGAATGACAACCGTAATAATAAACAGCACTATAACACCTGCGATTGTCAAGACTGCGGCGGGGTAAACCAGAGCGCTGACGATCTGGCGCTTAAGCTTCTGGGATTTTTCCATAAACTCGGACAATCTTGTGAAAATCGTCTCGAGGACACCACCCGCCTCGCCCGCCTTAACCATCGAAGTATAGAGGGTATCCCATATCTTTGGGTGCTTGGCCATGGCTTCGGAGAGTGCGCTACCGCCCTGGACGTCATCCTTGACATCCATGATAGCATTCTGAAGCGACCCGGGCTGGAACTGGTTCTGCAGGATATCGAGACTTCTGACAACCGGCAAGCCGGCGTCGATCAGGGTAGCGAACTGACGGGTGAACTGGGTAAGCTGCTTGGCGCTGACACCGCCGAAAGCCAGGGTTTTCTTACGCTTAGCCTCACCGGTAGCGACTCTCATTGAACCACCGGCAGACTTCGGCTCCACCTTTGTAACGTAGAAGCCGTCGTTGCGCACCTTGTCGGCGGCTTCTTCCTTAGTACGGGCCTCTATTTCGCCCTTGGCCGGCTTGCCTTTGGCGTCCACCGCCTCATAAGCGAAAACTGGCATACCGATCTCCTCCTCCACGCAGCACGGCACCACCTGCTGCAAGTATTATACAACCCAAACTGCGCCAAGCCACAGGAATCAGGTGAAGACGAGAGTCTCGTTAACGACCTCTTCAATAGTAGTAATGCCGTCAAAAATCTTGAGGATGCCCGCTTCACGCAACGTGCGCATGCCGGACGCCATAGCTTCCTGCCGTATGACTTCCGTAGATTTACGCTGAATGATAAGGTCGCGTATCTTCTGATCAACTTTCATTATTTCGTATATGGCAGAGCGGCCCCTGTAGCCGGTACTGTTGCAATTATCACAACGCTTGCCGTAGTAGAAGACCTTACCCTCCACATCTTCGGGACGGATGCCGAGCTCATAAAGGCTTTCCTCGGTAGGCACATATTGTGTTCTGCACCTTGAGCAGATGCTTCTGACAAGGCGCTGAGCCACGATCGACTCCAACGTTGCCGACACGAGAAACGGCTCCAACCCCATATCGAGCATACGTGTTATGGTACTTGGCGCGTCGTTGGTGTGGAGGGTTGACAAAACCAGGTGGCCGGTCAGGGAAGCTTCAATGGCTATGTTGGCCGTTTCCAGGTCGCGTATTTCTCCCACCAGTATCTTGTCGGGGTCCTGGCGCAGTATGGATCGCAAACATCCGGCGTACGTGACACCGATTTCATCATTTATCTGCACCTGAATAATGCCGTCCAGGTCATATTCCACGGGGTCCTCAGTGGTAATAATCTTGAGGGCGGGATCATTTACTTCATTGAGTGCGGAATACAGGGTCGTGGTCTTTCCCGACCCCGTAGGACCGGTGACAAGCACAATGCCGTTGGGCAGACTCACCAAGTGCCTTATGAACTCAAGGTCATCCTGCTGCAATCCGAGGCGTTCGAGATCGAGAGCGACGACGCTGCGGTCAAGAACACGCATAACGACCGATTCGCCAAACATTGTCGGCAGGGTTGACACGCGAAGGTCAACGGGGTTGCCGCCGATGGAAAGCTCGATGCGGCCGTCCTGAGGGAGACGCGTTTCAGCGATATCAAGACTGGCCATGACCTTAATACGACTCGTTATGGCCAATGCCAATTGCCTGGGGGGAGGGGCCATCTCGAGGAGCAGCCCGTCGATACGGTAGCGGATCTTGAATTCGTCTTCAAACGGTTCAAAGTGAACGTCGGATGCCTGGTCGCGGATCGCGGTAAGGAGGACCAGGTTCAACAGCTTGACGACGGGCGGGGCATTGGCCAACTCTTCGGCCTTGGAAATATCAATTGCGCCGTCATCCTCCTCGATCACCGTCATCAACTCATCGGCGCTGAGGCCTTCCAGAATATCCTCGATATTTTCCGTCTCGGTACCATAAAAGCGCTCGATGGCGTCCAGGACGGACTTTTCGGAAGCCACGGCGCCCTGAATTTCGCAGTTCAGAAGGAACCTGAGGTCGTCCAGGGCGTTGACATTCATCGGGTCGGCCATGGCCACCGTAAGGACATTGCCGTCAAAAGTAATAGGCACAATCCTGTAGATGTTGGCCATGGAAGGCGTGACTTTTTCGAGGATATCCGGGTCGATATCCATGTGTTCCAGGTCAACGACTTCCATGCCCGCCTGCTGTCCCAGGGCAAGAAGGACGTCTTCCTGAGTGATAATTCCCTGCTCAACAAGAACCTGCCCCAGCGCCCCCCCATACTTGGCCTGGTGTTCCAGAGCGGCGTCAAGCTGCGCCTGGTCTATGAGTCCTTCATCTATCAGTATCTGCCCCAGGAGGCGCCGTTCATGGACTAACACCATAGCATGTTACCTCTTCCTTTTGCTGTTGGCGGTATATTCCCGCACTTTCTTCTGCAGAGACTCCAGGTCCTGCGCTCTGGCAAGCATCTCGGAAAGCGTGATACGGCCTTGCGCCCACAGACCGAAGAGGAAATCGTCGAGGAGAATCATGCCCTGTTTGCCGCCCGTCTGGATAAACGAATTGATGCGGAAAGCCTTGTTTTCACGGATCAGGTGACGTATGGGATCGTTGACTATCATTATTTCGAACGCAGCCACGCGCGAACGGCCGTCAGCAGTGGGTATGAGGGTCTGAGACAACACGGCTTCGAGCACCATGGCCAGCTGAATTCTGATCTGCTCCTTTTCATCGGTGGGGAAAGAATCCACAATGCGGTTGACGGTATTGGCAGCACCGGTCGTGTGCAGAGTACCGAAAACGAGGTGACCTGTTTCAGCCGCGGTAATAGCCGCGCCCATCGTATCCAGGTCCCGCATTTCACCGACAAGCATTACATCGGGGTCACTGCGAAGGCCCCTGCGAATGGCCTCGGCAAAGGTCGGCACATCCACGCCCACCTCGCGCTGGGTGATTATGGATTTCTTGTGTTGATGATAGTATTCAATCGGGTCTTCCACGGTTATCATGTGATGTGCATACGTATCGTTGATGTGGTTAATCATGCTGGCAAGAGTGGTGGTCTTACCCGAGCCCGTGGGGCCGGTAACCAGCACCAGGCCACGCGGCTTACCGCAAACATCCTTCATAACCGGCGGAAGACCGATTTCCTCCAGCGACATCATCTGGGAAGGCAAGAGGCGCAAGACGATGCCGACATAGCCGCGCTGCCTGAGAATACTCGCCCTGAAACGCCCCTTGTCGCCATAGCTGAAAGCGAAGTCGGTACTGCCGCTTTCCTGGAACTCCCTGAGGTTACGTTCGGGAGTAATGCTCTTCATGGCTTCAGCGGTATCTTCGGGGGTGAGCACATGATTCCCGATGCCGCGAAGGGCCCCGTGCAGCCTCACGGTAGCCGTACGTCCGACGGCGAGATGCAGGTCGCTGGCGCATTCCTTGATGACCAGATCAAGCAGCTTCTGAAGCTCTATCACGCCCGTCAGCCTTTCTTCAAGAGGACCATATTATCCAACAGCCCCTACACTTCGACTTTGGCAACGCCGATGATTTCTTCAAGCGTCGTGATACCGTCCAGAACCTTCCGCACACCGTCCATGAACAGCGTGTGCATGCCGTCATTTATGGCCTGATTCCTTATGGCATCGGTGGGCGACTTATTGAACGCAAGCTCACGCAGCTTGTTGTTCATGACCATAACCTCAAAAATGCCCTTCCGGCCCCTGAACCCGACTCCTCTGCACGCGTCGCAACCCATCCCCTTGTATATCATCTTGCCTTTGAGCTGGTCATCCCTGAAGCCGAGGGACTTGAGTTTAGGGAGGTCCTCCTCGGCCGGCGTCTTACACTCCTTGCATATATTGCGGACCAGGCGCTGGGCCATCACAGCCTGGATAGAACTGGCCGCGAGAAACGGAGCCACGCCCATGTCGATGAGGCGGGTGATGGCGCTGGGTGCGTCGTTGGTGTGAAGGGTCGAAAACACCAGGTGACCGGTAAGAGCGGCATGGATGGCCATTTCGGCGGTTTCTTCGTCGCGGATTTCACCGACAAGAATGATGTTGGGAGCCTGGCGCATCATGGCGCGGAGGATGCGTTGAAAAGTAAATCCTATCTTTTCCTTGACGTCGCACTGGTTGACTCCGGAAAGCACGTATTCAACCGGGTTTTCCGCCGTTATTATCTTACGGTCCGGTTTATTCAACTCGTTAAGCGCCGCGTACAGCGTGGTGGTCTTGCCGGAACCGGTGGGCCCGGTAACAAGTATGATCCCGTTGGGTTTTTTAATGAGACCCTGAAACGTCGAATAATCGTCCTCCATGAAACCCAGGTCCGTAAGGCCGAGGAGGAGGCTTTCCTTGTCGAGGATACGCATGACGACGGATTCGCCATGTGTGGCCGGGAGAGAGCTGACACGCAGGTCGAGTTCACGCCCCAGAAGGCTGATCTTGATTCGCCCGTCCTGCGGGCGGCGTTTTTCCGCCATATCCATATTGGCCATAATCTTGATACGGGCGATGATCGGGCCCTGGAGCCTCTTGGGCGGAGGTTCCTGCTCATAACACACGCCGTCAATCCTGTAGCGCAGCCTGAGACGATTAGCCATAGGTTCCACGTGGATATCAGATGCACGGTTTTTCAACGCGTTCAACATAATGAGAGTAACCAGCTTGATAACCGGCGCATCGTCCTCCGAAACACTGCCATCGTCCTTTTCGCCGAATTCGACAAGCTCAATATCGTCAGTGAACTCAGTCAGGTACTTCTCAACCTGGGATTCATCGATCCCGTAATATCGGTTGAGTGCGTCTTCAATTGCCTCGGGGGATGCCAGTATAGGCTCTATCTGCATGTTGAGGAGGAAGCGCAGCTCATCCAGGCTGAAGATATCAAGCGGATCGGCTATGGCAACCGTCAGGTTATTACCATCAAGGTCGATCGGGATAATTTTCAACTGCCTAGCCTTGTCCGAGGGTATGACTTCTATTATTTCCCTGGGGATTTCAAGGCTGTCCAGATCAACAACTTCCATCTGATGCTGCTCGGCAAGGGCCATGGTGACATCGGCCGGCTCCAGTATCTCTTTCTCGACAAGGATTTCACCGAGCCTCTTGGAATTCCCGCTCATCTGATCCTGGATTGCCGCATCGATATCCTCTTGAGCAACGAGTCCCAAGTCCACGAG
Source organism: Planctomycetota bacterium (assembly GCA_016930595.1). Lineage (GTDB taxonomy): Bacteria > Planctomycetota > SZUA-567 > JAFGGJ01 > JAFGGJ01 > JAFGGJ01. The sequence continues at coordinate 21,934 of JAFGGJ010000018.1, forward strand.
GATTTCACCGATCATCTTACGTTGCTCAACCATAAGAGGCACCTCCTCTGCCGATTATAACGATTATAACTCTGTGCAAAAACCGTGTCAAGAATGAAGGAATTGCCGGTCTAACCTCCAGGATCCTCCGGCAAAGCCCCGGTATCATCCTTGACACCACAGCCGAAAAAGGGTAAGATTTGCCGCGAAGGCCTGGCGTGCGGAAGTGGCGGAACTGGCAGACGCGTTAGGTTCAGGACCTAATGAGCGCAAGCTCATGGGGGTTCGACTCCCCCCTTCCGCACCACGCCGACGGTTCCAGGCATCCGGCACAACATCCCTGTTTACAGTTCCGCAATCACTTGTACTTGAGTCGAATCGTGTGTCCAAGCCCCCGGCAATAGCTGCAGAGCTTGCCTTCAATTGTGCCTTGAGTGCCAATGCTTTGAGTAGCTCCTTTGCCGCCGCACTGGGGACATGGAATCTTGTCCGTACTTACGACGTGAAAGAGCGCTTCCACGGAAAGAGCGGTCAACAGTTGTACCCGTGTGGATTCCGGCTGGGCATTCCACCATTTTTCGGGATCGGTCTCCAGCGTAGTGCTGCCGCTGGAGCTGCCGCCGCGACCGCTGTTGCCGGCATTCCCGACCGTCCTCACGCCGCTGCTGCTGCCGCCGGCACGCAGCCAGACACCGTGGCCATAACTTACGGACCGCAAAGATGTATAAGACGCCTCCCTGATAACGCTACCGCCGCGCTTGAGCACGTAGGTTTCCTTGAGCCTGTCCTGCCAAACCTCATCCGCCTCGTCAGTAGTGATATTGTAAGCCTTGGCGATGGCTGCCAGGATATCAGCGGTAATTCCGCCCTTGGGATCAGTCACGTATGCGCGGCATTCATCGAAGGACGGCTTGCGTTTCTTGGTATTGAGATTGATATCCGTAATGCCGCCTTCCGCGATCGCCGTTTTCTCTATGCGATACTCCCGGTTATCGTTCTTGAGGATGAGGAGTTCGGGCGTTTCGCTTTCCAGCATGCCCTTGATACTGCGTCCTTCTTTGAGGTAAACGAGTTTCCCCGGGAGTTCACTGCCTTCCGAAATCATGCCGGTCGCGATCTTGCGGACAAACTGGTCGTGGTAGGAATAATAGCTGCTGATGACGTTGCGCCTGATGCTTTCTTTCTTCTTCTTCTCGATTTCAGGTATGATGGCGACCAGATCCAGGACAACAGGGTCTTCGCCGTAAAACTCTTTGACTTTATTGATTATGTCAAGGGCATCGTCATATTTTCCCGCTGATATCGCCCTCTTCGCTTCCTTGGCCAGAGTTTCGGCAGACTGCTTTTCTATCAGGTCATCCAGTTCCTTGATCCGTTCTGCAACCCTTTCCTTGTAACGTTCATCGAGGGCCTGGGCTATTTCGAGATGCCCCTTGGCTTCCTGGTAGAGTCCATAGCCCTGGCACATGATAGCGAATTCATAATGTTCCTGTGCAGACCTGGGAGGCTTGGAATCAAGCTTCTGGGCGTAAATTTCCTCGGGGCTGTAAACCGAATCCAGGTAGATGGTACGGGCTTCGCGACGTTTTATATCCTGAACCCTTATCTTGAATCCCTTTACGGAAGCGGTATCAAGAACGATGTAATCCGGGCTGGGCGACGGCTTGACGACACCGACAATAGGCTTTCTGCTGGTCGTCAACCATATGCTTTCACCCACAACGGTTTCGCCCGTGCGTGATTGTGTTTCCTCCTCCTCACCCATGCCCAGGAGTTTCTGAATGCGACTGGCTTCGCTTTCAGGGACATCATACCACTTCAGCTCGGATTCGGAATTGGTGTCGGTGATAACGAAAGTGAACCCGTCAGCGTCCCATTCTTTGATAACAATTTTGAGGGGGGTGTCACCGAAAGTCAGGAATGTCGGGACATCTTCGGCTGCCGCCCAGGTTCCGGCAAGCCCCATGAAAAGCACAATCCCAACGAATCGCCGGAGATCGGCCATCAGCACATCCTCCTGATAATGAACTTCCCTATATTATACCCAACCGCAACCGAAGCCACAACTTCGAGCCAATAGTTGATACCTCATTACCACGCCCCCGGTCACAGCGAAACTCAAGGTCCAAACACATGTTATGATGGATTTTCAAACCGGAGCACTGCCCCTTTGCATTACCGGCATGGGTATGTATAATAAAAGGCGAGGGCACGAATTCCAAGCTGTGAGGAGATATGCCTTGGGAATGGATAATGACAAGTTCCTGGAAACCGCCATTCGTCTTGGAGTAATGACGAACGCCAGCGCAGACAATATACGCATGGCAACCGGCCCCGACGAGTCCGTTGTCGACGCTGCCAAGAAGATGGGGCTGTTGAGCGACGCGCAGATAGGCATGGTCCTCTCGGCGATGTTCAGCCAGGCCAATGCGGGAGCGGGCCGGATGATGGTCGAAGGGGAAGAATGCGTTAACCATCCGGGCAGGATGGCAACCCATTCATGCCAGAGATGCGGCAATCCCCTGTGCAAGGACTGCGGCCTTCCGGAAGACGGCTTCGTGTACTGCAGCGAGGAATGTCTGGAAGCCTACCGGGAAGAACGCGATGCCGTGTTCTTCTCCCAGGACCAGGCGGCATCCCGCAAGAAGAGCATTACCGTCATGCTGACGCTGCTGGGGATTCTTGTGGCGGCAATAGTGGGCATAGTCGTGTATTCGAAGGTAAGCACCTATTTGAGGCTCAGTAAAGCCGACAAGCTGCTGCAGCAGGCCCAACAGGCGCAGACCGGCCAGGACAAGGTCCGGCTGGCCAAAGAGGCGCTGGCCCTGAATCCGAAGCTAGATGCCGCCCGGCAGTTGCTGCCCAAAGCGTACTATGAAGCCAAAGACTACAAGAACGCTGAAACCGAGGCCAAGGCGCAGTTGGAAAAACAGCCCAACAGCCCCGCGCTGAAGAAAATTCTGGCGAATTCCATCAAGGAAATGGGCCGTATGGATGAGGCCATCGTAATCTTTGAGGAATTGAACGCCGCCGGCGCCCTCATGCCTCTCGAAAAGCGTGAGATCGGCCTGTTTCTGAAAGACAAGGGCGTTGACGAAAAGGCCATACCGCTGCTCGAAGCCGCTTTTGCCAGCCAGGATGAAGACCGTGAAGTGGCCCTGGTGCTCGGCGAATACTATCTGAACCAGAAGAACTATGATGAAGCGTCGAAATATCTGGACGCTGTTCTGCAGCAGACAATAAAGGCTACCGACAGATCCCGCGAGGCCAACTTCGTCGCGAAACAGGGCACTTTGAGTAAAGCAATGGTGCTCCAGGCCACGATTGCAAATATCCGCCGGGACACGAACAAGCTGTCGGCCCTTGCCAGGGATATCACCGCCCTGCGATCCAGGAAGCTTTCCGAAGGGCCGGAAATAGTGGCTGTCTACGAGCAGTGGGTCCCGGTGGCAGACGAAGCACAACTCGCCCTGATAGACAGCGCTCTCAACACATTGGCATCAGGGTCAGCAGTGCCCGGCATCAGCCGTGTCCAGGGGCTTCTCCAGGGACGCAAGGGCAACTCCAACGAAGCCGCCATTCTCCTGGAAAAATCCCTGCTTGAGAACGACAAGGACGTGGTTGCCAGAAACTACCTCCTCGACTTCTATATCATGCAGGGGCGTTATGACGATGCCCGTAAACATCTGAACGCCCTGAAGGAAATCAGCAAGACCGGCCTGAAGCTCGAAGTGGCCGAAGCCATGGTCCTAAACGGCGAAGGCAATACTGAGCAGGCGCTGGAGCTTTCCGAGTCGATCCTCGCCAAGCACCCGGACAACCCGGAAGCGCTGGCGATCGCCGCCCGGGTCTACATGGGTACGGGACGTCTTGAAAAAGCAATACCGGCGCTCGATCACCTTGTTGAGACGGCGCCATCCGTATGGTCGTATTTCCAGGGGATGCTTTTCAGCCTGCGCATGGGCGATAAACAAGGAGCGGTTGAACTGGCACGCAAGACTGAAACGATGCTGGCGGGAGTGCCCACCGACGTAACCAAGAAAATAAAACGGACCATGGGCATCGTAACCGGCGAAGTCGACGTAAGCAGGATTACGGATCCCCGCCTCATGTCAACAACCCAGCGGCTTGCCCAGAAATGGCGCAATCCTCTGGACCTGCTCAATCAAGCCGTCCTTTCCACGAGGCTGGTGTCCTACGTGACGCTGGCGAACATGGAAGACAACCCCATGAAATTGAACACCGAATACGCCAAGGTGGGGCTGCCGGCTTACAGCGGACGGGCGATTTCCGATCCTTTCGCCAAGAAGTTTTCCGGCCCGATCGCGGAGGGTTTTCAGGAAGGTTTTCTGCGGCTGATGGCTTTTCTCGAACTGAACATGCCGACGGCCGAATGGCGCAACCGGGTGACAGGAATAAAAGAGTCCTACCAAACGGAAAGCGCCCGGCTGAACGACGGCAGCGGGCAGTTGGCCGCCATGCTGAAAGCATTGCGGGAAGCTTCTCTTTACTGCTACCAGGCCAACAGGTATCCCAAGAGTTCTCCCGATAAGCCGGTTTCATCCGTAGCGCTTCTGAAAAACCGCTACGCCATAGAAGAAGCCCTGGTTGACGAAGACCAACTGCCTACCCTGTACGCCCGCCATGCCCTCGAATGCCTTGTCCTGGCATCGACGACGGTCGAAAACGGCGCCTTGGGCGCCGACGCCATGGCGGTCATCCTGCGCGACGACGCCAATGACTGCGAAAAGGCCGACAACGGGCTGGAACAGCTCATGTACCACATGTACTCGATGGCCAAAGCGGTCGCCGTACTGAAAGAAATCAACGACGCTACGGTCGTCGCGGGGATCCTGAAACAGACGTTCCTGAATCGATAGCATGGATTTGCATAATTGGAGGCCATGATGAAATACGGACAGGTTGCCGTGGTCGTTGTCCTGATGTTCTGCTGCGCTGCAGACGCCGATATACTCCACACCAAGAAAGGGGACAAACACCACTGTGTAATCAAGAATGAATGGGACCACGGCTACCAGGTGATACTGCTGGACGGCACCACGAAGTATTTTCGCAAAGACGAAGTACAGAAAATAGACAAGAGCGACGACTTCGCCCAGATGTTCTTCGCCGTGGCATCATCGCTCGACCTGAAAGCCAAAGGAGGCGCCGGGTACTTCTGGCTTGCCTACCTGACCGAAGAAAACAACTCCGATGCCGCGCTCATGCTGTACAAGATGGCCCTCCAGGACGACGAGATTGCGCCGTATGCCGCATTTCAGTTGAGCCGTGAAAATATAGCGCAGAACATGAGCATGGACCCCATGGAAACAGTAAATTACCTGAAACTGGCCCTGGCCGGATGTCCATGGATAACCGGTCAGGACGCCAAAAGGCTGCAGGTTTCTCTCAAGGCCGAAAGGAATACCGTCCGATCTCTGAACGGCGACGAGATACTTCTTTACCATGACATATTGAACGGTCTGGCCGCCAACCAGTCCGGCAAGGTGTCAACCAAGTGGGACAGCTTTCAGAAACTGGAAATGACGCCGACCAAGCAGTATCTCGAGAAACTCACCGCTACCTATACCGGCTACACCTTCGACAAGATCTCCCAGGAATTGCTCTATCTTGTGGGAGAAACCGACAAGCACAAGTGGGATTGCCCCATGTGCAAGGGCGAAGGGAAAGTCAAGTGTTCCAAGTGCAACGGGGCCGGCTGGCTGCCGTGCTCAAAATGCGGTGGCAAGGGCTTTCTCGGAACCCGCATAGCCGGTCCGTCCGGAACCAGGGTCACGACCACCCGGTGCAGCGCTTGCGGCGGCAAAGGCTATGAATTGTGTCCCGTGTGCAAGGTCTATATAAACAAGTACGGCCAGCAGAAACGAGTCCCGGTCGGACGAGGCGTAAGGACACTCAAAGTATCCGGTTTCAAAACGTGCCCGACGTGCAAAGGGACCGGGAGGGCTCCGGGAGCCCCTGAAATAACCGACAGGATAAGCTACGTGGGCCTTAATACGGCGGAGGTGCGCGAAGCGTTTCACAACCTTGCAATCCAGGTGTGGCGGCTCAGATCCACCGATGAGTCATGGGGGGCTACGCCGGTACGCCTGGCCACTCCTGCTCATTTTGCCAGAGATATCAGATCCATTCCATACTACTTCTACGAAGGCAGGTGGATGGATTCGGACAAGATAGACGCCATGTCCGTAGCGGGCAAATACACGCCGCCTGAACCTGACGAAGCCCTGCTTCAGAAGTTCCAGACCAGGGCTTCCGGCAAGGCGGTTCCCGTCATCAGCAAGGCGACCGTTTTGCTGTCCGGGCGAGACAGGTATCGCCCGGAGCTCGAAGACCTCGCCAATTACTATGAAATCATGGCCAATGCGGGCGATTCGTCATCCTACGAATACCGGCGGCTGTACCGAATGACGTTCAAGAAGACCGACGCCGGGAAGGCTGTGACGGACGCGTATATTCCCGGCGGGGACACTGAATTCCTGCTGCGCAGCGATGATCTGGACCATCTGCTGATAACTTACCGTGTCGAAATCACTGAAGACTCTGCGGAACCTTTCCGGAAGGTACTCCAGGATGCGGAAGAGGTTACCATCTATGCCAGGATACTGTCGGTCAGCATCGATGCCGAGAAAACAGAAAAAGGATTGGGTACCACGCATACAATAGAAGTGAGCCCGCTGGCCGCCACCGTGCAACGCTCAGACAACAGGATGGTCCACTGGGCCAAGACGGAATCCGGCAAGGACAAGGAACAGTTCAGCCTGGAGGATCAACTGGATAACCCCTGACCAAATACCGGGGCGGTCGCGGGAACTGCTACGGGATCAGAATACCTTCTCCCATGATATGTTCCGTGTCCAAATCCTCTTCAGTTTCAGATCCCTCGCCGGTCGCCGGTTCCGCATCGCCGGGGCTTTCGGGACTCTCAACAGCCGGCGGCTGGGTCCTCATATAATGCTTTACCAACACAACGCCGAAAAAGATAAGGCCGAGCAGCAGAAGGAAATTCAGCAGGAGACTCATCACCAGAAGCGCCTTGAAACCACCGCCTTCCTCTTTTCGGTAGGTGGTCGTTGCGACATTTATGCCCCTCGGCTTCAACGGATCCAGCGCGGCAGCATGCTGGGCAGCTGACATCGGGCCGCCGCCGGCCCCCTCCATCTCTTTCAGTTGCGCACGGATCGCCTTGCCGTCCATAACGTAGGTCTGAAGAGCATCCGGCGCCTCCGCCACACTTTTTTCCACCTGCTGGCCCTCGGCAGCGACACCCGCGCTCTCGTTGTAACGGAATGTCAGTTTGTACTTTCCAATAGTAATCTCATCCCCGTCGTTCAGATTCTGCTCACTTATCCTCACGCCGCCCACGAGCGTCCCGTTTTGGGATTCAAGGTCCTTGGCAACGTAAAGAGGCCCCCGCTTTTCCACCTGGCAGTGGTGCCTGGATATGCCGAGGTTGTCAATTACTATATCCGCCGTGGGGTCACGCCCTATCACCGTTATCTGCTTAACTATCTTGTACTTGCCGAGATCCTGGTCCCCGAAACTCAATTCTATAGCAGGCATCCGTTTTCCTCCTCCTGCTTCTGCATGGCCATAAAGCCCCCATATTTTTTCGTCCAGCCCGCCCTGCAGCTTTAGCATGCAGGTCCAGGCACAACTATAGCCCTTACTTCATCTGTGGAATCACTATTCCCTTGAGTATCACACGCTGCGCAAGGACAAAAACCAGCAACGTGGGAATACTGGCCAGTGTCAATGCCGCCATGGTTAACTGTGTGGAATGCTCCTGCTGGAATTCATAGAGAAACACCATCAAGGTCCAGAGCTTGGGATTCTGACACACGATAAACGCAAACATGAACGCCCCATATGCTCCGGTAAACGACCAGAGCGCAATAACCGCCAGAATCGGGTATGAAAGAGGCATAGCGAGCCTGTAAAACATCTGGACTTCGGTGGCGCCGTCAATAATGCCCGCCTCAAAGAGCTCCTGCGGCAAGCTGTCAAAAAAACCTTTCAGCAGGAATATCGAATACCCGTTCGCCATGCCTGGCAGTATCAGAGCCCAGTACGTGTTCAGCAGGCCTAAGCCTTTCAACATCAGGAAGTTGGGTATCATGGTAACCATGGGAGGGAACGCCATTGTGGCAAGGAGGAACAAGAGTATGTAATGGCCATACGCGAGCTTGAACCTGCTCAATGCGTATGCACACATAGGGTTGACAGTCGTATGTACCAGTATGCTCGCAAAACAGAATACAAACGTATTGAAAAGAGCGCGGCCGTGCAAAGTCAGAAAATTGGCGACAACCCCGTAATTGCCGAAAAATGCCTGCCAGAAAAAGCCTTTCTCCGCCCAATTGCGATTGAAATCCCACCATTCGACATAATCGAACGGATACATTGGGCTGTCCAAGCCGTCATACATGGTGCATTTGCCTACCAGAGAGCCGACGGTGCCGAAACGGTCTTTCAGGAAAGCGGTAAACTCCTCCTTGGGCATGCTGCCGCTTATAGTAATATCATAAGGGCTCATCCATCTGTAATGGAGAAAAGCCTTTACGTCTTCCACCCGTTTTGCATTCTTTTCGTCGTTCGGCGGCCATACCTGGTTGAACCGGGAAAACTCGGTACCGTAGGCCTTATTAAGTTCCTCGATATCGCCCCTGTAGCGCATATCCAGGAACGAATGCATCAGCTTTATATTACCCAGCGAAAGCCGTACCCCGGTCACGGGCAGATGGTCTATTACAAAATCAACCCAGGCGTCCTGGAGAACCCGCGGGTAGATCCTGGGTATCTCCCGTGTCAATTTCACCTCGTCAAAAGTCGCAAAGCTCCAGGAATGGGCTTCATTGGCCCCATCGATGCCACCATACTTTCTGTCAAGGTAGCGTCCCCACCAATACTCGGGTGACGCGACAGTAATATCCTCGACCGGGTCCAGCATATCCGATGCCATGAATCCAAGCACGTCGTCCGTAACCGGCCTATGCAGGAAAAAGGTCCCATCAGGATTCCGCAGCGCGATCTCGTCAGGGAATGCAATATCTGAAAAGCTCTTATAGTTGAACAACGCCTTGTCTTCTTCGGAAAGCCCCTGCCGGTAATAGCTTAGAAGTTTTCCGATCGAATCCTCGTATTTCCCCTTCAGGTACGCCTGGTATTTGGCATCGGCGTCCTTGATCAACAGAAACCGTATGGGGCACCTGTAACGAACGAACTCGACCCACAAATCCTTCTCTTTCGTACAGAATTCACCATATTCGAATTGCAGGGCTTCCCGCAGTAACGCTTCCTGAAGCTTACCATCCACAATTCCGTACGAGGGCTGAATCAGGCCGTCAAGAGCCGTCTTTGCCTTTTCAAGGCTTTCCACGTGCTTCAGATTGCCGCCGTATCGCTCCAGGAACAACCTTGCCCGCCGATACTGCGGCAATTCGACAACATCCCACTTGGGAGCATCGATGCCATACTTCTGTTTGAAGCCGCCACCAGTATGATAGAGATTCGCCAGGTAGTTTTTGAAAGTGGGATATGGACCCGTATGACACAGATAGTCGAGAAACGAGGCAAACACAGGCATACTCTCGGCACCAGCCCCTGATTTTGGCAGGGTTATGTCGTCAAAGGAGGCAAAGGTCGTGCCGTAGAGCATGTTGACGACTTCCACGTTGTTATAAATGGCACTAAGATACTCTCTGAACGCGGCTTCAGGCCCCTCCTCCCCTATGACTTCCTGATCCTCATGAGCCATAATTGCCGAGTAGAGGGCCTCGGCATATCCCGGCATTTCCGCCACCAACGCTTCCACAAGCTTCCTATCGCCGCCAGCGAACCTGGCTTCCCGCATCTCCGCCAGGTACTCCTTCAGCACAGCTACATCTTTGAGCAGCCCTGGCTCGTTCGCCGCGTCCTTGAGAACGACCTCCACCAACTGGTAATGAGGCAGCAGCACTTCTGGCAGCGGCGGCAACTCAACGTCGTATTTCTGCTGAAACTCACCGACCCCGAACTCTTTCTTCAGGAACATCCTGAAACTGACATCCGCTTTCTGTCCGAGAACATATCGGGTGAATGTGCTCAGGATGGGCACCGTGTTCCTGTTCGCCGAGCCGGGAGTGGGGAACGTAATTTCCTCCCACGTGCTGAATGAAGTACCGAAAAGCATATTGAGACACGTGACGCTCCCGAATGTCTCCCTGCAATATTGCCTTATAAGGTCGTCCGGCACAACCACATCCGGAGCGTGCGGCGAAGGCTTGACCTCATAGAAGGAGTTTATCTTTCGGCCGGTCTGTTTCTGGAACCGCTCTTCAGAATTGTATTCCCTGGAAAACAGCGTGTAGTAGTTGAGATCGGGCAGGGTGAGGAAATTGATGCTCTCGGCGGCCAAATCCTTCTTGAACTCGAGAAATTCCCGAACCTTGCGGCTTCTCGTATTGGGCAACCATGTCACAAGGTGCGGCTGTTCATAAGGCATGAAGACATCGGCCCAGAATTCGCTCTCCTCGCGATACGCCTTGTTCACTTCCACAAGCGATTCGTCATAGCGTGCCTTCAGCCAGTCCACATACCGGTCCAAGGTGGGATTAAGTGTGTTGTTCGCTCTCTGCGTCGGGAAGGCAACCGTCATGTTCAGCATTCTGCCTTCGTCGTCAGGCATGACACCGCTCGGATCCTTGCCCGTCGCATACCATGTCTTGAATGCAAGCGCATCTTCCACAACACGATTAAACCTGGCGTTCTTGAGATCGAAGGGGACCGGCCTTATCCGCTGGAACCTGGCAAATATTCCCGTCGCCGTCTGGCCGGGCAGCCCGTATGAATAATCCACGTATCTGGACCTGTGCAGCCTATTAAAATCATCGATCTTCAGCCGCAGCGAAACATACCTTCTGAACAACGCGTCAGGGGTCCCTCCTGCCAGTTTTTCCTTTACGTACCTGGGGACAAGCTGCTGTTCCATGTTGTCATTCAAGCCGGAAACGGACATGGAAAGCATCATCCCGAAAGGATAGAACATGGTAAGCGAGCCCACTACGAGAATCGCATACATCGTCCAGATGAGGACCCGGACTCGCCAGTACTTGCGGCCGGTCGTGGCGATAATCGGCATTGCTATTCTCCCTCGGCAACCGTTTTACTGGTTGGCCGCAGCGGTAAACCTGACATCACGCAGGATACGCAGTTGATATATCGTAAACCCTATAAGCAGCGCCCCCATCAGCCACGCAATGGCGGTAGCCTGGCCGAACTTGAGGAACAGGAACCCCTTCAGGTAGATGTTGAGGCCCAGCGTGAGCGTCTGGTTCGCGGGGCCGCCGCCGGTCATAACGAAGATGTTCTGGTTGGCCCGGAAGGCCCCGACGAAGGCCCCGACGAAGTTGATCAGGATCAGGGGCTTCAGGAAGGGGAACGTTATGTGCCATATTTTCTGAAACGTGCTGGCGCCGTCGATGTCGGCGGCTTCGTAAAGCTCGTCGGGAACCGCTTTCATGGCCGCAAGGTATATTATGCTTCCCGGTCCCGCTCCCGCCCACACGCCGGGTATTATGATGCACAGCAGAGCGATGGGGAAGCGCGTGTCCTGCAGCCAGGGCATGGCTTCATCGATATGGAGCACCGATAGTATCTTGTGCAGGATCTCGCTCCTGTGCAGAAAACCGAGTATGGTGTTGAACGTGCCGGCCGGCGAAGGGTCGTAGAACTTCTTCCACAGGAACATGATTACCAGTCCGCTGGTGACCGCGGGCAGGTAGAATATCACACGAAAAAGCACTTTGAACTTCGGTATTTCCGCCAGCAGCAGCGCCAGGAATATCGGCACCCCGAACCCTATGACAATAATCAGCAGCGTGTATATGAAAGTATTCCTGACCGACCTCCAGAATATCTTGTCCACGATGACGTTTATGAAATTGTCGAGCCCTATGAACTTGGAGGGCATCAGGATGTAGTAATCCATAAACGCCATCACCGAACCTCTGACCAGAGGTACGTACTGCCATATGAATATCGTTGCAATGGCCGGTATCATGAACAACCACGCCGTGACCATGCTCGTCTTGAGGTAGGAAGCCGCAATACCCTTGCTCTGGGCTTTTATCAGCAGTCGCAGGTTGCGCACAAACAGCGTAAGCATGATGATAAAGAAACCCGTCAGCAGGACAGCTATCAGGTACGCCGCCACCCTGCGGCGTTTCATGACCTTGGGAGCAACCACGCCGAAGATGTCTTTGTTTACTCTTTCGCCCGATGATCGCAGCTCTTCAGCAGGAGACTTGTCCGCTCCGAATATCACCGTATCCAGCGGTTCCGCCAGTCCCTGGGTCGCCACCGATTTATAGCCTGGGCAGTAAGGCTCCGGCTGGCCGTTCGCCAGGAGTTCGTCGAACACCTTTTTCCACGATTCGGGAACGAACTGCAGGTATTCGTTGTAGCCGTATTTTTCCAGCTTCTTCGGCGGCAGGAATCTGGCCAGGCCGTTTTCGACGCTGGTCCGCACCTTGAGCTCATCCGCCTCTTCGCTGGTGACAAAGTTGATATATTCCCAACACGCCCTTTTTTTCTCCGGGTCTTTAACCGCCGAATTCACTGAAATGAGCGTGGCGTTCAGGAAGTTCGCTCTTATGCCAGTCGGCCCCGAAGGCAGCCCTGCAACACCGAACTCATCCGGGTTATACCCGGTATTGCCGACAAAACTCGTCGATGTCGTCCCGATGCTCATCGCCAGTGTACGGTCTCGTGTAAACATCCGGCCGGCATCGTCGGTTGACGAAGCGAATGCCACGCCCTGGTAAAGCTGCCGCCTCTCGGAAAGGACCGACAACTTGATTCGCTGTCCGCATACCGGGCATACCGCTTCGCCGGTTTCCAGCGCGTTGCCCGGCAAGGGACCGATCACCACCTTGTTTGCTCTTTCAGGATCATTGTCGCCGCACATGGCGTAGGTGATATCATAGGTTACGTTCTTGCCCTGGCACTGCGGCGATCGGCAGCGGGTCCAGTAGGCCCATCGCAGTTTTCTATACAGCTCGAGAGCCCGTACGGCAGGCGGCTCGTCATACGCCGTGCGCCAGAATCGTTTCCCCTTCCGGAGGAGATCTTCATTGCACGGTTTTGCGCCATGGAGGTCGCCATCGCATTTAGAGCATTTCCAGGGATCGCGTTTAAACCTGGTCGGGTCCTTGGGATCCCCGGCGACTTCGGGGAGGGCCCACCACGGTTTATCCGCCCATTCGGGCGGCGGATTCCACGTATTGCACTTGGGACACTTCACCCAGGGGCATCTCCACGCCTCCGGATCCGACAGCGGTATTCCGTCCGTATCCTTGGGGACCGGCGTGATCTCATCACATTGTGGGCAGCGAACCCACTCCCGGACAATTTCCCCTCCTGCCTGCCAGACGAAGTTGGGCCACATCCAGCCGGCGATGAATCCTGACTGCACGTAATATCCGTACTGCCCTTCTTCCGGGACCGTCAGTTTCTGTGCACACCTGTAAAGGGCGTCCCAATCCCACGGTATCCCCCAGGCATTGGCGGCGGCTTCCGGCCCGTCAATGGGGAGGCCGGCTTTCAGAAAGAGATCCTTGCGGTAATACAAACCCATAAGGTCGTCGAAGCTCCTGGGCACCGCGTAATAATGATAGACTATCCGCCCGTCGCTCTTTTTCTCTTCTTCGCTTATAATCGGACGTATCCGTCGCAGCAGAAGCTCGTTCTGCTTCTGTTCGCTCCAGTCCCTTTCGATGAACTCCGTAAGATCCATCACGAAGCCCTGCTCTATGTACGAACGGACGGAACGGAAATTATGGAAGAATATGTCCGGCGCCGTCCCCCCCGCCATTGCCATCAGAAAACTGGATTCCCGTGCCTGTCCTTCCACCTGGATACCTCTTGTTTTCCGGATGCGTATCCAGGGATACTTTTCCAGGAACCGCTCCATAACGACCCGCCTTGTGCGTTGCGTAACGCTCGGCGAACCCGGTCTCGGGACATCCCACATGTTTATGTATACGACCTGTTTTTCGACCTGTCTGGTGGTGCCGTCGGGCTGAGTCTCCTCAATCATGACATGATTGATATCCTCGATCCCCTGCTCCTTTTTCGCCCTTACGAAGTTGTACACGGTTGAAACCAGAATGAACACTAATCCGGCGGTCAGCACGATAGTAAGCAGGGGGAACTTCGAAAGCCTCTTGCTCTCGCTTTCTTCCTCCTCTGCTTCAGCCCCGGCAACCGGAGAGACTACGGACTCAACCTCCGTAAGGTCGAGTTCGGACTCATCCATTGTTTCAACGTTCTCCACCGGAGGCTGCGGTTCGTCGCCCGGATCGTCCCCCTGGCCGGCACGCTCATCCACTCTGTCATCCTCATCCTGCATTCAGAAACACTCCCTCTATCTGCAAAGCCACCCCGCCTGCCTCCGCCCCATGCAGTGATTCTACCAATGCCGGGCATTTACCGCAAGGGGTGTCGCGTGCTTCCGGCTAGAAGCCGAGAACCTGTGCCATGGTGTACTTGCCTGGCGGCTTGTCTTCCATGAGAAACTTAGCGGCGCGCAGAGCTCCCTGGGCAAAAGCATCCCTGGTATGCGCCCTGTGGATCAATTCCACCCTTTCACCCAGGCAGGAAAAGATCACCGTGTGGTCCCCTACGATATCCCCCGCCCTTACGGCATGTATGCCTATCTCTTCACGGTTGCGTTCGCCTGTTCTTCCATGCCGCCCGTATTTCGCCACTTTTTCAAGATTCACTTCCCTCGCCGCCGCCACGGCCTTCGCCAGCCCGAGAGCAGTCCCGCTGGGGGCATCGGCCTTGAAGCGGTGATGGATCTCGATCACTTCGGCATCATAGTCGTCGCCAAGCGCCCAGGCAACCTGCTCGGCGATCCTGAAAAGCAGGTTCACCCCCACGGAAAAATTCGGCGCCCATATCAAAGGTATTTCCGATGCCGCTTCTTCAAGCTTGGCATTGTGTTCCGCCTGCAACCCCGTAACACCTATCACCAGCGGTATGTGCCTGCTGACGGCTTCGTCCACCGTGCCCGCAAGAGCATCCGGTGAAGAAAAATCGATAATCGCGTCAAAATGTCCCTCGAAACTGTCGGAAAGCGGTATGTCCAGCCTTCCGACACTAGCCACCTCGCCGGCATCCTGGCCGATCAGGGGACAACTGGACACCTCGACGGCGGCCCCCAACTGCAGATGAGCATCAGAGTTCACCAGGTCTATCAACCTTCTGCCCATGCGTCCGGCAGCACCTACAATGGCGACTTTGTTGGACATCACAGCACCCCTTCACTTTCTCTCAGAGCCCTCAATATGTCGTTTATGTTGTTTTTGACTTTCACGGGGCGGTTGCCAAACGCCGCTTTTTCTATGCCGATAGCGGCAACGAGTCCGGCGCCTTCCTTCGAATGGTACGCTATCGTGGCCTCCGGAGCCTTGAGATGGTGTCCGGTCAGGACTGCGGCCACGGTCTCGTCAGGTCCTATGACGCCCTCTTCCCGCAGGCATTTCAAACCTGCCACGGTGGCGGCGGACGCGGGTTCACACCCTATGCCGCTCCGTGCTATGACCGCCTTGGCATCCATAATCGCCTGATCCGTAATCTCACGTGTGACCCCGTCCATAACCTCCAGCGCTCGCAGGCACTTAGACAGGTTCACCGGCCGGTTTATCTCTATGGCGCTCGCTACAGTGTGCGCCCGTATGCCGCCCGCATCCAACTCAGAGTAAAAAGCATCGACTTTCTCCCTGTCATAGCGCCCTTTATCCCAGCGGACTCCGACCGTGTTGTAAATGCTGGTGAGCGTGTTAGCGCCGGCGGCATTGATCACGGCGAGCCGCGGAACCCTTTTTACAAGACCAAGGTCCATCAATTCCATGTATGCCTTGCCGAATGCGCTGGAATTCCCCAGATTGCCACCGGGCACTATTATCCAGTCGGGCGGCTCCCATTTCAATCCTTCCAGGATACGATACATTATCGCTTTCTGGCCTTCCAGCCGGAAGGGGTTCAACGAGTTCATAAGGTATATACCTTCGCTCCGGCTGACTTCCTGCACTCGTGCCATCGCGTCATCAAAATCGCCGTCTATTTCAATCGTAAGCGCCCCGTAGTCCAACGCCTGCGACAGCTTACCCAGTGCTATCTTGCCGCTGCCAATGAACACAACGGCCCTGATGCCCCTCTGCGCCGCCGCGAAGGCCGCAACGGCAGCCGACGTGTTACCGGTAGACGCACATGCCACGACTTTCGCCCCGACCATCCCGGCATGCGTAAATGCGCCGGCCATCCCATTGTCCTTGAAAGAACCCGTGGGATTCAGGCCTTCATACTGGAGATACAGTTTTTCAGGCGAATGTCCCGCGTATTCCGCAACATTGGGGGCTTTTCTCAGCAGCGTCTGTCCTTCACCGATGGTCACGAGCTGTGCCACGGACGCAAATGGGATCAACTCCCTGAAACGCCAGACCCCGCTGAAATCCACCGGATTACCACGCGTGGCCCACCTGCCCTCGAAAAACTCCAGACTCCCCGGAACAGGCAACTGGTCCCAGTCATATTGCACATCAAGCAGTTCACCGCATTCACCGCACCTGTGCAGCACTTCCATGAGATCGTATTTCTTTGCGCAATCAGGATTTATGCATTGCTGCCAGGCAGTATCGGCCACGTCGGCTCCTCTGCTAGTGCTGGTTTGAGGCCGCGATTACAAGGTTCACTATTATATCATAGAACGCGTGCGCCGCCACAGCTATGCCAAAGCACCTGTAATAGAAAAGCAGGCTGAAAAACACCCCGGCGAGGCACCTGAACAGGAAACCGAGCCATTCCTTGTGATCGCCGGGCAGCGGATCGCCGTAAGCACCGATATAATGCACGATCGAGAAAACCAACGATGCCGTCAATACGGCGATAACAGCCGCCGGCAGCTTTGTCACACCCAGCAGCCCCCGCAACATAAGCACTATGCCGCCGGTAAGCAAAAGCCTGAAAACAAGCTCCTCGTATACCCCGGCCCCGGCAGAAAGAACCATCCTCGCAGACAGGCTGGCATCGCCGGCGTTCGGGGCACACGGACAAAGCCAGTTCGTGGCATCTTTGGGCATTCCCAAGGCAAACAACAGCAGTGAAAGCAGCAGCAGAATTACCGCCCAGCCAAGCCCTTCGCCAAAACCCGCCCACAAAAACGTGTAATTCAACTTCCACGAAGCCTTGCTCCGCATCTGCCAGAAGACAAATGCCCCGAAAAGGATGATCGCGCTGAAAAACACCCACAAAACCGTTCCCGCTGTACCTGATTCGGCCAATTTCGAAGGGAAAAACAGCATTCTCAAAATTGCGTCGGCGCCGTTCCGTACGTTCCAGTCCTTTACGCTCAGACTGAACACTATCATGCCGGCTTCATACAAAAGCACGAATGGCAATACAAGGAAGAACGTATAAATCGGCCGCTTCGTCTCCAACAGGTACGCTTCAACGGGCCGGAAATGCCACGGCAGCAATCGGCTGAGTCCGCTTCGAGTTGTGGATGCCGCTTGCGGACCTTCATCCCTCCGAGGCATTGGACATCTCTTCCAGGCAGTTAGAACAATAGAACTTCCCGTCTATTTCACCGGCCCTGCCTCGTTCAATTTCAGACAGCGGTATGGACTCGTTGCACTTTTCGCAGAATCGCAGCGCCCCCATGAATTCAGTCATATCGGTGGTATTTCCCATAAACGCCGTGGATTCTCCCGGGCCGGCCGACACCATCGGGGCAAAGGACACGCGTATTTCCGTTTCGCCAATGATGATATGGTCGCCGTCTGCAAGTTCATGCCGGCCGGTCTCGTTACCGTTGAGCAGCGTCCCGTTAGTATTTCGCAGACTCACCAGGGTCGCAGCCTCTTCGCCACGGACGTATACTTCCGCATGCTTACGGCTGACCATTATGTCCAGTATTTCGATATCGACACCATGGCCGCGACCCAGCACATAGGTCTTTCCGTCAATAAGATCAAAGACCTTGCCGCGTTGATTGCCGGCCGTCACAACAAGTCTTATCAAGTATCCGCTCCGATTACAACAGTACCGTTCACATTCTATTGTTCGCTGCTCTCCCGGTCAAGAAGCCCCCCCTGCAGCCTCCGCCATGCATCGACGACCGCTCACTTTGATTCCCAGTCGAGGATCACCCCCATGGCACCGGACCGGTCCCCGAGCAAAGATTCGAACAATCCCGGCGCATCAGCGTATTCTCCCACGTGGCTGATAAGCGGCCGGACATCCATTTCGCCCCGCCCGACCAGTTCGAAAAAGAACTCGGCATGCCTTGCCCGTGTCCACGGATTATCCAATGTTGAACATGAAGGATGTGAAGAAATGTGCGCTCCTATTATCGATACACTTGGACAGTTGCACATGTCGTGAAAATCAAATTCGCTCGTGCCCCGCGGGCTCGACAGCATCACCATCCGTCCGCCTTTCCGCAACAGGCGCATTTCACCCGCGATGGCCGCCGGTGCGCCTGTCACCTCAAAGACCATATCCGCCATCCGCCCTCCGGTGGCCTCCCGCACAGCGTCTTCAATCCCGCCAGCTTCCGGGTTCAATCCCAGCACGCCAGAATCCTTCGGCAGCAGGCCGAGCCGCCAGGCCGACAGGTCCACACCCACAACGGGCAACACGCCTGCCAGCCGCAGCGCCCTCACCGCCAACTGCCCCAGAAGCCCGCACCCGTAAACGACCGCCGTCTCTCCCCATTCCGGCCCGCCCCGGCGCACTCCGTTGAACACGATCTGGGCTATCGTCGCGAACGCAGCTTCTTCCGAATCCACCCCGTCAGGCACGGGATACAGGCCGTTCGCCGCCACGGCACAATAAGCGCTGTGCGTACTGTAGCACTCGAACCTGCCGCCGACCAGGCTTTCGTCCACGCCTTCTCCCACTGCCTCCACCACCCCTACGCCGGAATACCCGGGGATAAAAGGATACTTCCCGTAGCTGGCCCATTCCGAACCCGCCGGGAATTCGCCGCTGAGTATGGTCAACTCCGTGCCGGTGCTTATGAGTGTGCGCAGGTTCCGCACCAGGACCTCGCCACGTCCGGGACGCGGTATTTCCGTCTCTTCCAACGATACTTTGCCAGGCCCGTTGAACACCACTGTAGGATTACCGGCCATGTCTGCTCCTCCTCTCCCGAGAACATCCTCCACAATATCGCCCCCCGGCGGACTTTCAACGTGATTCCACTGCATCGGCGCCGTTTCCGGCCATCCATGGCGCTGCACTGGCAAACCCGGTATCGCCATGTAGAATATTGCAGAGAGGAGGTCTCTTCGTGAGCGGGCTTTTGTTCGACGTGGTTGAAGCGGATAACGGCAACGTCATGATATCTGTCCATGGAGACCTGGTCCTGGATACGGTGGAACAATTCAATTCCACCATTCAAGCAGTACCCGAAGACGCGAAAGCGGTATCGCTGGACTTGTCCGGCATAAGCAGAATATCCAGTGCAGGCATAGGAGCCCTGGTCTCGCGTTCTCATGAATTGATGCGTAGCGGCAAGGCCGTCAGCATCCAGCGTCCCGCTCCACAGGTGGCCAGACTCCTCAAACATACCAGCCTCAACGATATGCTGAAGCCCTGACCCCCCTGGAGGCCGCCAATGCCCGCAGAGAAACTCGGCGTTCTGGTTCGCGGCGCCGGATGGGTCGCAGGCGAACACATCTCCGCCTACCTGAACAACCCGTACACCGAAATACGCGTTGTCGACGCCCGCTTTGACCATGAGATCGAAGCGCAATTCGCCAGGCACGCCTTCCGTTGCGATAAATCACTCGACAAGTACGAGGAACAGCTCCAGCGGGACGATATCCATGTGGTCAGCATCTGCACCATCAGCCATCTTCATGCCGCCGAAGCCATCGCCGCGGCCAGAGCCGGCAAGCATGTTATGGTGGAGAAACCCGCCGCTCTTTCGCTGCAGGAGATGAAACGTCTCCGGGACGTGGTGAATGAATCCGGCGTCAAAAGCGCCGTCGGCTTCGTTGTCCGCTGGTATCCGACCGTCGTCTCCATCAAGGCTCAGATCGACAAGGGAGCCCTCGGCGACATCTACTACGCGGGATCCGGTTACTGGCACCAGGTTTTCGGCGACTGGAAAGGGAAGCGCTCTCTTGGCGGCTCCAGTCTCCTCATGGGCGGCTGTCATTCCGTGGACCTTGTCCGCTGGCTTTCCGGCAAGGAAGCAGCCGAAGTCCGCGCTTACGCAACCGGTCCCCACAACCGGTCCGATTTTGAATACCCCCCCACCGTCGATGCTTCCCTGCTTTTCACCGACGGCACCATCGGCCGGATTTCCAGCGCGCTCGAATGCAACATGCCGTATGTCTTCAGTATAGAACTCGTCGGCACGAGGGGCGCCGTCCGCGATAACCTCCTGTACAGCATGGACTTCCCAGGTGCGCTCGAGTTTGTGAAGATACCGGGCACCGCCCCGGACAGCCCCGATGTAACACATCACCCCTTCGACATGGAAATCAACGCATTTGTCGACTGCATCAGGCAAAACCGTCCCATGGCCACCGATATCAACGACGCGTACAAAACCCATGAAATCATCTTTGCCGTCGAAGAAAGCATCCGGACGCATAAACCCGTCCCGTTGCCCCTGTAAGCCATGAATACCATTGAGCCGATTCTCTTTGACTTGCCCCCGATCGAATCCGTGTTCAAAGTCTCCGGCGATGCGCTGCGTGATTCCTATGCCGCCTATCTTGCCGACGAATCGCGCCTGACGGGGTCCGCGGATACCATTTTCTTCCCCGAAACCACTCCCCAGGTCGCCGCCGTAATAACATGGGCTGTCCAAAACCGTGTCCCCCTGACCGTAAGCGGCGCCCGAACCGGAATTGCCGGCGGCGCGGTTCCCAGAGGCGGTGCCGTGCTCTCATGCGAGAAATTGACAGCGACCGGCAATGTCGAATCCATCAGAGACCGATACGTGATCTCCGCCGGAGCAGGCGTCACGATCAAAGGCCTTGCCGAAAAGCTCTTATACTCCACCTCCCGGGACAATCCCCATAACAGGCTTTTCTATCCCCCCGACCCTACGGAAGATACCGCTCAACTGGGCGGAACCGTTGCGTGCAACGCGTCCGGGGCAAGAACGTTCCTCTACGGTCCCACTCGCCTTCACGTCCATGCACTCACAGTCGTACTGCCGGATGGAGAGACCATCAACGTCGGCCGCGGCGGGGCGTCATTTGCCGCCGATTCCCGGCTGGTCTTCAGCCTTGCCGGGGGCCCGGTAACCCTGGATCTCCCCATAATACCGGATGTCCCCGTTTCCAAGAACGTTGCCGGATTCTACGCCCGGCCCGGCATGGAGGCCATCGATCTCTTCATCGGCTCCGAAGGCACCCTGGGCGTCATTACCGAAGCACAGCTCTATCTCATGCCGGAACCGTACGGACGCGTGTCAGCCATGTTGTTCACCGATGCCGAAGAAGCCGCTCTCGACATAGTCGATGCGCTTCGCAGCGACGGCTTTCCGGTACGGCCCGAATCCATTGAATTTTTCGGTTCCCGGTCGCTTGCCCTGCTCCATGACAAACGCCGGGAAGAAGGAGCAGCAAGCGGTATTCCGCCCTTTCCATACCCTTCGGGAGCGGCCATCTTCACCGAAATCCCCTACCCTGATGAAGCCGGCATCGACGAAGCCCTTGAAGCTCTCCTGGGCCTGGTCGAAGAAACAGGCATCCCGGAAGAATCGACATGGGTCGGCACCGACCCGGAAGAAACGACCCGCATGAAAGCCCTCAGGCACGCCCTCCCCGAAACCGTCAACTCCATCATCGGCCGCCGTCGCAAAGATATTCCTGATATCCACAAGATCGGCACCGACCTTGCCGTTCCGGATGCGGCCCTGCGCGAATTTCTCGCCATCCATCACCGGCTTCTTGGGGGCTTCGAATACGTGGTCTTCGGCCACATCGGCAACAATCACCTGCACGCCAACATTCTTCCCCGGGACCGGCGGGAACTTGATGCGGCGCGCGAAACCTATTCGGCGCTTGTAGCCGAAACCCTCCGCCTCAACGGAACCGTTGCGGCGGAACACGGTATCGGAAAGCTGAAAACACGGTATCTCGCTCGCATGCTCCCGGGAGAATCCCTTTCGTCCATGAAACGCATCAAGAACGCTCTTGACCCCCACGGCATCCTGTGCCCGGGCAATATCTTCGGCTAAGCCTTACCCGCGGGAAGAATCACCCGCCCCGTACTTCCGTTAACTCCGAAGCTACGGCGTCCACATATTCCCCGAGTTTTCCCATCAACGTTTCCGACAGCTCCTCCCCCTGGGAGACGCTTTCAGGCTGGATTCCATAGATCACCGTGACCCCGGGAGACTCCCCCAACGCCGCCGACAGCTCGAGCGTCGCAATCAGGTCGCCGCCGTGCAGCGACAACCCGCCCCCTTCCTTCCTGGACAGCACTTCTTCCCGCAAGAAACGCCTTATGCTCCCCGGGGACTCCCCCATGAAGGCACAGTCCACTATGACGGCTTTCCCGCGGTTCGCGATGGCATGCAGAACCCGTCCTCCGCCTGTGCCCATGTCTTCGAAATCGACGCCGGGGAACGCTTCCGACCTTGCCGCCAGCGCCCTTACCACCCGTATCCCCACGCCCTCGTCGGACATCAGGGGGCTTCCCAACCCTATGACCACTATATCGTTCATGCCCCGACGGCGAGCCTCACACAAACTCCACGTCCAAGTAGTGCGTTGAACATGAAATGCACGGGTCGTAGGCGCGTACGAGCATCTCCATCATGAGCCTTATTTCGTCCTGCGGCCTGTCGATTATGCCCGGTACAAGGGCTTCGAAATCCTTCTGTATGTTGGCGTGGTTCTGGTTCGTCGGGATGCAGATGTTCGCTCTCTCGCAGCGGCCCTTCTTGTCAAATACGTACCTGTGGAACAGGATGCCGCGCGGCGCTTCGACGCATCCCACGCCTTCGCCGGCCCGCACCTTAACGTCCGGCAGCGTTTCCTCCTTCAGACCCGCCGTCAACAACTCGTCCATCAACTGCAGAGCGTGTTCTACCGCCTGCACGCATTCCACCACCTGCGCCACGTTGTTCATGTACGGGTTGCCGCACCCCTTCTTGAGGCCCAGCTTCCCGGCTGTTTCGGCGGCCAGAGGCAACAACTGATCCGCATTGTTATTGAACCGGGCTAACGCCCCGACCGCATACGAATCCCTGTGCCACTTCGTCCATTTCGCCGTCGACTGCGGGGAAACATACTCGTTCACCACCCGTTCAAACTCATGTATGTCCACTTCTTCATCCGTGTCCGTACTCGTTATCTTCCCATGGTAGTACGTGTAATAATCGGGATGGGTTAATGCCATGTATTCTGTCGGCCTCTCAAACGCAGGCAGCTTATCCGCCAGGCTCAGCACTACGCCAGCGATCGCCTTCAAATCCGGCACGACTTCCTTTTCAAGTCTCGCCTTCCACTCCCTGACCTCGCTGTCGCTGAAATTCCTGCTGAATCCGCCCGGTTTTATCGTTACCGGGTGCGTGGTCCTTCCGGCCAGCCAATCCGACCATTCATTTGCCGCGCGGTGAAGCCTGATTACCGTTTTCACTGCGTCGCCGTGGGTCGCCACCAGAGGCACCACCGACTTGGCGCCCAGCAGGTCCGGCACCGCAAGATACCCCACGTGCAGTATGTGGCTCTGCATGTACTCGGCATAGTGCGTCATGTGCCTCAGCTTGTCCGCCTGCTTCGAAACCTCTATCCCGAGAGCGTCCTCGACCGCCTTTGTACCGGCGAAGGAGTGGGTTATCGAGCAGATCCCGCATATCCTGGACACTATTGTCTGAATGTCCGACCACGGCCGCCCCCGCACCATCGCTTCGAAAAAGCGCGGCGCCTCGGGCACCTGCCATTCAACCTTCTCTATCTTTCCGTCCCTGGCCCGCAGCACGATGTTTCCATGGCCTTCGACCCTGGTTACATGATGCACATTTATATCAACGGTGTTAGACATCTGCGTGCTCCTGTTTGCTGTTGAAAAGCAGAATCCTGTCCCTCAGGTCATCTACCGTTTTCTTGTACTTGTCCATCACTTCTTTCGCCGCGTCCACGTTGGGATCCGGGGCAAGCCCCCGGCAGCCGAAACACCAGCTCCCGTTCGACGGACACCTTGCGCCGCAGCCCGCACGGGTAATCGGCCCCAGGCACAGCTCGTTGAACTCGTACCGGCACACGTTTTCCCTGAGTTTGCATTCTACGCACACCGGATATACCGGTATGTTCGGCTTCTTGCCCAGCGCAACGCTCTTGACTACGTGCTTGAATTCGTCTCTGTCTATCGGGCACCCGTGAACGTAGAAATCCACCGGGACCACTTCGTCAACCGCCTTCGTCATGGCCGTGTTCAAGTGCGGCAGGTCGGCATCCTTGCCGTATACGCACTTCTTCACGTCATCCATGTCGAAGTTGTTCTTCAGCTTGTTGACGCCGCCGATAGCAGCGCACGCACCCAGCGCTATCAGCACTTTTGAGCGCTCCCTTATCTTCTTTACACGTTCCTCGTCCTCCGGCCGGGTGATGGATCCCTCGACTATCGCGATGTCGTAAGTATCGCTCTGATCGCTTATAGCCTCGCGCCATTCCACCGGGTCTACCAGTGAAATGAGATCCAGGATCTCTTCTTCAAGGTTCACTATCTGGAGCTGGCAGCCTTCACAGCACGCAAAATCAAAGATGGCCAGTCTGGGCTTGCTCATTTATATGGCCTCCCGTACTTCCGCTACGTCCGAATACCTGAATACCGGACCGTCCTGGCAGGTGTATAAGCCGTTAATCTGGCAGTGCCCGCACTTGCCGACACCGCACTTCATCCTCCGCTCCAGCGACACGTATATGCGGTCGTCAGTAAACCCCATCTCGTGCAGCCCCATTATCGCAAACTTGTACATCACCGGCGGACCGCAGATTATCGACGTCGTGCTTTCGGGGCTCACTTCTATCTTCTCGAAAAGCATCGTTATCACGCCGACGCATGCATTCCACTTCTCTCCGCACGTATCATCAACGGTTTCCAGGAATTCGACGTCTTCGCGCCCGTCCAATGCCGCCAGTTCATCCACGAAAAGCCTGTCGCCCGGCGTCTTCGCTCCGAACAGGACGGTTACCTTCCCATAGTCGCCCCGTTTGTCCAGGACGTAGTTGATCGCCGAACGAACCGGGACCAGGCCGATGCCGCCGCATATGAAAAGCAGGTCCCGGCCTTTCAGTTCGCCGTCCACCGGGAATGTCGTTCCGAACGGCCCGCGCACACCAACTTCGTCTCCTGGCTCGAGCCTGTGCATGGCGCCCGATACGTTTCCGACCTGCCGCACAACCATCTCGAACGTGTCGCCCGACGTCGGGGATGACGATATCGATATCGGCGCCTCGCCTATGCCGGGCAACGATACCTCGGCGAACTGCCCCGGCATGTGGCCGAGCGGCTTGCCGGAAGCCAGCCTGAACTCGAAGAACTTCTCCTGCTTTGTCATCTGCTCGACCCGTACCACCTCGGCAGCCGCAGGCAGATAGATATCTTTCCCGTTGTCACCCATCAGCAGCCCTCCGTCAACCGGTTGTACACCTCTACCGGATTAGCAATCTTCGCCGTGCACGCGGTAATGCACCGGCCGCAGCCCACGCAGGCTATCTCGCCGATCTTCTCCGGTATGTACTTTCCCTTCCGGTAGTACCTGTGGCGGAATCTCGCCGCACGCTCCTTGCGGAAATTATGCCCCCCCGCCACCGCTGCAAAATCGGCCAGCAGGCACGCGTCCCATACCCGGTAACGCCTGCCGGACTCCAATGTCCAGTCCGTGTCATCCTGTACGTCAAAGCAGTAGCACGTCGGACAAACCAGGTTACATGAACCACAGGAATAGCACAGCCTTGCCTTTTCCTCCCATACCGGGTGGTTCTCCGACTTGCCCAGCAGGCACGGCAGCCCCAAAGGCTCCCCCTTCAACTCGTGTTTGCGGAGACGTTTCCGGTTCTTCTCCTGCACGGCTTTCCGTTTTTTCATATCCTTTTTGCTCGCGTCCGGCACCTCACCCGCTGCCGCAAGGAGCTTTTCCCCCCTGGGAGATGCCGTCTCAACCACGTACCCCCCGTCCACGGCGGTCACCAGCACATCGTAACCCTTATCCACCACCGCCGTTCCCATGCAGCCCGCGAACACGTTTTCAGAGGGGCTTTCCACGTCGCATGCCACTATGGTCGCCGCTTCCCTGCGGGCCTTGTAATGCGTGTCCACCTCCCCGTCCTTCAGGAATATCGCGTCCATCTGGTTGATTGCCGCCATGTCGTAAGGATGAACACCCAGCAGGACGAACGGCTCGCTGTCAATCACGCTTTCATACCCGCCGCCCTTGGAAAACTTCACAAGGTCTTCCGTCTGGGGCTGCAAGTACTTCTTGGGCGGCAGGATGGTCACGTCGTAATCAAGACGCAGGTCCGCCGCTTTCTCGAGCGGCCCGAATGCGAACCGCTCCCCTTTCGCCTGCACGCCGAACACCCGCCCACCGGCAATCAGGGAATCCACCCATTTTTTCAGCGCGGCTTTTTTAAAAAGTTTGATGGCCATCGGATACTCCATGCATGTTGTTGTAGCTAAAACCTCTCCAGCAAAACCAGGCGCCGCCGTCCATCGGCTCTCTCCGGAACGTCGCCGCACATTCCAGGCGTACGGCGCCGGATGCATCGGGCCGAAGCTGTGAAATAGTTCACAGCCATCTCCAAAAAAATTCGGCCGATCACTCTTTCCGGCCTCCAAGCGCCATCGGCACCGCATTCACTATACACATCCCTCCGGCGTCGCTCAAGTACCATTTCATTTTTTCACCCAAAAAATTCTGTTTCCGCGCCCCCCCCGACCGGCTTGCTGTTATGTCTCTCGACCAACGCTCATTAACGGGTAGAATCTCACTCCATGGGACCCGCTGCCATAGACCCGCTGCTGCTTCCGGCGGCCGCGCCGCTGTTCGGCTTCGGCCTTGTCCTTCTGACCCCGCTCCGTCTCCGGAAGCTCCGGTGGTTCATATCCCTGGCATCCGTCGGGTTTCCCCTTTATTTTGCCGGAAGGCTGGTGGCGGTCCTGGCGGGCGGCTCTTTCCTGGTCGGAGGCGAAGACCTCTCGTACATATTCCTCGGTCCGCTCATAGGTCAGGACAGGATTGTCCCGCTGCTTTTTGCGGACGGCCTGAACGTTCTTTTCCTGGCATGCGCGACCATTGCAACCTTTATCATCTTCGTTTACTTCTACAGCCTGCCCCGCTCCATAGAAGACGACAGGCTGTTCTGTGCTTATTCGCTTCTGGCCGCATCCGGGCTCAACCTTGCGCTGATGGCGGGCAACATCGTTTTCCTGCTGCTGGGATGGCACATGGTAGGCATCGCCCTGATCCTCCTGCTGCGCATGAATCCCGCACGGGACACGGACCGTCCCGGCCCCGCCCTTAGAACGCTCATCTGCATCGGAACGGGTGACATTTCTCTTCTGCTGGCCGCCTGCCTCATCATGTACGTGCGGCCCGCCTCTCCCGGCGACCTCGTGACGGTTTTCAGACAAGGCGTTTTCCCTTCCCTCGTCCATCACCCACGGCTCCAATTTCTTCTGGCATCCGCCCTGATCGCGGCCGCAGTATCGCGCCTTGCGGTGATACCCTTCCACTCCTGGCTGCCCTCCAATGCACGCCTCGGCCCCCCGGCCCTTCTTTCGTACGTCCCCGTGAGCGTTTCCGCTCTGCTTGGGACATACGTTCTCGCACGCCTCGTCATGAATCTCTACCAGACCTGCTACCTGGATCTTCTGGTCTGGGACGTTCTCTTCGTGATCGGCACACTCTCGCTGCTGACCGGTACGGTCATGGCCGCCGCGCAGAACGACCTCAGGAAACTTGCGGCCTGGCTGGCAGTGGCACAGGCCGGGTTCTCCATCATCGGTATTGCCTCCGGCACCGTGGTCGGCGTCACGGCCGGCATTTTTCATTCGATCAGCACTGTTTTCTGCATGTCTGCCTTTTTCATGGTTGCAGGCAACATCGAAGCAGCGACGGGCTCTTCGCTGCTAGGCCATGTGCTGGGCATCGGCAGGCGCATGCCTTCGACCCTCGCCGCCTTCGTTATAGCCGCGGCAACGATTGCAGGACTGCCTCCCACCAGCGGCTTCGTGTCCA
This sequence comes from Planctomycetota bacterium, assembly GCA_016930595.1. Classification (GTDB taxonomy): domain Bacteria; phylum Planctomycetota; class SZUA-567; order JAFGGJ01; family JAFGGJ01; genus JAFGGJ01. The sequence continues at coordinate 50,192 of JAFGGJ010000018.1, forward strand.
AGTGGATGATCGTACAGGGGCTTCTGGAATCCCAGCGGCCCGTTATCCTTGTCGCCGTCATGTTTGCCATGGCTCTGGGCCTTGCCGCTCTGGTGCGCGTGGCGTTCGCCGTTTTCATCGACAGGCCCCACGGCGACAATCCCGGCATAGCCGAAGCCTCACCGACACACACCGCCCCGCCCCTGCTCCTCGGCCTGGCATGTATCCTGCTTGGAATATTCCCCGGCCTGGTCACCGCGTCGCTCGGCATGTTACCGTGGCTGTCAGGCAGAGCATGGTCGTCCGCATGGGCTGTTGCAGCCGTCATGGTATCCTTTGCCGGCGGACTGGCCGCTTTCGTCCTGCCCTACAGAAAAAATGCTTCGGCCGCCTCGCAGTGGAACTCGCCCGACGGGCTTCAACCGGTCTTCCCAGCCGGCGCGCTGGCCGCGCCCGCCGAATCCGGCACCTTCGACATCTTCTCCATCGGCGCACGCCTCTTCGGCCGTCTCGATGCACTTTTATCCAGCGCAAACGACGGCTCCTTCCCCCGCTACACGGCATACGCGATAATCGGGCTTGGACTGCTCCTGGGAGCGGCCCTTGCCTGCCTGACGTGAAAGGCCCCTGACGTGTTGTCCGACATACTGACGACATGCCTGGCAGCGGCGGCGGCGGCGACGGCTCTCTTCGCGATCGAAACCGCCTGCTGGAAACGCTCCCTGTTTTCACTGACAGCGGCCGGCATCCTGGCGTCACTGGCATTCCTCAATATCGGTTCGCCCGGTCTTGCGCTGCTGCAGATCCTGGCCACCGCCGCCGTGGCCGTGCTGCTGCTCCGCCTGGCCGCCGCAACCGACGATGTCGTAATCCTGGGCTCCCGCGATATCCTGGGTATCGCGGCGGTATTCTTCGTAACCGGCATTGTGGCCATAGCTCTCTACATGCTTCTCGGTCTGCTGCCGCCCGTCGAACCTACCCTTGGACCGGCCGCCAAAGCGATCCCGGATTCCGCCGATGCGATCCTGGTTTCCGTCCGCCCCCTTGACCTGCTGGTCATCGCTGCCATATTCCTGGTGTTCGCCTTCGGCATTGTCTCCATGGGCAAGAACGAGGTACGCCGATGACACCCCGCGACGGACGTTTGCTGAAAACCGCTGTGAATACCGGCACCGGCGCCGTTGTAGCCCTGGCGGTCTACCTGCTTGTTTCCGGCAGGCTGGCAGGGGTCTTGTCGGGTTCGCTGCTGCTCGGCCTGTCCGCTTCCCTCTTCGCCGCCCGCACGCGCCGTGAATACCGGACGGCCCGTATCTTTGCCGGACCGGCTTTTTTCACGGCGTGCATCGCTCTTGCATGCCATATCCTCATCAGAGCCGCCTGTTGCCTCCGGGAAGTCCCTCTCGTCTCCGCCGAAACTGCCGCAGGATCCACATCCGCCTCCGTTCTTTCCATCCTGGCCAGACTTTCTTTCGGCCTCGCCGTCTCAGCCGGCATGCTCTCAATCTTTGAAACAATCACCGGTCCTGCCCGTGAAGAAAGGACCTGACGCCCCCATGACTCCCCTTGCCGACATCGTTTCCAGTCTCCCGGTCACCTGCTCCATTCTACTCGCCATGTTCGGACTCCACGGCATCGTGAACGGACGGGACATATTCAGGAACATCGTCGGCCTCGGTGCACTTGCTTCGGGTATCGCCATGTTCGTATCGCTGCTTTCGTCACGCACTGCCGGCAGGGCGCTTCCGGAATCGCTTTCCTCTTTCTTCATCCTCCTCTCGCTCGGCACGTCGGCACTGCTCGCAGCTCTGGCACTGCGTCTTCTTCGGGAAACCGGCTCCTCGCGCACATCCTTGATGAAAAGGCTGAAGCGATGAACCGGTACGTACTGCTCCTGCTCGTCCTGATCCCACTTTTCACCGCCATCATCCTGCCGCTGGTCCGGCGCATATGGAACCATGCGGTTGAAACGCTTGTCTTCCTGGTAGTCATGCTTTCCTTCCTGACGGCCGTCTGGCTGGTCAGCAATACCTCGAACACCACCCTCCTCGCCGGACGTGTACGCCTGGCATGGGACGGCCTTGCCGCTGCTTTTCTCCTGATACTCTCCGGGACCCTGCTTGTTGTTTTCCTTTTCAGCATAGACCTTGTGGCGCGGAGGGGCACCAGGCTGTCCTACTACCCGCTGCTGATGTTCATGGTCGCCGGCATGACTGGTGTTCTGGTGGCCGCCGATCTCTTCACGCTATACCTGTTCGTCGAACTGGCGTCGGTTTCGTCGTTTTTCATCATTGCGCTCGGCAGCAATCCGGCGGCGGAAGAAGGAGCTTTCAAATTCGCGCTTTCACACATCGTGGGCTCGGCACTCGTGGTCATCGGCATCGCCGTGCTTTACAGTATCGCCGGCGGCCTTGATATGGCCCGGCTCGCACGTTTCTTCTCCTCCGACGGCCACCCGTACGCCAATACCGTGGCGGCCGTCTTCCTGATCGCCGGACTTTCCCTCAAGTCCGGCTTTTTCCCTTTTCACGCCAACTACGCGGACGGCGCCGTATCGGCTTCCACTCCCGCGGCGGTACTGATTTCCGTGGTACTGCCCAAGATCACTGGAATCTACGTCTTCCTGAGACTCTTCGTAAACGTGGTCTCCGCGCCGCTGGCTGGAATGTCGATGACAGCCGTCGGCCTGCTGTCCTTCTTCATGGGCTACGTCCTTGCCTCCATGCCCTCTGTCTCCGCCCGCCGGCGCCTGGCGCTCTCCTCCATGGCCGAGAACGGCTTCGTACTGGCCGCCGTCGGCGTCCTCGCCGTATCCATGCAGTCTCCGGCGTCCGGAGAAACGGCCCTCCGGCTGCTTGCCACGGGCATCCTTTTCCATATCTTCTCGCACGTGGCCGCAGGAACCGCTCTTTATATGAGCGCTGGGTCGGCGGCATACGTGTTCGAAACCCGCTCCGATGCTCTCCTCAACGGCTTCGGCAACGCCGTGCCGACGGCCGGTATCGCCGCCGCCACCGGCACGTTCTCTCTCATCGGCGTACCCCCGCTTGCCGGTTTCTGGAGCCGCCTTCTGGTTATTGCGGGCGTCTTCCTGTCGGGCCGGCCAGCCCTCGGTCTGCTGTTCCTGGCCGGAATACTGCCTGTGCTGCTTTCCTCTAGCAGGATCTACCGGGATATTCTCTGGTCTCCCCCCCCCGACAACCCGCTCCCGGCCTCCCCATTGCCCACGTCCATGGGACTGCCCATGCTCCTCCTCGCACTGTGCCTGTTTCTAGCCGGGATCGCCTGGGTCTTTTTTCTGAACGCCGTCTTTCAGCCCGCTGCACACGTGCTGCTGCAAGGCTGCGGCTACTACGGCCTGCTGCCCTGACAGCCCTCATAGGCAGACCCCGCCCGTTCACCGCCCTTGCGCCCCGGGATACTGCTGCCGTGCAACCACAGGTTCACACACGGGAATTCCGCGTCCGCCACCACGTGATGGTCTTCCCCGGCTTCAGCGACGATCACGTCACCCGCTCCCACCTCGTACCCGACCCCGTCCACTTCCACCACCGCCCTGCCTTCCAGGAATATGAAAACCTCGTCGTCGTCATGCACATGCTTTCCACTCCCGCCGCATGACGCGCAATTACATCCCTTGTCGTGAGTCCTTTCGCCCGGCTGCTTGAACCCCAGCCCCCCCCGGATATGCGCACCCGGGACTATCCCCTCAAGAATGTGCCGCCCCTTCGGATTCAGGTCCCTTATTCTGTAGCGTTTCACCCTTGCCGCCTTCCGTCTCTCCGGCCGCTCCGCAAAACGGACAGACACTGCGGCGCTTCGAATAATACCTGTTGCAGCTTCCGCACAGCCGCCGCGGAGAAAACCTGACCACCATGTACTTTGTCAGAAGTATGCCCCCCGCTATCACGAATGCCCCCAGTATCACGAAAAACGCCCACCACAACCCCTCCGCCACCAGCCCCCCTGCATCATGAACGTGTTCGTGTACGTGATTATGCACTTCCACGGCGCCCTACTTTCCGAACAGCTTATTAAGATTTTCCCGCGCTTTCTTCGCGCGCTCCTCCGAATCCGACGTGAATCCGCTCTCGGCCTGCGGCCCTGTCTTCCTTCCACCCCTGCTGTTCCCGTGCAGGTTCCTCCAGTCCGGCTTTCTGTTCATCCTGCGCGTTTCAGGGTCATCACCGTCGTCCAGAGGCGTCCCGCGCGCCGGCCGGAACACGAAATACTCGCAGTGGTTCATCCCGTTGGGGTCCAGCGATTCGTCCGCATTCGGCTCCCCGCAGTGCGGACGCGTGTACTCGTCGTAGAACTTGCAGTTGCTGCAGCAATGGAGGTACGATCCGCACCCTTCGCATATGTCGTTGAACCCGGGTTTTTCCTTCTCGAGACACGGCGTCCTGCACTTATAGCATACGTTCAAATCGTTCCCTTTCTACGGGCTGTTGGAAAACGCAGGAATGCTTTCTGATCCCACGTCTGGTTTTCCCCTGCTCTGCAGTTTACTCTATCGGCAGCCGCGCCGGCCTTCCGCGAAATCTGCCTCGTGATCGGCGGGAACCTCCACCCCATACAACTATACCTCATCACACGCCCGATGCAAACCAAATTCTCCCGCCTTTCCCGCCTGCCCTTTCATTCCCATCGCCGTCATCCACCCGCAAGCCTCCCTTGACTTATCCCGCTTCCCTCAGTATTATCTCCAGTTCACATTGTTTCCTGGAGAAACCGCTATGGCGTTCAGTTTCTTTTCGCCAAAACGGCACGTCCGCACCGACGGCGTCTTTACCAAGTGCAGGAATTGCGACGGCATGGTCAGGATCAAGGACATCGAGGAAAACCTCGACGTCTGCCCCAGTTGTGATTTTCACTTCCCCATCGGCTCTCAACGACGCATCGAAATCACCATGGACGAAGGCTCCTGGAACGAACTCTTCACCGATATCTACCCCACCGATCCGCTTAATTTCAACGCCAAGAAATCCTACGCCGACCGGCTCAAACGTTGCCAGCAGGATACCGGCATCGCGGACGCCGTCATCACGGGCTGCGGCAAGATCGGCTCCAAGAACGCTGCCGTCGCCGTCACCGACTTCCGCTTCATGATGGGCTCCATGGGCTCCGTTGTAGGCGAGAAGATCGCTCTCCTCGCGGAACACGCCGTCGCCAACAACCTCCCGCTTGTCATCTTCTCCGGCTCCGGCGGCGGCGCCCGCATGGATGAAGGCGTCATATCGCTAATGCAGATGGCCAAAACCTCCGCCGCCCTCTCAAAAGTCCACAAGGCCGGCCTCCTCTACGTCTCCATCATCACCGATCCCACCTACGGCGGCGTCTCCGCCAGCTTCGCCACGCTCGGAGACGTCATCATCGCCGAACCACGCGCCAGGATGGGGTTTACCGGGCCTCGAGTCATCCAGCAGACCATGAAAGTAGACCTTCCTCCGGGGTTCCAGGAAGCCGAATTCAACCGCGACCACGGCCAGGTGGACCGTATCGTGCACCGTCGGGATATCCCTTCCACTCTCGTCCAACTCTTCGAATTCTTCCGTCCCCGCCGCATCTACGGCAAGTAGGGCTTTCTTTTCGAAAGGACGCCTCCATGCACCGTCCCGGTACCGCCGAAATCGACCTCAAGCGCGATGTCCTGCGCGATTACCTCCGGCACAACGGCCTTGACGCCGTCCTCCTCTCGTCACAGGCGCTTTTCTCCTGGTATACCGGAGGTCTCAGCAACCGCGTCGCCATGTGCACCGATGGCGGCGCAGCGTGCCTCCTGGCTTCCGGCATCCCAGGCGAAGATACCATCTTCACCACCAACATCGAAGAGCCCCGCCTGCGCGATGAAGAACTCTCCCCGCACCTCAACCTCAACCTCGAATCCTTCTCCTGGTGGGAGGAAGACGCCATCGCAGACCGTGTTCGAAGCCTCGCCTCCGGCAGAAAAGTCGTCTCCGATTCCCCCTTCGCAGGCCTCCCGTCGCTACCGCCCGACTTCCTCTCCCTCACCTATTCCCTCACCGCGCCCGAAATCGACCGCTACCGTTCGCTCGGCCGTGATACTTCCGCCTGCCTCGAACTCGTTGCACGCCGCCTCGAACCCGGCATGACCGAACTCACAATCGCCGCCGACATCTCTCTCGAATTCCTCAACCGCGACATCATACCCCACGTCCTCCTCGTCGCCGCCGATGAACGTACCCTCAAGTACAGGCATCCCCTCCCTACGGACCGCCCTGTCGAAAAACACGTCATGCTCGTCGCATGCGCCAGACGTGGCGGCCTTATCGCCAGTATCACGCGCCTCGTTCATTTCGGCCCGCTTTCCAAAGACCTCGCCGCCAGGCACCACGCCGTCACCGCTGTCGACGCCGCCCTTATCGCAGGCACCGTGGAAAACCGCCCCCTCTCCGACATCTTCAACGATGCCGTATCCGCATATGCCGCCGCAGGCTTCCCCGACGAATGGCGGCTCCACCACCAGGGCGGCCCTACGGGGTACCAGAGCCGCTCCTACAAAGGTACCCCTTCCGCCACTCAGCTTGTCCTCGCCAACCAGGCCTTCGCATGGAACCCTTCCATTACGGGCACCAAGAGCGAAGACACCATCCTCGCCTCCGGCTCCGGACAGGAAATCCTGACCCCCGCCATCGACTGGCCTCTCCTCGACCACTCCATCCGGGGCCGCCCTGTTCAGCGCCCCGACATACTCGTCCTGTGACCCCCGCACCATAAACATATCTCCTCCCGTTTTCTCCCTTATAAAATACGATTTCCCCCATCTCCCGTTTAAGAGTTTGCTTTCGCATACCGGGTGGTCTATACTACTACACGACCATGCCACTCAGCAAACTGGCTGGAAGGAGGTAGTTCCTATGTATAGGCGTTCTCTTCTTCTTCTCAGTGTCGTACTTGTCTCCGGTCCGCTCTTCGCCGCTTCTCTGGGAGGTCCCGCTCTGGATACCGGCGAACAGTACTATCCGGGGCTGGGCAAGTTCCGCACCATCGACGACTGCATAGCTGCTGCCTATGCTGCCGATGGCAACCCCGCCACCGACAGAGGCAAGGTTGAAGCCATCTGGAAGTGGCTCTCGCGCTTCACCTGCCACGGCCCCAACCGCCCCATTGAAACCGTCAACAACGGCTCAATGACTTCTTCCGACAGCATCGGCTGCTTCGACACCATGAAGTTCCTCACTTCCTATACCTATGCCATCTGCTTTGCCAGCAGCTCCCTGACGGTAGGCATGTGGGAAGCCGCCGGCTATGAAGCCCGCGGGCGCGCCGTCGGCGGGCACACGGTCCCGGAAGTCTACTACAGCGGCGACTATCATTATTATGACGTCGATATGGGCGGCACCTGCTTCCAGGCCGATCACGCGACTATTGCCAGCGTTGACGAAGTGGCCGCCAACGACGGCCTCTTCGCCTGGGACTACAGGACCGGCGGCTATGACTGGCCCTATTTCCCATGGGACGGCATCGGTACCATGCAGGGCGCCTTCAGTAACCCGACCCCGTGGAAGTACAACGACTTCGGCATGTCTGTCCACCCTACCTCTGTCAACCTCCGCAGGGGTGAAACCTTCACCCGTTACTTCAACTATGACAGGACTCCGTGGGGGGCCGCCAATGCTCACTGGGCCGGCCTTAATGTCTCCGGTTTCGATTACGGTCCCGTCAGGAACGTTACCTTCACCTTCGACCCTCCGGTTGACGGCACCAACAACGGCGTCGCCAGACTCCCGTGGGTTACCGACGGGAATGTCCGCTACGGCAACGGCGTTTTTGAATGGGTACCGGACCTCTCCACCGATGCCATCACCGACGGCGCCGAAAGCATCACCAGCGTCACATGGGGCTCGACCAGCCCCAAGCTGCACGGCGACGGCGGCGCAGGTGAAGTCATCATAGACCAGTGGACCCCTTTCGTGATCGCCGGCAACCCTGCCAGCTACGACTTCCTCAACAATCCCACGGATGCCGTTGTCATCAGCGGCACCGCCGTTGGCAGCGGAGTCCAGGTCGGCGTCTCCAACAACGGTGGTCTTTCCTATGACATGCGCTCCGTCACAGGTGCTTTCAGCCAGGACTTCTCCGTCGGCTGCGTCGGCAAGTACGGCTACAAGGTTCGCATTTACGTGCCCAGCGCCGCCGTCGGTCTTGACGACCTCACCCTCCGCACCGTTACCATGTGTGCCGCACCCATGATGCCCCACCTTGCAGACGGCGGCAACACCGTCACTTACACTGCCAACCGCGAAGGTATCCTTTACAAGGCTCCGGACACTACAAACGCCACGAACTGGGCCGACTCTTTCGAATCCACCTCTAACCTCACCTTCGCCGGCGGCCAGTCCGCTTATCACTGCTCCGTCGCCAATACCTCCACCGTCGCTACCATGGTCATCAGGTTCGATTCGCCCAACGGCGGCGATATCACCAAGGTCGCTGCCGCCGTCGGCATGCAGCTTCCCCAGCCGCCCAGCGCCACTTCCAACATGAGCTTCGAATACTCGCGCAACGGCAGCACCTGGACCAACTTCTACTCCAGGAACATCTCCACCGATGCCCAACACTGGATGCACTTCTTCGACGAAACCGTCACCGTCCCCGGAACCGGCAGCACCGCCTACATACGTGTTTCCTACACTCCGGGTTCGAGTTGGGCCAACTTTACCCAGCTTTCCTTCTACGCCTATTATGACACCGGCACACTACCGGAAATCCAGATTACTCACTGCTGGGACGACAGTGTCGGTGCAGACCAGACTCATGTCGAAAACATCGCGGCCGGCACGAGTTCCACTACTTACAGCGTCTCCTGCGGCACAAATGTCCTCAACCAGTACGTCAGCTTCCACGTCCCGGGCGCTCCCGTAGACCCTGAACTCCCCACGGCCAACTTCACGTTTTCACCCACCTCGCCCACGCTTGCCGACACCGTCACGTTCACGGACACTTCCACCACTCCCGTCGGCACCATCACCAACTGGTCCTGGGACTTCGGCGGCGACGGCACCAGCACCGCCCAGAGCCCCACCCACATGTTCTCCACCACGGGCACCTTTGCCGTCACGCTTATCGTCACCAACAGCGTCGGCAAGACCGACAGCATCGTCAAAAACGTAACCGTCACTTCCGGCGTCTCCACCACGGACACCTTCCAGCAGGGCACATCAGGCTACTCAGGCTGCGACGACACCTATCTACGCGAAGAACACTACTCCGTACCCTACGGCGCAAGCGATGAAATCCGCATCTACGGCGACAACGCCGGCGACTGGTCCGCACGTATCGCCATCCGCTTCGACCTCTCCAGCATCCCCGCCGGCTCAACCGTCACCGACGTCGAACTCCAGCTTTACGGCTGGAACATCTACGAAGCCGGCACCACCAACATGTACGAGACCACCGCCGATTGGGACGAAGCCGTCGCCGCATGGCGCGACAGGACCGCTGCCGCCGACTGGGCCGCCGACGGCGGCGACTTTTCCGCCACCCTCCTCTCCAGCCTCACCACCGCAGGCAACGAAGACAACTCCTGGCTCGTCTGGGGCTCAACCGCCAACTTCGTGAGTGTCGTTCAGGGCTGGATCGACTCCCCTTCCACCAACCACGGCGTCATGCTCGTCTCGGGCGCCACCGCCGTCGAAAACCGCTTCCGCTCCAGCGAATGGGCTACGGTCACCGAACGCCCCAAGCTGATTGTCACCTACGACGGCGGCGCCGGCCCCGATTCCCAGCCTCCCGCCGTCAACGTCACTGCCGCCGCTCTTGAAGGCACCGTCGACGACGACAGCACCGTCCCCACCGAAGTCATCCTCAACGGCTCCGTCAGCATCCCCGTCACCGCCGGCGACTGGCAGTCCGGCAACGTCGCCCTCTCCGCAGGCACCAACAACCTCACCCTCGAAGCCTCCGACGCAAGCAGCAACACCCGCCAGGTCAACCTCGATATCGTCGTACCCTGAACACCCCAACGCCTTAACTCATAACGGGGACGCTCTCCAAGAGCGTCCCCGTTTATTTACC
>JAFGGJ010000019.1 GCA_016930595.1 Planctomycetota bacterium
GAGTTACGAGGAGTGCGTGAGGGCGGCGATAAGCCTGGGCGGCGACACGGATACTCAAGCCGCCGTGACCGGCGCCGTAGCCGGAGCGGCCTGGGGGCTGGAGGGGATACCCGAGCACCTGCGGGGCGTGGAGAGGGCGGAGGAGATAATAAGGTTGGCGGAGAGGCTGGCGGAGCTGTCGCTGAGCGCCGGGCCGGCCTGAAGGTTGCGGGAGGCGCGGAGGGCGTCAGAGGCGCCAGAGGGAGGGGTCGAGGCGTTCGACGTTTCCGGACTGAATTGAGCGGAGAGCTGCGGATGCGACGGCGCTGGCGCGTATGCCTTCCGCCGCGCCGGCATTGGCGGCGGGGCGGCGTTCGAGGACGGCGCGCGCCATTTCATCGAGGGCGAATCCCCAGCCTTTATCGCCGAGATAGTTTGCAGGGTATTCGGTGAGGGGCTTGTCGAAAGGGCGGCCGGCGTCCTTGTCGTCCCATGCGTCGGAGACGCGTTTTTTGAGGGCGAGGAAATAATCGAGGCCCTTGGAGGCGAAGGCTTCGACGTGGTCGTCGGGGGAGCCGAGGTAGGAGCGGCCGCGGTAACGCTTGAGCGGCGGCATGCCCGGGACGTGGAAGAACCGCGTTTCGATGAAGTCGGTGACGATGACCTGCTTGTGGTCCCAGACGATTTCGAGATGTTCCTTGGGGGCTTCGAGGGAGGAGCGGCCGCTGGAGAGGACCTGCGCCGCGGTGCCGTCGGCGAAAGAGACAGTGACGGTGTTGTCGTTGTGGAGGCCTTGGGTGGCGTAAACTGAGACGGGTTCGCTGGCGGTGAACCATGCGAGGATATCGAAGACGTGGCAGACTTCGACGTGGAGGCGGACGGTGTCCCGGCGGCTGCCGCGTTCATGGTCGGCGATGCGGTAGTAGACGAGGAGAGGGCCTTCGCGCCCGTCGAGAAGAGGCTTGACGTCGAGGTAGGCCGGGGCGAAACGGCGGTTGAAGCCGACGGCGAGCTGGAGGCCGGTTTCTGCGGCCCTGCGTGCGACGGCGAGGCCTTCATCGACGGATTCGCCGAGGGGTTTTTCGACGTAGACGGGCTTGCCGGCGTCGAGTGCGGCGAGTGCGAGTTCGGCGTGCATGGCGGGATTCATGGCGATGACGACGAGGTCGACATCGGGGTCGGCGAGCAGGGTACGGTAGTCCGGGGTGGTCTTGACCGGGGGAAACTTGGCGGCGGTGGATTCGAGAGCTGCGGGGTTGATGTCGCAGAGGGTGTGGACGGTGCAGACGGGACTCTTATGGGCGTTCTGGATATGCTGGGTGTTCATGAGGGCGCCGCAGCCGATGAAACCGACGTTGCAGGTGCGTTCGGGCATATTCATCTCCTTGTGCGGGGCCGGACTAGATGGTGTCCGCTGGGGGAGTTCCGGCAAGTGAAAAAGGGCGTATTCCGGCGGAGGCTGGGCGTTGCGAGGGTCTAGAAAAGCGGCCCGGAGCCGCCGAGGGCCATCAGCAGGAGCGAGTCGATAATGACCGTGAAGGGGGAAAGCACCGCTGCGCCTGCCATGGCGGAGGCGCTGGGCCTGCCGCGGTCGATGGGGACGGCGCAGAGGAGGAAGGGCTTTTCGCCGTCGGGCGGGAAGATGTACCAGTATGCCATGAAGACGGAAGGCTTGTGCCGGCGGTCCCGCATACGGACGCAGGCGTAAGGGACGCCCGGGTGGAGTTTGCTGCGCCGGAGAGTGGAGGAGGGGACCGGGAGGGGCGTGGAGGCGGAGGCGCGCACTGGCTGTGGGGCATCCTGGAGACGTAGGAGGGGGGCGGGCCAGGAGAAGCCCTGGGATTGAACGCGGCCGGCGACTTCGTTCCAGGAAGGCAGCCTGAGGACGTAGTCTCCGTCGGGGAGGGAGGGGTTTTCGCGCATTCGGATAAGCCCCCAGGCGGAGGTGCTGCCGTCGGCGATGACGCCGCCGACCGTGCTCTGGGCACGCGGCGCCAGGGCGACGGCCCAGACCACCGCGGTAAGGCAGCCGGAGTTGGAGAAGGCCAGGAGCGCCAGGACCAGCAGGCGGAGAAGCCAGGAGTGGAAGCGACGGCCGGGCATCGCAGCGGCCTTTCGTGCGGAGCGTCCGGTAAAACATTGTATAGACGGTCGGAGGGGAAGGCAAGCCCGGGCGGCCGGGCCGGCGTCAGGGGTTCACGGAAGACCTGTATCCCGGGGGAGGGAGTTCCCAGCCGTCCATGAGGCGCGAGTCGAGGCATTGGCAGAGGGAGGCGAGGGAAGGGTCGGAGGCGAGGTTGCGGAGTTCGAGCGGGTCGGCGAGGACGTCGTAGAGCTGGGAAATGTCGCCTTCGGTATGAACGTACTTGTAAGCGGGAGTGCGGATCATTCGTTCGGGTGCGCCCCAGGAATAGAATTCGGAGAAGACGGCGACGTCATCGGGGTCGGGGGCTCCGGCGAGCGAGTCGAGGAGCGAGCGGCCTTCGAGGCCGGGGGTGTGTGAGATCCCGGCCAGGTCGAGCAGCGTGGGGAAGAGATCTATGAGGCTGACGAGGTTGCCGCGGCGCTGAGAGGAGGGGACGCGGCCCGGGGAGGAGATGAGGAGAGGGACGGAGACGGCGGCTTCGAAGAAACAATGCTTCTGGAGGAGGCCGTGTTCGAAGAGGTGTTCGCCGTGGTCGGTGGTGTAGACGACGACGGTATTTTCGGCCAGGCCGAGGCGTTCGAGAGCGTCGAGAGCGCGCCCGACGTTCCAGTCGAGATAGGCGATATTGGCGTAGTAGGCGGCGAGTGCGCCGCGGACTTCGTTGTCGGAAAGGTCCGCAGCGGGGCGGCCGAGGTTGAGGAGGGTGCGGGGGACATCGGGAAGCTCATCGCGCAGGGTTTCTGGAAGGGGCATGTCGGCGGGAGAGAACATGTCGTGGAAGTCCGGAGGTGCGTACCATTCGGGATGGGGTTTTTCGAGGCCCATCCAGAGGAACCAAGGGCTGCCGGCGCGACGGCGGAGGAAGTCGATGGAGAGGTCGGTGACGAGGTTGTCGTACATCATGGCGTCGGGGAGGTCGACGGGCACGTTGGCCGAGTTGTAGTAGTCGCGGTGCTGAGTCTTGTCGTTGCGGGAGTAAGAGGCGTATCGGTAGACGTTTTCTTCGCCGATGCGGTCGCGGTACTGTCGCCACCTGTCGGTGAAGATGCGGAGGGCGCGTTCGTCGAAGCCGAGGTCGCGCTGTTGAGACTCGCCGATGATGTGGACTTTTCCGAAAGCCGCGGTGGAGTAACCGGCGTCCCTGAAGACGCTGCCGAGGGTGGGGAGTTCGCGTACGGGATCGAGCTGCTGGTGGGTGAAATCGCCGCATGTATGGCAGTGGGTGCCGGTCATGACGGCGGCCCGCGAGGGGCCGCAGAGCGGGGAAGGACAGTAGGCGTTGTCGAAGACGGTGCCGGAGCGTGCCAGGCGGTCGATGTTGGGGGTGGAGGCGAGAGCGTTGCCGTAACAGCCGGCGACGGAGCGCTTATGCTGGTCGGAAATGATGAAAAGCACGTTGAGAGGGGAGTGTCGTGCGCCCATGGAATCCTCCCTGTGAAGGCCGTGGAGAGATTATAACACAGGGGGGCGGCTTCGTGCGGGGAGGGGCGGCCCGGGAGCGTTGACACGGGCGCTGCTGATGCATATCATGAGAGAGAGATACGGAGGCCGACAATGAAACGCCCGAACATCCTGCTGATATACACCGACCAGCAGAGATGGGACACGACGAGGACCGCCGGCAACGCCGACATGCACACGCCGAACCTGGACGCGCTGGCGGAGGAAGGGCTGTATTTCCGCAACTGCTACGTTCAGAACCCGGTGTGCATGCCGAGCCGGATCAGCATGCTGTCGGGGCGGTACCCGTCGACGCTGCGGATATTCGACAACGGTGTGCCGGTGCCGGAGGATACGGCGGTGCTGCCGCACATGCTGAGGAACTACGGGTACGTGTCGGGGCAGATAGGCAAGCTGCACTTCCAGAACCACGCCAACCGCGACCACAGGAACGTGCATCCTGCGTACGGGTTCGATCATCTGGAAATATCGGACGAGCCGGGATGTTACGAGGATTCGTACCATGCGTGGGTGAAGGCGCGCGCGCCGGAAGCGGTGGACCTGATAAGCTGCGGGCTGCCGTCGGCCGCGGAGAAGTGGTACGGGGCGGTGAGTTTCGAGGACCGGGTAAGGCATCCGGAGGGCCGCTACAGCAACCGGCCGGAGGCGTTCAAGGCGGACGAAGCTCTGACGCACAGCGCGTTCGTGGCGGAGCAGACGATGGAGTTCATCCGGAGGCACAGGGAAGGGCCGTTCCTGTGCGTGGCGGGTTTTTATGCACCGCACTTTCCGTGGTTCACGCCGCAGCGTTTCCTGGACCTGTACGAGCCTGGGAGCCTGTCGATACCGTCGTTCCCCGAGGGTGTGGAATACCCGCAGGCCAAGGGCGTGGTGACGGAAGAGGATCTGAGGGGGGCGCACCAAGGCTACTACGCGATGGTGAGCGAAGTGGACCACCACGTGGGGAGGCTGCTGGAATGCCTGCAGCGGGAAGGGGCGGCGGAGAACACGCTGGTCGTGTTCACATCGGACCACGGCGAAAGACTGGGCCAGCAGATGACGTTCGGCAAGGGACAGCCCGGGTTCGACTGCGATACTCACGTGCCCCTGATAATGAGGTGGCCCGCGGGAATAGGGAACCGCGGAGGAGAGGTGAGCGGAATAGTGGAGGCCGTGGACATAGTGCCGACGCTGCTGGAAGCCGCCGGGGTCCCGGTGCCGCCGGCATGCGAGGGGCAGGCGGTGGATATCCGCGGGGGATCGCCGGGCAGTGATCGCCGGTCCGCGCTGATCGAAATGCACACATGCAAGTCGGTCCGCACGGGACGGTACCGCTACACGCTTTACCGTGACGGCCGGGAGACGCTGTTCGACTACGAACGCGACCACGCCGAGTATTTCGACGTTTCCGGGGAAGCGGCATACGCCGGAGAGCTGTCTGAATTGCGGAGGGAGCTGGCGTTCAGGCAGATGGCCGGCGAGAGTTTCCGCCCGCGGACGTGGTCGTACTGAGAAGAGGCGCGTGGGCGCGGTGGCGCGGTCAGCCTTCTTCTTCGACGAGGAGGCAGGAGTACCAGACGAGGAGGCGGTGGCCGAGCCAGTCGTATTCGGGGGAGCCTTCAAGAGCGGCGAGTTCGTCGGACCAGTCGCCCAGGAGCCTGCGGTAATAGACGGTGGTGCCGTCGGCGCGGCGGAAGGCGTCGCCGCCGTACCAGTGGGCGTTTTCCATTTCGAAGAAGGTCTCACGCAGGCAGCGCGTGGTTCGGCCTGCGATGGAGAGGTCGACGACTTCGAGGCGGGAATTCGGCGGGGGTGCGTCGGTGGAGAGGACGTGCGGGCGGACGCCTTCGTTTTCATCCTGCAGTTCCCAAGCGTCGTCTTCGTCGAGGTTGGGGAGTATGCCGTCGTTGAGGTCGTAGCGGTCGGAGTCGCCGGGGCGGATCCAGTGGGTGTCGTCGTGGTCGAGGGAGAAGTATTCGAACCTGTCGGGGAGGCGCCAGTCGGCATCGGAGGGGGCTTTTTCGCGTATCCAGACTTCGAAGCAGTCGCGTCCGAGGAGACGGACTCTGCGTGTGACGAGGGATTCGCTGGTTTCGTAGTGCCTGCCGAGCGGGGAGTCGAACCAGTGTACGACTTCCCTGCGGCCCTCGCGCAGGTGGCAGCACCAGTAG
This sequence comes from Planctomycetota bacterium, assembly GCA_016930595.1. GTDB lineage: Bacteria > Planctomycetota > SZUA-567 > JAFGGJ01 > JAFGGJ01 > JAFGGJ01. The sequence goes on from JAFGGJ010000019.1 coordinate 5,737, forward strand.
AGGCCCGGGCCGTAGCCGGTGGAGGCGACGGACATGGATTCGCCGGAGCGCGGGACGATGAGGATTTCCGGTTCGCCGGGCTGGGGCTGGGTCATGGAGGGCTCCGAGGAGGGGGGCGTCATTATACAGCCGGTGGAGGCGAGGGGAAGGGATCGCTGCGGCCACCCGTGCAAGGGGAGCGGAAGAGGAGGAGATTCCCGGGCCGCTGGAGATAAAAAGACGGCGGTGTGTGACGGTGGAGGCGGGAATGTGATATAATGTATAATAAGGCCTTTCCGTATCGGGCGTGCCGGGATACAGATGGAAAACGACAACACAGAGTCGACAAAGGTGTTTTCCGAACAGGAGCTCTTCTTCCTGAGCATCCAGGAGAAGGAGGAGCGGTCCAAGATAGACTGGTTCTATTCGGAGGTCTACGAGGGGCGGCTGGAGACGGAGGACCTGCAGGGGCAGTTGAGGAGGAAGGAATACGATCCGGCGGACGTGCTGCACGTGCTGTTCGACTACACGTTTTTCGAAAGGGTGATAGAAGGGGAGTACGACTGGAGGATCGGGAACGACCGTGCGCTGAAGAAACAGTGCGAGGGGTACGTATCGAAGGCCGAGAGCGTGAAGAAGGAGATAAGGGATTTCGCCGGGCCGGAAGGGATAGCGAAGAAGGTGTCGTACAAGCAGGACGCCGGGGCGGTGAACATATACCGGCAGCTGCTGGCGGACGCGACGGACAAGGGGAAGGCAGAGGAACTGCTGGCGAAGATGATGAGGACGGACATGAAGAGGTGCTTCGAGGCGTCGGAAAAGACGATGGAACTGTATTCGGCGCTGGCGGACATAAGGCACAAGGTCGAGACGGAGCTGCTGTCGAGGCTGATATCGCCGAAGCAGCGCAGCCGGACGGTGTTTCTGCGGGCGGAGGACTTCGAAGCCCCCAGGGTTCCGGAGCCGGTTCCGGCGGGGGTGGCGGTGGAGGCGGTTCCCGCGGAACTGGACGAGAACGAGGAAACGAAACTGGACCTGAGGCCGGTGATAGACCTGGAAAACGCGATGCTTGACGACGTGTCGGACGACGACAGGCCGTAAGCGCGGGGTGCGGCGGGGGGTGGAATTCAGAAACGCAGGAAGACTTTCGCCTTGCCGGCAAACGGGGACACCCTGACGGTTTCGGAAGCTGGATCATAAGATCCGCCGGCAACGGAGAGGGGTTTCCTGCCGTCGGGATGGGGGAGGCGGACGGTGACGGCCGCAGGAAGGTGCTTGCCGGGGCAGCGGAATTCTGCGGAGATCACGCCCTTGGCAAGGTGGGATTCGACGGCGAGGCTGAGGGAGCCGAAATAAGAGCGGACGCCGTCGAGCCCGATGGTCCGGCCGGAGCGGAGCCAGCGGCGGGGGACGCCTTCCAGGAGGGCGAGGGTATCGCCTTTTTCAAGCCAGAGCATCCAGCGGGTCTGCATGAGGAACCAGGCTTCTTCATGGGTCTTGTGCTGGCTGGCGAACCAGTAGTGTTCCCAGAAAGAGTAGGTCCGGCGGTCCTGGAGGGAGGCCATCTGGTTGTAGTAGGTTTTGAGGAAGGGCTTGACTTCGCCGCGCGCCAGGTGGATGTAATCATGGCGGCAGTAGTAGGGCTGAGAGAGACCTGCGTTGCGGCGGGTGAAGAGTTCCTGGTGCATGGCGAGGAGGTATTCGGCAAGGGGTTCGTCGGGGTCGAGGACTTCGGAAAAGACGAGCCAGAGGGCGCCGATGAGGCTGTCGCGCGCGCCTGCGGCGCCGTGGGTGAACCAGTCGCCGCCATCGGCGTGGAGCGAGACCGGGCCGGGATATTCCGTCCACGGGGGGGCGGAGGGGATCCAGGAGCCGTCGCCGGAAGGGATGACGGGTGACCGGGCGACGGCCTGAGCGTAAGCGGACCTGATATCGGTGCGGAAGGAAGAAGCTTCGGCGGCGAGGCGGGCGGATTCGGAGGGGGCGATGGAGGAGAGCATTTCAGCGATGCGTGAAATTCCGAGGTACGAGAGGGCGTTGAGCATGAAGGAATGGAAGAAGTCATCAGGGTCGGCGACCTTGCCGTCGAGGAGGCCGTAGCCGCGGCCGCGCAGGTCATCGCGCAGGTTGCGTGCGCGCCAGTCGAGGAGGTAGCGGCAGGCCTTGAGGGCTTTGGGCTTGACGCTCCGCGCCCAGGCGTCGTCGTGCGTGTAGCGGTAGTGTTCGCCGATGCACCAGAGGAGGGGGCCGGTTTCGAGCTGGTAGCCGCCGAAGTTCTGGATGAAACCGTCTTTGCGCTGGCGGTCAAGGAAGAAGCGGATGCAGCGGGAGGCGACGTCGTGGAGGCCCAGGGAATCGTAGAAAAGGATCATGGGTGCGCTTTCGGAGCCGATGGGGGAATAGGCCCCGACGCAGGCCATGAGGCTGCCACGCGGTTCGCTGCCGATGGTGTTGATGTCAAGGTGGAGGAGGCCGGCACGCACGCGGTCGTGGACGGGTTTTTCGGGGAGGGAGAGGGTTGCGGCGGAATCGAGTTTTGCGTGCCAGAAGGAGCGGCATGCGTCGAGGTGGCGGTCGAAGTCGAAGGCGGTAAGGCGGCGCGCGCGCGCCCGGGAAAGGGGGCGGTGCGGGATGAGCAGTTCGAAGACGGCGGTTTCGCGGGGCTGGAGGAGGACGGCGGTTTCGAGTTCGTGTAGCGGGAGTCCATCGAGGCGGTGCACGGCGAAGACGCGTTTCGAGGAAAGGAGCGAGGAGCCGGAGGAGGGATCGAAGGCGGCAGGGCGCTGGAGACCCCGGATGCCTGCACCTCTGAACCATGCGTAGGCCGGAGTGCGGCGGAGGTTGGTCGCCTGGACGCGTATGCAGAGGACGAGTTCTTCTTTCCTGGCGTGCATTTCACGGTGAGCGAGTGCGGACTTGTTGAAGGCTTCGAGTTCTGCGGGGGACAACTGGTTGCCGCCGGTGTTGGGGTAAGCAGCCTGCCACGGGGTGCCGCGAACGCGGCCAGAATCGAGAGGAGTCTTTTCGCGCGAAACGAAGGCGGTCAGGGAGTAATCGACGTTGCGCTCATGCTGCACCGAGCGGAGGATGGGGAGGGAGTCTTCTTCCAGGCTGCGGTCGATATCGACGGAGCAGGAGGAGCCGGGCCCGACGGCGAAATCGATGGAGTAGGGGAGACCGCCGGTTTCGGGGAGGGAGGGTTTCACGGAATGGTAGCGCGGCTGGACGTAGCCCCAGTAGCCGAGTTCGGGCCTGTAGCCGAATTCGAAAATGCGCATGTCGCGGCCGAGGCCGAGCCATGTGGGACACATGAGGTCGCGTGTGGCGGCGCAGGCGGTCTCAAAGGATTCTTCGGGTTCGGAGTCAATCGACTGGATTTCGGAGAGGAGCCGGTTATTGCGGACGGCGCGTGCAAGCGCCTTGAAGCTGCGGGTATCGCCTGCGGCGGTGACGGCGGAGCGGAGGGCGGGGATAAACAAGGGCGCCGCCTGGCTGACGTCGGCGAGGAAGAAGGCGAAGGGGCGGGTTTCTTCGCGTACTTCGACGCGAACACGCCCGGGGCCGCGCCGGGGATGGAGGCCGGCGACGGAGACGAGAAGTTTCGGGGCGCCGCCCGGGGGGAATTCGAAGGCGTTGCCGCTGGCGCGGCCGGAGGGGGCTTTGAGGCCGCGCAGGGATCCGTTTACGACGGCGACGGTGCCGCGGAGGGGTCCGTTGTCCCAGAGTACGGCGATGGTTTTCACGGTTTGTGGCGGTTTGGAGCGTGGTTTCACGGGGCACCTCCCGGCATGCCTGTCCAGAGGCCGGGGGCCGATGGGCGGCGCGCCGGCGCAGCCCATTAAAGCCTGAGGAGGAGGAAACCGCAACAGGAGTTCGGCGAGCCCGTTGACTTTGACACGGCGGCGTGCAGCGCATAGAATCCATGCATGGAGAGAACGTGGATCGGCGCGTGAGACACGGGCTCATGGATTCGGGGGGCAGCAGATGAGGATCCTGGTGGTTGTACTGGTGGTTTCGTGTTTCATGCTGGGCGTCCGTGTGCACGGAGGAGAAGCGCCGGAGCACGTGCTGAGCAGGTTCGACAGTGCGGACGAGTTGTCGAAATGGTCTGGGGGCGATTCCGGGAACGTGAAAGTGAGCGTGGAGCCGCGGACGCCGACCGACAAGAACAAGATGCTGAAGATGGAATGCATGGGGGGGGCGTACCCCGGCATAACGACGACGCCGCCCGCGGACTGGACGCCGTACGAGGTGTTGTCGTTCGTGGTGTGGGCGCCGTCGGCGGTGGACGTGCTGATACGGATAGACGATGTGCACAGCAGGAATTACACGACGAGGTACAACCACGGCATAAAGGTGGAAAAGGGCCGGACGCTCATCCAGATACCGGTAAAGGACATAGGGAAGTCGATAGACGTCGGCAAGGTGAAGATGCTGATACTGTTCACGTCGAGTCCGCCGAAGGGCCTGGTGCTGTGGTTCGACGACATACAACTGGGGCCGATGCAGTCGGACCGCGTGGACTTCATACCGTACAAGGAAAGGATGGACATAATACCGTCGATGGAGGTGGAGACGCCGCACCTGCCGTTCGGGCGGAAGCTGGCGGGAGGGCCGCTGAGGGCGCTTATGATAGCCGGGGCGGAGAACGGGCGCGAGTCGGTGGAGATGCTGCAGCGGCTGGACATGGACCTGTCGCTCGTAACATGGGACAGAAACTGGCGGAGGGACACGTGGGGGTTTGGGGATTTCTACGGGGACAGGACGCAGGACAGCAACTACGTTCTGCTGCAGAAGTACGTCGCGAGTTCGGTACAGGGCCCGGAGAAATTCGAAGTGATGATACTGCCGACGCCGCTGGGGTGGAACCGTTTCAGCCTTGGGACGAGGGAAAGCATAGTGGAAAGGGTGAAGGAGCGCGGGGAGGGGCTGGTGCTGGTGTTTCCTTACACGGGAGATACGGCGTGGGCGTGGCCGGAAGACCTGAAGGGTCTTTCGCCGCTGATAGACGGCGAGTCGGACTACCTGGGTTCCGGGGGGACGCCGCGCTATGCGAGGAACGGGAGGCTGTTCGACCGGAAATGGCGGGCGACGGGGGAGCATCCGGTGACGAGGGGCGTGCCCGTGGAGGGGCTTCCGTTCAACAACATGGAGGTGCAGAAATACGAGGTAGCCGAGGGAGCGGAAGTGCTGATCGAGACGGACAGGGGAGAGCCGGTGCTGGCCGTGAAGACGGCAGGCAAAGGGCGCGTGGCCGCGTTCGCGGTGCGGTCTAATATGATCACGCCGCTGTATAACATCCAGCGGGACATATCGACCCCGGTGGACTACAGGTACTGGGAGATAAGCTACGACCTGCTGGCGAGGGCCGCGATGTGGGCGGGGAAGAGAGAATTCAGGCGCGACGGGGCGCCGACGCCGCTGGTGGTGGAGGGGGAAAACGAGGACAAGTGCCTTGCCGTAAGGCAGTGGAAAGACGGCGAGGGCAAGGTGACCGATTGGGAAATGGCGTTTGTGCCGTTGGCGAAACCTGCGGCGATAACGGTAACGGCGCCGGAGTCGATCAGGCCCGGGGAGGAGATCCGCGCACAGCTGGAGTTCCCGGCGGGGCGGGAATTCGCGAAGTGCACGGTCTGTCTTTACGAGAAGGCGTTCGGCAGGGTGCGGACGATCGAGAGCATGGAGGTGGAGACGGCGAAACTGCCCGTGGAGGACGGGAAGCCGACGGTGAGGCTGCCGTCGGAACGAGTCCGGCAGTACGTGGCGTACGTGAAGGCGTCGTCCGGCGACGAGAGCGGTACGGCGGAAGGGACGGCGGAAGTCGTGGTGACGCCGCCGCCGGCGTGGGACGACTACGAGATATACACGTGGCTGGACTACGGGCTGCCGTTCCTGAGGGATTTCGAGGAAGGGCGGATGAGGGAGTTCGGGATAACGGCGAACCTGATCGGCGCCGGGGACCACAGGAGCATGAAGAGGCAGTTCAAGGCGGGGCTGCGGGTGGTTGCGTACGGGTTCACGGGGGGCATGCACATCAGGGACTTCAGCGAGGTGGTGCGGCAGTACCAGCTGACGGGAGACAAGAAGTACCTTGTGAGGCAGCCGTCGTACAACGACGACGCGTTTCTGGAGGAAGAGCGGAGGAAAACGGCGGCGACGTGCGCGGGCGTGGGGGCGTATGCACCGATTTCGATGATAATGAGCGACGAGACATCACTGACGAGCTACAGCAACGAGTTCGACTATGATTTTCATCCTGGGAACATAGAGAAGTTCCGTGCGAAGCTGAAACGCAAGTTCGGGACGGTGGAGGCCATGAACGCGGCGCTGGGGAGCGAGAGCGCGTCGTTCAGTGCGGTGGAGCCGCCGACGACCGAAGAGGCACGCGAGTCCGGGAACTGGGGGCTGTGGAACGAGTGGCGGTCACACAACGACGACCAGTGGGCGCTGGCGTTCAAGTTCTACGGAGACACGATGAAGGAGAACTACAGGGAGGCGCGTCTGAGCGTATCGGGGACGCAGACGTCGCACGTGTTCAACGGGATCGACTGGGGGAAGATGACGCGTTATTTCGATGCGATGTCGGACTACGGGGGACGGTTCCAGCTGAGGAAGAGGCTGAGTTTCAAGCCGGAAGGACTGAAGAGCACGCCGTGGGTGGGATACGGCCGCAGCGGTCGAGCGGTGGACCACCAGTTGTGGACGAACCTGAGCTTTGAGGGGGACGGGGCGGCGATCTTCTGGTGGTATTCGCTGAGGAACCCGGACCTGACGTGGTGCAGGTCGGCGAAGGACTACATGAGGGTTTTCAAGGAGCTGAGGGGGGGGATCGGAAGGCAATTCCAGCTAATGAAGAGGAAGTTTTCGCCCGTGGGTGTCTGCTGGAGCGCCAACAGCCAGAGGGCGGCGTGGACACAGGGGAAGTACGGGGAGTTCGAGAAGAGCGAAAGCACGGTGGTGAAAGGCCTGGTGGAGGCTGGGTTCGACCCGTTCTTCATCACGGAAGAGGAAATAGCGGAGGGGGGGCTGGAGAAACGCGGGGCGAAGGCGCTGGTTCTGCCGATGACGGTTTCGCTGGGGATAAGCGGGAAGAAGGGGGGGCTGGGGATTGGGGAGAAGCTGAAGTCGTTCGTGGACGGCGGGGGCCTGGTGTTTGCGACGCACAGGGTAGAGTTCGACGAGTTCCTGCAGCCGGCTGTGTTGCCGGAGGATATAGCGGGAAGGATATCGGGCTGGCCCGCGGCGGTGGACGCGCTGGAAAGCGCGCTTGCCGGCAGGGGAGTCGGGCCGTACGCGTCGATCAGGACGCCGGCCGGTGAGCGCGTGAGGAAGATGTCGGCATCGCTGCACACGTTCCCGGGGAACGATTCGGCCAGGGTAATCCTGCTGCTGCGGGAACCGGTGGGGATGAAACAGGAGATCGGAGCCGACGGCGTGATCTACATGGTGCCGGATCCGACGGGGGGCGAGGAAATCGAGAAGATAGAGGTGGACGTTTCTGCGTTCGGGGCGGCGAAATTCTACAATGTCCGGACGGGGAGGGAGATGAAGCCGTCCCGGGGCAGGCTGGCGGTGGACATGCAGGCCGGGGACGGGCTGCCGATAGCGGTTCTCGATTACGGGCCGGCGGCATTCGTGGCCGGGACGGAAGTTTCCGTGGCGGAGAGAACGCTAGGGATCCGCTGGCGGCTGTCCGGGAGCGGGGGAGCGCCGCTCGGCCGGCACGTCGTCAGGATAGAGGTTATCGACAGCGGTACCGGCGAGATCGATCCGGCGCTGAGTATGAACGCGACGAGCCGAGAAGACGGCAGCGGCAGTGTCGATATTCCGCTGGCGGAAGAGGACAGGGACCGTGTGTTTGTGGTGCGCCTGAAGGACGTACTTTCCGGCGCCGTGTGGAAATATCCTAAGGATGCGGCCGGTGCCGTCCAGCCTGTGGAAGGGGGGCCCGCCGTGGAGCATGGGGGGGCGGCGTCTGGGGCGGGGGAACCTCGTCACAGGGGACCGGTCACGACGGACGGACCGCAGGCACGCAGGGTCGCACCGAGCAGCACGGCGATCGGGATAGGCGCGGCGATACTGGTCGTGGTCGTGCTGCTGCTGGCAGCGGCGTCCCGCGGGGGCAAGAAGAAGAAAAAGCCGAGATAGACAGGCTTCCCGCCGGCGAGCGCCGAGCCGAGAAGACACAGAGCCGTTGCGCGTCCGGACGGGCGCGTTGTTGAGGAGCTGCAGCCATGGAGAGATTTTTCGAAGACGTGCTGCCGGACCTGTACATCGAGCCCCGGTACGACCTGGCGTCGGTCAATGTTTCATTTACGGTACCCGGCGGAGTGAAGGTGCGCCGCGTAAGTATTCTTGAGGGCGGGGAGAAGATACACAGCGTTGCGGGGCGGGGGCGGCCGAGGACGGTCTCCGTGGAATTCCCCATGAAGGGGTTCAGGCCTTGGTCGACAGACAGCCCCTTTCTTTACACGCTGGCGATAGAGCTGTCCAGGAAGGGTAAGCCGGAGATAACGAGGCAGAATTTCGGCATGCGCAAGTTCCACGTGCAGGACAAGCGTATCTTCATGAACAACCGGCCGCTGTACATCCGCGGCTTCATCCGTGGACGTGAGGCCCATGACCACCCGAACCTGCAGGGGCTGTCGCCGGTGGAGTATTACGAGAAGAACATCCGTGCCGCCAAGGCGTTCGGGTTCAACTTCGTGAGGTTTCATTCGAAAGTGCCGCCGCGGGAATTTTTCGACGCCGCCGACAGGCTGGGTTTCCTCGCGCACATAGAAGTGAGAAAGTACTACGGCAAGTATCAGAAGGAACGCGAGTTGATGGACCACGATCCGACGCTGGTGGATCCGGGGGTGTGGCGGAAAGCGATTCTGGACCTGCGCAACCATACTTCGCTGATGGCGTATTGCCTGGGGAACGAGATCAACACGCCCGGGAGGCGGCCGGAAGTCAAGGCGCGCAGGAGGCAGCTCAAGCGACTGGACAGCACAAGGCTCTTCATAGACACGTGCGCGAGGGGGGAATACGATAGGACGGGGATAGACTTCGACGTACAGCACATGGGTTACTTCATGCCGTTCGGGCGGCATCATGACATGTTTAACAGCACGGAGAACTGGGCGATTTTCGGGTCGGTGGAGGACAAGCCGATGTCGGCGGGCGGGAGGGACGCCGTTGTACGGCGTGAGATACCCGTGAACTTTCCTGTAATGGCGCACGAGGTGGGCCACTACATGCAGTTGAGGGATCTGGACTCGCTGAGGCGGAAGTTCAGAACGTCGGGCGTGGAGGAGCCGTGGTGGGTCGGAGAACTGATAAAGCTGCGGGAGTTGAAAGGACAGAAGGAGGAGTACCGCGGCCTTGTGCAGGCGTCGCGGCGGTTCCAGTTCATCTGGCACAAGCAGATGTTCGAGGCGGTGCGCCGGAGTCCCATACTGAACGGGTTCCATTTTCTGCAGTTCTCGGACACGGAGCGTTACGAGAATTCGAACGGCCTGGTGGACGTGTTCGACGACTACAAGGAAGGGACCCGTCCGGAAGAATACCTGCCATTCAACGCGGACAACGTCATTGTCGCGGATTTGCCGAGAAGGACGTTTTTCGAAGGCGACACGCTGGAAGTCCCGGTGTGGTTCTCCAACAATTCCGGCAAGCCTGTAAAGGAAGCTGCGCTGGCATGGTCGCTGGAGTGCGTTGGAGGGAGATACAAGCGTCTTTGCGGGGAACTGTCGCGACTGGATATGAGGGAGGGGCTGCAGAAAGTGGCTTTTTTGCGTGTCAGGCTGCCGGAGACGGCGAGGGCCCGTGCGCTCAGGCTCACTGCGGCGATCCGCCCGACGGAGGGACCAGCGACGACGAACAGCTGGAACGTGTGGGTATTTCCCGACCGGCCCGGCGACATGGCTGTCAAGGAAGCCACGATCGTTCTGAGGGACGTGGATATCTGCCGCCGGTATGGGTCCATCCGGCAGGGCGGCAGCCTGAGCAGGCCCCGGCGGCTCCTGGTTACGGACCGGTTTACGGAGCCGGTCTTCCGGCACCTGGAGAAAGGCGGTGACGTTCTGATGCTGTACCGGGTCCCGGAGAACCGGAACCTGAGAGCGTGGCACATGAAGGAAAAGGCCGCCCCGGCGGAAAAATATTACATGCCGTCCACGTGGGACCGGTTCAAGCAGGTCATCTGGGACCGGGGGCACAATCTCGGGGGCTTCATGCGGAAACACCGTGCGCTTGCACGGTTCCCGCACGACGGATACGTGGACTTCCAGTTCAACGGGTTGATAGAGGACTGCGACAAGTTTTCGCTGGACGGTTTTCCGGTCCGCGTGGCGCCTGCAGTGCAGGGGGTGGACAAGGCGTCACGGGACAGGTATGACGTTTTCACGTTCGGGCTGCGGGAACTGCAGCCCGAATGGACGATGCGGCGCTTTGCGTACCTTTTCGACCTGCGTGTCGGCCGCGGCCGGCTGATGATGAGCGGGTTCAATTTCACGGGGCTGAACGGCAACGTTCCGGAGGTATGCGGCATGTTCGAATCACTGGCGGCGTGCGTGGCGTCGGCTGAGTGGAGACCCGCGGCGAAGATACCGGTGAAGGTGCTGAAGGGCTACCTGGAGGAGAAAGGACGCTCCCCGCGCGTGCGGGAACGCATGATGACGCAGTACTGGCAACTCGACGACGCGCCGCTGGAATCCGCCGATTACTGGAGGATGTCGGAGAAATGGATAAGGGAGGGGTTCTGAAGCGGGCGCCGGAGGCACGGCCGGCGGGGGCGGCTAGACGGCCGAGGTCTTGCCGGACCTGTAGACTTCACCGCCCCAGTCGATGTCCCCGGGAAAGATGAGCCCGCCGGTGCTTCTCCAGCGGCCGCCTTTTTCCATGTGGGCGATAATGGCCCGCCTGAGGGAGGTGTCGCGTGGGGCCTTGTCGAGGCGAATCTTTCTGTCGCCAAAGACGCGTTCGAGAGTCTGGCCGTCATTCGCGTAGAGGTTGGGTATCAGGTACCATTCTTTCAGGAAGCGCACGATGTTGCTGTCGGGTTTCAGGTATTCGGTAAACTGGTTGTCCAGCAGCCACGACGAACAGGTGAAGGCGTTTATCGTGTGGCCGGGATAGTATTTTCCGAAGAAGGCCACAGCCCTGCGGAAGGAATCCCCGCATTCGTGGTGAGACATGGGTCCGGTGGCGGGGATGTGGGTTCCCAGGGTGGAATAACCTTCCGTGAGCACGAGATTCCATCGATCTGTGGGGAGGACGATCGTATCCCTGATGGCGTGGCCGAGAGGACTTATCGGGGTGCCGTGTATTTCGCCGGGTTTTTCGAGGTATTCCGCTTCCCATGCGTTATCGTCGGAGATGCCGTTGGCTCCGTCCACCTGACCGTCCGTGCGGAATTTCATGCCGTGGGCGGCCAGGACCACGACACGGGCGTCGGAGGAGTTGCGGAAGACGTTGTAGGGGTAACTGTAAGTGCTGAAATTGAACTGCAGCCTGCCCAGCTTGTAGAGGCCGCTCGAGAAGTGAAGCGATATCCAGGGCACAGTATCGAAGCCCCAGATGCCCCTGGTATCGCGGCCGTGCCTTAACCAGAGTTCGAGGTCGCTGAGGGTATCCACAGTAATTTCACGGGGTATTCCCAATTCCCGCTGACGGCTGAACACGCTGGGAGCGCCGGACAGGAAGACGTAGGCGTAGAAGAGCCCCGCGCACTCATGCACGGCGGCGGGTATGAGGGGCCAGACCCTGGCGGCCGCCGTGCTCCGGGCATCGGTACCGTAGAACTGCCTGTGGCAGTGCCAGGCGAGGAGCTTGAGTTCCGGCACGTCCGTGAACAGGCGAAGGCCGTCCATGAGGGCGGCGGCCGTATCGGGCATCATCTGGAGAGCGCCGCACTGTTCTGAGACGTAGGCCGGGTCGAGGAAGAAGAGGGAGGAATCGCTGCAGGAGGCAGAGGAGTCATCCCATCCGGAGCAGAGGGCGTCCGGGGGGGCGTCCATGCCCAGACGTGCCAGGAGGTTTTCGAGGTTCATGCATCCTCCGATTTCCAGCGGCGGGGCCCGCGCGCCAACCATATTATCGCGGCCCACGGCCGTTGACGATGGCAATAAGGGGCTTTTTAAAATAGGCAGTGGGTATGCTGGAGGAGATGGTTCTGTTTATAATGACATGCGGAGAAAGGAGGCGGCAATGGGTTTTTCCAATAGCAATAAGGATCGTATCCAGCCTTGCGCGGCCAATCCAGCCTACTGGCAATACCGAGGCGCTCCGGTGCTGCTCATCGGTGGCAGCGTGGAAGACAACCTCTTTCAGCTGCCCGACATCGCGGACCAGCTGGACCTGCTTGAATCCTGCGGGGGCAACTTTGTGCGCTGCACGATGTCCAGTCGTGACGAGGGAAACGTCTGGCCGTTTGAAAGGGATGCCGCAACCGGGTTCTACGACCTCGAAAGACCGTCTGCCGAATTCTGGCGGCGGTTTGAGACTTTCCTTAAGCTCGCCTACAGACATGACATTTTCATCCAGTTCGAGATATGGGCCACGTTCGACTTCTACCGTGACTGCTGGGACGCCAACCCGTTCAACCCGAAGAATAACAACGCCTATTCAGCAGAAGAATCCGGGCTGCCGGTTGTTGTGGACAGTCATCCCACGAAAACGAAAAACCCTTTTTTCTGGAGTGTTCCGGAAGAGCACAACAACACGGTGATATTGAAGTACCAGCAGGCTTTTGTTGACAAGATGCTCTCGTATTCGCTTGATTACGGCAACGTGTTGTACTGCATGGATAACGAGACTTCCGTCACGCCCCGCTGGGGCGCGTACTGGTCGGAGTACGTCAGGGCCCGCGCTGCCGAGCGCGGCCTTATGGTGGAGACTACCGAGATGTGGGACGCCCACGACCTTTCGGACAGGCAGCACGGCAACACGTTCGAACATCCTGAGACTTACAGCTTTGTCGATGTCAGCCAGAACAATCACCAGAAAGGCCAGGCGCACTGGGACAACGCGCAGAAGCAGCGTGAACGCATACGCAGGGCGGGGCACATCCGGCCCATGACAAACGTGAAGATATACGGTGCCGATACGGGGCGGTTCGGAGACGACCGCGACGGCCAGGAAAGATTCTGGCGGAACATATTCGGCGGGATGGCGAGCGCTCGGTTCCACCGCCCCGGTAGCGGGTTAGGAATAAGCGATAAGGCACGCGCCCATATCCGCAGCGTGCGCATGATTACGGATGAACTCGACATCCCCCGGTGTGAGCCGCACAACGACCTTCTTTCCGGGCGCGGCGACAACGCGGCGTACTGTTTCGCTCAGCCGGGCAAGGCATACGCAGTATTCTTTCCCAAGAGCGACGGCATCAATCTGGACTGTTCGGCGGTGAAGGGCGACGTTGTCGTGAGGTGGCTCGATATCATGGCGTCACGATGGGCTGAACCGGAAACCGTTCCAGCAACGTGTGCCATGCCGTTAATTCCACCAAGTGCCGGTTTCCACGCGGTCCTTGTGAGGGGAGCATGACGGAGAGGGCGGGCGGTTGATTGAAAGCTGTCGGCGGAGACACCGTTGCCGGCAAGCTAGTTTGACAACGGCTCGACTTTGACGTAAATCTGGCCGGGGGGGCGCCTGAAATACTTGAAGAGTGCCGGGCAGAGCCAGCCTTCGGCATCGTGCTTGCCGGAATAGTACCAGTTGCCGCCGGATTCGGTCCTGCGCCAGACCATTTTTTCGTGATGGTGGGGGAACGGCCGCGCTGAAAAGAGGAGGCGGAAGCCCTTGTCAGGATCGTTGACGGCCGCGTCGGCCAGGAGTGCGTCGATGAGCTCGGGGGCGCCGGCCACGAAAGGCTCCGTGCGCAGGCCGGCTCTTTCATCGTCGAACACCCATGTCCCAGCGTGGCGGTAGGGCAGAATCACAAAGATGGAATTGGCCGGAGCATTCCAACGGCGCTCGGCGAAAAAGAAGAGGACGGCGAGGCAGAGGGGGATGACGACGAGGAGCATAGCGAAGCGGCGAGAGGGCGACTCGGTGCGCCTGAAGCAAGCCGTGCCCGCGGCGGCGGCGGCGAGTGCGGATACGGAAGGTATCCAGGTCAGCCTCGTCTGGGAGTAGAGCAGGACGTAAAGGGCGAGAGCGATGGAGAAAACGACAACGCCGCAGATGACATCTTCGGAGTTCTTTTTCCAGAGGCCTCTGGACCAGAAGAAGAGAGCGAGAAGGAAGGGTACGCAAAGGCCGATATCGACGGCAAGCACGTATCCAGGTCCTTTCGTACGGCGTCCGCCGGTTTAGGTTGGCGGGGCGTTCCGGTGCGCGGACGATGGCGGAGATGCGGCGGTCAACCGGCGAAAACGGCGTAATCCATTTCTTCGAAGAAGATGTGGTCTTTTTCTTCGAGCCAGGCAAGCCAGCCTGCGTCGACGGAGCCGGAAAGCAGTTCGCAGAAAAGCCTGTTGAAGTTATGGATGTGTTCCTTGAGGCGCTTGACGGCGTAAGGCTTGGCGGTGCCGGTGGTGATGAGGAAAGGCCAGTCCGAAGACTGCATGAGTACGAGTTCGCGGGCGGCCTGGTTGAGGGCGCGCCTGGTGAAAGCGTCGGGATGGGGGAGACGCGAGGCGAGTTCCTTCATGCGGCGTTCGGCCGTGTGGAGGTGGCGGTATATCCAGCCGGTCTCATCGTTGACCCAGGTTTCGAAGTAGCCGCCGCCGCCCCAGGTGCTGGTAGCTGGCTCAAGGAGCTGGTGTTCGGGGTAGGCATCGAGGTAAGCGGAAGGGGTTATTGTTTCGACTTCATTCTGGTCATAATGGAGCTTGAGAAAAAGGTATTCGAGGAATCTGGGCCCTTCGTACCACCAGTGTCCGAAGAGCTCGGCGTCGTACATGGCGGTAATGACGGGAGTGGTCTGGAGTACGCCTGTGAGATAGGCGACCTGCTGCTGGCGGTTGAACATGAAATTGCCGGCGTGCTCGGCGGCTTTTTCGTCGGCGGGCCGCGGCATGTAAGGTTCCTTGGCGCCGAGGTCGGCGTCGTTCCTGGTGATGCGGAAGTACTTGATGCCGATGTTGCGGCGGACGCCGTCGTCGTGAAGGACGGGGCGGACCGAATCATAATCGCCGTCGTAGCCGAGGTCACGGTAGAACTCACGGTAAAGGCCGTCGCCCGGATAGCCCTGCGAGCGGCTCCAGACCTGGTGGCTGGTTTCGACGTCGCGGCCGAAGAAGGCCACGCCGCCGGGGCCGTAGACGGGCCGGTAGACGCCATATGCGGGTCTGGGTTCACCGTACATGATGCCGTGGGTTTCGATGAAGGTGTAGCGGAAGCCTTTTTCGGCCAGCAGTACGCTGAGAGGGGGCAGGTCCCCCGAGGCCTCGCGGTAGGCGCATTCCGGCATCCAAACACCGGCGGAGCCGCGGCCGAAGTGCTTGTGGAAGTTGCGCTGGGAGAGTTCGAGGTGAGCGAGGATGTTGGAGTCTTCGGAGACCAGGGGCATGACGGGGTGAGTGCCGGCGCAGGTCATGAGTTCGATCACGCCCTGGGCGTCGAGACGGCGGAAGGCGTTGAGGATATTGCCGCCCCAGATATCCACTACCACGGAGCGGCAGCGGCGGAAGGTATCGAGGTACATGACGGCGGCATCGAAAAAGGGCGTATTTCTTTTTTCGTCGACTTCGCGGCCGGCCAGAGCGATGAGCCTGTCGAGGTGCGAGAGGTAGCGGCCGGTAAGCATGGGGTCCGCGAGCATTTCGGCCAGCGGGGGCGAAAAGCTGAGGGTAAGCACGTTGCGCGCGCCGTGGCGACTGACGTTCTCCAGCATGGAGAGGAGGGGGACATAGGTTTCGGTAATGGCTTCGAACAGCCAGTCCTCTTCAAGGAAACGGGCCTGTTCGGGATGCCTTACGTAAGGCAGGTGCGCATGAAGAACAAGCATGAAATAACCGCCTGGCATGGCCGTCCTTTACACGAGGGTACGTCCGGGAGGAGATATTACCACAAGAAGGGACTCCCCGCCAGTGCCCTCATGCAAGAAAGAGGTCGGCCAAGGGGGCGAGCCGCGACGGGAAATCGGGTTCCACGAGATGGCGACCGCCGTCGGGGCCGAGTTTCTGCATGGCGAGGCAGGCTTTTTCTTCGGAGTCGAGGACGGCGGCGAGGGCCGTGACGGGATCCTGCCCGTCCGGCGGGAGAAGGTCGAGGTAACGTCCGCACAGGAAAGAGTCGCGCCGGAGCGCCCGGACGGCGCCAGCGAGGATGTGGCGATGGTCAAAACCCAGGTCGAGGGGAGCGGAGCAGGCGGCCCATCTGGCGTCTGCGGCGTCATCTCCGGGGGAGAGCGGGGATTCGCAAGTGAAGACGGCATAGTAGGCCATGGTGACGACGCGGCGGCGAGGGTCCCGGCCAATGCCGTCGAAGAATCCAACGGGATGAAGGGAGCGGGCATGGAGGCCGGTTTCTTCGGCGAGTTCACGGAACGCGGCATTTTCAAAGAGTTCGTCGATTTCGACGTAGCCGCCGGGGAGGACCCAGGAGTCCCTGAAGGGCTCGTTGAGACGGCGGACGAGAACGGTTTTCAGCTTTCCCTTAGCGGCGGCAAAGCAGACGATATCGGCGGTGGTGCCCATCTGGGGATAGTCATAAACGAACGGTTTGCCTGGGGCTGTCAAGCAAGAACCTCCCGCCGGCGGCCGAGGGACAAAGCGGTTCGCCGTATCAGTAGCGTATGCCCTGTTTTGCGAGGGCCTGTTTGAGCGGTTCGATGCAGCGCTTCAAGTAACGCTCCTGAAGCTTGACGCCCTGGCGGTCGCTGTAGCCGAGTTCTTTCTGGTACCTGAGGGCGAGGTCGGCGCGGTCGCCGAGTTTACCGTAATGGCGACCCTTGGGGTCTCCGCCGTGTTCGGCAATGCGGCGGAGGGCGCGGGCTAGGCCCTCGCCGTTATAGCCGGCCTTGACGATGTAGACGCTGCCGAGGCGGTCGCAGTTGACTTCCTGGTGGCGGCTGGCCGGGGCCCCGAAGACACCGCCCATGATGCCGTCCATGAGAGCGTTGAAGGCGTTCTGGTCGCCGCCGGAGACGGCTTCGAGGAGGGCCTCCTTGCGCTTGACGTTCTGCATGGTTTTGAGGACGTGTTTTTCGCAGACGTGGGCGATTTCGTGGCCCATGACGCCGGCGAGTTCCGACTCGTCTTCGAGCGACAGGAGCATGCGCCAGGTAATGAAGACATAGCCGCCCGGTGCGGAGAGTGCGTTCATGGCGTCTTCGTTCAGGATGGCGGCGTAGTAAGTGATGCTGGGGCGGTCGGAGTAGGCGCCGACCGTGCTCACAACGAGATTGAGGTACTGTTCGGCTTCAGGACAGCGGAAAAGGCCGTAGGCGGCGAAGGCCTGGGCGCCGATGCTGCGTCCGTACTCGGTTTCTTCCGTAAGCGGGATTTTGCGGAAGCCATCGGCGGTCTTGCCGATGACTCTGGCGGCGTGGCCGATTTCCGTATCACTGCCCATGACGCCGGCGAGCATTTGGGAAAGGCAGCCGAGGGAGAGTGCACAGAGAGCGGCAAGGAGAAGGAAAGCGGATGCGCGTTTCATGTCTTATTCCTCCGAGTAAGGGCCGAGGGAGCCCTGTTCCATAAAGGAGTCGAGAGCTTCCGGCAGCGGGGCGAGGGTTTCCATCCAGGTGACGAATTTGAGCTGTTCTTCGAGGTTCTTGGCCTTGGCGTATTTCTGGGCTTCATTCAGGCCCCTGGTGCCGGCGGTGGCGCCGGCCTTGGAGCCGGTGAGTTTCGTCAGGTTGGCGCGGCTCCTGCCCTGGTATTCGCCGCGAGGACGTTCATCGCTGACCTGTTTCTTGGATACCCAGCCCGTGAAATCCGCGCCGGCTTCGTCGTCGTGCCAGAGGACCTTGTAGTACTTTTCGTTTTCTTCGAGGACTTCGAGCTGTTCGCCGCAGGGGACGTAGGCGACCGCCTTTGCTTCGCCGGCGCCGGGGCCTTCGCGTAGCTTGGCGGTCCTCGTGGACACCCAGACTATCTTGTTGCGGGCGTAGACCGCGCCCGCTAGGCAGAGGACGACGGCCAGGAGGCCGAGGCCGAGCAGCAGGGGCCGTTTGTGGTTACGGGGCAATTTCATTTGAGCACCTCCCTTTGACAGCGTAAATATCCACCGGCTGTTCACGGTTTTTGACCGATACTTCGCCGATATGTTCCAGTAGCACCAAGTCTCTTACGGCTTCGGCGGTAGCCGCGCTCACCAGTATATCGGCATGGAACTGGCGGGTGAGGCCTTCGAGGCGGCTGGCTATGTTTACCTCGTCGCCGATCACGGTATAGTTCCTGTGTGCACCTCCAAAATGGCCGACGACGACCGGCCCGGTGTTTATGCCGATGCCGACGCCGAAGGGCCGTTTGCCTTGGGCCTGCCAGCGGGCGCTGAGATCCTTGAGGGATTGTACCATTTCCAGTGCCGCAAGGACAGCGTGCGTGGCATGGTCGGGGTCTTCCAGGGGCTCACCCCAGAAAGCCATGATAGCGTCGCCGATGTACTTATCAAGGGTGCCGCGGTTGCGGCGGATGACATCGGACATGACGCCGAGGTATTCGTTCAACTGGGAGACGACCTCTTCGGGCTTCATCTGCTCGCTCATGGAGGTAAAGCCGATGATATCGCTGAAGAGGACAGTTAGCTCCTTGCGGACGCCGCGCTCAAGGCCTTCGACTTCGAAATCCCTGCGGGAAAGGTCTTCGATGACTTCCGGGGAGAGGTATCTGCCCCATGCGCTGCGAATTTTCCTCTTGTAGTAGTCTTCGGTGAGATAGCGGTGGACGCCTGCGGCGGTGAAGCCTATCCAGAGGGAGAGCATGGGGACGAGAGGATCGAACCAGATATCGTGGGTGAAGGCCGCCCGGGCGGCGATCCAGATGAGGAGGGCCAGGAGGAGGGTGGCGACGACGGAGACGTACCAGTGTTTCATCCTGACGCACAGGCCGCCGACGGCGGCAAACACGAGGGCGGCCGCCAGGAGGAAAGCAGGAGGTGTTTCGATGAGCCAGCGGTTATGGAGGAGGTCTTCGGCGGCGGTAGCGCTCAGGTATACGCCCGGGAGCCATCGTGACACGGGCGAGACGCGGAGATCCTGGAGGCCTGCGGCGCTGGTGCCGATGAAGACGACCTTGCCCCTGACGGCTTCGGAGATTTCCGTGGGGATGGGGGTGCCGTCTGCCTGTTCGAAAGCGGCCCCCAGCACCCGGCCGAAAGAGGGCCCGAGGTATCTTTGCCGGTCGCCCAGGAAGCGGAGGCGCAGCATGCCTTTGGAGTCGAGGGGGAGAGAGGCGGAGCCTCCGCCTGCGCGTGCGAGGCAGCGGCCGGCGTCCGATATTTCCGTCCACCACCATTGCTGGAGGGCGGCGGGCCCCAGTGCGCAGAATATCTTGCCGCCGTGGCGGTAGAAAGGCCGTGTTCTTCTGACGACGCCGTCGGGATCGGCTTCAAGACCGATGACGCCGACGGCGGCGGAGGCGGCGAGCAAATCGGGGAAGGGGGCGGTGATGTGGCCGTATTCGACGGTGGGGATGGCGGCAGCGTCACCTTGGACGGGGACGGCCAGGCGGTCCCTTTCGATGGGGGGCAGCGGGAGTTTAAGGACATCGTCTTCGAGGAAGTTGACGCCCATGACGGTGTCGGGGGCCTGCTGGACGATTTCTGCAAAGACCTCGTCGCTGCCGGGGTCGATGGCGCTGGGGACGTCGAACAGCATATCGAAGACAACGCGGCGAGCGCCGGCGTTACGGAGGACGTCCAGGACCATGCCGTAGAACTCACGCGGCCATTCATTGATGCGGCCATAGTCTTCGGCGAGGACGGTTACGGTACCCTCGTCGATTTCCACGACGACGATATCCTGGGACGTGCCGTGTTCGAGGGAACTGCGGGCGAGGATGTCGGCGACGTCCATGCGCAGGGAGCTTGCGGCACCCATGACGAGGAGCGAGGCGCCTGCGCCGGCGAGGACGGCAGCAAGGAGACCGGCAAGGTTTCCTCGGATGCGTCTGCGCCAAGAAGGAGCGCCGGCAGGCGGGCGGAGGCTATTCATCAAGTGGCTCCTCGGACTCCTGTGTGTCAGAGCGGGAGATGCCGAGTTTGTCCATCCTGTAACGGAGGCTGCGGAAGGAGAGGCCGAGGATTTCGGCCGCCTTGGTAGCGTGGCCGCCGGTCATTTCCAGGGCCCTGCGTATATAGGATGCTTCGACGTCGGCGAGCTTGTCGTCGAGATTGACGCCTTCGAGGGGGAGGAGGCTGACGGTGGTGGAGACTGCCTTCGAAGCGCGTCTTACGAGGGACTTGGGCAGGTCGTCGACGGAAATGGTATCGGATCGGCAGAGCGCGACGGCGCGCTCGATAGCGTTCTCCAGTTCACGGACGTTGCCGGGCCAGTCATGGCGCATGAGAAGCCTGAGGGCGGCTTCGTCAATACTCTTGACGCCACTGCCGGTGCGGTGGGAATAGACGGAGAGGAAATGGCCGGCGAGAACGGGGATATCACCCGGGCGCTCTCTGAGGGGAGGGATCTGTATGGCGACGACGTTGATGCGGTGGAAGAGGTCCTGGCGGAAACGACCTTCCCTGGTTTCCTCTTCGATATTCTTGTTGGTTGCGGCAATGATGCGGATATCGACGGGATGGAGACCGGTGCCGCCGACGGGGCGGACGGCACGTTCTTCGAGGACGCGCAGAAGTCTAACCTGGGAAGACATGGGCATTTCGCTGATCTCGTCGAGGAAGAGAGTGCCGCCCTCGGCGATTTCGAAGAGGCCCTTCTTGTCGCCCTCCGCTCCTGTGAAGGCGCCCTTGACATGGCCGAAGAGTTCGCTTTCGAGGAGGCTTTCGGCGAATGCGCCGCAGTTAACGGGTATGAAAGGAGCATTCACTCTGGGGGAATGGTAGTGTATGGCGCGGGCAACGAGTTCCTTGCCGGTACCGCTTTCGCCGACGATGAGGACGGTGGCGTCGGAGGAAGCGACGCGTTCAACAAGGTCGACGACTTCGCGCATGGGGTCGGAATCGTGGACGATATGCCGCATGGCAAAGGAGCCTTTCCCCTTGCGGCCCTGATCTTGGAACCTGTCGACGGCCATTCTGACGACGCGGCGGATTTCCTCGCTGTCGAAAGGCTTTCTGACGTAGCTGAAGGCGCCGAGGCGCATGGCTTCGACCGCGGTTTCGCCAGTGCTGTAAGCGGTGACGACAACGGCATGGACGTCCTTGTCTTTTTCGACGACGCTGCGGAGCATCTCGATGCCGTCCATGCCCGGCATGCGGACGTCCTGGACGATGACGGCAAACTTGCCCGGGGAGAAGTCCCTGAGAAAGTCTTCCGCGGTCTCGAAGGAGGAAACTTCATAGCCTTCGTCGGCGAGGATGCGCGCGAGGAGGCCGCGCATGTTGACTTCGTCTTCCACGACGGCGACCCTGGAGGGGGCATCCGGGTTTTTCCTGGGCATGTGCGGTCTCCTCAACGGCGCGAGTCCCCTGGGAAGAAGAGGCGGAAGGTGGTGCCGCGACCTGACAGGGAATCAACTTCAACTCTGCCGCCCTGGTCTTCGACCATTTTCCTGACGACGGCGCAGCCGAGGCCGGTGCCGCCGGTCCTGGTGGTGAAGAAAGGCTCGAAGATGCGCTTCAAAACGTCCCGGTCCATACCCGGGCCGTCGTCGGCGACTTCGACGATACCGGCGCCGTCGGTGCCGGTGGAGCGAGCCGAAAGGACGACCTTGCCGGCGCCGGCCTGAAGTGCGTTGAGGCCGAGGTTGAGGAGTATCTGGCGGAGATGGTCGGGGTCGAGGCGGACGGTGAGGTCGAAGGGAGCATCGACTTCCAGAAGTGCGCCGGTCTCGACGGCTTCCTCGGTGCGCTTCAGTATGCGGACGGCTTCTTCGAGGACGCCCCTGATAGCCGCGAGGCGCTCTTCGGGAGGCCGTATGCGGGCCAGGCGCATGAATTCCTCGACAATGCGGTCGATCCTCCCCACTTCGTAGCTGATAACGTTAATGAGGTCGCGCCGTTCCTGAGGAATTTCCAGGCCGCGCACGAGTTCCTGGATAGCAACGTTGAGAGATGCGAGGGGGTTGCGGACTTCGTGTGCGATGGAACGTGCGGTATCGGCGGCGAGCCTGTAGCGTTCCGCCCTGCGTTCCGCCTCTTCGAGCTGTTTTTCGACGCTCATGTCTTCGAAGCGGACTATCATGCCGCGGCCCTTTTCGCTGCCGAGCATGGAGAAGACCACGCGTACGGGGATATACTTGCCCTTGCCGTGATGGAGGAGGTTGCGTTCCATGCGGGTCTCGTCTTCGCGCGCGATGGCGTCGAGCAGCCACTTGTCCTCGTCGCGGCCGAGGACGGCGGTGGTGGAATTTCCGTCGACGCGCTCGTTGAAGCCGAACAGGCTGCGGAACTCGCCGTTGTCGAACATGACAATGCCGTTGCCGTCGACGACGAGCATGCCTTCGCCGGTGCTTTCGAGGACTTCGCCGGAGACGAGACGGACAGTCTGGAGGCGCCAGGTCAGAACGATGGTCAGCATTCCGACGGCCAGGAGGCCGACGGAGCGGCCAAGACTGATGGTCCACAATTCGCCCATGGGTATACCGCCGGGCCTGGAGGGGTCCGGGACGCCCCAGCCGAGACCGTAGGCGGCAGTTACGAGCCATACGATCACCACCGAGGCCGCGCAGAAGACGACGCCCCGCTGCCAGGACAGCACCATGGCCGCGGCCATGACCACTGCGAGCAGGAGGAAGAAGAAGGGAGAGTCGACGCCCCCGGTGAGATAGAGAAAGGTGCCTGCCAGGGCGATGTCGCCGACGAGCTGCCAGGTGAGGAAGAGGATGAGGTCTTCCATCCAGCGGGTGACGGAAAGGTAGACGAAGTCAAGCAGGAGGTAGGCCATGCCGGCCAGGAAGACCCAGCGATAAATGGGCCACCTTCCGGTGTTCAAAGCGGCCACGGTGGCGAGACCGAGGCTGAAGAGAGCGAGGACCAGGCGGCCGGAGAGAAGCCACCGGTTGGTTCCCAGCAGCCTGGTGCGTGGACGACTTGCCAATACAAGGCCCCCCGTGTGTGGCGCAGGCAGACCGGGCGGTGCGGCCCGGCGCGGATCCTACGACATCAACATCTTCTGCATGTTGAGTATCGGCAGGAAGACGGCCAGCACCATCGTGCCCACGACGACGCCCATTATGCCGATCATGAGGGGCTCGATAAGGCTGGTCAGGCTTTCGACGGCGGCAGTGACCTGGTCGTCGTAGAATTCACTTATTTTCTCGAGGAGCTGTTCGAGGGCGCCGGTATGTTCGCCCACGGCGATCATGCGGACGACCATGGGAGGGAAGACCGGGCTGCGCGAAAGGGGATCTGCGATAGACTGGCCGGTACGGATAGCCTCCCTGGCCTCTTCCACGGCGCGCTCGAGGACACGGTTTCCGCTGGTTGCGGCGACGATTTCGAGGGCACCCAGGACCGCCACACCGCTACGGACGAGGGTGCTGAAGGTTCTGCTGAAGCGGGACAGGGCGACTTTCTGGAGGAGGCCGCCGAATATGGGGAGTTTGAGGAGGAGCCAGTCGTACTGATATCCGCCTTTCTCCGTGCTCTTCCACCACTTGACGAGAACAATAATGACGACGATGACAATAATGGCCTCGATATAGTTATGCTTCATGATATCCGAGAGGCGCAGGACGACCTTGGTGGGGAGGGGAAGCTGGTCGCCGAAGCCCATCTGCTCGAAGATATCCTTGAACTTGGGAATGATGAAGAGGAGGAGGCCGCCGGCAACGAGGAAAATCATGGCGAGGCTAATGGTGGGGTAGGTCATGGCGCCGACGATTTCGCGGCGGAGTTTCTGGCTGGCTTCCTGGTATTCGGCGAGGCGGGAGAAGATTTCGTCCAGCTGACCTGCGGCTTCGCCGGCCTTGACCATGTTGACGTAGAGGTTGGTGAAAATTTTGGGGTGCCTGGAAAGGGCTTCGGAGAGTTCGGTGCCGCCGCGGATATCTTCGGCGATAATGCCGAGGTTGTGCCGGAAGCCGGGGTCGTCAACCTGTTCAGCGAGGATTTCGACGCATTCCAGTACAGCGATACCGGCCGACACCATCGTGGCGAACTGCCTGGTGAAGACGACGAGGTCGTCGCTGGAAACCCTGGGAGAGGGCGGCTTGCCACCGCGCAGCATGGACCCGAGGTCGAGTGACAGAAGGCCGCCGCGCTGTTCTTCAACCTTGGTCACGCTGATGCCGCGCCGGCGTGCTTCCGCCGTAGCCTCGGCGCGTGAGGGCGCCGAGACAGTCTGATTGACGGGGCGGCCGGAAGTGTCCTTGCCTGATATCTTGAACTTTGCCATGCCGGTTACTCCTCAATTGTCTGCCATAGTGATGCTTAAGACTTCTTCCATGCTCGTCTTGCCGCGCAGGGCGTTGTTCAGTCCGACGCGCCGGAGCGTTATCATACCTTCCTTAAGGGCCTGGGCCTTCAGGTCGAGGGCGGATCCGCCGGTGACGATGATCCTGCGGATGGCATCGGTCATCGGCATGGTTTCGAGAAGCGCCATGCGGCCCTTGTAACCTTTGGAACAGCGGCCACAGCCGGCGGCCTTGTAGACCGTGACGCCCTGTTCGGCTTCTTCCTCCGAGAATTCCCATTCCAGGAGGTGTTCCTTGGGGGGCTCCCATTTTTCCTTGCATTCCGGGCAGAGTCGTTTGACGAGACGCTGTGCGCTGACGAGCACCACGGAGCTGGAGACGAGGAAGGAGTCGACGCCCATATCGACCAACCTGGTCACGGTGCTGGGGGCGTCGTTGGTGTGGAGGGTGGAAAAGACGAGGTGGCCGGTGAGAGCGGCCTTGACGGCGATTTCTGCGGTTATCTTATCGCGGATTTCGCCAATCATAATGGTGTCGGGGTCCTGGCGGAGGAGGCTGCGGAGAGCGGCGTCGAAGGTGAGTCCGCGCTTTTCGTTTATGGGAACCTGGTTGACGCCGTCCAGCTGGTATTCGACGGGTTCCTCGACGGTGCTAATGTTATCTTCATCGTTGAGGACTTCGCGTACAGCGGAATAGAGCGTGGTGGATTTTCCGGAACCGGTGGGGCCGGTGACGAGCATCATGCCGTAGGGAGAGTTGACGGCGGACCGGAAGTCCTTGAGGGCCTTTTCCTCGAAGCCGAGTTCGTCAAGGGTGAGGGTAAGGTTGGAGGAGTCGAGGATTCGTATGACGACCTTTTCGCCATAGACGATGGGCAGGACGGAGACACGGAAGTCCACGTTACGCCTGTCGACCTTCATCTGGAACTTGCCGTCCTGAGGGCGGCGTCTTTCGGCGATATCAATTTCCGGGCACATGACCTTGACGCGGCTCGTGAGGTTGGCGTACATTTTTTTGGGGGGCGCCATAACTTCCTGGAGGCTGCCGTCGATGCGGTACCTGACGCGCGTGCGTTTTTCATAGACCTCCAGATGGATATCGCTCGCCCGCTGCTTGATAGCCTGTAGGATGATAAGGTTGACCATCTGGACGACGGGATTATCGGCGTCGTCGCCCGTGACGGCGCCCATGTCCACCGCTTCTTCTTCGGTTTCCTCGGTGAGTTCGAAGTCGGTGTTTTCGAGTCCTTCCATGAGGTCTTCGAGTTGGCCCTGTGCTCGGTTGTACACTTTGGAAATCGCCTTCTTGATGCTGACGTCGGTCGACACGACGGGAAGAAGTTCGTGACCGGTGACGATTTTAACATCGTCTATGGTGAATATGTCGAAGGGGTTGGCCACCGCGATAGTCAGCACGTTTCCAATTTTGGAGACGGGCAGGACCTGGTAATAATTGGCGAGGTCTTCGGTCATGACTTCGAGGGCGTCTTCGGACACGTCGACCTTGGCGAGGTCGATGGGAGGTATGTTCATTTCCTCGGATAGCGTGCCGATAATGGTACCCTCGTCGACGAGGGAGTTATCGAGCAGGAGTTGGGTGAGGGACTTGTCGCCCTTTTTTTCGACTTCGGCGAGGAGGGTATCGACCTGCTCCTGGGACACGAGGTTCGCCTTGACGACGATCTGCGCGAGCTTCTTGTCGAACTTAGCCATATACACCGCCTTCTTTCAGCAAAAGTAGAACCGCTAGCTTCCGAAGAGTCCATCGGGGCTGTCGTCGATAGTTATTTCTTCGCCGGCAGCGGCCGCGCCCCCCTCGTTTTCTCCCAGGAGGAGGCTGCCGAGGCTTGAAAGCTCTTCGGCTTCCTCGGTTTCCTTGTGGAAATGCTTGGTAATAGCGTTTCTCACGTCGCTCTGTATACCGATGAAGACCTGGACACGGCATCCGGTCGCTCTTTCGAGTTCGTTCACGATATCCTGGTTGAGGAGGCCAGCGGAAATAATAATGAGGACGTTGCCTATCCTGTCCACCGGGACGAACATGTACTGTTTGAGCATTGCTTCGGGGAAGAGGTCGATCATTTCCTTGCTGATGTAGTACTGGCCGGCCCTGAGGAAGGGGACGCCGAACTGTGCGACGAGGGTCTGAGCGATGTTCGACTCGTCCACCATGTTCATGCGGACAAGGACTTCGCCGAGCAGTTCGCCCGTCTTGCGCTGCTCGGCCAGGACTTCCTGCAACTGCTCCTCGGTGATATAGCCAGCTTCGATGAGCAGTTCGCCCAGCCGCTTTTTTGTCATCCGGCTAATCTTGGCCAACGGCTACCTCCGCTTTCCGTCCACCCCGGGGGTGCTAAATTTTGCGGAAAGTCCGCTTGAGGTCGTCCACGTTCGAACTGCGGCGCACAGCTTCCTCCCAGGTAATCCTGCCCTGTTTGTAGACTTCGTAGAGGGCCTGGTTCATGGTTCTCATCCCGCTCTGGCTGCCGGTCTGTATAGCCGAGTAGATCTGGTGGGCTTTATCTTCGCGCACGAGGGCTCGGATTGCGTCGTTGGGTATCATTACTTCGGCCGTCAGGACGCGCCCCTTTCCGGAGGCGTGTGGCAGGAGTTGCTGGCAGAGGACGCCTTCGAGCACGAAGGAGAGCTGGGTCCGGATCTGCGACTGCTGGGAAGAGGGAAAGACGTCGATAATACGGTTTATGGTCTGGGTAGTGTCCGAGGTGTGGAGGGTAGCGAGGGTGAGGTGGCCGGTTTCGGCGAGAGTGAGAGCCAGCTCGATGGTTTCCCTATCGCGCATTTCGCCGATGAGGACGACGTCCGGGTCCTGGCGCAGGACGTGCTTTAGGGCCGCGGCGAAGCCGTGGGTGTCGGAGCCGACCTCGCGCTGATTCACAAGGCAACTCTTGTTCCTGTGGACGAATTCAATGGGGTCTTCGATCGTGACTATATGCCTTCTGTAAGTGCTGTTGATGTAGTCGACCATAGCGGCCAGGGTGGTTGATTTTCCGGAGCCCGTGGCACCGGTAACCAGGACGAGGCCCCTGGGGAGGTCGCACAACTGCCGCATGACGTCGGAATGGAGGCCCAGTTCTTCGAAGCCCATGATATCGTAGGGTATGACGCGGATGGCGGTGCCCACGGCCCCCCGCTGCATGTACACGTTGGTACGGAAGCGGCCTATGCCGGCAATGCCGAAGGACATGTCGAGTTCGAGTTCCTTTTCGAACTGTGCTATCTGGTTTTCGTCGAGGATGGAGTAGACGAGCTTCTGGGAAGTTTCCTGGTCCAGGGGCTCATGCTCCGTGGGTACGAGGATGCCGTCTATTCTAAGCCGCGGGGGCGAAAAAGCGGATATGTGCAGGTCGCTGGCCCTGCGCTCGATCATCACCCGCAGGAGTTCCTCTATCGTAACCATTCCTTGCCCTTTCGGCGCATCGTGGCTGGTGCCCGTTTTCCCATACCTGTTACCGCCCGGCATCCGCGGCCGCGGACACAAACGGGTATCGCCCGCCCGAAAAGCGCAGGCAATACTACACCAATTATTAATTCTACTCTCGCTGGAGCAGAAGTCAATAGTCGCGGCGACACGGCGGCTTATCAGGCTTTCAGGAGGTCTTGGACTTTCACCATCCGGTGTTCGGCCGCGGACAGGTTGCAGGCCAGCGATACGGCCAGCGACAAGACGCCGTCCCTGTAGTCGCTCTTGAGCGCCGAGGCGTCGCCTTCAACGGCGCGGATGAAGCAGGCGTCTATCGAGGGAGCGTCGTGGAGTACGGGGACGTCGACGGCGGAGTCCGGGATCGAAGTAATTCCTTCTGAATACTTCACCTGCAGGAGGGCGGCGTCAGTCACTAGGACCATGTCGTTTCTGCCGGAAGGAGACTTGCAGCCGGTGCTTACCGTAGCGCCCGCCCCGCTGACGAAACCCAGAACGGCGTTGTAATGCGAGGGGACGTCGACGCCGTCGGTGCCGTGGTAGTCGGAGGTGTATACGGCGGCGGCCGTTTCGACTTCGCCGATTAATGCGCGCAGGAGGTCCAGTTGGTGGGTGACCATTTCGACAAGCTGACCGCCGGAGGAGGCCATTTTTCTCCACCAGGGGGTTTGGGGAAGGCCGCCCCAGCGGAAGACATGGGCTTGGCGGACGGGGTGATTTGCGACGACCGCCCGGAGTTGTTCAAAGACAGGCAGGTACCTGAGGGAATACCCAACGGCCGAGACGACGCCGGCCTTTTCGATGGCGTCGGCGATTTGCACAGCGCGCCGGGCGTCTATATTGACGGGTTTTTCGACGAAGAGGTGCAGGCCGCGGCCGGCGGCTTCGGTTTCGATGTCGCCGTGGGCATCGGGCGGCACGCAGACGTACACGGCGTCCAGTTTTTCGTTGTCGTACATTTCCCTGTAATCGCGGTAGGGCTTGCCGCCGTACTGGTCCGCGGCCGCGGCGGCAGCTGGCGCGTTGACGTCGGCGAAGGCCGCCAACACGGCCTGTGGGATTTCGGCTAGCTTCTTCATGTGGCCCTGTGCTATACCGCCGCAACCGATGATCCCGAGCCTGACCGACATGCGACACCTCTCTTCCCGTGGTTTAGCCTCCGGCGATTGTATCCCGGGCGGGCGGTTTTCGCCGCAACATTTTGCTATCCTTGCATATCGTCCTGCGCCGCGCTATCATTAAGCTGGACCGGGAGGCTTAATGGGAGATACCAACAGGCTCAGGCGGCTAGCCCAGGAACTGCGCGACAGGGAAGAGACGACGCAGAGCCTGGAAGTGGCGAGTTCGCGCCAGCAGAGCATGATGCCGGACGCGCCGGTGATACCGGGCTTCGACCTTGCGGTCGATTACTATCCGGCGAGCGAAGTGTCGGGGGACTTCTACGATTTCTTCATCACGAAGAACGGGGAACAGGCGATAGTAATAGCCGACGTGACGGGGCACGGCGTGGAAGCCGGGATCATAATGGGGATGGCCAAGGCCACGGTGAACATCTACGGCCGCATTTACGACACGCCGCTGGAAGTTCTGAAGGCGGCCAACCGGGACCTTGCGGCATCGCTGGACGGCAAGACTTTCATCTGTCTTACCCTTGTTTTCCTTGACCCCGGGAGCAAACGCCTGCGGCTTGCCCGTGCCGGGGCCGACCGTCCCATTTATTTCAACTCATCGTGGGAGCCCCCGGAACCGAGGGACATCCGCACGCGGGGACTTGCCCTGGGACTGGACGGCGGGGAGCGTTTCAACGAGTTGATCGAGCAGGCGGAGATCATGCTTCAGCCCGGGGACCTTCTGCTCCAGTTTACAGACGGCATAGTGGAAGCCGCGAACTCGGACAAGGAGCAGTTCGGCGAAGAGCGGATCATGGAGATCGTGAAGAAGTACCCCCGTGCGAGCAGCAGGGAACTCATTTTTCTGCTGAAGGAGACCCTGCTGGACTTCACGCGTTCGAGGGAATACGACGACGATATCACGATCGTCGCCCTGAAGCTGCGCGACCAGCCCGTGAGCAGGAAGATCGCGTTCGACTGACGCCCGCTTCCTTCTCGCAGGTCAGGCCGGTTTTCCAGCCGCTCTTTACGACAGCGGGAAGGCGTCCGGGAAATCTATCTGCCGCATCGCCTTTTTCCCGGCGGGGGAGTCCTTGAGCATGACAAGGTTGCGGATGAAGGTTTCGACGTAGCGCGACATTCTCCCGAGGACTTTACGATCCGGGGGATAGATGCCTTTCTCGATGCCGTACTGCATCAATATGTAGGAACTCCAGTCGCGCCGCAGCAAGATGAATTCGGAGAAAGTCTTGAGACCCTGCGATAGCTCGGCATAGAGATCCGGGTGGACGGCCGCGCGTGCGGCGTTGAGGTTGTCAATGTGCATGCGGACGCGTTCGTAGGCGGTGTGCTTGGTGGCGATCATGGACTCGATGAGGGCCTCGGTGGGATCCGCGATGCCATAGGGGAAGTCGGGCTGGATGAAGCCATCGAACATCCAGTAGAGTTTGGTGGTATGGAGGGAGGCGAAGGCGACGCGGTTGTTGATGCCGCGACCCCACTGGGTGCCTTCGTCGGCGAGGCGGTCGGCTTCTTCGAGGGCGTCCACGACAACGTCGGGCTGAGGGGCGCCGTATTCGCGTTCCATCCAGGCAGCTATGAGATCCCGGTCGGTGCGCTTGTCGCCGGAGGCCAGCGCCTGAAAGAGCCAGGTGTTCATGCGGCCCAGATTGCCGGATTCGGGGTCAATATCCCTGCCGTTGTTGCCCATGTTGATGGGGAGCGAAACGTATCCTGCGAGCTTGTGCTTGACTGCACCCTCGTAACCCTGCCGGATGTGCATTATCTTGCACCAGGGCCAGTCCTTCTGGTGGTACATCTCGAAGGAGACTTCGATGATCTGCTCCCTGTCGGGGGGGTACTTGCCAAGGACGTGGGTGAGGGGGCTGTTGCAGTGTATGTCCATGCGGGTTGACTTGTACATGACGGGGACGTCCGGTGGGAGTTCCTTGAACAGCTTCGGGAGGACTTCCGAG
Source organism: Planctomycetota bacterium (assembly GCA_016930595.1). Classification (GTDB taxonomy): domain Bacteria; phylum Planctomycetota; class SZUA-567; order JAFGGJ01; family JAFGGJ01; genus JAFGGJ01. Next base: position 36,652 of record JAFGGJ010000019.1, read on the forward strand.
GGAAGGTTCCAGGGCTTGCCGATGCGGCACATGAGGTCGGATGCGTTTTCGAGCCCCGTAAGTTCGGCGGTCAGGCGGTGGCCGTCGCGATAATATTCGTCGGGGAAGTTCCTCCACCACAGGCGGAAGCACACCTGGGCGTCGGAGCCGGCTTCCTTTATGCCTTGCCGAGCGGCTTCGACCATTTTGGCCAGGCGCTTGTAGACGGGCATTTTGGCTTCGGGCATGCACCAGTAGGAGCTGGCGGTGTCGCCGGTCGTTATCACGTACATGGAGATGTCGGGGAAGTCACGCGCGAGTTCCCGGTACTTGGACTTCATAAGCTCCCAGGTTTCGGGATTGTCCGGGTCCAGGTTCGTGTGGACGTCAATGGTGCCGTCTTGGGTGGGGCGTTTGAAGGTACCCACGAGTTCCGGGTATTCGCGTTCGAACGCCAGGGGGAGCATGGGCTCATAGAGGTGGAAGAGGGGCTTCATGCCGAGTTCCAGGGATCTCCTGCACATGGCGTGCAGGTGCCCGCGCAGGGGCTCCAGCCATGAAGAGTCCGCGGACCTCCTGAGCTCCGCGATTTTCGGGTAGTCTTCGAAATAGATGGGGAACTCGTCCATGAACCTGCCCGTGACGGGGTCGCGGTCGAAGGACAGGTGGGAACAGGGCCCGATGGAATAGACAATAGCCATGTTGGAGCCGACACGCGCGCCCTGTTCCAGGGCGTACGAGGAAGGTGCGTTGTGGATACGGTACTTGAAAGCCATGGACGTTCTCCTTGCCTGGCGGACTATTCCTGGGACTGCGGGTATCCGGCGTTCGCTGCCGGACGGGCGCGCCCCCGGGAGCGAGTATACCACTGCGCGTGGCGACGTCCATGTTCCCGCGCGGGAGGGGGGCCGGACTGCCGGCGGGCGCGGGCGGACTAACGTCTTACCCAGACGGGGCTGGACCAGGCGGCCTGCCCGTTCTCCTGGATAACGCGCATGTAGTAGAAAGACTCGCCCGGCGGCGGCGATTCATCCACAAAGGCGCCTTGGACGGCGTAAGCTTCTTCCGGGACGGCCCGGGACAGGCGGTGCTTCCATGCATTATGGTAGTAGACGTCGTGGTTGGGGATATCCGCGGGCGCCAGGCCGAACTGTTCTTCGACAATGCGGTGGATGCCTTCGTAGTCCACGGAAAGATGTTCATCCATGCACAGGTCCCGAGGGGAGTACGAAGTCTCCGCCCCGTCCATGTTCAGGGTGATGCGCCCGTCTTCCGCGCAGACCAGTTCGAAGACCAGGGCCTGTGTGGCGGTGTGATCCCTGGTGCGCGTGTCGCGCTGGTGGTTGGTGAGAGTGAAAGAGGAGCGGGATTTATCGAGGGAAACGCTGCTGCCTTTGACGGTAAAGCAGGGTTCGGCAGCGATGATTCTGCCGCCGGAGAGGGCGAGCGAACCGGACCAGCGGCGCAGAGGCGTCTTGAAGCCGTCGGCCGTGTCCGGTCCCCAGCCGGTTTCGAGACGGACTTTGATTCTGCCGCCTGCGGGAGTGCGCCATTTGCCCCTGTGGGAATAGACGTGCAGGACGCGCCCGTTCCGGAGGATTTCGATGCGGTCGAGAGCGTCGGAGCAGCGGAGGTTCCAGCGGACTTCGACGGGGCCGGATCCTTGTGGGGCTTCCCGTCCCATAAAGGCGCCGTCGGCGGTGAATTCCAGTTCGATGCGGTCGCCGGTGACGCCGTAGGCTCTGCGCGAGCGGATAGCTTCGAGGATGCCGTCGCGGGTGAGCTCTCTGGCATACAGGGCCATGAGGCCTCGTCCCCAGGGTCCTGCGTACCCGTAATGTGCGTCGCTGGATGCGATGAAGCCGAACTTGTGTCCCTTCAGCAGACCGTCCACTATTGTGCCGCCGGAAGTTCTGGGCCCCATGTTGCTGTTGTGGCTCATGGCGAACGGGCTGTCTATGGATTCGGAGCATCCGTGGGAGGAGAAGATCTCCGCGAGCGGGCTGACGTCGGGGTCATGGAAGGACCAGTCCTTGCCGCGTTCCCCCACACGGTAAGCCGTGTGATGTGGAAAGGCGAGGCCGCCGACGGGGGAAAGCTGTCTGAAGAGGTCGGGAAGTTCGTTGGTATCGAGGAGCGGGTGGCCTTCTTCCGGGAAGAAGACGTTGTGGTCCCCCCACCTGATGCGGTTGCCGTGCCATTCGTAGCCGGGGAGGGTGACGAATGCGCCGGGGTCGTTGTGGGCGCGTGTTATCTCGTTGACCTTGTCCCACTGCCGCAGGAAGAGTGGGCGCTGGCCGATGGATTCGAGGCCGAGGGCGGAGGAGACTTCGGCCGGGGAGCCGCTGCGGTCATTCGTGACGGCAAGGCCCAGGAAGGGGCTTGCGCATTCGTGTTCGAACGGGTAGTAGGCGATGGGGAGGAAGTCGAGGCGGGACCGCGCTTCGGCGAACGTCTCGTCGAAGATGTCTTCCTGGAAAACGCGGATGTTGCAATGAGAATCACCCCAGTAAAGCTGAAAGCCGTCCATGCGGCGCCTCCCTGGATAAGGACCGGAACGTGTGGAAATATTCTAGCCGCGGCGGGCATGCCGCTCAAGCGAGGACGGAATGCTGGCGCTGTCGCGGGAGAAAGGAGCGGCAGGGACCGGCGGTGTCAGGACGGGTTTCGTTCGTCGAGGATTTTGCTGGTCCCGTGTGCGGGCGACGTGGGGGTGAAGGGGTTTTCGAGTAAGACGGCATCCGACCATAATGCAATTGCAGGGCGCAGCCAACCAATTACCATAGTGGGACATTCTGCCGGGATTGGCGGTCGCCTGGTTAGACTGATGGCAAAATATCGTGAGATCAGAAAGGAAGGCACTCGTATGAGCGTCAAAAGGCCGGTGTTATCTTTGCTGGGTTGTGCAATCGTGCTTACGGCAGGCTGCGGAGGTACCGTGGTGGTTACCGTGAAAGGCCCGGTGGAACCCGTGTCTCCAGCCGCCGTGGTGGAAACGTCCCCCGCCACCGGGACAAGTTCTGAGCCGGCGCAGGCGCCACGCGCGCCCATGGCCGGCACGAGACAAGGCATCTCTGCGGAAAAGGAACCCAATAACGGTCCGGCCGAGGCCAACCCGGCGGCCCTTGGAAAAGCCTTTACCACTTCCATCCAGCAGCAGGGCGACAGCGATTGGTTCAAACTCCAGGTGCCGGGACAGGGGTACGTAAGAGTGATGGCCAAGGACGTGCCCGGGAGCATCAAACCGCAGGTCCGCTACTGTACTTACGACGAGTGGAAGGATGAGGTCAAGATCATACGCGAATGGAAATACCTGCCGGATGCGTGCGCCGTCCAAAAAGGCGAGTACTACGTGCAGCTTATCGACGACTACGGTAACGGAAGCTCTCCGGAAAACTTCACGCTGAGGATAGACTTCATAGATGAAATGGATCCGGTGGAACCGAACGATTCTCCGCGGACCGCAAAGGAATTCGCCCTCGGCAGTACGCGGCAGGCAGCGATTTTTCCCGTGGGTGATACGGATTGGTTCAAAGTAGCCGTTGCGGAACAGGGGTACGTTCAAGTTGTTGCCAAAGGCGCCAAGGACGGCGTCAAGCCGCAGGTTCGGTATTGCACGTTCAATGAATGGAAAGACGAGGTCACGGTCCACCGGGACTGGCGATATCTCCCGGACGGCTTTGCCGTCACAAAGGGCGAATATTATCTGCAGATGATTGATGACTACGGAGACAGGGCGAGTACGGAACTGTTCGATGTCAAGCTGGACTTCCTGGCCGAATTCGACAAAGGCGAGCCCAACAATTCGCCGAAGGAAGCCACCACGGTCGCCAGCGGGACCGTATTTTCCCCCGCCATCTACCCGGTAGGCGATACGGACTGGTACCGTATTGCCGTGCCGGGACAGGGCTATGTGTGCGCTTCGGCCAGGAACGTTCCCGAAGCGATCAAGGTTCAGGTCCAGTACGGCATTTACGACGAGCAGAAGGAAGAGATGAAGACTGTGCGGGAATGGAAATACCTTCCCGACGCCTGTGCGGTGAGCAAAGGGGTGCTCTACGTCGAGGTGATTGACGATTATGGAAACGGCGCTTGTGTGGAAGCATTCCCCATGAAACTCGAGTTCGTGCCCGAATTCGACACCGCCGAGCCCAATAATTCCTTCAGTGATGCGAAGACCTTGGGAGCCGGCGGAACGGCCCGCATGGCCATTTATCCCGTGGGGGACGTCGACTGCTACATGTTTACGGCCACGGGGCCGGGTAAAGTCGAAGTCAGCGCCGCAAACCCGGAAGGAGTCGTACTTCAAGTGGCCCTTTTCAGGTCTGCGGAAGAGCAGCTCAGCGAATGGCGGAACCTTCCCGCGGAAGTGGAAGTTCCCGCGGGAGGCGCATACTGCCTGGTCTTTATCGACGATTACCAGGACGCTGCTTCGGATCAGCTTGTCGAACTCCATGTCAGTGGAGACATCCTTGCGCCTGCCGTCGCCCCGGAACAGCCGGCACAGCCTGAATCCGCGTCGAAATCCCCCCAAGCCCGGGCCAAGACTCCTGCCGACGTGCCCGACTTCGACTTGAAGCTGGAGGCAGTGCTTGCCGCCGAGGGGAACCAGGAAGGTGCTGCTTCGGCGACGGAGACACCACAGGTTGCGGAGCCGGGCCCGAAACCGGAAGCTCCCGCGCCGGAAGCCCCTGAAATCGAATATGTTCCCTGCCCGCGCTGTGGGGGCGACGGAAAAATACGAGAGCCTCAGACCTGTCCCAATTGCAGCGGCAAGGGATGGGTCGAAAAGAAGTGTCTCAAGTGCGGAGGCGATGGCTGGATCAAGGACCAGTTCAACTGGCAGAAGAAAGAGAAGTGCCCAAACTGCAACGGTACCGGAAAGGTCAAAAGCAAGTGCGCGCGGTGTGGAGGCGACGGCACGATCAAGGACTTGCTTCAGGAAAAACCTTGTCCGCGTTGTGGTGGAACAGGGAAGATCAGAAAGTAAGCCCGGCGGAGACGCGCCCGCCCCGGTGCGACGTGGATGACAAAGGAGGCCGCCCCGGCCCGGTCCACGGCCTGAGGGCGCGGGGCGGTATCAGGATGGGTTTCGTTCGTCGAGGACTTCGCGGACCCTGCGTGCGAGCGACGTGGGAGTGAAGGGTTTTTCGAGGAAGACGGCTTCCGGGGGGATTTCATCGCGGTGGACCAGCATCTCGTCGGTATAGCCGGACATGAAGATCGTGGCGGCCTCCGGGTGCATTTCCCGGAACCGGGTGAACAGGAGCAGCCCGTTCATGCCGGGCATGATGACGTCGGTCAGCAGAAGGTCTATCCTGACGGTGTGTTCGGCGAGAGCGAGGGCTTCTTGCGGGGAAGCAGCGGTCAGCACCGAGTAGCCGCGCTCGCAGAGGACGGCCTGGATGAGTTCGCGCACGTTGCTTTCGTCTTCGACAACGAGTATGGTTTCGGTGCCGGCGGCCGTTTCCGCCGGGGGGGGAGTTTTTACGGCGGCGTCGGCGGCCAGGTCCACGCTGGGGAAATAGATTTTGAAAGTCGTCCCCCGTCCCGGTTCGCTGTAGACCCATATGTGCCCGCCGCTCTGGGTAACGATCCCGTGTACGGTGGAAAGCCCCAGCCCCGTGCCCTGGCCCACTTCCTTGGTAGTATAGAAGGGCTCGAATATCTTGCCGACGGTATCCGAGTCCATGCCGTGGCCGGTGTCGCTGACGGCGAGCATGACGTGCGTCCCTGGGTTTACGCCCGCGTGGGCGGCGGCGTAGTCGGCGTCGAGATCGACGGCTTCCGTGCGGATGGTCAGTTTTCCGCCATCCGGCATGGCGTCGCGCGAGTTTACCACAAGGTTCATGATGACTTGTTCGACCTGGGCAGGATCGGCCTTCACCTGCGGGAGCTGCGGGGCCTTGACGGTCGAGAGCTCGATGTGCTCGCCGATGAGGCGCTGGAGCATTTTCTCGAGTTCGGAGATGACGGCGTTCAGGTTGATTATCCTGGGTTTGAGGACCTGTTTGCGGCTGAAGGCGAGCAGCTGGCGCACCAGGCTGGAAGCGCGTTCGGCGGACTGTCTTATGCCGTCAACGCGCCTGCGCGTGATGTCGGGCTGGCCGGAATCGCGCAGAAGGATTTCGCTGTAGCCGAGAATGACGGTGAGGAGGTTGTTGAAGTCGTGAGCGACGCCGCCGGCTAGGCGACCGATGGCTTCCATCTTCTGTGCCTGGCGAAACTGCTCTTCCAGGCTCTTCTGTTCCGTCACGTCGCGCAGAACGCCGGAAATACCGACGGCGTTGCCAAGGGCATCATGGACCAGGTGCCCGCGTTCTTCGACCCAGCGCACCCGTCCGTCGGCTGCCATCACCCTGAATTCGGTGCGGCGCTCTTCCGGGAGTTCGCGTCCGGTCATAAGTTGTTCGGCGGCGACCTTCATGATGCGGTCGGCGTCTTCCGGGAAGATTATGGCGCCGAAATGCCTGGAGAGGAGGGCGTCGGGCTCGTAGCCGTACTTCCGGACGCGGTCGCTGACGAAGGATATCCTGCCTTCTGCGTCCAGCATGTAGACGATATCGTCGAGGTTGCTGAGCAGCACGCGGTACTGTTCTTCGCTGCGGCGGAGTTTTTCCGCCGCAGCGGTGCGGTCGGTTATGTCGCGCACTATGGCGAGGAGACGTTTTTCGCCGGCAAGCGCGAAGCGGTTGAGACTGACTTCTGCGTCGAACGGCGTGCCGTCGAACCGGATGTGGGCCCATTCGAACGTCTGGGGCTGTCCCGAGAGGGCGAGCCCGATCTTTTCACGGGCCTTTTCCGTGGAGTCCCTTCCATCGGGCTGCCGCGGCGGCGAGAAATGGGTGCCGTAGGGAGGCTGCCCGACAATCTGGTCCCGCTCGCAGCCGAACATGCTGAGAGTGGCGGGATTGCAGTCGATGAAGATGTCGTCGCACATCAGGAAGATGGAGTCGCCGGCGATCTCGAAGAGCGAGCGGTATTTTTCTTCGCTGGAGCGCAGGGCCTGCTGGGCTTCGACGAGGCGGGCTGTGCGCCTGTTGACTTGCCACTTCAGCAGAAAATTCCCCGCGGCTGCCAGCACCAGGAGGCCGAGGCCGATCCCGACCGCCGGCATGAGCCATTCCGGCATGGTTGTCCTGCCCGGGGTTTCAATCCAGCGGTCAAGCGCTTTGTAATACGCCGATTCCCTGTCGGCTTTCATCTGCGCCAGCCTGTCGTCCACGGAGTTCAAGAGGGTCCTGCGGCCCTTTGTGGCGGCGAAATGCAGCAGTGTCGGATGGAAAATGACGTTGGTTTCACGGATGCCGCGGCGGTGTGCGGGATCCACGCCGTAGAAGCGGTTGAGCGTAACGACGTCGGCCCTGCCGTCGCGGATCATTTCCAGGGCGGTTTCGTAGCTGTCAGCGGGCAGGATCTTGCACTTCATGTCGAACTTGCACACGAGTTCGTTGAGCACGTCCTGCTGTATGGATCCACGGAGCACGGCTATGTTCCTGTCCGCGAGGTCCAGTATGGAATCATACCGGTCCTCCTCTCGACAGTAGAGCTGCAGCCAGTCGGCGAGGATGGGGATTTTGCCGAATTCATAGGTTGCGGCGCGCTTTTCTGAATAAGCCACGTCGGGCATGAGGTCTATGTGCCCGTCCTTCAGCCGTTCCAGGCATTGCGCCCAGGTGCCCGGCACGTATTCGATGCGCCAGTCTTCCTGCGCGGCCACGTAGGCCAGAACGTCGACAAAGAAGCCCTGCGGCGCGTCTGTATCGTCGGTGAATATCTTCGGAGCGTTCTCATACATACCCACCCGGACGACTTGCTCTCCCGCCCTTGCCGCCGCCGGGAAAGCGACGATGATACACGCCAGCATGGTTTTCAGCAGCCCCGCCGCGGCGGGATAGCGGTCAGCCTTCCCCATCAGTATCCTTCCCGTGGGTTCACCCTGTAGTATATTGAACCTCCGTTGTCCACATGGTCAACCGGTTTTTACTGTCTTTGACAGGAAATGGGCGCGGGGTAGGCTTTTCAGCGGGAGTTCCCATGCGTACCGCTCTTGAAGACGAAGCCCTGCGGATCCGCCGCTACCGTGCGGACGATGTGGGGGCCCTGTATGACGCCGCAAAAGCGTCGCAGGCGGAGATCTACCGCTGGCTGCCGTGGTGTCCGCCGGGTTATTCGATCGACGACAGCCGTACGTGGGTGGAAAGCAGGCCGGAGGCATGGGACGCGGGCGTGTCGTATGATTTTGTTGTGGAAGACGCCGGATCGGGGGCTTTCCTGGGGGGGGGCGGCCTGAACCGCATCGATGCGACGAACGGGTGCGCCAACCTGGGTTACTGGGTGCGGACGGATGCCGCCGGCCGCGGGGTGGCGACATCCGCGGCGCGGCTCATGATGGCGTTCGGTTTCGGAGACCTCGCGCTGAACCGGATCGAGATCATTGCCGCGGTGGACAACGCCGCCAGCCGGCGCGTCGCGGAGAAGACCGGGGCGGTCTTCGAAGGCATCCTGCACGACCGGCTGGTTGTCGGCGGAAAAGCCGTTGACGCCGCTCTCTACGCCCTTACCCGCCCCGTGTGATGCCCGACCACGTCGATCAGCAGCGGCAGGGCTGTTGCCCGTTGAGCCGGGACGTCAGAATACCCAGCCCATTGTTGCGGACATTTTTGCGCGTGTCGATTCTGGCTGGAAGAAACCGCTACTCTCCGATGATTCACTGAACGTCCATATTTCCATCGCGGCCCTCCAGAAAAACTTGTTCGTGTTATGGCAGCATATTTCCAGCGTCAGTGCCAGGTCTATGTGTGGGTACAGTGTTACGCCGAACGCGTCAACCGCATTCATCGTAAACAGCGTAAGGCCGACGAGCGCCCTTGAAGCATATTTATTTCCGAAGCTGTCTTTCCAGTAATACCCGGCGCCCGTCATTGCGATTATCGATTCCCAGAACTCGTCATACCCCATCACCATTGGCGTTGATTGGATGTCTCTTGACCACAGGGCCAGCGTCAGACGGTAAATGGGTTCGCTTCCGATTTCCGGCCGAATTGCGCGGCGACCGCGCCATGACCCTGTGCTGTTCGCTATGAAACCGAAATAATCCGTATCGGTTTCCACGGGAGTCCCGAGCATCGTCTGTCCATCGTAGGCCAGCGTACCGAAGAAGAGCTGCATTTCAAGGTCGGCCCATGGCATCGAACAGAGCACCCCCGTGCTGAAGAGCGCCCCTGTTTCTTCCAGAAGCTGCTCACTGCCCAGGTATTCCGCCCACCTGTAGTATCCGAGTTCCAGGTACGGGGTGTAGTGATAGATCTGTTCCGGCTGGGCAAGGGGGGCTTCTGTATCTTCACCGGCTGCACAGAGCATTCCGGGGTACGTTACTGCCGCGAGTGGGCCGGGGCTTCTGGGAATACCGGCCGCCATCGGCCCGCATCCTGCGAGGAACGTCCAGGTCAGTATCGATCCGGATACCAGCAGGATCTTGGTAATACGATTTCCTTTGGTTGACATGACGATGCCCTCTTTCGCTATTCCACAACGCCAGTCAGCTTGTAGATGTCCCCGTGTTCCAGGCTGCCGCCCCCGGGAATGCGGACAAACACTATCGTGTCTTGGCTCCACGTCGGCTGGTAGTCGGGGCCCGTGGTCAACTGAACAAGGCCGGTTCCGTCGGTATTCATCGTGTAGATGCCAGCCGAAATCCCGCCGTCGGCGCCTGCCGCAACCTTGGTGCCCGACGGCGACAGGAACGGCCACGGGAATCGCCCGGCGTTCACGACTTCGGTTTCATCAAGGTTGATCGGGTCAAAAACGAAAGCCCCACGTGTCCCGAGGAGAGTGGGATCGAAAATGGAGATGTTGGGCGTCGTAACCGCAGGCGCGGCCTGGCTCCTGGGGTGCACACCTTCCGCTCTTCTCAATGCGAGTCCCCCGATAGTCGGCCACGGGGACATGCCCAGCCACAGTCCTTCATCGTTGTATTGCAGCATCACGTAAGTGGTTTCAGACCAGACGTAGAAACAGAAATCCTGCACAAGGGCGGACGAAAATCTCTCTACTTCGTCCGAACCGTCCGGATCAATCTCATGAAGCGTACCCATCGCGCTTGAGAAGTACTGTCCGCTTTTCCGCACGAAGGCTATCGTCTGGCCGTCCGGCGCCCATTGCGGTGAAAACTCGCTGGAACCAGCCGTGCTGGTGATCTGCTGGCACCCGGTCCCGTCGATGTTCACCACCCATATGTCCGACTGAGCGTCCGCCTGCCAACTGCTCAGCCGGGTGAATGCTATTTTCGTGCCATCGGGCGACAGGTGTGGCCGGAACCCGTTCGATACCACGAGGCTCTCCGGGTCCACCGAACTCCCGTCTATCGTCGCCATAATAGTGTAGGACGCGGCCGCGTACCCGTACACTCCTATGTACCACACCGATTCCCACCACGGCGGCAAAGGCGGCGACGTGGTCCCGTCTATGAATACGGTTTCGTTTCCGCTGCTGTTATCTTCGACGAAATCGGCATGAACAAAATCTGGCAGTCCGATCGTGTGGCGTACATACAGGTCAACGTCGCCTGTTGCGTTCGTTGTGGCAATTTCCAGGTTTTCCGAAAGCGCCGGGACCACGATGTAGTAGTACTTCCACTGTTGGTATCCGACCGAATCGTTGACGGGGACAGCACTGAAGAGTTCCGTGGGCGGAGCCACCACCTGCAGTGTCCCAATGGTGCATAAGCCGGTGTTATTGCCTTCCTCCTCTTCATCTACCGTGTCGGCGGTGTCAATAATGTATCCGATGTAATAACTGTTTGGAGTAAGACTCGGGAACGACGCCACGTCGAAAATCAGGGTCTGTGCCTCCCATGCGGCCAGTCCGGCGACATTGACCTGGCCGAGATAGTAGTCGGATGTGGTGATTACCGTGTTCGTGGAAGCATAGAGCTTTACCGTGAATGCCCCGGCTTCAGTAGCACTGTTGTTTCCAACCCGGCACAGAGCTTGGAATCCCTGGCCCCAGAACACTATTGGGTCCGGGATCAGTTCTTCAAGGCCCGAATCGCTGTCCATAAGGTCGGGCTTTTCCGGGTCCTCCCAAGTGTAGTTTGTTCCTCCCCCACACCCGCATATAACCACCAGTGCCACCCACGATATTGCATACACTACACCGAGTTTTGATGTCATTCCCCGCTTCCTCCCGTACCAGCTTTATGGATTTTAGCACATCGTGCATACCTGTCGAGCAATTTTTTATGGCGGAAACAGATGCGATTTTGTCGAGCTGCTGGCACTGTTGTCGTTTTACGGTATCATTGTTTCGGGGCACACGGACAAGGGAGCAAGGGGATGAAGGCTTACCTTACTAAAGTTGTGGAAGGGAAAGACCTTTCACGCGATGAAGCGCGCCGCGCCATGGAAATTATCATGAGCGGCGAAGCCACGCCCGCCCAGATCGCCGCGTTCCTGGTGGCGTTGAGGATGAAGGGTGAAACCGTGGACGAGATCACCGGCTGCGCCGAAAGCATGCGCGCCCTGGCGGTCAAAGTGGAAGCTCCCACCAATGCAGTCGATACCTGCGGCACCGGCGGTGACGGCGCCCATACTTTTAACATTTCCACTGCGGCGGCGCTGGTCACGGCGGCGGCGGGCGTGCCCGTGGCCAAGCACGGCAACCGGAGCGTTTCCTCCAAGTCCGGTTCCGCCGACGTGCTCGAGAAACTCGGCGTGAAGATAGACGCCGCCGTACCCGTCGTGGAGCGATCGATTGCGGAAGCGGGATTCGGTTTTCTGTTCGCACCGCTGATGCACGGGGCGATGAAACACGCCATCGGCCCGCGCCGGGAACTGGCCCTCCGCACGATCTTCAACATCCTCGGCCCCCTGACCAACCCCGCCGGCGCTTCGTGCCAGCTCTTGGGCGTATTCGCCCCGGAACTGATGCGTCCGCTCGCCGAGGTGCTCAGGAACCTGGGTTCACGCCGCGCCCTCATAGTTCACGGAGACGGGGGTCTTGACGAGATTTCTCCTTTCGGGCCGACGCACTACGTGTTTCTTTCGGAGGACGGCGGAATCAGCGAAGGAGTCGTGACGCCGGAAGACGTCGGGGTTCCGGCGGTTTCGGACGAACTGCGGGTGGACACGCCCGAAGAAAGCGCGGCGCTGATCCGTGAGGTTTTCGCCGGGGAAGACTGCCCCCCCAGGTCCGCCGTGCTGTTGAACGCCGCCGGAGCGCTGTGGGCGGCGGGGAAGGCGGTATCTCTCGCTGAAGGCTTGAAATCGGCGGCGGAAGCGGTGGATTCCGGCGCGGCCGCTCTCACCCTGCAGGCCGTCGCCGACATTACGAACGGATAGCCATGGCTCTCGTCGAAGTGGAACTGACCCGCGTCATGCTCGTCGAAACCGGCGAGCAGCAGATCGTCGTGCTGCAGGAGAAGGGCGGCGCCGAACGTTCCTTCCCCGTGATCATCGGCATATTCGAAGCCGTGGCCATTCATAGGGCTATACGCAAGGAGGATTCCCCGCGGCCGATGACGCATGATTTCATCATGAACGCCTTCGCGGGCCTGGGTGCCGAAGTCAGGCGGCTGGTCGTGCGCGATCTTGTGGACGGCACGTTCCTGGGATCGTTGTTCGTGCAGATCGCTGGGGGCGAAAGGGAAATCGACTGCCGGCCGTCAGACGGGATAGCGGTGGCGGTGCGGGCGGAGTGCCCGATATTCGTGGACGAGCAAGTGTTCGGAAAACTGGGGCCTGGCTAAGCGTCCCGGGTGTCGGGGGCGAGGTTTTCGGACGGGGCGTTTCCATCAGTGTCGCCATCACTATCGTCATCGCCGTGGATGGTGGGGTCTTCCTGGATGACGGCGTCGACAACGGGCATTTCTACCTTGCCGCCGTTGGTGGCCTGGTGCATGAAAGCTTCCTTGCCCAGGCGTTCGGCGGTTTCGGCGACGGCTTTCCAGTGGTCTTCGGAGACGAGGTCCGGGGAGGCGTTGCCGACGGCGCGCAGGATGAAGGCGTCGCCTTCGGCAAGAGCGTAGTCGCGCATTTTCAGGAGATCGTTCTTCGAGCGGGCTTCGACGAAGAAGGCGAGAGCGTCGGAGACGAAGCCGGCTTCGAGAAAGGCGCGGCCCATGGCGGTCTTGTCATCGGGGGAGACGGTGGGGGAATAAAGCATTTCGCGCTTTTTCATGGGGCCGGGCAGGATAGTTTCTTTCATGGGGGGTTCTCCATTCCCGGCGGATATTATAAGGGTGAGGGGCGGGCGGGCCAAGCGTATCCGGCGGGCCGGACCGGAAACGCGGCCGCGACGGCGGCGCGAGGCGTTATCATAGGAGGCAGGATTGCAGCGGCTCGGAGAAAAGATGCTGGGAGAAAAGACAAACGTACAAAGGGTGTACGGCTCGACGGTGAGGAACTTTGAGAAGCTGATCGTCGCGAACGCCGCCGCCATGGCGGGGATGTGCACGATAGTGTTCGCTCCGGTGGGGCTGGCGATGGTCCTGGGGGCGGTTGAAGCGGCGTTTGTCGGGCCGGAGAGAGCCGTGGAATGGGCCGCTCTTACAAGGGGGGTGAAGCGGTACACCGGCAAGGCGGCGAAGATATGGGCGGTGTCGCTGGTTGCGCTGGCGGCCGGGGTGGCGGCGGTGGTGTTCTACGGACAGGTGCTGGAGGGAGAGGGGCTGTTGTGGATGGCGGGGTTTATGCTGGTGTTCTACGCGCTTGTGGGACTGGTGCTGATGTTCGCGCTTTCGCAGGCGGTGGTGGACAGGTTGCGTAAGGAGGGGAGGATAAAGGGTGTGAGAGTGGGGCTGATCGAGGGTTTCGCCGAGCACAGCCGCCACGTGATTGCGGCGGCGGCGATAGGGGCGGTGCTGGCGCTGACGATGGCGGGATTCGTTGCGCTGGGAGTGGCGCTGCCGGCGCTGTACCTGGTGGAGGCGACGGGCCGGCTGGACGCATGAGATTGACCGGGGGGCTGTCGTGGTGGATAATGATGCGACGGGGTGGAACGGCGGGTGTTCCCGAAAAGAAAGCGGAGGACGGATGCTGAGACTTGGCATGGTTGCGGGACTTGCGGCCTGCATGGCGACGGCGGGGTGCGGGCCGGAATACTGGGGGCCCGCGATAGGCCCCGGCCAGACGGCGGAATCATTGGCAGGGATACTGGAGTCCCGGCGTGGAAGCGACCAGGTGATAAGCAGCAAGCTGACGCTGAGCATCAGGGGACGGGTGGGCAAGATAAGCCTGAGCCACAAGCTGAGGGGGACGGGCGTGTTTACCGGGGACAAGGCGCGGGCGATATTCAAAAAGGGCCCCATATCGGCGTTGAACATCCTGGCGGTGGAGGACCACCTGACGGTCTACCTGCCGTGGAACGAGAAGGCGTACCGCGGCGACGTGGTGAAGTACCTTGTGGGCAAGGGAAGCGTGCCGGAAGGGTTCCACCTGGAACCGCTCACGTTCTTCATGCCCGTCATGAAGGGGGAGACGAAGCTGTTCGACGCCGGGGGCAAGCACCACGTCGTCGAGACGGACCTGGGGGGCGGCTTCAGGATGCGCTACATAGTGCTGGCCGCGACGGGAGTGATAATCATAAGCGATTTCATCCACCCGGACGGGACGGTGATCCTGCGGAAGGAGTACGCGCGGTACATGGAAGTGGACGGTATGCCGGTGCCGAAGCTGGTGAAGTTCGCGGCGCCGAGAGGCGGGGTGAGGGGCTACCTGGAGTTGGGGAAGGTGGACCTGGCGCCGAAGGTGAGGAACAGCGTGTTCCAGATAAGGATACCGGAGGGGATCCAGGTGGAGGAAATGGAGGATGGTAAGGGCAACGGGACCGGCGGCGGGAGCGGGGAGGCGCCGTCCGCGGACGAGGCAGCGGAAGAGGCTGGAGAATGAGACGCCGGATCTTCAGGGCACTGGCACACCTGGCGCTGCACCACTACGTGGCGGTGCTGGCGGTGTCGGTGCTGCTTACGGCGGGGGCGGTGGTGATAGGGGGGATGCGGGGGAAGTTCGCAACGAACCTGAGCAGCCTGCTGCCGCCGGGTGCGAAGTACTGCGAAGGACTCAGGACGGTGGTGGGACACTTCGGTAGCCTGGACATCCTGCTGTGTGTGCTGGAGGCCGACAGGAAAGAAGACATAGACGACGCGAAGCCGCTGGTGGAGAAGTTCGCCGAACGGCTGGCGGCACACGACGATATGATAGAGCGCGTGCAATACAAGGTGGGGCAGGAGCAGGAGAAGTTCATAAGGGAGCAGCTGGCGGGGAAGGGGTATCTGTACCTGGACGAGGAGGATTTTCCGCAGATAGAGGAGAAGCTGTCGCCGGAGGGGATGAGAAAGCAGCTGGATCTTGCAATGTCGGTGTTCCGTGGCGACGCTGCAGTGTTCAGGCAGCGGGTGCTGCCCGACCCGCTGAATTTCCTGGAGGTGTTCGACAGGCATATATCGAAGATGGGGGGCAATTTCCGCACGAAGGACGCCGAGAGATACATTACGTCGTCGGACGGCAGGATGCTGGTGGTGTCGATAAAGGCGAAGGGGGTGGCGCAGGACCTGGAGTTCGACCACCGGCTGATGAAGATGGTGAGGAAGGATGCCGAGGAGGTTTTCGGCAAGGCGCACGAGAGGTTCGACGTGGGGTTCACCGGGAGCTTTGCAATAGCGGTGCAGGACGACATGACGCTGAGGAGCGACATCCTGTACACGTTCGGGATATCGCTGGCGGCGGTACTGGCGCTGTTCGCCCTGGCGTTCAAGCGTTTCGGGATGGTGTTCTACGTGGGGACGCCGCTGGCGATGAGCGTGGTGTGGACGCTGGGGTTGGCGTTCACGGTTTTCGGGAGGATATCGATAATATCGGGGGGGTTCGCGGCGATACTGGTGGGACTGGGGATTGACTTCGCAATCCACACGTACAACCGGTACGTGGAGGAGAGGCGGGTAACGGATTCTCTGGAAGAAGCCGTGGAGAACGCGATAGTGAAGTCGGGTGAGGGGATATTTTTCGGGGCGGTGACGACGTCGATTGCGTTTTTCGGGGTGACGATAACGGAGTTCAGCGGGCTTAAGGAACTGGGCTTCCTGGCGGGCGCGGGCGTGCTTCTGGGCATGGCGGCGATGCTGCTGGTGCTGCCGGCGCTGCTGGTGGCGAGGGAGAAGATAGGCAGGACGAAGCTTGGAAAACCCGAGATATATTCGTTTGGGTTGCCGTATCTGAGCAGCTTTGTGCAGAAGCACGCGGCGGCGGCGGCGTCCGTGCTTTTCGGCCTGGGGGCCGTGGCCGTGGCCGTGGTGCTGCTGACCATAACGACAGAGATGTTCGATTCGGAGTTCGCGAACCTGAAGCCGAAGCACGACCCCGTGATGGAGCTGCAGAAAAGGGTGATGGATGGGCTGAACTGGAACGTGGACAAGGCGATGGTCTTTACCGTGGCGCCGACTTTCGAAGAGGCCCTGGAGGCCGCGGCGGAGGTCCGGGGAAACGTCTACGGGCTGGAGAAGGAAGGCGAGCTGACGGGCCACACGTCGCTGGTGGACTATATCCCCACGCGGAAGAACCAGGAGCGGGTTCTGGAATTCCTGGGCCGCTACGATTTTGCGAAGGTGAAGGAACAGTTCCGGGCGGTGGCCGGAGAGGCGGGCTTCAACCCGAAGGGGTTCCGGGATTTCTACATGCGGCTGGATGAACTGGCCGAATTCCTGGAGAAGCCGGAATTCATAACGCTGGAGACGCTGGAACAGGGCGGGCTGGAAACCGTCGCGCGCGGGTTCACCACGGCGACCGATGACGCGATAAAGATCGACGACCTGCGGTACAGGACCGGACACATCGTGGTCACGTACATCCAGCCGAAAAGGATGGAGGGGGGCGGGCTGAGTTCGGCGTGGTACAAGGATGTCGAAAAGCGGCTGGGCGCAAGGCCCGGGGGCCTGGCGGCGATGACGAGCGTCAGGCAGGTGGGGTACGAACTGCGCGACATAGTCTACGACGATTTTGCGCTGATCACGCTGCTGGTATTCCTGGGCGTGTGGGTGTGCCTGCTGGTGACGTTCAGCGGGTCGCTGCGGGCGCTGCGACGGCCGTTGACGATCCTGATAATGGCGGTGCTGGTGCCGCTGCTAATGCTGGCGGGGGGGATACCTTTCAGCGTCATCAATGTCACAATAGTGGCGGGGGGGGTCTTCATGGGGACGCTGATGCTGCTGGGCAGGCCGCTGCGTGCGCTGGTGGCGCTGCTGCCGATAGCGACCGGGATATTCTGGATGGTGGCGGTGATGATGCTGGCGGAGAAGTTCATGCCGGGGTCGGGATTCAAGTTCAACTATATAAACGTGATAGTGCTGCCCGCAATAATAGGAATAGGAATAGACAGCGGCATACACCTGGTGCACAGGTATGCCGAGGACGGCGAAGTGGGACCGTCGGTGGAACTGACCGGGCGCGCGCTGATGATGACGAGCCTGACAACGATGCTGGGCTTCGGGTCGCTGATAATCAGCCGGTACCGTGGAATAAAGTCGCTGGGGATGGTGGCGTCGCTGGGGGTGTTCGCCTGCCTGGTGGCGAGCCTGGTGGGACTGACGGCGCTGCTGCACTGGCTGGGGCGTTACATAGTGCGGGAGAGAGAGGTTAATACGGATGGGGGCGTTCCGGAGGCCGCCGGGGCGCCGGGTACGGAAGCGGAAAAGGAGCGGTGATGCTGCGTCGATGGCTGACGGTGGTTCTGGCGGGGGCGTGCCTGTGCTGTGCGGGGCTGCGGGCTGGCGAGGCGGAGGGCGGTGGCGCCGGGGAGAAACCCGCGGAGGCAGGGAAGGAAGATGCTCCGGTGAAGGAGGAGCCGAAACCGGAGGAATCTTCCGGCGGTGGGACGGCCCCCGGCGAGGAAGGCGTGGAACTCAAGGAGACTCCGAAGAAACCGGGAAAACTCACGCAGCAGGAGCTGGACGCCCTGTTGGGAAGCCTTGAGGAAAAACAGCAGAAGGTGGAAGGGTTTGCCGCTGACTTCCTGAACCAGAAGGAAAGCGCCCTTGTTTTTGAGGTGGTGGAATCGAAGGGGCGGCTGGTGTTCATAAAGCCGAACCATTTCTACCGCGAAGTAAGAGGCGAAGACCCCGTGACGGTCATGGCGCACAACGATGTGCTGCTGCTCTATTTCCCCAAGGAACGCAAGGCGGAGAAGTATTTCCTGAGGAAGGACGAGAAAGAAGCCAAGGACGGGGAGAATAAGTCCGGGGGCAAGGATGACATAGAAGGGATGCTGACGGGGCTGTCGTTCGACCGGAAGAAACTGGAAAAACGGTTCCGGCTGAATGCTGTGCGGGAGAAGGACGGCAGGGTGCGCGTGGACCTCCTCCCGCTGAAGAAGGACGACCCGATGCTGAAATACCTGGTGCGGGTGTCGCTGTGGACGGATGGGGAGAGCCCGTGGCCCGCGGCGGTGGAGACCGAGAGCCCGGACGGAGATATTTCGCGGGATACTTTCAGCGGCGTGCAGAACGTGGCGAAGGACGGGGCGGAGAAGGTGCTGGCGGAGGTGTTCAGCATGAGGCTTCCGGGTGGGACTAAGATCATGACGCCGCAGAAATGACCTGGTCTCAGGCATAAATGCATTCTAATTCGCGTGACAGCGCGCCGTTCCGGGGTAGCATTTCCCCATAACCGGTGAAGGGAACGGGACATGCCGCCGATGAACGTGTTGCTGATTACCGCCGACCAGCTCCGATACGACGCCATCGGGGCCGCCGGAGCGGGCGGGGCGTTGACGCCGAGCATCGACAGGATCGCGGCGGAAGGGGTTTTTTTTGAGAAGGCGTACACGCCGTGCCCCATCTGCGTGCCGGCGAGGGCGTCGATAACGACCGGGAACTACCCGCACAGGGCCACGGGCACCAAGCGGAACAGCGGGCTTATAAAAGACGATCAGCCTAGAATAGCGCACCACTTCAACGACAACGGTTACGAGACGTACGCCATAGGAAAGCTGCATTACGTTCCGTACGCTGCGCCGGGGGAAAAACGGCTTCTGCACGGGTTCAAGTACTGCGAGCTGTGCGAGTCGGGGCGGATTATCAACCAGTATGGGATGGTGGAGAATTCCCTGGGGATAGAAGACTATCACGACTATCTGTACCGGCACGGGTACGGCGGTTACGAGCGCGCCCACGGGATGGGCAACAACGAAGTGTTCGCGACGGTGAGCATGCTGCCGGAAGATCTCTACGTGGACACGTGGGTGGCCATGCGGACGCTGGACACGCTTGAAATGCACGTACAGGAGCACGCCGACAGGCCCTTCTTCATGTGGATGAGTTTTCCTAAGCCGCATTCGCCGTACGATCCGCCGGGGAGATGGGCGGAGGCGTATGACCCGCGCGAGGTGCCCGAGCCTGCCGGGACGAGGGAGATGCTGGCGGAGAAGGATCCGGTAATGCGGGGATGGCCGGCGGCGTTCATGTGGGACAAGCTTTCGCCGGAGGGGATAAGGGCGGCCAAGGCGCGCTACTACGGGATCATCAGCCACCAGGATGACAGGATAAGGGTCCTGCTGGAGTTCCTTGAAGACAGCGGGCTTGCCGAAAACACGATCGTATGCTACACGACGGACCACGGGGACATGATGGGGGATTTCGGGTGTTTCTTCAAGTCGAACTTCTACGAAGGGTCGGCCAGGATACCTTTCATCTGGCGGGTGCCGGGCATAGCGGGCGGCAGGAGGACCCGGGAACTCGCCGGGCTGCAGGATATACTGCCGACGCTGGCGGCACTGACCGGGACGGAGCTGTCGCACGATGTGCACGGCTGCGACCTGACGGGCGTGTTGAAGGGCGGCGGGGGCGTCCGCGACGCTTACGTGTCGCAGGTGGCCGACGATCCAGAGCAGGGCTACATGATTACCGACGGGAGGTACAAGTACATCTACAGGCAGACGGGCGCCCACGAGGAACTCTACGACCTGGACGAGGATCCGCAGGAACTGGCGGACCTTGTGCGCCGCGGCGCCGGGCGGGAGAAGGCGGAAGACCTGAGGGGGAAACTGGTGGAATGGCTGAAGCAATACGGGGACACCGCTATGTTGGATAAGAGCGGTGGGCTCGTGAGCAGCCCGGCGCCTGTACAGAAGAAAGCGGAGCCGCGGCCTTCTTCCTGGGGCAAACGCTGGTATTGACGGGGCGATTCCGGGCGGGACCGGACGCGTCCGCGAGCAATTCCGGCCGGGAGGCCGGGAGTTGAGGAAAGGAAAGAAGAAATGGCGAAAAAAAGCTACTGGAGGGACGCGTTCGCAAAGGGCGAGGTGATCCAGCGTGTAAGGCCCGCCGAGAGCGGTGAATACATGCTCAACCCGCACAAGGGCACGACGACGTTCCAGCGTTTCAACGGCGACGAGCTTTACCCTGGGCTGATGTGGAACGACAGGGAAGGCCCGACGGAGTTCAAGGCTTTCGACGGTAACCTGAAGAACCCGCAGTACCCGGACACGAGGATGTCGTACTGCCGGTGGCTGTGGAAGGTGATAGAGCCGGAGCGGGGGAAGTTCCGGTGGGACATAATCGACGGGGCGCTCGCCGCCGCCGAAGAGCGCAACCAGACGCTGCAGATGAGGATACAGCCGCACATCGGGGGCGACCTGCCAGGCTGGGCGTGGGACGCGGGAATCACGCCGACGCCGGATTCGTGCAAGGGGGAGCGCGTCGAGCCGGACTCCAACAGCAAGGCGTACATAGAGCTGTGGTCGGAGCACATCAGGGCGTGGGGCGAGCGCTACGACGGCCACCCGAACTTCGAAAGTTTCGACGTGGCGTTTGCGGGGTCGTGCGGAGAGACGGGGGGGAACGCCACGGACGAGACGGCCAGGGTGCTGATCGACGTGTACCTGGAAAGCTTCAAGAAGACGCAACTGCTTTCGATGCTCGGGGCGTTCATGTACAGCTACGGTATGGAGCACGGGCTGGGGTGGCGTGCCGACTGCATAGGGGACATGCGGACCGACGGCCGGGGTGACGTGCCGGACAACAAGAACTGGAACCACATGTTCGACTGTTACCCGATGGAAGTGACGGCCGGCGGCGGGCTCGATGCGTGGAAGAAAGCCCCGGTCACGCTTGAAACCTGCTGGACTGTGGGGCACTGGTTCAAGGAAGGCTGGGACGTGGATTACATCCTGGACCAGGCGCTGAAGTACCACCTGTCGGTATTCATGCCCAAGTCCAGCTACATTCCGGACGAACTGACCGGGAAAATTGACTGGTTCAACCGGAAGATGGGGTACCGGTACGTGCTGAGGCAGCTTACGTTGCCGCTGGAGGCGAAGGGGGGACAGAACATCCGGATGGTCGCGTATATCGACAACGTGGGCGTGGCGCCGATCTACCGGCCTTACCGGTTCGCCTACCGCTTCGTCCAGGGCAAGAGGGAGGAAGTGGTGCTTTCGGGGCAGGACATCCGCAAGTGGCTGCCGGATATCAACTGGTTCCGTGAGGAAATAGCGTTTCCCGCGGGCTTCGAGCGGGGCGAGGTGAAAGTAAGCGTCGGCATAGTGGACGAGAAGACCATGAAACCCGTGGTCAAGCTGGCCATACACGAGGTCGACGCCGACAACTGGCACCCCATGACCAGCATCGACGCACTGTAAGGCGCCGAGCCGCCGCAGGGACGGGGAGCGTCAGTCCGTGGGCGAGAAGTCGTCTTTGCCCGCGCCGCAGACCGGGCAGACCCAGTCGGCGGGGACGTCTTCCCATGCGGTTCCGGGGGCGACGCCGTTATCCGGGTCGCCCTGCGCTGGGTCGTAGACGTAGCCGCAGACGTCACAGACATATTTCTGCATGTTCAGTCCCCCATTTTAAAGGCCGGTGGAAAAGAGAGGCGCCCTGGCAGGCCGTTGTGGAAGCGTCACTCTTTCAGTTCAATGGCATCGACGGGGCAAGCGGCGACGCAGGCGCCGCATTCAGTGCAGGCTTCCGGGTGGACGACTTCGGCCTTGTCGCCCATCCGGAAGACGTTGGGTTCCGCGGGGCAGGCTTCTTCGCACTGGCCGCAGGTGATGCAGAGTTCTTCATCGACGTATGGCCGCATGGTCGGCTCCTTTCAAGATTGTGGCGGCGGTCAGCCGAGAGCCGCCAGCTCCCTGCCAAGCAGGGCGATATGAGTCATTTCTTCGTCAATGATGCGCTGAACGGCGTGTTTACCGAGGGATTCCGGGACAAGGGCCTTGATGCCGACGTAGAAGACCACCGAGTCTTTTTCGAGGTTGATGGCGGCGCGGAGGACCTCCTGGGCGGAGGAAGCGGCGGCCAGCAGGGCGGCGGGATCGGCCTTGAGGTCGAAGACGCGCCCGTCGGCGAACTGGGCAAGATACATCTCGGCCTCGCCGTTCGGGTCGAAGGCCGCGGCGGCGGTTCCCTTCTCGGCAAGGCTGCGGCGCATATCGGCGAAGGTTTTTTCGTGGGCGGCTTCCATGGCGGCAAGGTCATGGAACTTGCGCTTGGTATCGGCACTGTCGAATCGCCCCGCGGCCTTGTTGTAGAACATCACGCCGTTGCGTTCGATCTGCTCGGCGATGGCGAGGATTTCGTCGGCGTTGAATATGAGGCTCATGAAAGTCAGCCTTTCCACAGCCCGTGGATGTTACAGTATTCGCGGGCCGAGGCTGCGTCGGCGTCCACCAGGAAGACGGCTTCCGGGGCGTCGCCCGGCTTGAGGAAATGGCGGAGAGCAGTGTCCCCGGCGATGAGCTGTATCCACTCGATGTAGTGCTTGTCTTCCATCGGGTGGAGCGTGCTGCCGACGACGACCCTGTAGCCGCCGGTGATTTTTTCGAGAACCGGGACGTGTTTCTCGGTAGTCTTGTCGGCGGTCTTTTCCTCTTGGAGCTTCATCGGTTCGCCGCAGCAGACTAGGGTGCCTGCGCCGGGATGAAGGACTTCCACGATATTGCCGCACTTACCGCACTTGTACACCTGGAGTTTTTCGGTCATGACATCTTCCTCCTGTCCAATAGGGATTGCCGGCCGGGGTCACCAGTTTTCGCCGAGGATTTCGTAATAACCCTGGGGGTGGGCGCAGGCCGGACAGACCGGGGGCGCTTCGGCGGCCTGGTGGATATAGCCGCAGTTGAGACAGCGCCAGACAACGGCCTTGTCGCGCTTGAAGACTTTGCCGGTCTTGATGTTGTCCGCGAGATCGTGATAGCGTTTTTCATGCTGCTTTTCCGCGACCTTGATGGCGCTGAAAATTGCGGCGATTTCGGGGAAACCTTCGTCTTCGGCGATTTTTGCGAAGCCGGGGTAGAGCTCGGACCATTCGTGGTGCTCACCGGCGGCGGCAGCGCGGAGGTTTTCTTCGGTGGTGCCGATGACGCCGGCCGGGAAGGCGGCGGAGATTTCGACGTCGCCGCCTTCGAGAAGCTTGAAGAACCGCTTGGCATGCTCCTTTTCTTGGTTAGCGGTTTCTTCGAAGATAAGGGACACCTGGATGAATCCGTCCTTTTTGGCCTGGCTCGCGAAGAATGTGTAGCGGTTGCGCGCCTGGGATTCTCCCGCAAAGGCCGCGAGAAGGTTCTTTTCGGTACGACTGCCTTTCAGTGAAGCCATGTCATCTCCTTTTCATGAAAACCGTCTTCGACCGGTCCCGGGAGCTTGCCATCGGACGTCCGCCCGTTCCATTATCCCCGGCATCCCCGCCGGACCGGCCTAGTGTTCATATCCGTCGTGCAATCCGGTAACAGTGTATCCGGCGTCTTCAACGGCCTTGCGGAGGGAGTCGATGTCCATGTCGCCGCCCTTTACGAGAGCCTTCTTCCCCTCCAGGTCGACCACCACGGATTCGACTCCTTCAACCTGCGCCAGGAACCTGCTTACCGTTTCGGCGCAGTGAGAGCACGTCATCCCGTCGATGTGCAGTGTAAGCATCTTCGCCTCCACGTCAACCGCAGCTCCGGTTTTGAACTCCACGCGGGTCCTTCTGAAGAGCCCCCCTGCCAGCACCGCTAGGAGGACCACCGCTCCGGTGTGTCTTATCCACGCGTATCCCGCATGGCCGTGGGCGTGTTCCATGAATTCTTTCAGGTCGAAGCCCCACGTCGTGAACAACAGGTCAAGGAGGAGACCGGCTCCAACCGAAGTCACGGCGACCGTTCCCAGGTAGATGAGTGTCGTGCGCCTGCCGAGCGTCTTCCACAGGGTTGTTATGGTGGCGGCGTTCGTGGCCGGGCCCGTCATCAGGAAGACGAGTGCCGCCCCGGGTGAAATGCCGGCGGTAATCAGCGCCGCGGCGACGGGCACCGACGCCGTCGCACAGACGTACACGGGTATGCCCACCGCGAGCATCAGGAGGTATTCGACGACGTCGCTGCCGATCCTTTCACGGAAGAACTGTTCGGGGATCAGGGCGGATATCAGCGCCGCCACGACCAGCCCCGCCAGGAGGGGCTTGCCTATGTCGCCGGGGAGGGTGACGAAGCCGTGCCTGAATATCCGTTTCAGGCGGCCCTGTCGGGGGGCGTGCATACCGCACGTGGCATCGCTGCAGCATTCGGGGGTGGAAGCGTTTTCAGCCGGGTCCTTGTTTCCGAAGAGGGCGACGAGCGATCCGCCGAGTAACCCGTTGACGAAAGCCGCGACGGGCCGGAAGAGGGCGAACATGGGGCCCAGGAGGCTCAGAGTGACCATTATGCTGTCCACTCCGGTCTGCGGCGTGGATATCAGGAAGGATGCCGTCGCTCCGGGGCTGGCGCCTTCCTTCCTGAGCGAGGCCGCGACCGGTATCACGCCGCAGGAGCACAGGGGGAGGGGCACGCCGAGGAGAGAAGCCTTCAGTATGGGAAGGAAGCCGTGGCCGCCGAGGTGTTTCTCCACCCACGCCTCGGGGATTACGACGGCGAGTATTCCGGCTATCAGGAAGCCGAAGAGAAGGTAGGGGGCCATCTGTCCCAGCACGTTCCAGAACTCCCAGACGGTTTCTTTCAGGAACGTCAGCATTCCACGGCCTCGCAATCACGGCATTCCGCAAGGAAAGCCTGCATGTCGGCGTCAGCACGGATGCCGAGTCGTGTGAGGGCGAAGTCGTACTTGACGGGGTCCAGCGGGGACCACCGCCGGAAGGCTTCCGTGAGTTCGACCGCCGTGCGGATATCCGGCTGCTTTCTGCACGTAAGGCCCAGGATGCGGCCTATTCTGAACATGTGGGTGTCCAGGGGGATCACCAGGCCGGCGGGGCTGATGCCGTTCCATCCGCCGGGGTCCACGCGGTCGGAGCGGACCATCCACCTGAGATACAGGTGCAGGCGCTTGCAGGGACTGCCGGATTCAGGCCGTGGAACAAGGTGGGAGTTTGCCGGAAGGGCGGCACGCAGTTGCGCCGCGAAGGCAGACAGGCCGCCGGGGATGTCCCGGGGGTCCTGCATGCCTGAGGTAAAGGCCGCGTTCAGGGAACCGTGTTTGCTGAGCATGCGGGAGGCCGCTTCCAGCATTCCAGCAACGTCCTTTCCGGTGGCGAACCTGTGCCTGAATCCTTGGAAAGCTTTCCGCATGCGGCCGGGGGGCGTTTCCAGGAGCCATGCCGCCGGTCGCGGACCAAGGATTTCCAGGACGTTAGCGACGCTTTTAAGAATCTGTCCGACGCGGCCGTAGGCGAGGGAAGAAGCCGCCAGGCCGGCTATTTCCCGGTCCGCCGCATGCTCGTATGCGTACAGGAACTCAACCGGGTCAGGGTGCGCATATTCCCTGCGGTTGTATCTGGCGTAGAGGTTTTCGAGAGCGCCTTTCACGGTTTCATCCTGTTAATGTTCCGGCCAGGTAATGATACCTTCCCGCGGCGGGGGGTTTCAGTATTTCATTGCTTCAAGACCGCGTCCACGGCCTTGCATGCCGCGTCCAGGAGGATGTTTTCCGCAGACGCGGTAAAGAAACAACCCGCATCCTCGTATCCGCCGGTACCGTATTCTTCCGGCGGGCTCAGGTAGGAGACGTAGTCCTGCGCCAGCTCGGTTATCATGAGGCCCCTCCAGGCGCCTTTGCCGAGACGCTTGCGGAGTTTAATGCCGGTGGACGAGAATATCTCGCCCGGCAGGGCGGCGATGACGTGGCGGCCGAAATTCACGGCGCCCGTTTCGACGGGCCAGGAACCTTTCCGCAGGCTTTCGGCGGGTATTATGCCGGGGCGGCTGCCGCGGTAGAACTCGACCCAGCGCCTTTCCTCGGCGCGGCGCAGGAGTTCGAGCTTGCGGAGGGGGTCGCTTTCTTTTTCCGCACGGGAGCGCAATTGCAGGAGTTCTTTCTTGAGGCGGGCGCCGGGCAGGCCGTATTCAGGCCGGAGAGGCAGCACGGCGGCGGCTTTGCCCACGCGGACGTTGTCCAGGGGACGGTACTTTAGTTTCTGCAAGATCCGGGTGGCCGCGTCCGCCAGGCGTGCGCCGTATTCGTCGGCCGCTGCGGTGCCGTATTCCCGATGCAGCGGACGGACGTCGCCGGCCGGACCGCACACGAACAGGGTCTTGCCGCCGAGGGAGGCTTCCAGAGTGTGCCGCAGGGTCCCGATGAAGTCCGGATAGAGCGCGTTGCCTATCTTGACCGCACTCGCCAGAACCGGGTGGACGGGGAACCGGACCATGCGGGCTATGGGGCGGGCGGCGTCCATTGAGCGGATGTCCAGTATTTCCAGGCGGGTGTCGGGCGGGGTCGCCAGGGAGCAGGTCCGCACCCACTTTTTCCAGAGGGCTGGATCGAGGCCGCGTTCCTCGAGGTACGCGGCGGCCTGCCCTGAGGCGTCCAGGGAAAGCGAGCGGACTACGGCGCCGTCGTTGAACATGCTGCAGAAAGTCCCCGCCGGACCGAGACGGCAGCGCCTGCGGATGGTCCACCCGCGGCCGAGGCTGCGGGATGCGAAGGCCGCTTCTGCCGGGGCGTACCCGTCGCGGGCTTTTTCGACGGAGCGCGCTATCCTTTCGGCGATGGGCACCGCTGCGGCGCCGTCGCTGGAAGAAGACGCATGTACGTGGTTGCACCATATGACCTGGCGGGACAAAGGCACTCCGGTGTTGCTCTCGAGAGCGCGCTGAAAGACTTTCATCCAGTCGGCATAGAGCTCCAGCATGTCGACGACGCACAGCAGTATTTCAACGTCCCCATCGGACAGCAGGATTGTCCGGGCGGTAAGGGAGCCGAGATGTTCCGCCGGCCCGGCGACGCGGCCGCCTCGGGTTTCAAGGCTCACGAGGTCCGTGATATCTGCCTCGGCCGCAGCGGCGCGCCAAGGTGTGTGGACAGGCGATTTCAGACCAGGCTCCTCGGCGGTTGGGGGACGGCGACATAATAGGGCGGGCGATTCCGGGTGTCAAGCCTCGGGACCGCCGCGTATGCGGCGATTGTTGACCGAAGGCCCCTTTGCACATATACTTAAGCCCGGCGATGCAGGGAGGACGTGTTTGCGCGGCGTGAGGGAAAAGTCCGAGCTTGGTGAATTCACCATATCCAGGCGTCTTACCGCCCGCTTGGGCGCCCTGATCCTGAAGAAGATAGAAGTCTCGCATGCCGTCATCGAAGCCGCTGTCCCCGCCAGCGCCCTGGAAAAACTGCTGTTGTCGCCAACCGTCCTGGGAGAGCTGACCCCGGATCTGCTGAAAGAGGCAGGGGCTTCTGCGGGCCTGGGCGACGAGGGGCTTGTTCTCGACCTTGCGGACAGCGAGGACGGCTGGCGCATTATCGCACTGGAAGAAGAGCTGCTGGCGGAAAAGGCCTGGGGGGAGGATGTCGAATCCGCTGCGGCCGGGGGACCCGCCCCTGCCAGGCCGCTGGCGCGCACGCGGCCGGCAGCCGATGGCGCTGGGGCGGCGGGGCTTTTCGATGAAAACCGCCTGAAGGAACTCAAGGTAACCCTCTTTACCAGCGCGGATCCCGAGGCCAAGATAGAAGCGCTGCGGCTGTTGTGCTACTCGCCCTTGCCGCCCGAAGAAAAAGCGGAAGTCCTCCTGCAGGGGCTGCAGGACGTGTCCGCCGAGGTGCGCGCGGAGTCCGCCGGGCTTACCGCTCTTGTCGGTCTTGACGCTTCCGCTGCCGAAAACCTGCGGACGATGGCCACCGGGGCCGAGGAAGACAGGGCGTTTGCCTCCGAGCGTCTTGCCGTCTATGCCCGTGAAGGCCGTGGGCATGCCGCGATGATGGCGGTGACGGCGCTTGTGGCCGCGCTGCGGAACGATCCGTCGGCGGTCGTCCGGAGGGCGTGCCTGCGCTCGTTGGAAGAATCGGCTGCTTTTCTTGCTTCGAACACTCATCGCGCCACCGAACTGATACGGATGCTCCTGGCCCACCTCGGCAAGGACTACGGCACTCTTGCCACCCCGGCACGGCGGCTGTTCGTCCGGCTGGCGGAACTCATTCCCGAAGTTGTTTCCGCGACGATCTGGGAAGAGGTGGAAGCCACTCCGGACAGACGCGTCCGCGTCATGCTCCTGACGGTGCTCGGCGATATCCCAGGCACCGACGCACGCCGGCTGGCGGCGGCTATGGCCGCCGAATCCGCACGGTCGGAAGAACGCGGCGCGGACTTCCGCTCTTTCGCGACTTATTTCCACAAGCTCGGCGTGGAGGCCATCAGGGCGCTCGTCGCGGTATATCCTTCCGCAGACCAGTCGCAGCGCAAGTACCTTGTCCACCTCCTTGACGACATCTGCAGGTACGGGCAAGTGACTCCCGAGGCCAAGGAGGAAGTGGCGCTGCTGTTCAAAAGGTATCTTTCGGGAGCCTCGAGGGACATCAGGATATCCATAATGTCGACGCACGTCGTGTCCGACAGGAACCTGTCCGACGACACGAGGCGGGACCTTGCGGGCCTTTTCCTGGAAAACGTGCATGACGTGCACATGCCGACCGACATCGACAACGTGGAGTACACTGTGAGTCACATGGGCATGGCGGCCGTGGACCCCCTCGCAAGCAGGCTGGGCGACCACTACCCCGATGGCGAGCGTGTCCGCTCTGCGAAGCTCCTGGGGGAACTGGGGAGGCACGAAGGCTTTCTGGCTTTGTCGGAAGAGACCGGGCGCACGCTGGAAGGGCTGCTGAGGACGCTGGAAAAACGCCGCATGGAAGGTTTCCCGGAGACGGGAGCGGTGCTGGTAGCGGAGGGCAAGATAGCCTCGTCCCCCAGCGTCGGCCGGAACGCGGTGAACATCGTGACGCGCGCGGCGCTGGAAGAACTGGAACGCAAAGGCCCCGACGCGTTCGTGTACGAAGCGCTTGGCTGGGCGGCGTCCTCCACCAAGGCGGCGCCGGGCTTCATCAAGAAGGCCCTGCAGGCGTTGTATGCCATGCTGGACGCCCCGGAGGTGGACATAGTGCCAGAGAGCCGCCTGGAAGGGGACACGAAAGTATTTGAACTGGGGGATGAGGCCGGTTTCTATACGGACCTCCTGCCGGCGGCCATGAAAGGGCTGGAGCTCGTCTACCTGGGCCACGCGCGCGCCTCGGGCCTCCGCAACACCATAGTGGGCTTTCTGTTGCGAAAATGGCAGGAAGTCATAACCGGGAAACACGTCTGGGGGCCGGGCAACGTCACGGAAATGGTCCAGGTGCTTAAACGGATAGCGGCGCATTCTTCCACGGACTCCGGGCACAGGCTCGCCGTGCTCAAGCTGCTCGGCAAGCGTCTGTACAATATCCCGGTGATGCTGGCGGTGGGGGATATTCTCAAAGCCGACGCTTCTTCGGGGGAAATCGCTAGGGTTGCCAGCGCCGTGGCCGTGGCGCTCCTGAAGCGGAGGGATGCCGAAGGGCGGTTCAACGAAGACGAACGGACGGAAATTCTCGAAGTGCTGGGAGAAATCGTGTCCCGGGAACATCTCGATACGGAGACGGCCGGGACCGACAGGCTCAGGGATACTCTCATCGAGACTCTGTTCGCCGGACTCAGGGATTCCGTGCCGGGCGTCTACCAGGCGCTTTCTCCCCTCAGGTCGGTTGACTGGCTGCCTGAAAAGGTGCGGCAGTCGATTGCCGAGCGCCTTGCCGATTACGAGAGTATTGTGCCATATGCGCCTTCCTGACGGTAGAAAGAAGAAAAGACGCTTTTTGCTTGAGTTTTACGCCAAGGTCGTGTACTCATTGTTATATCACACCCGAGAGGCCGAAACGTCATGCGCCCAGTGAGAATGCTGTTCATTATCGGAGGTCTTTTTTTCGGCCTGCTGCTGTTCGTCGCCGTCCTCCTGATGGTCGCACGCATGGATCTTGTGGTCGTGGGGCAGGGGACTATTGAGGAACACTCGTGGCGCTACATAACGCCGGAAGTCAAGGGTATCGTTTCCGAAGTGCTCAAGAAGGAAGGGGACGCGGTCGAGGAGGGGGAAGTTATCGCGCTGCTTGACGACTGCGAGGCGAGGGAACTTCTGCGAAAGGCGGAACTCGCCTTCTCCGAAGCGGAGAAAGCCGTCGCCGTGGCCGTTCAGGAACATGCCCACCTTGTCGAAAACCGGAAGTTCGTGGCGATGGAGCTGGAACTCTTCTCCATTGAGCAGGATAAGGCCCGTCTCCGCCTGGATGCGGCGGTCGCGGACCGCAGGGGCGCCGAAGCGGGAGTGGCAAAGACCGAGAAATCCGTTGCCGCCGCCAGGATAAGGCTGGGCTCGGCGGTGCTCGAGCGCGAAGACCAGGAACGGCTCGCCAAGGCGGGATTTGTTTCGGATCGCTTTGTCGAGCGGGCCAGGAACGCAGAACAGCTCGCTTCGCTGGCCGTGGAATCGGCCATGAGCGACCTCGTCTCGGCACGCCAGGACCTGGAGCGCATGCGCTCCAACGAAGCCCTCAGGAAGGCCGAGCTCGACGGCCTGTCCGCCGCTACCCTCCAGGCGAACCTGGAATTCGTCGACCATGAAGTGAAGGCTGCTCAGGCGCGCATCGAACAGGCCGAAGTGCGGAGGGACAGCGCCGCGGCCGAACTGGACCGCATGCGCTACCGGTCCGGCCTGTACAAGATACGGGCTCCTATCGCAGGCACCATCGTGGATCTGGATCTGTATTCCGGCGAGATGTCCGGAACCACGGCCGCCGGCGCGGCTACGAGCGTCGTCGGCAAGGTCGTGGGCGAGGGGGGCTTCGACATGGTTGCCGCCGTACCGAAACTCGAAGTCATACGCGTCCGGCCCGAACAGGAAGTGGACGTGCGGATGGACGCCTACGGCTATAGGCGCTACGGGACCTTCAGGGGAGTCGTGGCAAGCATCAAGGCGGAGGACGACGGCACCTACAAGGTGCGCATCCGCCTGGACAGGAGCATCTACGAACTGCGCAGCGGCATGGGCGGCCTGGCCAGGATAAAAGTCGGCAGGGTCAACGTCCTGTCGTATATCATGGGCCTTGCCGAAGATAAGGACCTGGAGCGCCTGCGCAAGGAGGCCGACCGCGTCGGCTCGGCGACTTACCCGCCCGGCGAAGGGCCGGAGCCGGACGCCGGCGAATAGGCGCGGGCTTTTCCGCCCCCTGGGGCGGTCGGCGTCAGGGGTTCACGAAGCCGATCCGTGAGAGCGGCCAGACTATGAGCCACGGCCTGCCTTCGACTTTTTCTCCGGACAGCGGCCCCGTGAAGCGGCTGTCGAATGAATCCTTGGAATCGTCCCCCAGGAGCACGAAACCCTCGCCGGCCGCCAGCGCCGTCCCGGGTCGCATCTTGCCGTAGGCATAGTGCCTGAGCGCCGCGAGTTTCTCCGGACGCTCGGGCGGACCCTCGTTCACCAGGACGACGTCGTCGTCCGTACGGATGGAAACACTCTCCCCCGGCAGCCCAACTACGCGCTTCATGATCTGCAACCCTTCGTCGTGGAACATCACGGTTTCCCAGCGTCTGGGCCGGCGCAGGCGATACGTTATCTTTTCCGTCAGCACCCAGTCGCACCCCGCTTCGGATTCGGAACGCAGCGTCGGCGCCATCGACCCGGATATCACGGCTGAGACGTCGAAAAAGAGGTGGTAGAACAGCATTATGGCGCCCAGGAACGCCAGTGAATTCCATCCGACGCGGCCGGCTCGCCGCGCCGCGGTCAAAAAGCGTGTGCGGAAGAGAGCTTCATTCGCCGGCATGGCCGGACCCGGTTTTTTCGACGGACGGCGCCTGTCGGGCCTCCGCCGCCTGTATCAAGTCGGCGCGCCGCTGCCATTCCAGGCGTGTCGATCGGGTCGCTCCGCTCGTGCGCGTCGTCATCCCCCCCACGGCGACCAGCGCCAGTCCGCCGGCAACGCCTAGGCCGATAAGGGCGTCCACGAGGACGTTCCGGTTCCAGGGGGCTTCTTCGGCCGGTTCAGGCGGCGCGTTGGGGTCCGGCAGTCTTGTGCTTCCACTCATTGTGGCACCTTCCTTTCGTTCGATGCGGCGAGCCGGGCCGACGCTTCCTTCAGGACCCGCGCCGTCTCGCGCAGCCGCGCCTTTTCAAACGAGCACAACAGGCCGTCCGGCCTGGAGGCGTCGCCAGTCCGCACTATGTTGCTGCACCGGCAGGTGGTGCCGCACATGGGGAAAACCCGGCACGTTCCGCAGGCTGCTTCCGAGCGCCCGGGCGCCGCCTCGATGGACAGGAAATCCCCGCATCCGGCCAGGCTGACCGGCAGGACCCACGGGTTGCCCGGCCGGTCTTCATGGATGAGCCGCTCGCACGGGTAGATCCTCCCGGATGGTGCCACGGCGACTTCGCCCGCTCCAAAGCCGCACCTGGCGCTCGCTCCGATGGGCAGTCCCGCCAGCAGGGCCGCCTTCTCGTCGTACCACCCGATGCTGATGCCGGGCAGATGCTCCGCCCAGAAGTCCGCGCATCCGGCTACCGCCGCCTCGAGCATCGCCAGGTTCTCGGGAGTCCATTCCGCCCAGAGGTCCAGCGAGAGCGCGATACGTGTAACGCCCATGGACAGCAGGGCTTCAAGACTTTCCACCACCTTGTCAACGGTATCCGGCCTGACGACCGCGGCTGCTTCCGGCGGCCTGCCGCACGCCGCCAGCCGTACTATCGTGTCCCGCACGTCGTTCCACGTGACGGCGCCGCCGGCGTAACGCCTGTGTGCGTCATGTACGCACGCGGCGCCGTCACAACTGATCGAAACGGTTATTCCGGGATCGGTCAAGAGCTTCCACGCTTTCCCTTCATTGATCGTGCCGTTCGTCGTCAGCGATACGCTGAGTCCCAGCGAATACTCCCGGGTCTTCCTGCGGGCGTATTCCAGCAGCCTTGAAACCAGGGCGGGCTCGAGAAGCGGCTCTCCTCCGAAGAAACCCAGCTCCAGCGTGCCGCCTTCGAGGATCGAGGCCAGCGCACGGTCGATCGCGGCAATACCCGTTTCAACGGACATGACGGTATCTGACTTGCGCCCCGTATAGCAGTACGAACACCGCATGTTGCAGGCGTGCGTCACCATCAGGACGAGTCCGAAGACGGGGTACCCGTGCTGCCGGGCGGCGGAGTTCCGGGCCTTTTCCCGGGTCGCTTCCGGCGCCTTGTGCCACTGAACCGTCATTCCGCGACCTTTCGCGCTGAAGCGGCGGAATGAATTTCCATCTCACGCAGCTTCGCCCGGACAAAGTCCGCCACTTGCCCATAGTCCGGTATGCTCCGCAGGGCCAGAGCGTTGCGGTCTTCTTCGGACACGGCTATGGGGGAAGCCGGTCCTCCCGTGTCCAGCAGCACCGTGCCGCATCCGAACATCCGCTGCAGAATCCCCTGTTTTACGCGGACCGACCGTATTCTGGAATAGAGGACTTCCGCTTCGAAGCGGGTCAGCACGCCGCACCTGTAGATCACGGACGTGTCGGTCAGCACGTGGCGGCGCGAGGCCGTGTCCAGCGCCTGCCAGGGGTACATCAGTGCGGCCAGCGCCAGGCATATTCCCGCAAGCACCCACTGGGCCGTGTTCGGCGCGCCTTCCGGCAGCAGCAGCACCGCCATGGCCACGCCCGTAAAGAACGCAAAACCCACGCTCGCCACCGCCATCGCCGCAGGCAGAGACGGTTTCCCTTCCATGATCGTTTTCCCGTTTTCCATGGCTATTCCTCCGGCTTGTCTTCAGGCACCAGCCTGTTGAGTTTTGCAGCGTCGGCGTGCATCTGGATGAACCCGCACGCCGTGCAGACTCGCGCGTGTATCGGTACCAGCGCTTCTTCGAACGTCCAGAACTTCGACTTTTCCGGCCGGAAATAGAGGCGTCCGATGCCCTGCACGCTCCCTTCGACCAGCGTTCCGTGCCCGCACGAAGCGCACCTCCCCTGAGAAGCTTCCGCTTCTTTCCGCCCCGTGGTCTTTTCGATCACGGCGTCCAGCCCTTCGCGGGAGAACCTTGTGGAACCCCCAACCTTGTAGAACGACAGCAGGCCGCTCTTCATCCACCGGAAGATCGTCGGCTGGCTTACGGCCAGGTATTCGGCGGCGCCCTTGACGTCAAACCATTCCAGAGAGGCGGAAACGCTGTCGGGCATGGCATGCTCCTTTCGTTTGCTATTGATAACTATCAGATTGTATCATATAATATCGACATGTCAAGCGGCAAAAACAAGAATTTTTTGGCAATCCGGCTAGAAAATCGGATCTTTAGAACAGGGAGACGCTGATCGAGCCGATGGCACGCGGCCTGGAGGAGGACAGGTTGGGCGTGTTTTCGGCGAATTCGGGACCGGACAGGTGGAATTTGCCTGAAAAGGCCCTCGGTTCACGCATGCCGGAGTGTGAGTCGACAGCCGGGGGCGAACGTTCGTAATATGCGTATCGATATCCGTATAATACGAATAACAGTTTCTGCGCGCGCGAGCACGATGCAAAAGCGGTTTCCGGGGAGTGTTTTCAGGCGTGCGCGGGCAATCCCCGGAAAATGAAGAACGCGGCGAACGCAAGACAGATCCCGGCCCACAGGTAGTCCAGCGTCAGGCGTTGGCCCATGTAGAGCGTCGCAAACGCCGCGAAGACAACCATGGTGATGATTTCCTGGATTAC
The DNA here is from genome assembly GCA_016930595.1 of Planctomycetota bacterium. Taxonomy (GTDB): domain Bacteria; phylum Planctomycetota; class SZUA-567; order JAFGGJ01; family JAFGGJ01; genus JAFGGJ01. The sequence continues at coordinate 71,578 of JAFGGJ010000019.1, forward strand.
TTTCAACTGGCCCAGCGAATAGACCTGTATTCCAATGCGGTTTGCGGGCACCTGCAGACAGTATTCGAGAAACGCTACGCCCCAGCTCAGAAGAATGGCGAGGATCAGCGGCTTGTTCCTGAGATCTTTGAGGTGGCCGTACCATGCGTAAGTCATGAAGAGATTGGAGCCTATGAGAAGGAGAATCGGGTAGAGTCTTGTCATGTCATGAATCCTTTCCGGGAGACCTGCCGCAGGTAAAGGGGCCGGTGCGGCGGGGGCATCAGCCCGCGGGCGGCGGGGGAGCGGCATGGGGTTGGTCGCCGCGAGCCCCCCACGTGCCTTGTGCTGGAAAACGATCCAAGGTGGAGCACGCGACATCGATCGAATCGAGGACGAGGCCGCGGCCGGCCGTCAGAACGACGGCGTGGAAGCCTTCCGGCAGGTTTTCGACGGTGAGAACGGGCTGCGATGGGGACGGCGTTTTCCTGCGAAGAGCCGGTTGTCCCGCAGGGCGCCCGTCCACCAGGACGCGCACGGTCCCGTATTCGGGGCCCCTCGGCAGCCAGAGCCTGAAGCCGGTTCCGAAGAAGTTCCATTTGCCGCGCCCGCCATCGGCCTTGTGAACAGCGCCGACGCCGTAGCGGAACATCGGGGAGCTGACTTCGTCCCAGCCCGCGAGACCCTGGCCGGCGCCGAGGAGGGCTTCGGTGTGGAGCAGGGTATATCCGCCGTGGGAGGGACACCCGTCGACGACAAAGCGTTCGACGGAGAGGCGGGTATCCTGGGCGACGAGGAAGCCGAGCGATCCGGCTTCGGCCGGCAGGGCGCCTTCCCACAGCCGGTCTCCGTCGATGACGATGAATGCGGAGCCGTCAGCGGAGCGGCCGAGCGTCAGCGTACGTTCGGACTGTTGCGACAACGGGCCGGAAGCCAGGACGAGTGGAGTACGGGGCCGGGTGAGATCAAGGAGTCGCCAGGAATTTTCCAGGAACTGGAGGCCGGACCCGCCGGGGGAGGAGAGTTCGTGGAGGGAGGAGTCGGAAGCGGGCCGGTCCGCTCCGAGGGGGGCGTTGTTGCCCCAGAAAAGGGTGGCGCTGCCGGTTAATGTGAAGGTGCAGTCGAGAGCGAAGGCATCGCAGGTGCGGAGAAGGAGAGCGAGAGAAGGCCCCTTGTGGCCGCTGATGCGGAAACCCCGGGGCGCGTACTGTTCGGTCCAGGGGCGGGAGGCGAAGTTGATGGTGCCGATATCATTGGAATCCTTGCTGGGGAACAGGACCTGGAAGTGTTCCCGGTCGTCGACGAAGCCGCTGAAGGTCTGGCCCCAGATTCCGGCGGCTTCGTGTTCCTTGTCGGCTGCATGCCAGACCGAGCCGTGTTGAAATAATTCCCAGGCATCGGGATCCGTGGCTTTTTCGACGGGGGCGCGGTGAACGATCTGAAAGTTCCGGTTGAGGGCGACGGAAGTGGCCGGGGCGTATACCCAGCCGTCGTGGGTGAAAGCGGGAAAGTATTCCATGAGCGGCGGATGGAAGCGGTTGGATTCCACGTGGAGGACGGGCTCAGGGCCGGAATACGGGCCCCGCGGATTGTCGGATGTGAAGGCGACGAGTCCCCACGCGTAGTGGTGTCCGGCATCGATGAGGGTGAGAATGAGCCAGTCGGATCTGCGCCGGACGAGGGATGAGGCGTAGCACCGGTCGTATCTCCTGAATATGCCGTCTTTCGGGATAAGGCCGTTGTGGAACAGGGGCGTCGGGCAGCGGTGAAAAGGGCCTTCCGGCCGTTCACTCCAGGCATAGGCGAAACCCGACCTGTACGAGCGGACGTTTTGCCAGGAGGAGTCTTCGGTGGCCCAGTCATAGACCATGTGGTAGAGGCCGTCGGCGCAGGCCACGGTCACGTCGGGAGCGTAGGCGACGCGGGAGGAAAAGCCGTCGAAGAAGAAGGGGACCTCCGGGAACACGGGGCCGAGGTGTTCCCACGAACCGCCCCGGTCGCGCGAGCGCGATACGGTACAGATGCTGGATTTCCCCTGCCCATGTTCATATCGTGCGGGGTAGTTCCCGATATACGCGTACCAGTCGGAGGAGACGGGGTCGCGGAAGAGAAACCCGTTGACCGGCCATTCCAGGCCGGCAGAGCCTCGGTGGACGGGGTTGCCGGGGCTGTGGCGGAACGCGTCCCACGATGGGTCGCCGTACACGGGATGGTGGAGCCAGTGGTTCCTGCAGTCAACGCCCGCAAAGTCGACGGGGCCCCGTGAGCGGCCGTTTTTGGAGGCCGGTGTTTGAGGAGCATGTGGCGGCGTTGATGCCGATCGGGCGGACACCGGAATACTCCATGCAAGAAGACTACCGGGAATTGTAAGGGCCGTGCGTCCGGTTCAAGGGCATAACGGGCGGAGCTAAAGGACGACGGGGAAATCGTCGCCTGTACGCTGCTGCCAGGAGAGGAGCTTGTCGGCGAGGGCGGAAGCCGCGGCCGCGTGCGAAGCGGATGGGAAAAGATTGACGGTTTCTGCGGGATCGGAAGCGAGGCAGTAGAGTTCATGGCGGTCGTTTTCGTTGAGGTTGAGTTTCCAGCCGTCGGGGGATATGACGGTACGGCCGCGGGACCTGGAAACATGTTCCAGCAGTCCCGGTTCGAGAGGAAGGTCATTGAGGGTATGGGCGCGGTCGGGACCGTTCCATTCGATGAAAACGTGGTCTTCCGCGGGGGGGGTGCCGGAGTCGATGGTGTTCCTGAGGGAATATCCCTGCAGGGAATCCGGGACATCCCCGCTGCAGTAGTCAAGGAGGGTGGGCACGAGGTCCGCCTGGCTGACGGGGAAGGGGACGCGGCCGGGCGGGACGCCGGGGATACGCATGAGAAGGGGCACTTTGACGGCTTCTTCGAACATGACGGTTTTCGCGAGGATCCCATGGGAGCCCATCATGTCGCCGTGGTCCGAGGTGAAGACGACGATGGTATTGTCGTCGAGGCCGTGGGCGGAGAGGGTGGAAAGTATTACTCCGACGGCTTCGTCTACGAGTTCGACGAGGCCCCAGTAGTTGCCGAGGATACGTTTCCAGCCGTGTACGGAGGAAAGATCGTGGTTTTCGAAACCGAGTTCGCGATAGCGACGGCGGAGGATGATATTGTGGAGGGGTTCGTTGTCGGGGAAGGCAGCGTGGTTTCCCGGGAGGACGACGTCGTTGGTCGAACGGCGGCGGTCGTACGGGCCGCTGAAAGGCATGTGGGGCTCGAGAAAGTTCACGTAGAGGACGAAGGGATCGTTTCTGTTTTCGGTGATGAAACGCGAAGCTTCCCTGGCGAGGAACATGGGCTTGGTGTGTTCCACGGGAAGGCCGGAGGAGAAACGGCGCCGGAAGAACGGGCCGAGGTCATCGCTGCCGGGGACGTAGCCCAGCGAGGCGAGGTAGTTCGAGTAGTCGGACATGAGTGAACGGTCGCGTCCCGTGGAGTAGTAGCGGCGGTAAAGGTCTTCGATACTCACCCATTCGTCAAAACCGTGCTGGCGGAAGATTTCATCGCCGAGGTGCCATTTGCCGTGGTAACCGAACTTATGAGAGCCGGCGTTCCACAATTCGGCGATGGTGGGAACATGCGGAGGCAGGGGAACGTTGTTGGCGGTGCAGGAGTTCGAGTGAGGGTAGAGGCCGGTCATGATGGTCGAGCGCGAAGGAGTGCAGACGGGCTGTGTCACGTAGGCGTTTTCAAAGAGGACGGACCGGGCCGCGAGGGAATCGAGATTGGGGGTGTGGATATGCGTATTGCCGTAAGCGGCCAAAGTGTCGGAGCGCTGTTCGTCGGTGAAGATGAAAAGGATGTTGGGCGCGGGCACGGGATTTTCCTCTCCAGGCGACATGATAGCAGAGGAAGAAGCGGACGGACAGTGAAATCAGGGCGGAAACGGATAGAATACGGGGCGGACGAGAAGGATCGGAGGATGCCATGGCCGACGTGGAATTCGAACCGCCGATGATAATCGACATGCACGCCCACCTGCATGAACCCGGCACGACGAAATGGGCGGAAGTCCAGCGGATAGACAGGACGGTGCTGCTTTCGGGGCCGGACAGCAACGAGGAGGTGCTGGAGTTCTGCCGGAAGAGCGGGGGGAGGTTCATCCCGTACTGCCGTGTTCGGGTGGACGACGTGCCGGAGGCGTGCGACAGGCTGCGGGAATTCGCCGGGACGGGCTTCCGCGGCGTCAAGTTCCAGCCGATGACGGAGCGGTTCCTGCCGCATGAAGACCGCATGTACCCGGTCTGGGAAACGATACAGGAACTGGGGCTGCCGATAACGTCGCACGCGGGGGCGGTGCATTTCGGGAACCACTGCATCAACTGGGCGGACCCGTCGGGATGGAGCCAGGTGGCGTGGGACTTCCCGGAACTTACGATAGTCATAGCGCACATGGGGGGGAACTACCACTACGAGGCGCTGGCAGCGGCCGAGGCGTGTCCGAACGTGTACCTGGACACGGCGTTCCTGCAGCATTTCTGTTCGAGGATGCTGCCGAGGGTGGAGCCCGCGGAATTGGTGCTGAGAGCCATACGTTACGCCGGCGCCGGGAAGATCGTGTTCGCCAGCGAAGGGATGACGCCGGACTTCATCTGGAACTGCAACGACATACAGGCTGAGGAGAGGAAGCGTATCTTCTGGAAAAACGCGCTGGAGATACTGGGGGAACCGGAAGTCTGAACCCGCACGGGTAAAAAGAACCCCCCACGGGGAGGGGTTACGGGATCGCGCCGTAGCGCGTGGCCTGCGTGGCGATTCCTGTCACACTACAGCGGTCCGCTAACATGGGTCCCCGGACTACTCCAGCATCCTGTAACGCAGCAGCAGGCTGCCGGGCCTGTCCTGGATCGTGACGGCCATGTCCGCCAGGCCGGCGCCGGACATGCACGTCCAGGGGGCTTCGCCGTATCGTTCGCTGAGACTCACTTCATATTCGGCGTCCGGGCGGATGTCCCTTAGCGATACCTGCATGGCGGGAAACGGACTGCGGTGGCGGCGAAAGAACACGGCGATCCCCGCAGCGAGATCTTCGCGGTGGAACTGCCACGCGCACCAGTCATGGAAAGAGACGGTGAGCGGCAGGAGCAGGTGGAAGTCGCCGAGAAAGAAATCCCGGACGCTCCTGAATTCCGCGATCGCCGCCGCGGCGTCATCCACGGGGAAGGAATCATCCAGCAGAGTGCATCCGCCGGCCAGAACGTCCTTGTGGTCCACGGCCGCCGGGGCGTCGTCCGGCGGGAAACGGTCATGGCCGATGTGGAAGCCGAAGGTGAAGCCGCCGATAATCTCGCTGCGCGTCGAATAGGGGGTGAAGTTCCATACGCCGCCGCCGAAGAGCGGCACCCAGCGCGCCAGGCCGGCGTTTATGCACTGGTCGCCGACGTGCAGCCCGCGGCCGAAAGGCAGGCCGCAGACGTCGGGGAAGTCGCTGGGCCACAGCGGCAGCGAGCGGGAGAGAGTTTCCAGGTCTATGCGGCGGCCTCCACTGGCGCAGTTGTCGATGAATACGTGCGGATGGCGGCGGCGGAGTTCGTCCCACGTGGCGTAGAGGCCTTCAATGTAGCGGATTTCCGTGATGCCAACGCGGTCCGGTTCGTCGGCGGCCTGCCAGTAGGGGAGCGGGTCGAAATTGAAATCCTGCCGGTAGACGTCGACGCCGTGTTCGTCTATGGCGTTCGAGAGGAGATCGGTGATGTAGCGGCGGGCTTCGGGCATGCCGAGATTGAAAAGCCTGTTGCTGTTCCCGGGGGAGTCTTTGAGTGACAGCAGGAATTCCGGGTGCTCGCGGTCGAGCTGGGAGCCAGCCTGCACGCGTTCCGGTTCGAACCAGAGAACGAACTTCATGCCGGCCTCGTGAGCGGCGTCGCTGACGGGCCTGAGGCCGTTGGGAAAGCGTTCGCGGTTCACGTCCCAGGAGCCGACAGCCTGCCACCATTCGGCTTTTTCACCGTACCAGCAGGCGTCGATCCAGTACGTATCGGCACCCAGCGCGGCGGCCCGCGGCAGGGCTTTCATTTCATACTGTTCCCCCGCGCGGCCGGTCAGGTAGTAGTAGGCCTGGAGGCACTGTGCCACCGGCGGCATGACGAGTTCGCCGTCAAGGCGCGGGAGGTAATGGGCGGCGAGAAGGCGCCGCAGGAGGTTGGTGCCGCGGTCGGGGTCGTTTCCTTCCCACGGCAGCAGCAGTATGCGCGGCGTGCGTATTTTTTCGCCCGGGCGGAGTTTTAGGCGCGTCCGTTCCATTCCCGCGGCGAGGCGTACGGCGTCGGAGGCGCGCTCGATGCGGACGGCCCAGCGGCCCGACCAGCCGACCGCCACGATGAGGCCGGCGGCGGCGTGCCGGAGGTTCATGAAGGGGAAAGCCCCGTCCGATGATCTGCCTCCCGCCGGTGTGATCGTCACGGTCTTTCCCGGGCGCAGGTCCGCGGTCAGCGGGAGGAAATCGTCCATCCTGCACGAGCTGCCGTTGGCGTGGTGCAGAAGGAGGCGTTCGGCCGGAGCCAGCGGGAACGTCGCGTCCAGCGGCAGGATTTCTTCGATGAGGGGGGTATCCTGCGTTCCTGCGTTTTCGAATTCGAGAACCCGGTCCACGGCGGCAAAATCATCAAAGCGCCTGGTGGTAACGGTGATTTTCAGCCCCGTACCGGCGTCGGAATATGTTTCGGCAGAGATGTCCGGCGTTTCCCGCGTTGGGACCGGCAGGGCGTGTTTCCAGGCCGGCAGGAAGTCCGTGGAGGGTTTTCCCCCGTAGCGGAACGAAAAACCCGGAATCTCTGCAATGTCCGTGAACCGCATGACGTGACTCCCTCATACATCCGAAACCGGGCATCTATGTATCAAAACCGTTCCCGCATGCAAGGGCAGAACGGATGCGAAACAAGATAAGCGCTGCGGGCTGTGGCTGCCGGGGCGGTGTGGTTTCGATCGCGGTATCCACTACTATTTTCGGCCGCCAGTGAGCTGCATGGCGATCCAGGAGTTGGCGAGCGGGTCGCGGGTGTCTTTCATCCATTGGAGCAGGCGGGCGCGCATTTCCGCAAGTTCCTGGCGGCGGGACGCATCGTGCACGAGATTATGGACTTCGCCGGGATCCTGCTCAAGGTCGTAGAGTTCGTCGGTATCGGTGGCGTTCCAGACGTACTTGAGGCGGCGGTTCCGCAGCATGCGCTGCGATATGAGCCCCAGGTGGTTGCCGTGGTATTCGCAGAAAATATCGTTGCGGCCGGCCGGCTTGCCGTCCAGGAGCGGCAGCAGACTGTCGCCGTCGAACGATTCCGGCGTCTTGCTCCCGGCGGCGGAACAGAACGTGGCGGCAAGATCCAGGGCGCTGGAGACGAACGAGTCGCAGACGGAGCCAGGATGTATTACGCCGGGCCAGCGTGCGATGAGCGGTACCCGGACAACTTCGTCGTACATGATGTTGTGCTTGTCCAGCATGCCGTGACCGCCGGTCATGTCGCCGTGATCAGCCGTGTAGACGACAAGGGTGTTTTCGGCGAGCCCCAGCGAGTCGATCCCGTCCAGCAGGCGGCCGACCTGTGCGTCGAGCAGCGATATTTCCCCCATGTAGCGGGCGACGTGGGGAGCCCATGCTTCCCATGGGACGCTTTCGGTGGCCCAGGTCCTGCGCATCTGAGCATGTATGAAAGGCTTGTCCGCGAGCGGGTCGGCGAAGTTGCCCCAGGGCGCCAGGTCCGCCGGGGGATACATGGAAGCGTACGGTTCGGGCACGGCGCAGGGGAAATGCGGCTCGGGCGGGTTCCACGCAAAGAAGAAAGGCTCGTCCCGTGATGCGCATTCCTCCAGGGCTTCCAGCGCCCGCGAAGCGGCCCATCCGAGGCGGCTCTGCAAAGGATCGACGCCCTTGTCCACAAAGCCGAAGTCCATGGTGACTTCCGAAAACCACTTGTCCGAGACCGCCCTGGGCGGAAGGCCTTCCGCAGCCCGCCAGGACTCGTAATCCTTTTCGAAATCGTATTCCGCCCATGACCGGTGGAAACCGTAATCGGCCGGTTTAAGGTCCGGGTCGACGTGCCACTTGGACAGGTACGACAGGAAATAGCCCGCTCCTCGCAGCACGGAAGCGTAAGTGGCGACGCCCGCAGGCAGGCGTTTCCAGCCCTGGCCGTCCCAGTTGGTCAGCGAGCCGTGGCGGTGGGACCATTGCCCGGTGAGAAGACTCGTGCGTGCGGGGCCGCAAAGCGGCACGGGGCAATAGGCGTTGGCGAAGTTGACGCCTTCGGCGGCAAGACGGTCGAGGTTAGGGGTCTTGACGGCGCCGCCGTTGACACCGACGAGGTCAGCCCGGTGCTGGTCTGATTGAACTAGGACAATGTTGGGCGGTTTCATGGGGCAGCCGTTTCAAAAAAAGGAGACGGGAGCCAGTATAGCGGATTTTCGGCGGCGGACCAGCCTGCACGGGCTCCGTCAGCGCCGGCCGGGCTAAGGTTTTTCCTGTGCCGGGGGCGTTTCGTTCTGTCCCCACCATGTTCGGGCGAACCTTTCAAGGGCCCTGTAGTCATTGGCCCAGGTCGTATACATGGTGCCGATGACTCCAGGAACATCGCGGGCGGCCGTGTCCCACATCCGGTAATCGGCAACGACGTCGGAATCGTAGTACGCGGCGAGCATCTGTTTATGGCCCCGGCGGGAGAAGAATTCAAGGCCGGGGCGGGCGCGGTCCCCGCCGCCCCATTTCATGACGATGACTTCGGGCGGCAAGCCTTCCCAGGAGCCTTCGATCGTGTTGTTGACGAGGTAGTAGCCGGCGTGGGCGTTATGGTGGGGGTCGAACATGTCGGACCACACGAAAACTGGTTTCCCGGCGGCGTACTTGAAGGCGATATCGGAGCAGGTCTTGATATTGAAAGCGAAGAGTTCGCCGGAAGTCTTGAAGCGCTTGACCTGTTCGGGCTCCCAGCCGGCGACGCGTATTTCGTCATGGGACATGAAGTAGCCGTCGGGGTCCAGGGCTTCTCGTGTTTTCTGCATTTCGGTGCGGCACAGGTCGAAGACCGCCGGGTCGTCCATGGAGCAGTTGGCCTGCGCTCCGTGAACAAGGACGGTATGGTAGCAGGAAATGCTCAGCTTGTCGCCGTCCCTGACGGGAACGGAGGCGGTTTTGAGAAGCCTTATCCGGGGAGGCTCGTGGCTGGTTTCAAAGGATCCCGGCCAGGGAGTGCAGCCGAGCAGCGGGTCCACGACGCGTTCCAAGTCTACGCCTTCCTCGAGCTTCCTGCCGTCTTCGGCAAGGACGACGAGCGGGAGGGAGTTTCTGCGCAGCAGGTTCAGGGTGGGGACCGAGTCTATACGGACGCCGTCCCACCAGATCTTGCCGGTGGTGCCGCCCCAGATTCCCGCATAGATGAGCACTTCCTTGTTGTCCAGGCTGTTGAACGTCACTTTCTGTTCGACCCAGTCGGTAGTCAGGTCGCGGGCATTGTTGACGTGGCTGAGACGCGTACCCTGCCCGACACACAGGTACTGGTGCTGCAGGGTGCGGTTCCCTCCCAGGACGAGAATTTTCATTTCGGAGGCGGAGAGCTTTTCGGTTTTCATCCAAGCCCGGATGCGGTACTGCTGCCAGGGCTTTACGCCGATTTTCCAGCAGACGCGCCCGTGGCCGTGCCTGTTGACCCGGCCGACGTTCTCGAAGCGGAGCGAGCACTCGCCGTCCCTGTGCACGTCCTTGTCGATAAAGGAAGTTTCGCCGGGGTTGTCTTGGAAGGCGACGCGCAGGACGCGGTCGCCGTTGTGTTCTTCAAAGGAGCCGTTGGGGATGTCCGCCGTCCTGTCGGGAACAAGGACGCCGTTCACGGCCGTGAGAGGCGCGCCCTTGACGGGCATGCCCGAGGCGAGATTCTGGTCGTGGAAGAGAAGCGAGCTGGCGTAACCGAAGGGCAAGACGCAGACGTTGAGTTCCATGCCGAGGTCGCGGGTCATGGCGCGCAGGCGCCGGGCGTTCTTTTTCCACCTGTCGGCATTGTCCAGTTTCCACCAGGTGAACATCTTGTAGTCGGCGAAGAGGACGCCGTTATAGCCGCAGCGGGAGGACCGCTCGATGATCGCCTGGATTTTCGGCATGTTGTCGTCGACATAGAGGTTGTGCGGCAGATAGACCCACCGTTTCTCCCAGTCCTTGCGCTCCGGCGCCTGTTCGCCGGCCGTGATCCGGCACGGCAGTGAAAGCACCGACAGGACGAAAAACACGACGCCGGCGAAGGACTTCCCGCACATGGCACCCTTCCTTTCGGCTCAGCCCGCGCGGCATTATCCCCGGTCCCGGCGGCCGTGCCAGCGCTTTGTGGATTCCGAGCCGCGGGAATCAGTAGGATATCTGGATGGTGACGGTCCGGGTGTTGGTCCCGTCCGACGCCGAGATGTCGATGGTGTCGGGGTTGCCGGACAGGGTTACGGCGGGCGAAGTCCAGGTTCCGTCCAGGCCGGTTACGGTGACAGGGACCGCGGTGCCTCCCACGTCCACGGTGGGCGGGCAGGTGATATCGTCCGACACGGTGCCCTCGAACACGGCCGATTCCGGCGCGATCGCCGGGGGCGCGGTGTCGCTGCCGCCGGTGGTGTAGGTCACTACGAGTTTCGGCGTGTAGGCGGTGCCTTTGCCGGGCGTGTCTTCGCCGTCGACCCAGCGGGTGTCGAGTTCCGTGTCGTTGGGATTTAGCCGCATGCCGTGGTTGGGATACGTGCCGTTCACCCATTCCTGCACGAGGGCCGTGACGTCGAAGTCCAGCAGTTGCGGCGGATCGACCATGTTGCCGCCGGCATCGGGATAGGCGGGAACCTGTACCGTGGAATACACGACGGAGCCGTTCGTGGAATCGTTGGTCCAGTTGGCGGTGGTTTCGACCCAGGCGCTGTCGCAGCGGATTACCTGTATGGTATCCGTCCCCGCGCCGGCCCCGACTTCGCGCCAGCAGTACAGCTTGAGCATGGCGCTGGTGATCGCAGAGCCCCCGGGCACGGAACTCAGGTCGAACTGTATCATGCCTTGGGCCACTTCGGTGCTGTAACTGTCGATGGATATGCCGTAAGCGTTCTCGTCATGTCCCAGGCCGGGTTCCTGTTCCCGCAGGAAAGTATCCTGCACGACGTCGAGGGTGACGGTGTCGGTGCTGCCCGGGGGCAGGACGTTCAGCGTGAACGTGGCCACGTTGCTGTCGTCGGTGCCGTCGTTGGCCTTCCACGTGAAGCTGTCGATACCGGTGTAGCCCGTGTCCGGCGTGTAGGTGTAGTTGGGTATGGTGCCCAGGAGAGTGCCGTGCGCCGGGTTGGAAAGCTTGATGTATGTCAGTGGGTCGCCGTTCCCGTCGGTGGCCGAGAGCGCGATCGGCTCGGGCGTGTTGAAATTAACGTCGACTAGCTGGTTGTCCGCCACCGGGGGAATATTGCCGCCCGTGGTGACGGTGATGGTCGTCCTGTCCGCGGCTACTCCGCCGCTGCTGTCGGTAACCAGCAGAATGGCGTTATAGACGCCGCCGGCGGCGTAGGTGTGATCGGCGGACGCTCCGGAAGCCGTGGCCCCGTCGCCGAAATCCCAGGCGTAGGCCGTGATGGTGCCGTCGGGGTCGCTGGAGCCGGTGCTGGTGAAGGAGACGTCGAGGGGCGCCGGCCCGATAGGAGGGTTGGCGTTTATCTTCGCGACGGGTTCCTTGTTGTCGCCGGCCGGCGGGATGATCTCGATGCAGTTGATGATGGCCGGGTTGGGACTTCCGGCGGAAGTCTCTATCAGGAGAGTGAGCTCGCCGTCGGAAACGGCGACGCTCTGGGTCTTGAAGACGGCGGTGTTCGCTCCGACGTCGGCGTATATGTCGTAACCGGTAAGGCAGGGGACGCCTTCCGCTGTGACGTCAATGAGCCTTTCGCCCGCCGCCGCCACGCCCTTGTCGGCGAAGCCGAGGTTCACGGTGTAGGTGCCGTTGGCCACGGGGATTCTGTATGTTATCCCGTTCTCGCCGTAGTCCCAGCGGTAGCTGAGGAAGATGAAGTCGTCGGCGGTGCCGAGGATGTCGCCGGACCAGTAGTTGGCTTCCTTGGGGCCCTGCCATCCCCACGTGCCGCTCTGCCACTGCTGGTCGTGGAGCCAGAGCTTGTCCAGGGAGTCGGTCCAGTCGAGGCCTTCCTTGTAATGGTCCTGCGCGGTGAACTTGTAGTTCCAACATTCGCCGCAGTTGATGCGAACGGGCTGGCCAGGTTTCGGGGCTACCCGGATGTCGGTTTCCTTGTAGCCGACAGCGTGCCTGTTGTCTATGACCTGCACCCTGGCTCTGTACGTGTGAGGCTTGGCGAAGATGTACCTGACAGATGTGGTGCCGGTGACGCAGGGATCGAGGCGGCCGTACTGGTGGCCGGTGGGGAACCACTCGTACAGGTCCACGGTGCCGTCTGTGTCGTGCGACGCCGCCGAGAAGTCAACCGTCAGCGGCGCCACTCCGGACGTCGTGCCGGCGGACAGGGTGTCCACTACGGGTATGGCGTTGGCCGGGGATTCCATGGGCCGCATCGACAGGTCGCCGTAGAAGACCAGGCGGTAGACGTCGTCGAAAGGCTGGTAGACGACGAAGGCGTCGCCGAAGGTGTCGCCGTCAACGAGGAGACCGCGGCAGTTCTGGTCGACGGTGGAATTCTGCAGCATCATTATCATTTCGGAGTAACTTGTTTCCGTGGCACCGGCGCTCATGACGTTTCCGCCGCGCCGGGTGAATATCTGCTGGTTTATGACGCCGCCGGGGTAACCCGACTTGCAGGAGCAGCACACCGCGTAGCGTATCTGCCCCAGCATGTCGTGGATGGTCCAGGTACCGACCTTGTTGTCGTCGTAGCCGTCGCGTTCGCCGTGGGACTGTTCTTCCATGAAGTCACCCGTCTTGGGCCAGGCGTAGCGCGGCTCGAGGGTCTCGACCGTCGGCCAGATATCCAGGGCGTTGGGGGCGTAATCCGGATGAAGGCCGGGATAGGCCGTGTCTATGTTGTAAGTGTGATGCGGCAGGCCGGAAAGGCCCGTCCTGTATTCGTGGTTGGCGAGGAGCGCCCTTCTTATCAGGGTGACTTCGTCCCCGAACAGCAGGTCCGACCCGGATATGGAAAGCGCCCATATCCGGCTTACCCAGATGTTGAAGCTGCAGTACTGGACGATCCGGTACTGGTCCAGGTTCATGTATACGAAGTCCGTGCGCTCATCCGTGGCCGAGTTCGTGGCGAAGGGAAGCTGGCCGACGAGTATGGCGCCGGCGACCCACTTGCCCGGCGTGTAGCACTGGGTGTGCAGAAAATTCCACAGGTCCTGGGCGTTCCCGGCGGTGCAGGGGAGTATTTCGGCGGAATAGCCCTGGTTGATGATATCCAGCCTGAGCTGGTCCAGCTCGGTCTGTATTTCCGGCTGGATGGTGCTTTTCACGACGATCAGCACGGTCCGCCCTGCCCTGGACCCCCTGTCCCGCACGAGCACGGAGCAGGTAACGGTGTTTGAATCGGACGAGCCGTCGTTCACTTTCCATGTCCACGAATCGGTGCCCGTGTAGCCGGCCGAGGGCGTATAGGTCATGTACGAGTTGCTTGGGAAAGAGCCGCTGAAGACCACGGTGCCGTGCGACGGGCCGGAAACCAGCGAGAAGGAGAACCCGGAACCGGTGTCGGCGTCCGAGTACGCGGGGCGCAGGGCGCTGGCGGTGTTGCTCAGCACCTGCAGCTTCTGGTCGCAGGCCACGGGGGCCGCGGCCCATGCCGCCGCAGCGAACAGCAGCACGGCGATCCCTGACATCGTTCCCCGCAGTACGGGCGTTGTGCCGGTCATGGAAGCTCTCCCTTTCAATGAGGACGATCTCAGTCTGCGCCTGCCGCGGCGCGTGCTTCAGCGACCTTGTCGTCGTAGTGCCGGCCGGCCAGCGGGTCGTCGGGCCTGCGCTCGGCCAGCCTGTCGGCATACGCGAGAAGGGCCGTTTTGCCTTCGGGCGTTCGTATCTGTTTGAGGGCTTCCACCAGCACCGAGCCGTAGGCGAGGCTCCAGCCCTTGTCTTCGGAACGTCCCAGTTCTTCCACCAGTATGGGAGTGCATTCCGGGATTCCGATATGCTGCAGGGTTTCGACGGCGGCGATGAGGACCATCTGCTCGTAACCGTCGGGACGAACGCGGTTTTCCCGGATGATTCTTTCCAGTTCCGGGATCGCCGAATCGCCGGCCAGGTTCCCCAGGCCCTTGATCGCTGCGGAAAGGACCTTTAGGTCCGTGCTGCCGAGCTTGCCGCGCAGGTAGTCCGTGACGGTTGCCTTGGCGCCGGGTGATCGGACGGTCCCGAGGGCTTCGACGGCGGCCGCGCTGAGGTACACGTCGGCATCGCCCAGGTCCATGAGGATCCTTATGGAGACGCCGTCGCCGCGAGCGGCGAGTTCGCGGATCCGGGCCGTCCTGGCGCTCAGGGGTATGGAAACGTCGTTGAGTTCGCGGGCGACGACGGCGGCTTCAGCCTGCGGCAACGGCTGTGGTGCGGGCGCTGCCGGCGGCTGGACGGAACCGGAGATTTCCCGGGGATGGGTGTTGACGGGCGCCGGGCGGGGCGGTATCGGGTCGTCCGCCGGCCCGCTGTGATCCGCGCTTCCGGATGTACCGGCCGGCGTTTCCGCGGCAGCGGGGGTTTCCGCTTCGGCCGGAGCGGCGGTTCCGGTGTTTTCCCTGGCATCACCGCCGGGCCTTCCGCGTGAGCCGGCAACCACGGCAAGAACGATGACAAGCGCCGTCACGACCGATATGGCGATCAGTCTTTTCATGCCTGCCGCAGCGTGCACCCGGGCCTCCTTTGTCGAGCCTGAGCGACCGGAAGCGCTCCATGACCCAATTGTACTCTATAGACGCTTGGAAAGCCAGTTCTATTGCACCAGTGCACACACATTCCAGTATGGGAAGAGAACGCGCGTGTCCGGATCCCATAATATCCTTGGCCACAAGAGGTTATGGGCCGCTCCCGCGGGGACTTTTTGAGGGCGGAATCGCAAGTCCGCTGTGCTTGAGCAGATTTTTAACAGCGGTGGTATATACCACCGAACCACCTCGGCATCTTTTATTGTTCCGGCCGCGGGCGGGATACTGAGAAGACCTTGTTGTTCTTGTTATCCGGCATAGAATATCGACGGCTGCCCGTACGGGTCGGCTGTTGTCCCGATGCAAGGTTTTCTGCAGCAGCAGACAAGGAGTCCATCGATGAGCAAAAAGATTAAGAACTCGGGGTTTGAAGCCGCCGCCCGGCATATCCTGGATCTCAAGATCGCGCACCCCATTAACGCTCTGGGCGGATACGGCCCGGACGGCGAAGTGATCTACACGGCCCACCCGCTCAATTGCCCGTCGGTGCTTGTCGACAAGCGGGCGAACGCCACGGCCACTTTCATGTCCAACGGCTCTGCCGGCCTCGTGGTGAAACTCGACAACGGCATGGACGTGCACGTTCTCGACACCAGCTACGACGGCGTTGAGAAACGGGAGACCGGCGTCCCTTCCTCGAACGTCTGGCTGGCGCTCGAGACATCCGCCGGAATCGCGGCGGCGTCGGTCATGAATCCCAGGGCGGCGCTGAATCTCGAGCCCGAATCCATAAAGATTGTGAAAATGGGCGATCCCGACCGGTGCATGTGGTACTGTGCCGTTTTCCGGCCGGCCGCCGGGCTGGCATGTGCCGCGGCCGTCCGCATGGCGCTGAGAAACACGCCGAAGGGACCGGCCATGGTGCGGGACGTCTTCGTACGCAACACCGGCCGCAAGGCGCTGCGGGGGAACGTCTGGACGTACTTCAACACCCACGGGACGCAGGTCTTCGTCTACAACAAGGAGGCGTGGTACGACAGCGGCCTCCCCGTGTCGAACACCGAAAGCATAGTGTCGGCCGTTGTGCCCTACAGCGGCATAATACAGCTCAAGAGGATATCTAGCGTCCCCGTGAACATGAAGGCTGTCGACGCCACGTGCGACTACCTGACGTTCATGGGCGACAGCGCGGCGTTTTCGCTGATGCCGGAAGCGGTCAGGGCCGGGGGGATGCTGAAAGGGGGGGCGGGGAAGAAACTGAACCGCTTCAGCACGGCTTCGGTGGCCGCCAACCAGTTCGCATTCAACCTCGCCTCGGGCGCGTCGGCGACGCTGAGACAGGCGCTGCTGTACGTTGCGGATGACAGGGTGATCGAGAAGTTCCGCAGGGATTCGGGCTACAGCTATCCTTCGTACGCGGACATGTCCGGGGCGTTCAGGAAAGCGGCGGGCAACGTGGTGGCTTCAACGCCGGGAGCGGCGGATATCGCAGGAAAATGCGAAAAACGAGCCGGTTCCGGGCACCCGGTGTTCGAGCTTAAGCTGCCAGCGGTACCGGCGGTTTCGGAATACGCCAACTCGGTCTGGACCGGCGTTCAGGAGCTGTACGAAGTCTGCCGGGCGCACGGCGCGAAGCTCGCCAACGGCATTGAAATCGGCACCAGGGACCGCGGGCAGGACATGTGGCCCAAGATGAAGGAAGACCCCGGGGTCGTCCGGGCGGACCTTGTCCATGCGCTGAGCCTGATGTACGTCACATCCGACGAGAGGGAACTGGCGGAGGCGCGCCGGTTGACCCTGCCGCAGAAACTCCACGGCATGTTCACGCGGCAGTATCCGTCGAGATGGGACGACCGTTCTGAAGTGGTCTACAACGACAACCGGCCGTATGCCGACAGCCCTCTGTGGCTGCTGAACTCGCTCAACATGTATATCCGGGAGACCGGCGATTTCTCCATACTGACGGAAGTCGTGAAGACCATCAGGCTGACGGATCCGGAACACCCGGAAGTGTCGGGTATCACGGGCTGCGACAGGGAAATGCCCGTGGCCGGCGTGGCCATGGAAATCCTGGCCTGTTTCCGCAGGCACGTCAAGGATTCCCCTTACGGGCTTGCGCAGATCATGTACGGAGACTGGTGCGACCCGATAGACATGTTCGGCACGTCGGAAGTCGGCGACAGCGGCACGCGCGGCAAGGGGAGGGGGGCACAGGTGAGGTTATCGGCGCACCTTTTCCTGACACTGGTGGAAACGATCGATGTCCTGGATGCACCCGCAGTGGCGGAAGCCCTGTCCGATTTGCGGCTCGGCATGACGGTCGGCGAACTCAAGAAGTTCGCCTCCGACCTGCGCAGGCGGATCGTGGAAGTGGCGTGGGAAGACGGGCCCAAGGGGTTCAAGGACGGGTTCATAGACTGCATACACGAACTCAGGGAAGACGGCACGCGTCCGGACTACGCAGGCGGGGAAATCGGCTACACGCTGGGATCCATGAAGGGGCTGGACTTCGACGGCGTGAAACGCAGGGAGCTGGCCACGCAGGCGTTCTGCCTGGAGATGCTCAACACCAGCCGGCCCTACCTGGAGGAAATTCCACGCGGCGCGGACATGATAAAGAGCATACTGGACACCGCCGATACGCTGTTCTTCGACAGGAAACTCGGCTACATCATGTTCGTTCCGCCCATCGCCAACAACCGCCGCTCCCTGGACTATGTCGGCCGCATGGGAATAGTACCGTCCGGCTGCGCGGAAAACGGCGAATACCATCATTGCCAGGTATTCATGCACAGGTACCGTCTGAACGTGCCCGGCGAAGCGGACAAGGTGTGGGACAGGTTCGAGCCGATACTGACGGTTACCAGGGACGAGACGGTTTCCGGGCCGTTCGAGACGCCTTCGAATTCGTACGCGTCCGACAGCAGCGACCCGCATTTCGGCAGAGGGATGTATTTCGGGCTGTCGGGCCAGGTCGACTGGCTCGTGGAAATTTTCCACCAGCTTGCCGGCGTCGAACTCGCCCTGCACGACGGCACGAAACCTGCGGTGAAGGTATCGCCGCGCCTGCCCAAGGCGCTCGAAGATCAACTGGTGTTCAAACGCGTCATACACCTGGCCGCCGGGCCCGGCAAATACCGCGAGATCCCTCTGACGGTCGAGACGGCCAGGGAGGGCACGGGCAGGCTCAAGGAAATAAACGTGCGCATCAACGGGAAAAAAGCCGCGAGCGCAGAAATCCGGGACCTTGCCGGCGTCAAAAGCCTGCATTTCAAGATAACCTACGTGAGAGGCTGAGCCTCGGTGGCGATTTACGACGATACCTTCCTGGCGGACGATCCGGGTGGGATAGAACTGGTAAATCCGGCAGGGCGGCGCAGAATCACGCACGCGGTCCACGATATCGACGGGACCCACAGCCTCATCCGGGACTGGCCTCCGGTCATGGCGCTTTCCATACACTGGGCGATGACGGGCGGGCTGGACGAAGACTTCGATTCGGAAGACAACCTGAAGGCGCTCATCGACCGCGTCGGCAAGGAGGAACTCGAAGAAGCCTACCGTTTCTCCATCACTTCCGCGGGGCTGTCCGCCATAACACAGATGGAGTACGGCATACGGCGCGCCGTTGAGCTGGGCAACATCCCCGCCGGGGCGGGGTTGGAGCTTTCTCAAGAAGACCTGCGCAACAATGCCGCAATAATACGCAGAATGTGGGAGGGGGAGGAACGTTTCGACGATGTTGCTGAGCCCCAAGCTCTTACGGCGTTCATCAACGAGCGCACGCCGAGGCTGTTCCGGCTTTACGAGGCGGTACTCAACGGCGCCTGCCGTGACAGGAACACGGCGGCCGCATGGAAGTCCCCTGAAGACTGGCGGGTCCCGGGGTCCATGGAGTTCATGGCGCACCTGCACGACTGCGGCGTGGAGAATTTTTTTGTAACCGGCGCGGTCGTCTACGAAGATGGCGGCATGTACGAGGAGGTCAAGGCGCTGGGTTTCGAAATCGGTCCCGGCAAAATGGTGGTCTCGCTCGAAGGCTCTTCGTGGGACACCAAGCTGCCCAAGGGGGAAGTGATGGAACGGCTCTTTTCCACCAGGGGCATTGATCCGGCCTGCGCCGTCGTGCTGGGTGACGGCCGTACGGAAATCAAGGCGGGAGTGGAGATGGGCTGCGTGACTGTAAGCCGCCTGGACCGGGATGCAGGCGTGCAGCGGCAATTGCACAGGGGGTTCGGGACGAACCTGGTGGTCGAGGATTTCTCCGACCCTCGTCTCTGGCGGCTCATAGAAAAGGAGTGACCCGTGAAGCAGGATAGCCACGGCGTTGTATTCGATCTCAGCAGGGTGAAAACCTATCCGCTCAAAGTCCGCGGCAACAAGGTCGACGTCGGCATGGCTTCGGACCTCGAGGCCCTGCGGGCGTCCGCGCCAGCGTGTTCGGCCGCACCGTGGTTCAGAAACGGCCGGCCCGGCGCCGGGCCGGACCAGTCGGCCGGGCTGCGGGAACTGGCCGGGTACATCGTGGATTGCCATAGGAACGGCAGACCGGTCGTCGTCATGACCGGGGCGCACCCCATCAAGAACGGACAGATAGCCCTTATTGTCGACCTGATCGAGCGCGGCGTCGTGACGCTCTATTCAACCAACGGGGCCGGCACGATACATTCGTTTGAGCTGGCCCTTACCGGCGCCTCGTCGGAGTCCGTGCGCGACGCACTCCCGAAGGGCGAGTTCGGCATGGCGTTCGAAACCGGTGCCTATCTCAACTACGCCATCCGCGTGGGCGTCGAGCAGGGCTGCGGCTACGGTGAATCGATGGGCAGGCTCTACTGCGACGCGGACTTCCGCAGGGAAGTCATCGAGCGGTCCTTCCGGGAACATGAAGACACGGGGGAGTATTACAAGCCTTACGACGGCTTCCCTTACGCCGGCAACTGCGTCTTCGCCGCCGCCTACGCCAGGGGCGTGCCCGCCTGCGTCCACGCCAGCCTGGGGACCGACATCATAGACCAGCATCCGAGCTTCGACGGCGCAGCCAAGGGCGCGGCCAGCGGCAGGGACTTCCTCATATTTGCCGAAGAGATGTGCAGGTTCACCGAAGGCGGCGTCGTCCTGAACATAGGAACGGCCATTATGGGGCCGGAAGTGCTCCTCAAGGCCGTTTCCATGGCGGTGAACGTCGGCAAATCCCCCGCCAGCCTCTGGACCGGCGATTTCGACGTCCGCCCATTCGTGTTCGACGACGACGTGCGCGACGAAAGCGAATACTACTATTACCTCCGGGACCAGAAATCCGTCGCGACCCGTATCCCCAAGGTTCTGGGTGGGAACGGCTTCTATTTCCAGGGCATGCACAGGGATACGCTCGAACCGCTGTACCAGTACATCGTGCGGGAACTGGACGCCGGGTAGCGTTTTTGCCCCGTTTGCAATGGACCTCTCCCGCGCACGCGGTATCCTTCCGGGCGGTTCCCTCGCGAAAGGTGTGACACAATGGCCGACAGGATCGTGCGTATCGCCACCGTGGGACTGGGCGTGGGCAAGGGGCACGTGCGGCGGCTGGCCGCCGACCCCAGGGCGGAAGTCGTGGCCGTTTGTGACTCGCTCCCAGGGCGGGTCAAGGCCGTCGCTGACGAGCACGGCATCGAACACAGGTATGCCGATTACGACGAGATGCTCAGGGACAAGTCGCTGAAACTGGACGCCGTGACCCTGGCACTGCCGAACTACCTGCATGAGCCCTTTACCGTGAAGGCCCTGAAGCGCGGCCTTCACGTGCTTTGCGAAAAACCCATGGCGCATGAACTCAAGTCCGCACGCCGCATGCTTGATACATCCGTCCGCACGGGCAAGACCCTCATGATTCGCTTCAACTATCGCTTCAGCCCCCAGGCCCGCTACCTCAAGCAAATGATCGATCAGGGCGTCGTCGGCAAGGTGTACTACGGGCGTACCGGCTGGCTGCGGCGCAAGGGTATCCCCATGGGGACGGGATGGTTTTCGGACAAGAAACTGTCGGGCGGCGGTCCGCTGATAGATCTCGCCGTGCACAGGATAGACCTGGCCTGGTACCTGATGGGCAAGCCCGAACCTGTTGCCGTAAGCGCGCTGACCTTCGACCACCTCATGCGCCGCCTCCGCAGGGAAAAGAAGCCGCGCAAGGGTCTCTTCACTGTTGAAGATCTCGCCGTTGGCCTCATCCGTTTCGGCGACGGCTCGGCCCTCGCCGTGGAAGCCTCCTGGGATACCTATGCCGAAGACAGGGAGCGGATGTGGACTCACGTCTTCGGCGACAGGGGCGGCCTGCTCCACGAGAACGTCGGCGGCGGCTACGAATTCCGCGCCAAGGTCGTTACCGACAGCGGTGAATTCCCCGTGGATATCACTCCGGCTTCCTATCCCGGCAACCTGGAGAACGAAATCGACCACTTCGTGCGGTCTATCCTGGAAGGTTTCGAGCCGGAAGGTTCCGCAAAAGACGGTTTCGCCGTGCAGCGTATGCTCGACGGCATGTACCGTTCGGCCGCACAGGGCCGGGAAGTAAAAGTCTGACGGATCTGCACATCAGGGCAACGTCCCGCTCCGCAGGCTGTATAATTCAGTGGGCGCTCCACCGTCCATATTCGTGACGGCCCGGGAGAGACGAGGAGATCGCGTCGTGAAAAAACAGGTCTGTTTCACCGTCCTGGCGGTCCTGGCTTTGTCGGTTCCCTGCCTTGCGGAAAGCAAAGCCGCTCCGCTCCATGAGCTGATAATAAGAAACAGCGGCTCCCTTCGCGGCAGGACCGTCTACGTGGACCTGTTCGGCCGCACGGCCCGTGCGGCTTTCCGTGATGCCGACACGGCCGGCATGACCGTCGAGATGCTGGGCCAGCCGTTGCCCGTACCGTGGAACGAAGTGAAACCTTCCGCCCTCGTGCGGATCGCTCTCCAGGCGGCCTCTTCCGCCGCGGATCTCCTGGCCGTGGCACGTTTCGCCCATGCCGAAGGATTGGACGAAGACGCCGGCAGGGCCCTGGATGCCGCCGCTGCCGGGTACCGGGATTCGGCGGAGGAAATCTCCGCCGTCCGCAAGGAAATCTTTCCTGAACCCGTCCAGCCCGAACCGGTTGTCAGGGAAACGTCCTCGAAACCAGCCCCCGTGCCGGAAATTACTTCCGAGGCCAAGCCGTCCGTGATCCCGACGTTCCACTGCCTTGGAATTTACTGGTCTCCCGAAAAGGGCGAAGCCGCCAAAAAGGTCTTCGTCAAGTACCGTGAAGCGGGTCGCGGGGAATGGCGCGACGCCCTGCCCATGCGTTACAACCGCGTCGATTCGCCGGAATGCAAGGCGGACTATCGCGGCAGCATCGTCAACCTGAGCCCCGGCGCCGCCTACGATGTCGCCCTGCACCTTGAAGGCACGGACCTCAAGACCGTCTTCAGGGCCGCCACCTGGAACGAACGCTTCCCCGTGGCTTCCGTCGTCAAGGGGTCGAACCGCAAGGACACCCTCTCGGCGGGCACTTCCGGCACGGCCGCAGGCTACGTCCTTTACGACGGTACCGGCTGCACCATCGATACCGGCAACCAGTCGGATGTCGGCATCTCGGTCGACGCCAGCTACGTCATCATACGGGGCTACACCATACGGAACGCCAGGCAGCACGGCATCCGTCTCTTCGGCGGCCACCATATTGTCATCGAGAATTGCGACATAAGCAAGTGGGGCAGCGAAGACGAAAACGGCTTCGGCGTGGATTACCAGGGCGGCGTCTTCAGCAACCGCAAGGAACTCAGCTCGGTCGTCATCCAGCGTTGCAGGATACACCATCCGTCCTGGGATTCGAACAGCTGGGCCGAAGACCACAACAATTCCCGTCATCCCGCAGGCCAGCAGACCATCGTTTTCTGGGAATCAGAAGGCAACCACGTCATACGCTACAACGAGCTCTGGTCCGACGAGGCGCACTACTTCAACGACGTCATGGGCGCCGGCTACAACAGCGGCCATCGCGGGTTCCCGGGCGCCGACAGCGATATCTATTGCAACTATATCGCCAATTGCTGGGACGACGGCATCGAGGCCGAAGGCGGCGACCGGAACGTGCGCATCTGGAACAACTACATCGAAAACGTGATGATGCCCATCGCCAACGCCGCCGCCTCCATCGGCCCTCTCTACGTCTGGCGGAACGTCTCGGGGCGCTCCTACAGTCCCCCGGGGAGCAGCTGGGACCTTACCCACGGGTACTTCTTCAAGATGGGCTATGCCGGCAGTGAAAAGTGGATGACCGGCCACATGTATATCTTCAACAACACCATATTCCAGCCCGACGGACAGGGCGCGGGCGGTCTCGGCGGATCCTCCAAGATCATCAAGCATTGCGTCACCAGGAACAATATTTTCCACGCCAGGCAGGGCGACAGGTACAGCATCGCCAGCAACGACAGCAGCACCGACAACGACTTCGACTTCGACCTTGTTTCCGCCCAGTGTCCCGGCGACCAGGAGAAACATTCCGTCTCCGGAACGCCCACCTACGTCCCCGGCGCCGGTTTTTCCTTCGAGACCAAGACCGGTGTCTTTCACCTGGCGCCCGGCAGCAGGGGCTATGACGCCGGCGTGCCGATAGCCAACTTCTGCGACAGCTTCAACGGAACCCGGCCGGACATGGGAGCGCACGAAAGCGGCACGCAGAAAATGCAGTTCGGCGTCAAGGCCGAATTCGTGCCGCCGGGGGCTTCGCAGAACGCCGGCGCGGCGCCCGCCCCGGCCCCCGCGGCGGGTTCAGCCGCTGATTAACGGCGCCGGAAGACGCTTCGGCCGGATCGCGAGAGCGCCCCGCACCTGGGCGCGGGGCGCATGCTTCCTTTCTCCGGGAGTTGCTCGGACACGGGGACTTCAGTTGCTGGAATCCTCGACCGTGTCCGCCCCGGTATCAGCCAGCAGGGCGCTGGCGGCCCTGCGGACGTCTTCATCCACGTCGTCTTTCGCCACCTCCGCCAGGATTTGCTGCAGCCTGGGGCCGTGCACGATCGTCTTGGCGGCCAGCGCCCGGCATGCCGACTGCCTTATTATGGCGTCCCTGTCGTACAGCAGGTCCGCCACGGCATCCACCATGTCGCTTTCCGGCAGCACCAGCTGTGTGAACGTGATAAGGCTGACCTTGACTTCGTTCTTTGATTCCGAGCGGAGACCCTGCCTGGTAGCTTCGGCTACCCTGGACTGCTCGTCGAACCACGCGGAATAGGCGGCGATGTCCGTCCCGAACCGCTGCCCGCTCAGCCGCGACAGCGCGTAGAACACCCTTCGCGCAACCACGTTGTCGCGCTCCCGGTAGGCCATGTCCAGGAGCGTTGCGAAGGCCTCCGGCACGCGCACGTTCGACAGCGCTATCGCTCCGGCTCGCCGCACTCTTCCGTCGGTGAACGCCGATGTCAGGGTCCCGTCAACGGCTCCCACCAGCACCGCCCCGTTTATTCCCATCCTGGCGTAAGCCGGCAGGCACCGCATCACTTCGACCAGGACTTCGGGGTCTTTGGACTTGGACGCTATTTCTCTGACGTAGCGCCAGCTCTCGCTGTCTCCCGCCGAACGGGCCTCGCGAAGGTATGCAATGAGCTTCTCGCTGGAAGCCTTCGTCCCCGGGAACTCGGGTCCCTTGGCCGTTTCTCCGCAAGCGGCGGCTCCGGCCGTAAGCCAGACGGCTGCCGCCAGCCCCGCTGCCCACATGGTGCAGATTCTCTTCATTGCCTGCTCCGTGTCTTGTGCTGCCGTGATTTCGGCGGAATTACTCCAATTCCCGCCGTACGACCGTCCTGTACGTCGCGAACCTGGACCAGAAATCCTCGGCCACCGGCATGTACGTGAACCCCAGGTGGCCCTTTATGCTGGTGTCCCCGTCGTCCGCCAGGCCCTCCCTCGCCACCAGTATGCCTTCTATGTCGACGTTGCCGCGCAGCTTCGCGGCCCCGTTGGCGTAGATGAAGGCCTGGTGCGCGCTCGGGTTGCCCCGGATGAACGCGTCTCCGCCGGATATCAGGAACACCGTGTCGTTGGCGGGGTCGGCCAGCGTCACACGGCCGGTTATGTCCAGGTCCCCGCTGCAGACGATTATCCCCTTGCCGGTCAACTGCCCGCTCAGGTGAAGGTCTCCCTCCACGAACGTCAGTCCGGCTACCTTGGTCGCCTTGGGCGCCCACGTCTGGCTGGTCTTGTAATAGTCGCCCGATGCTATCGCCTCGTCACGCAGCGCCTTGATGTTGATCTGCGGTATCGGGACGTAATCGCTGAAGGGGAGCACGTCGCCCCCGACGCCCCCCTTGCTCCCGACGCCCATCGTGATGTCGCCGACGGCGCTGGCGTTCCCGGTTATTATCCCCGGACCCTGCATGTCAATCCACTGGTTGCTGTGGATGTCGCCTTTCACCGTTATGCTTCCTCTGATATCCAGGTTCCCGTCCGTGACTATGGCGTATTCCATGAAAGGCGGAAACTCCCGCCTCGCCACCACTTCCATCTCGCGGCGGTACCCGTTCGCTTCGCCCGACGACGTTACCCGGAAGACGTCGTTCCCAAGGTCCACCACGACCACGTCGTAGTCGTTGCCGCCAAGCGAGGAACTGAACTTCGCCACGCCTCCCACGAACGTCAGCGCCTGGTTGTTCAGCGAGACCAGCGCCGTGTCCAGCCCGGCTTCCGCCACGTACCTGGACTGGAGGGAATCCCGCCGGCTGAGCGTGTCCCTGTAGCGGGCCACCGATACCGTCAGGTACGCCGCCGCCAGCGAGGCCAGTATCAGCAGCATCACCACCCCTATGAACAATGCGCTGCCGTCGTCCCGGGCCGCGCCGCCGTTCCGTTCCCGTGTCATTTTCTGCCTCCCATGCAAGTAGTTCTGCCGTCCCAGGATGCTTCTATCTCTTGAGCAGGGCGTCCGTGTCGAATTTGAGCTCCATGGGGGTTCTCGCGAATGCGCCGCCGTCGTCGTCCGTCTGCGTGTTCCGCAACCTTATGGACATGGATTGCGTGGTCAGCTGGAAGTCCTTGTTGGCGTCTTCGGCAGTCGCAACAAGCTTGACCCTGAATATCGGTCCCGTGGCCGACAGCGTCTTGCCGTCGGACGAATAGCGGGCGAATATCGGGTCGTCTTCCCCGTCGCCGTCCACGTCGCCGCCGGGATAGGGATAACTCACCAGCACCACCCTGGGCCCGATGCTCTCCCTGCCGCCCACGCGTACGCCGTTCTCGTCGAGCGTCTCGGCCACCAGCCGCCCCACGTAGAACCTGTCGTACGGGTAGTTGTTGCGGTTGATGTCCCGCTTGAGCTCGTGTTCGTCCAGCAGGTCTTCCTTGATGAACCTTATCCGCCTGCTGTAGCCCAGATCGCCGTCGTAGCCCCACTCGATCTCCCCCAATTTGTCCAGGGAGCCGTTCATCCCGTCGGCGTCCACCGGCGTCCAGAACGTGACTCCCAGCCCCCCCGTATCCGTGGCCAGGGGCGTCGCGTACGCCAGCTCCTCCATCACGTTTTCCTGGACCATGCCGGCGGCATTCTCCAGGTAGGTCATGTTCGCATTCAGGTAATACGTCCTGCTGGCCGTCGATATGGCCCCGTATATCCCGACCACGACCAGCGCCATGATCGCCATGGATACCAGGACTTCCAGCAGTGTGAAGCCCGCTTCACCGTTACTGCAGCCGTTTCTTTTCATGGTCTTCTCCCGCCTGTTCAGTACGGAGATATCAGTCCGACCAGCTCGAACGTCTCGTCAGCGCTGGTACCTATGTATTCGATCGTTATCGTTACCTGCAGCAGGTCCGGCGAAAGGGCCGCCACCGTTATCTGCCCGGGCAACCCGTCGGCGTCCGATTTCGTCGCCCGCAGCCCCTCCACGTCGAACGACTGCCCGTCGTACGTCGCCTGGATGGTGCTGAACGCCGCCGCCTTTATGTTTTCGAGCTGCGTCCGGGCCACCGTCATGCATATCTGGTCGTGCTGCGTGGCCCTGTCCACCATGAGTGCGTTCCAGTGCGCCACAAAGAACGCCACCGAACCCAGCGCCAGCAGCACCACCGCTATCATCACCTCAACAAGCGTAAAGCCGTCGTCATTGCACGGTGCTCCGCCGCCGGCCGTCAGGTTGTCTTCTTGGTGTGGCATATCGGTCCTCTCAATTAATTCACAATGTGCAACATAGCAAAAACAGGACCATTCCTCTCAAATATCCTGGAACGCATTTTCAAATTGCGCAAAACGAGTGTTACTTGTTGTAATACAACAGGTTATAAAATCGCGGCCCGCCCCCTGATATCTCCCTCTGTTTTCAGAGAGGCCGCTTGCTGCTGTCCGCAAAGGCGCAGTTTTGCGCCGTCCGGCACACTTTGCCCTTGCCTTGCTCCTTCCGCCTTCCTATAATGCCGCGATGCCCGAATCCCACGATATCGCCGTTCTCCGCCGTCTCCAGATTGTGCGCCTGGCGCTGCTTCTGCTCATAGAAATCTTCTTCCTGCTGGTGCTCTATATCGGAGGCCGCGTTTACGGAAGCTACCTGGCCGACAATCTCCGCCGCCACATGACGGACATCGGCCGGATCACCGCTCTCCGCGTCGCCGAATCATCGCCGGGACAGGACCTCCATCCCTTCCTTTCCGCCGTAGCCCACCAGGCCGGGCTGGAATCGCTCTTCGTCGTCGGCTCGATGGGACGGTCTCTGGGTGACTCCCGCCCGGACGTCCGGCCCGGCAGCCGTTATTCGCCCATACTGCTCGATCACCAGGCCTTTGCCGACGCCCTTTCCGGCCGCCCGGCTTCCGGTCCGCCCTATTCCCTGGCCGGTTTCTCGTTCAGGTCGGCTTACGTACCCGTGCATGGCGGCGGCGGGCGCGTTGACGCCGTGGTCGTCGTCGCGGCGGGCGAAGGTTTCGCCGCCGTTCTTTACAGGCTCCAGCGGACCGTCCGCTGGGTGATGATTATCGCCGGCCTCGGACTGATGCTCTACATAGGTCTTTTTATCCTTTCCGACATCCACGCGGCCCGCGTCGAACGCTATGAAAGGCGCAGCAGGGGACTGGCGCTTCTCGGGTTCATGGCGGCCGAAATCGCCCACCGCGTTCGCAATCCGCTGGCCATCATCATGAGCACCGCCGAAGCCCTGCGACGCAAGTACAAGAGCCGCTCCGACGACGACCAGCTCTACGACTAC
The DNA here is from genome assembly GCA_016930595.1 of Planctomycetota bacterium. GTDB lineage: Bacteria > Planctomycetota > SZUA-567 > JAFGGJ01 > JAFGGJ01 > JAFGGJ01. Next base: position 99,587 of record JAFGGJ010000019.1, read on the forward strand.
ATCCCCGAAGAAGTCTCCCGGGTCAATACCGCCGTCGAAGACCTTCTCTCCCTGGGACACCCCACGCCGCGCCAGGTCCAGGATCTTTCCCTCGAGGAAATCGTTTCCGGCGCCGTCGCGCAGGCCGCTCTCGGCAAGCGTTTCCCTACCATCAAGGTCGCCATCGACGTCGAATCCGACCCTTCCGGACGCGGCCACCGTATCTTCGGCGACAGGCGCGCTCTCACCGAGGCCGTCAGGAACCTCCTCGTGAACGCCGCCGAAGCTTCCGGCGGCGACGGCACCATTTCCGTCCTTGTCATGCGGGAGCCTTCCGGCCGCAGCGTCCTGGCGGTCGCCGATTCGGGCCCGGGCATCCCCGCCGCGACTCTGCGCCACATGTTCGATCCTTTCTATACCACCCGTTCCGACGGCACGGGCCTGGGCCTCGCCATCGTCGGCCGGATTGTGGACCAGCACGGCGCGGAGATTTCCGTTTCTTCGAACGAGCAGGGCGCGTCCTTCCGCATCGTTTTCCCCAGGGATGAAGTTGAATACGGCAAGAAAATGAACCTGGAGGACTTGGCTGATGACGAAACTGCTGATAGTTGACGACGAAGAGCGGGTGACCATCCTGCTCAGGGGACTCCTTGAAAACGCCGGCTATTCGGTCGATACCGCCCTTACCGGCGAAGAAGCCCTCCATATCGCCGAAGATCGCGAGCCGGACGTCGCCCTCCTGGACCTGCGCCTGCCCGGCATGGACGGTCTCTATGTCCTCGGCAAGCTCCGCTCCCTCAAGCCGACTATGGAAGTCATCATGATGACCGCCTACGCTTCCGTCGAAAACGCCGTCGAAGCCATGAAGGCCGGCGCTTCCGACTACATCATCAAGCCTTTCCGCGAGGACGATATCGTCCTTACCGTCAAGCGCGCGGCCGAACGCCTCGCCCTCAGGGACGAGAACACCCGCCTGAAGAGGGAAATCGCCGGCATACGCGGCGTCGACGAGATCGTCGGCAACTCGCCGGTCATCAGGAACGCCGTCGGCGAAATGCTGAAAGCCGCCCCCCTCGACATCAACGTCCTCATCCGCGGCGAAAGCGGCACAGGCAAGACGCTTTTCGCCAGGCTCATTCACAAGCACAGCGCGCGGGCCCAGGGGCCCTACGTCGAAGTCAATTGCGCCTCGTTCCCCGAAAACCTCCTTGAAAACGAGCTCTTCGGCCACGAAAAGGAGGCCTTTACCGGCGCCGTCGGCAGGAAAAAAGGCAAGGTCGAAATCGCTCACGCCGGCACCCTCTTTCTCGACGAAGTCGCCGACATGTCCCACAGTCTTCAGGCCAAGCTTCTGAAGGTCATCGAAGACAGGACCTTTTTCAGGGTCGGCGGCGAAAAGCCCGTCACCGTGGACTGCCGCTTTCTGTTCGCCACGAACGTCGATATCGAGGACGCCGTGGAAAAAGGCGGCTTCCGGCGCGACCTCTACTACAGGATGAACGTCTTCACCATCAGGCTCCCCGCCCTCAGGGACCACATGGACGACCTCCCGCTCCTCGTCGAGCACATCCTGCGCCGCATGGGATCCGCCCGCGTCGACCTCGCACCGTCCACGCTCAAGCTCCTGTCCTCCTACTCGTGGCCCGGCAGCGTCAGGGAACTCGAAAACGTCATCCAGTCCGCCCTCGTCCGCTGCGACGGCGACACCGTCCTGCCCGAACACCTGCCTTCCTACATCGACTGGCATTCGCCTTCTCCTCAGCCCGATGCACGCCCCGGTACGCTCGAAGACGCCGAAGAATCCATGGTCAGAACCGCCCTCCGCAAGGCCGGGGGCAACAAAAGCAGGGCCTCGGATATCCTCGGCATCTCCAGAAAGCGTCTATATACGCTCATCCGCAAACTGGGTATCGACGCCTGAGGCGGCGCGGGTGTCCCGTTCCGCGCACCCGTTCCGTCCCTAACGGCCCACTTCTCGGGGCGGGGAAACGTTCGGCAGCGTCGTTCTTCCCCGCATAACCCGCCTTGTAACAACCGGTTGAGTCTCTTTGGGAATTGCCGCGCCGCGACGGCATGAAATTTGCTTGAATTCGGTACTCCGGCACAGTATGCTTGGAGATGAGTCTCTTTATCTGGAGGACGGTTGTGAACGCAGGTGCTGAAAACAGGTGGCTGATACCTGCAACCGGGATTCTGCTCGGTAGCCTTTTCCTGTCCGGGACCTTGGCGGCTGTGGAAACCGTTCCGCCGGGCCCATCGCCCGATTCCGTCGTTGGCGCCGTTGTGCGGGATAAGCTCCCTCCGGCGGTTCTTCCGCGGCTCGGCGTGGACCGGTTGCCGGGACCGCCGGCAAGGGCGGGGGATACCGCTCCGCAGCCCGCAGCCGCCGACGAGAACCTGCTGCCGGGGATTCCGGATAAGCTCCCGCCGGGACTTGTCAAAGCCTTGAACAACGGGCGCACGACGCTTCCGAAGGGCCTCCTTAAACAGAAGCTCAAAACCAAGTCGCCCAAGAAACCGAAGAGCAGGGGCAAGTCCGGTAAGTAGCTCTTCCCCGTTGATTGGCAGCACTGTGCCCGCAAACCGCTTCGCAAACGCTGTCCCAGGCCCTTGCCACGGCTTACTGCCGTCGCTCCGTCTCCTTTTCGTCTCCGTCATGCTGGCGGTTTTCTCTCCCGCCTCGGATTGTGAAACCGGCAATCCCACGGCCGACTGGAACATGGCCGTCAGGGCTTTTTCGAGAGGCGACTACGCCGAAGCCGTCACCTGTTTCATGAAGGCCGAAAAAACGTTCCAGGACGTCCCTTCCGTTCACTATTACCTCGGCCTCTCGCTCTACCAGTTGGCTCGTTACGACGAGTCGCTTTCGTATTTCAAGGCCTCCTCTTCCGCGGAACCGGATTTCATGGACCACGTCTATCACTACTTCGTCGGCGCCATCTATTACAGGAAGAAGCTCTACCGCCTGGCCGCCCTTGAAATGAACACGGTTCTCAAGGGGCATCCCGACAGCCGCGTGGCCGCCAAAGCCCGCGAGGCGCTCTCGAACATCAGGGCGCTTCCGTCTGACAACGCCTCCGCCGTCCAGTGGTACATGGCCGCCGCACGGCGCGGCCTTGAGCGCGGCGACGCCGCCTGGGCCGCCGACTACGCCAGGGAAGCCTTCCTCTGCGCCGCCGAACGGCAGGACGTCCGCATCCTGGTGGCCGAAGTCCGCCTTGCACAGGGCATGCCGCTGGATGCGCTCCGCTACGTCAGGGGCCTTTCTTCGCCGGAAGCCCTCGCCTTCGTGCGCGGGATCCTGTCCGAAGACGACCCCGCCGTCATGCTCGCTGTGGACGTCATCGACGGGTTGGCTGAAGACAGCCCCGGCGCGGCACGCTCGCGCATCATGGAAATAGCCGCCGGCATGAAGACCTCGGGCGACAGGGTGGGCCTCGCGCTCCTCGCCGCCGAAATCCACGCCCGCTGGCCCGCATCCGACGAAGCCGTGGCCGTAGAGAAGATGCTCGAGGACCTGGAATGACTTCCTGCGTTTCGCCCGTCCGGATGATTTTTCCCCGCCGCCTCGCCGCGGCGCTTGCTCTTCTCGTTGCCGCCGCTCTTGCCGCTGCGCAGGACTCGGACGTCCCTTCCGCACCGGAAACAGCCTTCGACCGGGGCATGAGTCTGATGGCCGCGGGCGATTCCGCTGGAGCCGAAAAAGCCTTCCGCGACGCCCTCCGGCTCGACCCGGAACACCTTAATGCCGCCCTGGCTCTGGCCAAGCTGCTCTGCGAAACCGGCGACCCGGCCGCAGCTTACGACTTTCTCGTGTCGCTTCCGCTTCCGCTCCGCTCCCAGCCGGCCGTCTCGCTCTGGCTGGGGGTCTGCTCGTGGAACCTCGAAAAACATGATCGCTCCGTCCGCATCCTCAAGCCCCTTGCATCGTCGCCGGATCCCGCCATCCGCAACACCGCCGCTGTCTATGCCGCCATGTCGCTGCTGTCCCTCGACAGGCGCGATGAAGCCTCCGCTTTGCTGGAATCGCTGCCCGGAGACGCCGCGGACCTCCCGGGCATGGCGCTCCGGTTGAAAGAACAGCTTGCCGCGGGCGCCGCCTCGGATGCTTCCGGCGCGGCAGCGGCCGCGGGCATGGAGTTGTCCTTCGGTTACGACAGCTCCATCAGCAGTCTCATGGACCTGGCGGGTCCCACGGGGCTGTCGTCGGATTTCGTGTCCGCCGGTGCGGTGTTCGCGAACACCTGGAACACTGGCGGCACCGGTTTTGAATTCGTCGGCTTTGTGCAGGCCCGTTATTTTTCCGAAGTCCCCGATCTGTCTGTCGTGCACGTCGACCTCGAAGCGGGCTTCGATACCGGCCCTTCCTGTGTTTCGCTGGGCGGTCTTTACAACCGCCAGCGCAGTGGCGAAGAGCGGCTGCTGGCCTCGCTTTCGTGCTCGTCCGACAGGGTGGCTTCTCTCGACAGGAACTCCGACTGGCCCCGCTGGAAACTTACCGCCCACGTGGATTCCTTCAGCCCGGACGCCGTTTCCGGGAGCGACGGATGGGGGGTTGAAGGCTCCTTTTCTCCGCCGCTCGGCCGGCGGGATGCGGCGCTCAACCTCACGTTCAGTTCATACCGGGCGGACGACGACGCACTTTCCAATTTCACGCTTGGCCTTGCCGAGCGCATTGACGTCCGCCACGGCCTGGAACTGGAACTCTATGCCGAGCACGGTGTCTACCCTGACGGCGAAACCGGCGGCGGGATGCGCAAGGATCTCATGGCCGGCGCGGGCCTCACCATGACGTTTCTCGACGCGGAAGACCGCCGGTGTGAAGTCGGCTTCAGGCTGGAACAGAATCTCTCCGACGGCGCGGGGGCTTCCTACACGCGCCGCTTCTTCTGGGTGAGCTTCACCTGCTGTTTCTGAAAGCGGAGGCTGCCGGACGGCAGCCCGCTCTACATGCCGCCCGCAAGAGCGGCGAAAAGATCGTACTCCAGGCACTACCACCGCCCCCAGAACCTGTACCGTAAGACAGGGACCACCGAAATCACCGCCGCGCAGTGGGCGTGGAATAACGACGGCACGCCGCTCTGGCTGCGCAGAGGCAATGACATCGACACGACGTACGAGTATGATAGTGTGGAATAATGGCGGGGGCGGGTCAGTTTGCCGGGAGGCCGCTCCCGAATGGAGGCGGAATAAATGGGCGCTGTCCCTATTTACAGGGATATTCCACTGCAATCGCCGCGCCGCTTCGGTGTCGAAACGGAATCCGGGGAAATCATCCTTCAGTCGGATGGCACCGATTCGTTGTATTACGAAGATTCCGGCAATGGCCTGGAACGCCTTGTAATCACCGCCCCGGAAACCCCCATCCGCCGGATTCACGTGGCCGAACTCCACCTCGACCCAAAGGTATTCCCGCCCGAAACCACGCTTTTCCGCCGCGCGGGAGCCTATTCCCCCGGCGACCCGGCTGTCACCGTACCAATTTCAGTCAACAAACCGGACGATTCCGAATCGTGGAAATATTACGAGGCTCTCGACGACGGCTCTGTTATGTATGCCAGCGACATGTTTGCGATTATCTATTCGCCGGAAAACAAACGGTGCCTGATTATCGGTTTCGCCACTGGGTCGAAATTCAGGACATCCGTAAAAGCCAAACTGAAACCGGACGGCAGAATAATCGTTCACTGCCTGAATTATGCACAGGGAATCATTCCCAGCCAATCCAGCCCGGTCGAATCGGAAGTCCTTTTCGCAAAGGAATACGATTCGCCGGAAAAGGCGCTGGAAGAATACCTCGACGAAGTAGTCAGGCGGAATGGTTCGGCACCGGCAAAAAGGTTCACCGGATGGTCGGACTGGCAATATTACAGGCGGAGTATCACCGAAAAGGACGCCGTTGAAAACGTGGATGCTCTCGCCGCCGGGCAGTATCCAATCGAATACATCCTGATAGATGACGGTTTCCAGAAAGTATTCGGCGACTGGCTGGAAAACAACGAACGGTTCCCTCACGGAATCGAATGGCTTGCGGAATATATCCGCGACAAAGGGTTCAAGCCGGGTATCTGGATAGCGCCGTTTACGGCCAAGCTGGATTCGCGCCTGATAACGGACCACCCCGACTGGATTTTGAAAGGTGCAGATGGCAAGCCTGTTCTGCATAAAAGCCACATGGGCGAAATCGTGGCGGTGGATTTTACTGCTCCCGGAGCAACGGACTGGCTCAGAAACCTGATAGACACGCTCGTCCACAAATACGGCTACAGGTGGATAAAACTCGATGGCCCCATACTCCGCTACGTGGAAAAAGGCCGGTTCCGCAAACCGGGTGTTACAGGCGTGTCGATGATACGCGAATGCCTGAAATTAATCTGGGATACGTCCGGTGGAAAAGCCATAATCGAAGGCGAAGGATACTACGGGCCGAGTATCGGACTCGTGCATACCCAGCGCGTCACGCAGGATATCCAACCCGAATGGCCCCGCCTCAGAAACACCCTGCGGGACAACCTCGCTTCTACCGGTTATCACGGGAAACTCTGGACAAACAACCCGGATGCGTTCATCCTGCGCGATACCCGGAGTCCGTATCGTGGAGAACCCGAACCGGAACACATACTTACCGAAGATGAGCTGCAGTCGGAAATAACCGCACTGGCGCTCACAGGCGGGACTGTGATGCTCACCGACAAAATGGATGAACTGAATCCGGAACGAGCGGTGCTCACCGATGTCTTCATCCCGCCGTTTGAAAAAGCGGTCCGGCCGATCGACGGCGAAATGATGCACAGCCCCTACCCTGAACGGTTCATAATGCACGTGAAAAAAGACTGGGGTGAATGGTGGATTGGCGCATGTTTCAACTGGAGTGAGGAAAAGAGGGAATTCAAATACGCCCTGCCCCCAGGACTGAAAGACGCTGTTGTTGTCGATTTCTGGCAAAAAGGATTGCTGGGATCCGAAAAGGGAATCCTGAAGCTGGATGTACCGGCGCACGGAGTGAGGGCTTTTTCGATAAGGCGAAAATCCCAAAAGCCTCAAATCGCGGGAATAATCCGCCACATAACACAGGGCGCTGTCGAAATCAGCCGTTGTGAATCAAACGATAAACGGCTGGAATTCGACGTAATAAAATCCCGCAGGGAAACTAAAATGCTTATCGACACGGCAGGCCGGGAAACCGGCAAAACCGTTCTGCCGGAGAACAGCATTTGCGAGGTAACCCCGGGTATTATCCGAATCACTCTGCCGCCGGGCGGCCCCTATACTGTAAAGGTTGAATGGAAATCAGGCGAGTAATTCGGCAAGGGTCGAGGCAAATAGGGGCAGCGACCGTTTTCAATGGCCATCTATTCAGCCTCCGTTTTGGCCGCCAGCCCTCAAATAAAGTGTTATGTCCTGCTCGGTTGAAAAGATGGATGAGCCATAGCAGTAGCGCTATGTTGTGTACCAGCACCCTCAAGCACAGCTCGCGGGACTGCGACCAGTATCCTGCGGCTGAGATCTGTGAGCCGAAACGCCTCTTGTCCTGGCTGAAGCAACTCTCGGCATGCCATCTCTTTCCGTAGCGCTCCTTCGGAAAGCCCAGCGCCATCAGGCGCCGGTACTTCTGTGCGGGCAGCTTTTGGCTTGGCCTTCCCCGGGTGGCGGGGATCACGCTCCGCACTCCCAGATGTTCCCTCAGATACCAGTGATTCCTCTCGCTGTCGTATCCTGCGTCGGCCAGGA
>JAFGGJ010000020.1 GCA_016930595.1 Planctomycetota bacterium
GAGGAAGAGCGCCGTTTGCGCCTCCGATTTTTCAAAGACCCCATTAATCGCCGGCCGCGCATGGCACACTACGCCATGGCGGTCCGGGACCCTTGGCAGGGGCCTGCAATAGCGCCTGCGGCCCCACCCACCCGCTGCCTGCGGCCTGTATGTAAGACGCGCTGTACCCATGCAAGAGTTTACCGTACGGGCTTGGTCGCTTTGCTCCCGACGCCAAGTCCAGCGACTGCCGTTCGCCATCCCCCGCCCTACGCGATGAAACTTTTAAGGAAGCCCGCCCGGATGGCGGACCCACCCACACTTGCGCGAGAGAGACGCTCAATTGCCGACAGGCAGGGGGCCGCAGGCGCTGGGGTGGGTGGGGGTCAGTCGTTGTCGATGACGGTAATGGTATCGCTGACGGGCACGTATCCGACGGCGTCGGGCACGACGTCGACATCGACGTCGCCGTCAACGGTGCCGTTTTCCGTGGCGGTGATGCTGATAGCGGCGGAGATTTCGCCGGCGAGAATCATGACGGGGGAGACGACGGCGAGGAGGGTGTCGTCGGTGGTGGTGAGGGTGACTTCGAGATCCGTGGAAGGAGCGACGTTGACCATGACGGTGCCGGGCAGGGTGGAACCTTCGTTGATGGTGGCCTGCGGGATGACGACGGTGATGGTCGCGACGTCGTCTTCGGTAACCGTCATGCTGTCGTAGCCGTGTTCATAGGAGCCGGCGGTGGCGGTGATAGTGACGAGCTCATCGCCGACCACGTCGCCGTTGTTGACGATGGTAATGGTGAAGTCCACGGAAGTGCCGGAAGAAGGAAGGATGACCTGCGCGGGCACGGTGGCGCGGTCGGTGTTGTCGGAGGCAAGGCCGACGGTAAGGTCGGAAGCCGGTGCGACGGCGACGGAGACGGTGCCGGTGACGTCGCCGCCGTCTTCGGCGGCGGTGGCGGGTATGGTGACGGTGAGGGCCGGGAGGTCCGAACCTCCGCCGCAGCCTGCGGCCATGACGGAGCAGAGGACGGCGACACCGGCGAACGAGGTTCCGCAGAGAGCTCGGCGTTTCATATCCGTTCCTTCCCGCGGCCTCCGTTCGACGCGAGGGGCCGCTGGAGTTAATGTTATATTGTCCCGGGGCGGAAGTCAAAGGGTTTAACCTTGTACGGCGGCGTGTCCGCGCGGAGGAGGAGACAAGGGTTTGGCCGCGGGGCGTGTCGTGATATACTGTCGGGGCGGGAAAGGACGGGAAAAGCGTGCGAGGAATCCTGGCGGCGACGTTGATGACGCTGTTCCCCGCGGCGGTGAGCGCCGGGGAGGAGACGGTGTACTGGGACGCCGGGCACCCGCAGCTCGACGCGGGGATATTCATATTTTCGCTGGGTGCGAAGGCGCGCCTGGGGGCGGGAGGATCGTACCCGGAGTTCACGGACTACGGGATAGACGATTTTTCGTTCGCCCTGTCGGGGAGGTTTGCGTACGAGCGCGGGAAGAGCCGGTACTGGGCGGACTACTGGGCGTATTCGGCGAGTTCGAGGACGTCGTTCAGCGCGGACACGACGTGGGGCGGTGCGGTGTTCCTGAGCGGGGAGAACGCGACGGCGTCGTTCAAGCTGTCGTACCTGGGGCTGGGGCTGGACAAGATACTGGTGGACGCCCCGAAGTTCCGGCTTGCGGCGGTGGTGGGCGTGAACCTTGTGGGACTGAGATACGGGCTGACGGAGGGGGCAAAGGGCGGCGACATGGAGGAGTCGCTGTCGGCGCTGACGGTGGGTGTGTGCACGAGGACGTACGTAAACGACCGGCTGACGATCTACTTCGACATGGTGGGACTGTCGTGGACGGACCTTGTGGGGATGGACACCGGGTTCTTCGACCCGAGCGGGGAATACCGCGTGCTGGACATGGGGGTGATGTGGAGCGGGAACAAGGAAAGCGTTGCCGCGCTGCGTGCGGGATTCCGGTATTTTTCGCTGGCGTTCGAGGACATGAACGAGGCGGTGGACGTGTCGTTCAAGGGCTTTTACCTGGGAGTGGACCTGCGATGGTAGAAGCGGCGGCGAGGGAGCGGCTGCTGGGCCTGTACCGGCGCATGTACCTGATACGGCGCTTCGAGGAGAGGCTTGAGAAGCTGTTTGCGGAAGGGATGCTGGCGGGGACGTTCCATGCATCGGTGGGCCAGGAGGCGGTGGCGGTGGGGGTGGCCGCGGCGCTGAAAAAAGAGGACGCCGTGATAAGCAACCACCGCGGACACGGTCACCTGATAGCCCGCGGTGCGGAACCGTGGCGGATAGCGGCGGAGCTGTTCGGACGGGAGGAAGGCTACTGCGGCGGCCGCGGGGGCACGCAGCACCTGTCGGCGCCGGAGACTGGATTCATCTGCGCCAACGGGATAACCGGGGGCGGCATACCGATAGCGGCGGGGGCGGGGCTTGCGCTGAAGAAGGAAGGCCGCGGGCGGATAGCGGCGGTGTTTTTCGGGGACGGGGCGTCGAACCAGGGGACGTTTCACGAATCGCTGAACATGGCGTCGGTATGGAGCCTGCCGGTGCTGTTCGTGTGCGAGAACAACTGTTACGCGATGGGGACGCACGTGGAGTGTTCCACGAGCGTAAAGAGGATTTCGGACCGTGGAGCGGCATACGGTATCGAGGCGGCGTCGGTGGACGGGAACGACGTGCTGGCGGTGAAGGCGGCGGCCGAACGGGCCGCGAACAGGGTCCGCGGGGGGCGGCCGTACCTGCTGGAGTGCCGGACTTACCGGGTCCACGGGCATTCGAAAAGCGACAAGGCGCCGTACCGGCGGGAAGAGGAGTACGTTTTCTGGTGCGAGAGGTGCCCGCTGAAGCGCGCCCGTGCGGCGCTGGCGGACATGGGTGCGACGGAGGCGGAAGTGCGCCTGGTGGAAGCGGAGGTGGAGCAGATAATCGACGAGGCGGCGGCGAGGGCGCGTGCGTCGAAGGAGCCGCCTGCGGAGGGCCTGGAAGAGGCGGTTTTCGCGACGCCCGCCGGGAAGGTTCCGGGGCCGGAGGCCGAGGCGGGGAGGTCTTCCGGGATGAGCTACGCGGAAGCCCTGAACCTGGCGCTCCGCGAAGCGATGGACGGCGACGAAAGCGTGTTCCTGATGGGGGAAGACGTGGGGGTGTACAACGGAGCGTTCAAGGTGTCGAAGGGCCTGCTGGAGAAGTACGGCCCCGGGCGGGTCATTGACACTCCGATAAGCGAGAATTCGATCGTGGGTGCGGGCGTCGGGGCGGCGCTGATGGGGCTGAGGCCTGTGGTGGAGATAATGTTCATGGACTTCATGTACCTTGCGGCGGACCAGGCGGCCAACCACGCGGCGAAGATGCACTTCATGTTCAACGGCAAACTGCGGGTGCCGCTGGTCATAAGGACTCCCGCGGGCGGATACAGGGGTTACGGGGCGACGCACAGCCAGACGCTGGAAGGCGCGTTCATGCAGGTCGCCGGGCTGAAGATAGCGGCGCCGTCGAACCCGCGGGACGCGCGCGGGATGCTGCTGGCGGCGATAGAGGACGACGACCCGGTGCTTTTCGTGGAGCACAAGCTGCTCTATGGAAAGCGCGGCGAAGTGCCCGATGCGAAGGAGACGCTGCCGCTGTGGGGCGCCCGGACGGTGCGTGCGGGAGACGCCGTGACGATAGCGTCGTACGGGTACACGCTGCACCTGGCGCTCGCTGCCGCCGAACACCTGGCCGGACAGGGCGTGGAAGCGGAAGTGATAGACCTGAGGTCCATCTACCCGCTGGACACGGCGACGGTGGCGGAGAGCGCGGCGCGTACGGGGCGGCTGGTGATAGCGGAAGAAGGGGTCCGTTTCGGCGGAGTAGGGGCGGAGCTGGCGGCCGCGGTCGGCGAGGAGGCGTTCGGGTACCTGGAAGCTCCGATCCTGCGCGTGGGGGCCAGGCGGGTGCCGATCCCCGCGGCGCGCAGGCTCGAAGACGCCGTGCTGCCGTCGGCCGGGGACATAGCGGCGGCGTGCATGAGCGCGCTCGAAACGGACTAGGCGCATGGCGGAAGAAGCCGCCGCGATCGCAGAGATCGCCGCCGTTCTGCGGCGGTACGAAGGGGCGTTCAGGGAAATCGGGCGGGAGCACGGGGTGTTTTTCACGGCGGACCCCGCGTCGGCGGGGAGACTGGGCCGCGGCGGGGGCCTTGAGTACGCGGCGCGGCGCATATGGGAGCGGGCGGGGAGGGGAGGGGCGGGCGTCCTGGGCGGCGTGATAGAAGCGGCCCTGGCGGCGTGGCACGGACACGCCGTGATGTACGATCTTGCGGCGGCCGCGTCTGCGGCGGCGAGGGGGGCCGACGTTGCCGCTGCGCTGAGCGTGAGCAGGGTGCGTTTCCAGGGGACGGACGGGGTGCGGGGAAAGACGGGCCGTGGAGACGCGGGAGACATGTTCCGGCTGTTCCTGGAAGAGGGGAGGGTGACGCCGGATTTTCTGGGGGCGCTTGCGGCGGCGTTCGTGAAACTCGCATCGGCGGAGAGCGGGGAGGGGATGCGGGTGGCGGTCGCCGGCGACGGGCGGGACGAGCTGACAGGAGGGGAATACCGCCGTGCGGTGACGGAGGCGATCCTGAGAGGAGGGGGCAGGCCGGTGGACCTGGGGATATGTCCCACGCCGCTGGTGCCGGTATACTGCGCGCTGCACGGCGCGCCCGGTGCGGTGGTCCTGACGGCGAGCCACAACCCTGCCGACCAGAACGGGATCAAGATGTTCCTGGACGGGCGGAAGATACTGCCGGAAGGGAAGGTGTCGGATTATTCGATAACGGCGGCCACCTACGACGCGGCGCCGCGCGGCGCGGACCGCGGGGTGGACCGGACGGCGGTTGAACACGGCCCGGAAGCCGCGGAACTGGCGGCGGCGGCGGCAAAGGCCGCGCTCGAGGGGAAGCTCAAGCACGTGAGCGCCGCGGGCCTGAAGTTCATAGTGGACACGGCGCACGGGGCGTATTCCGGGTGTGCGGCGGCGGTGTTCGAAGCCCTGGGGCTCGACGGCGAAATAATAAACGGCGACATGCACGGGACGGACATAAACGCGGATTCCGGCGTCGCCGCGATCGAAGGGAGGACGGCGTACAGGCCGGACGAAGAGCGTGTTCCGGAAATAGTCAAACGCCTGCGCGGCGGGAAGGGCCTGGCCGGCATAGCGCTGGACGGCGACGGCGACCGCGGCTACCTGCTGGTGCCCGGCAGCGGGGGCGTGGTGAACGTCATCGACGGGGACAGGCTGTCGTATCACATAGCGAGGTATCTTGTCGAGGAGCACGGAGCGGTGGGGAGATTCCTTGCGACCGTGGAGAGCGACATGGCGCTGGCCGAGGCGGTGGAGAAGGACATCGGGCTGAGCGTGGAGACAGTGTGCGTGGGCGACAAGTACCTGTCGTCGACGGACAGCGCGCGGGAGGGCGTGCTGCTGGGAGAAGAAACGAGCGGGCACGTGGTCTTCCCCGTGACGCTGTCCAACGGAGCCCAAGTGCTTACCGGGAACGGGCTTACCAGCGCGCTGCTGGGGGCGGAGGCGATAGCGTGGGGCTGCGAAGACATTGCGGCGGCGGCGGCGCCGTACGCACCGGGCGTGATGGAGACGTTCTACACGTACTACGTGGACAAGACGCTTTTCCGGCGCGGGTCGGAGGCATGGGAAGAGGCCGCGGCGACCGTGCACGCGGCGATGGGCGAGTGCGTCGAAACCGGCGAACTCCCGCGGGACGCCGCGCTCGGCGAACGGGTGTTCGACGACGAGGAGGACATGCTGTACATCGACGTGGCGGGGGAAGACGGGCGGCTGGGGGCGGTGTTTGCGAGGAGCTCCGGGACGGAGGACAAGATCGCCGTGTACGGCCGGGGCCTGTCCGGGTACGGCGGAGGCATGGTGCGGATGGCCCGCGCGGCGTCGGAAAGCCTGGGGAAGTCGCTGAAGGACCCGCGCAAGCCGGAAGCCCGTGCGGAAGCGGCGATCGCGGCGCGGGCGGAGCGGGGAGCGGCGCTCAGCGCGAAGGAAGCCGCGGGCATTCTGGAGGAGGCCGGGATACCGATGCCGGAAGCGTCGATCCAGGCGCTGCTGGCGGCGATGCGGAAAGAGGGATACCTGGCATGAAGCGGAGCGGCCGTGCGGGTATAATCGGCGGCGGGAGGATGCGATGCCGGCGCTGATCGTTCGAGGGGGTGCGGACAGGGACGCTCTTGCGGAGCGGTTCGGCGCGTGCGCTCCCGCGGAAGGCGAACGGTACGATGCTGCGCTGTTCGTGCTGGGGGAGGGGGCGGAGCCGGAAGACGCCGTTTCGGGGCTGAAGGAGGCGCTGAGGGTGCTGCGGCGGAAGCCGGCTGGCCGGTTGCTGGTGGTCGTGGCGCCGGAGGTGATCGTGGACACGGCGCTCGCGGCGTTCGCCGCGGCCAAGAGTCTTGCGCGTGAAACCGCCCTTGCGGCAAACTGCGTGAACAGCCTGTGGCTGAAGAGCGGGCAACTGCCCGGCAGGCGCAAGCCGGTGGACCTGTGGGAGGATGCGGCGACGCTGGTTCCGGCGCTGCTCAAGCTGGATTCCACGACGGGGCAGGTGTTTGTCGCGGGGGCTTCAGCGACGGGTGTGCCGATCTGAAGGGTTCAGCGCGACCTGATACGTCGGCAAGCAGTGTGAAGGAATGCTTCTGGGAACGACAACTGTCCCAGGCAAAGCTAATAAACTCGCGTCGTCCCCTAGTATCCCCCTGTCACGGCCTTTGGCATAGCATCCCATGTTCGACCGGCCAGCAACCGCCCGGCTTTCTTCTTGTTCGTGCCACCCCACTGCTTGAAGAAAAACGGGACCATGGCTTTCGCGCACTGCTCGCGGATGTCGATTACCCACTCTTCATCCATCGGACGCGCATGAGGCCCGGATTCGCCCCCGACAATGACCCAGTCAATTCCTTCGAGGTCGATGTTCGACAGCGGACCGAGAAGCGGCTCCAGCGAAAGGAACTTCAGATGAGCACTGGATTGCCGGAGATCATCAACTCGGCCAAGATAATCCTCGGTTTCAACGCTGACGCCCATCCAGATATGGGCGGCCCACGGAAGACGTCGGTCGAGTTCGCGTAGGCGGCCGGATCGTTTTGTCAGCACCTGGTAGGTGTGCCAGTTGGCGCGATTCATGACGTCAAACACCTTGAGCACAAACTCCAGGGGAACATTCTTATGAAAAAGGTCGCTCATTGAATTCACGAAGACAACCTGTGGCGTCTTCCATTTCAAGGGCAACTCCAAGGCATGTTCATGCAGTGCAAGGTCGAATCCCTTTGCATAGTTCGGTTGCCCCATTGCCTTGAGGCGTCGCGCCATCCTTTCCGCATAGCAATACTTGCATCCCGGGCTGATCTTGCTGCAGCCCGTCACGGGATTCCAAGTGGACTCCGTCCATTCTATGGCCGACTTAGTGCCCATCATTCGCCTCGTTGTTATCAAGCACGGGAAAGGTAACCTGCACTGTATCCGCAAAGGTTCCTTTGCGATGTGTGCTCACGCTGATTTTTCCTTCGGCCTCGAGTTTCAGCAAGACGTCTTTGTAGTTTCTCTTGATGTAAGGCCGGTCGACATTGTGCTGCACATAAATGCGCAGCATCGTGAGAGTCTGTCCCGCGAACTCCGCAAGAAGCATGTCGCCAAGGTCATCGAGAGGGCGAGAGAGCTGAAAAAGAAGTTGCTGACGCGCGGCCAGTCGCGCATCCACCGGGTTGTACTCGAAGGACGGCACGCCTTGTTCTTCTGTGGAGCACTCCTTTGCCATGATGGTCTTCATGATTTCGTAGCCTTTGAATCCCTTGCTTACGAAAATCAGGTGATGACTGGTCCGCCCCCCCCGATCATCCTTGAACCGGAATGGGAGGACATATTCGGGTCCAAGTTTCCGTAAGGCGGAGCACAGCTTTTCGACTATCAGAAGTTCGCGTTCGACAGGTGACAGGGGCTCCAAGCGTGTCCGCAAGTCGTCGGCGCGTTCCTGGCCGAAGAGGGCATTCATGTGCTCGCGGACTGCCTCGTTGTTGAGGCCCATGTTGATGCGGTTGTAGTTGAAGAAGAAGATGCAGTCGCATCCCCAGTCCTTGAGCACGGAATTGACAAGCCGCAAGGAAAGCCCTTTGTAGCCCCACGGGTCCACGAAGAAAAGGGTTGGCACCAGCTTCATCTGCTCAAACATCTTCACGATTTCGTCTCCAACCTCGTGGGTGGAGACCTGCGGTTGGTGTTTCAGTGTGTCAATGCCCGGCAATTCATTGATGGCCTTCTGAAGCGAGTTGGTATTCGCTTCGTCTTTGTCGTTGAAGATGGCCACCAGCCTTTCGCGCATGACATCGTGGCCGATGGCTTTCTCAAGGACAAGCAGCGGAGTTGACTGTGTTCCATCGGTGTAGCGTCCTGGTCCCGCGAAGAGGTCGATATAGGCGATTCGTTTGGGGTGGGTGTTCCACGGCCTGTTCTGCACGCCTATCATAACCTGAGCCCAGGCATCGAAGTACTTGGCAACAATCGCGGACTTGACCCGCGACTGGTCCTTGCTTTCTTCGAAGAAGCTCTGGTCCTTTGCCACCCAGGAACTCCTACTCGATCAGATCCGCTTCCTGCAGCGATTTTGTGATGCTGGCATGGAACAGGAATAAACAATATTCTAACGGTGTAAGGCATAATATCAAGGCTAATAAGACATTGTGGCCCCAGGATACCACGGGTCTGGTCGCTCAGCGCCCCCCGCTTGTCGCCGAGGAAACGTATCCCGCGCGCAAGACCGCCGCACCGCCTTGCTCTTTTCTGCTTCGGGCACTATACTAACGGCCGACTCGGGCTTTGCGGGACACGGCACACACGCCATGAAAGGAAGCCAGATGAAAAACTCGGTTGCCGCAGTACTGGGGGTCCTGTTCCTGAGCCTGGCTGGCTGCACGCAGAAGCCTCCCCAGCCTCAGCCCGTGGTCGAGCAGCCGCCCGTTGAGCAGGAACCCGCGGCGCAGCCGGAAGTCCAGACGCCCGCTCCTCCGCCCACACCCGCGCCCCCGCCTCCGCCGCCGACGACCGAGACCAAGTCCTTCATCCCCACGGCCGACGCAACCATCCACCTGTACCCGGACGAGCGCAAACAGTCGGTTGGCGGACGCGAATACCTGAGGGCCAAGGGCGGCGAGGACACGGGGGTTCTGCGCTTCGACCTCTCTTCCATCAAGGGGCACAGGATTGAAAAGGCGACCCTGCACGTGCACGTGAAGGACAACGACCTGCGCTACCTGGACATATCCACGGTGACCGTCCCCTGGAATGAAGGCGCTTCAACCGATTACGCCGTCGAGCCTGGAGCGGCCCATTACTATTCGCCCGTGGGGGAAGACGGCAAGTACTGGGGCGCGGACAACACGTCGGACTTCTATTCCGTGTGCATGGGTTACGGGGGATCGTTCTGGTACAAGACGGAGGTCGAGCCGGAGGAAGGCCAGTGGCGCGCCGCCGACGTGCACCCGGACATCGTGTACGCCCTGGCCAGCGGAGACGCCGACAGCATCGCCGTCTACGACGGTTCCGGCCAGACCCGCACCAACAATTCGTATTTCAGCCGCGAGGCACGGGGCAAAGAACCCCGCCTGGAAGTCGTGGTCAGCTCCGAGAAAGACACGACGCCGCCCGGCCAGCCCGGGATGATCCGTTTCGATACGCGCGAGATGGCAGACGGGGAACTGGTCATGCGCTTTACCCCCGCCCCGGATACCGGTTTCGGCACGCAGGCTTTCGGGTACGACGTGTACTGGTCGGAGCGGCCCATAACGGACCTGAATGCGGCCGCCAAGGCGGCCCGTTACCGTGTGCCGCATTACCCCGAGCATGACGGCAGCTACCTGGTTTTTCTGCAGGGGCTGCCATCGGGCAGGACAATCCACTTTGCCGTGCAGGCGTACGATGCGGCGGGCAACCGCGGCAAGCCCGCCTCGGCCAGCCACATGCTGGCGGAAGTCCCCATGCGCGCCCTTGCGGACGGCAAAGACCTGCCCATGGGCCGCAAGGCCGCCGGCCCGTCGGTGGTTTCCGTGGGAGGGGTAGACGTGTACGCTGTGCCCGGCCAGGTGAGGATCGATCCGTTCAGCGGCGATCCCCAGGGCCCGGTTGACGGAGATGCGCGCTGCGGCAACAGCGTCTGGGACGGGCCGGACCGTGCGGTGGTGCTGTTCAGCGCGAAAGAAGAGATCGTGGATTTCCAGTTGTCGCTCAAGGCCGAAGAGCCCGTAAGCGGCATAAGCGCGGCCATGTCCGACCTGACCGGCCCGGCCGGGGAGCGGATACCCGCCGCCACGAACGTCAAGCTGTTCACGGTGTGGTGCGTAGCGGACGCGCCCCAGGGAGGCCCGGCGAAGTACATTCCGGAAGTGTGCGTTCCGGTCAGCGGGACGTTCAGCATCCCCATCGAAGGCAATAACGTCCCCGGCCAGAAAGCCGTGGGCGTATGGGTCGATATTTACGTGCCCGGGACCGCCGCCGCGGGAGATTACAGCGGCAGCCTGACGGTACGTGCCGGAGGAGCCGACAGGGCGATCCCCGTGTCTCTGAAGGTAGTGAACGTTACGCTGCCCGGCAAGCCCAGCCACACGACGGAAGTGCACACCTATTCGCGCACTTCCAATGAAGGGGCAGGGGTTGAGCGCCTGGGCGGCCTGAAGAAGGTCGACACCATGGTGCGCCGGCTGTCCCGCTGGCACCGCTGTACGTACAACGTCCTGCAGTACAGCCACAACGGCCGGCTGGCGAATCCATGGTCCGCCCCAAGGTTCGAAGGCTGGGGCAAGCAGGCGCGGATCACGGACTGGAGCCAGTTCGACGACTGGTACGGCCCGTATTTCGACGGTACGGCTTTCACCGCGGAGAAAGGCTACATCGGTCCGGGGCAGGGGGAACCGGAAGCCCTGTGCTACCTGCCCAACAACGAATTCTGGCCCGCCGACCTGAAGAGCCAGTACAGGTTCAGGACCAGCGTGGAGTCCACCGGGGACCTTAAGAGGGACGAAAACGAACTGCCGCCGCTGATCCAGAAAGACCACGGCGAGCATGCCCCGCCGCTGGAAATAGCTTTTACACAGCGCTACTGGGATACCTGGGATACGGTCAACGCGCAGTTCGTGGAGCACCTGAAGGCGAAGAAATGGGGCACGACCAGGCTGCAGTTCTATCTCAACAACAAGATCAATTATCATTACCGCCCCAATGACGGCACCTGGTGGATACTGGACGAACCGGCGCAGATGGAGGATTATTTCGCCCTGGTGATGTTTGCGCGCAAGTTCCGTGAAGTCGTTGACCGAGTCGGCATGGAGGGCACACGAATCGAATACAGGGCCGACGTTTCGCGCATGCGCCAGCTGTTCACCACGGCCGACGGCGCTTACGACTGTTTTGTTTCTTCCAGCGACGTTTTTACCGCGGCCTATAACCTGCGCGAGCGCCGGATACGTTTTCCGCAGGAAGTCCACTGCCGCTACGGCGGGGGCATCAACATGAACCAGGCCATTTTCGAGCTGGAAGCCAGCATGCTCAAGAACTGGATCTTCGGCTGCGACGGTTCCATGCCCTATTACCAGGCGCTGGCGAACAAGAATTATGACAGCAGGGACTGGGGCCGGCCGGATACGCTGAACATCGTGTACCCGCCCGGGCCGACGGACGCCGCCGAGCCGCTGGCCAGCGTGCGCCTCAAGATCCAGCGCCGAGCGGTGCAGACCATGGAATATTTCTACAAGTTGTCGGTTGCGGACGGATGGTCGCGCGAACAGGCCCGCCGGACGCTGGCGGCTTCCATCAGCCTGACGGGCAAGATCGACCAGAAGAATTATGAAGACCCCGGCCTGATCTCGTTCGAAGGCCTGACCATGGACACGCTGCCGACGCTTCGCGCCCGGGCCGTGGCCACGCTGCTGGCCAGCGGGACGGACAGGCAGTACCCGGCGCCTTACGGGCATGTGCCCACCATTCCGCTGGTGAACGGCAACTGGTCCAAGCAGCCGGTTTCGTGGACCCGGTTCGAGGAAGAGGAAAAGGCGAAGGCCAAAGCCAGGGCTGAACGGGAAGCCATGCTGGCCAACGCGGTCACGGTGGAATTCAAGGGACGCAGCGGCATCCGGGACGGCGGCATTTTTGCGGCCGATCCCGACCAGGCGGGCAAAGGCGGCAGCATACGCATCCAGGCCGCGCACAATTCAGCCGAGCACAGCGGGATCCTGGTGGGCTGCGACCTGTCTTCTCTGCCGCGGGGCAGGGAAGTGTTCGAAGCCAAGCTGGTTGTCAAGGCGTGGGACTGCGCCAGCCGCATGCCCAACAGGTTGAGCGCCTACCTCGTGACCACCCCGGACTGGCATCCGGACCAGGCGACGTTCAACAACAGGGCTGCGGGCCGGACCTGGAAGAACGGAGCGTTTGCGATAGGAGCGGACACGGAAGCGGAACCCGTCGCCTCGGCGGTCTGTCCCGCGGATGCCGGGTCCGACACGCAGGATCCGCCCGTGCGGGTCGAATTCGACATCACGGCCGCGATGAACCGGATCCAGAAGGGGGTCCCGTTCCACGGATTTTACATCACCGGCACGCCGGACCGCAAGGTCGATGACGGCTACGGGATCCGCACGCAGGTCCGCACCTCGGATAACGGCGACGGCACGGACGGCCCGGAGATTATCATCAGACACGCAAGGTAAGGGAGGCAGTACGGGATTCCCGGGGGCACGAGGGGCGCTTCCGCGGAGGCCCGCACGGCATGGCCGGAAGACGTTTCCCGCGCTTCTCCGCCCCATGGGGCTGCACACGTGACCGCGGGCGGGCTGGCGTGTAGGAGAGTGTGTCAGGGGGCCGACGGGAGGCGAAGCCATGTATAACAGCGGGATTCCTGTTTTCATCGCGCTCGGCTGGATGTTGTTCTCCGGGGGCGCGTGCGGCGGGGAAGCCGATCCGGTGGAGAAAATCAAGGAGGCGGTGACCGAGGCGGCCGGCAAGGGCGGCGGGACGAAGTTCTTCATCGATTACTTCGGGGCGCCCGCGAGGGCGACGCTCATAAGCGCCGACGCGAACGAAGTGAACGTGGAAGTGATGGGGCAGGAAGTCGGCGTGGCATGGGAAGGGTTCGCCCCGCGGAGGCTGTACGGGCTTGCAAGGAAATTCCGCGCGGAGGATGCGGCGTACCGCATGGTGCTCGCCCGCTACTGTGTGGCCAACGATCTTGTCGAGGAGGCGGAGTCCGAGCTGCAGAAGGCAGCCGAACTGGACACCGGGGAGATAAGGGAAGAAGCCTACAGACTCGCCGCCCGCCTGCACCCCGCCGAGGCGCAGCCGGAAGTCCCGGCGGCCGCGCCGCCGCCCGCGTCCAGGCCCGCGCCTGCCGGGAGCGGCAAGGATCTCGTTCCGCCCCGCGGCGGATGGGTGCCGATCGGGTTTTCCGGCGGCGGAGCGATGTTCACCCCCGCCATAAGCCATAAGGGGCGGATGTTCGTGAACTGCGACATGTCGCCGGCGTTCATCTCGAACGACAAAGGACGCACGTGGAAGATGATCCACCACGCGCAGATCGGGGGCAACACGCGTTGCCGGCCGTGTTTCCACCCGGCGAACGACGACATAATCTACGCGGCGGGAGGCTATTGGGGGGCGTTGAAGATGAGCCGCGACGGCGGAGAGACGTGGACGGCCGCGGGGAAACCGTCGGCAAGACCGGCGGGGGAAATCGCCATGTCCCCCGGGAACCCTTCGCTGATGATGATAGGCACCGCGGAAGGTGTGGACATATCCCGCGACGGGGGAGCGACGTGGAAGAAATGCAACGGGCCCGCCGGCGAAGGCGTGGGGTTCCACTTCGACCAGACGGGCGCCGGGGCGAACCGGACGATATTCGCCGCCACGGCGCAGGGGATATGGCGGTCCGACGACGGCGGACAGACCTGGCAGGAAAAGACCGGGGGACTGCCGTGGAAGGATATCCGTTCGTTCGCCGGGGGATCGAACGCCGGGACCGGGGAGATAATCCTGTACTGCGTGATACCGGGGAAGAACGTGGACGGCGCATACGACGGCGGGGTGTACAAATCGAGCGATCGCGGGGAGCAGTGGGTATCGGCCATGGGGGAAGGCATCAACCAGGACCTGAAGGCGCATGACCAGTGGTCGCAGGCGCAGATCGCGACGTACACGCAGGTGCTGACGACCAACGTGAAGCCGAAGACGGTATACGCCAACAACCTGAACACGGGGTTCTGGCCGCCGCACCACACGACGTGCTTCCGGTCGGACGATGCCGGCGGCACATGGCGCGCGACGCTGTACTACGACCCGCGGTTCAAAGCGGATCAGTACAACGTGTCGCCGAACTACCATTCGTACACGCTGGGGCAGAGCTACCAGGAGCCTGCGAGCGGGGCGGCCATATGCCCGGGCGACCCGGACATCCTGATACGCGTGGGCGGGATGAAGTGCTTTACGACGCTTGACGGGGGAAAGACCTGGAACAGCGCGCACAACGTGCTCGCCCCTGATTCGCCGCCCGGTCCACGGAGCACCTGGCTGTGCAACGGGCTCGTCGTGACGTCCACGTGGCATTACTACATAGACCCCTTCGAGCACAACCGCCACTACATTGCGTACACGGACATCGGGTTCGGGCGGTCGGTGGACGGGGGCAAATCGTGGCACTGGTGGAACAGGGAGGAATGGGCGCCATGGCGCAACACGTGCTATGAGCTTGCGTTCGACCCCGAAATACCCGGCAAGGTTTGGGGGACGTTCACGGACGTGCATGACATACCCAATGGGAATATCGTCGGGGGGCGGCACTGGAACAACAGCCCCGAGCGCGGGCCCGGGGGCATGTGTGTGAGCACGGATTTCGCCGCGCACTGGCAGAAGTCCATGGAAGGCCTGCCGATGGCGCCGTGCTGTTCGGTGGCGGTGGACGGCAGGAGTCCCAAGGGCAACCGGACGCTCTACGCGGCTGTCCTGGAACACGGCGTCTACAAGTCCACGGACGACGGGAAGACGTGGACGAGGAAATCGCAGGGACTGGGGGCGCCGGGAGCGAACCAGAGAGTCTGCCGGGTGCTGCTGCATGCGGACGGCACGCTCTTCGCTCTCGTTACGGGCAAGCGCACCCGCACGTACGGCCCGTTCGTCAAGGAAGGGGCGGGGCTGTACCGGTCCGCGGACGGCGGGGAGAGCTGGGAGCACATTACGGCGTCGAACCGGCTCGACTGGCCGAAGGACTTCGACGTGCACCCGAAGGACAGCAGGCACATACTTCTCGGGGCGGCCGACGCCAACGACAAGAGCGGCGGGCTGTACCGCACGACCGACGGAGGCGCGACCTGGCAGAGGCTGGCGAGCAAGGGGCCGGAGACATTCGGGGGCTACTTTCACCCCACGCGCAGCGGGTGGATATACATGTCGTTGTGCGAAGGATCGCCCGGGACGGGGCTGTGGCTGAGCCGGGACAGCGGGAGGACGTGGGAGGGGTTCGACGCGCTGCCGTTCAGCAACATCCAGAGGCCGGCGTTCGACCCGGATGACCCGTCGGTGCTCTACGTGACTACGTTCGGCGGGAGCGTGTGGAAAGGGCCGATAGCGCCGGGCGGAGCGGAAACGGGGTCTGAGCGTCCCGAATAAAGGCAGGTCAAGGTACGGCGTGGATTGCCACGATCCGGAAAGGAGCGGCGGATGGAAGCTCTGGCATTCGCAGGGGCCGGCGCGCTGATAGCCTTCGCGGGGTTCGCCGTGGGGGCGGCCGTCGGGCGGCGGCGGGCCTACCGTTCATACCTTGTCAGCATATACGCCGGGGCGAGCACGCTCATCCTGGCGCTGAACAACATCGAAAAAGGGGACGGGGAAACGGGGAAGAGGCTGCTGAGGTCGCAAATAGACGCGTCGCTTGCGACGTGGGACGCGAAAGACCGGTCCGCGACAAGCCGTGTGCCGGCGGATATGGATCTATCGGCCGTGGACACGGTCGTCGACAGGTACCGGAAAGGCGACCTGGCGGGGAAGGGGGGAGCGTAAGGGCTATTCTTCCGCCGGCACCGGGTCCAAGGGTTCCTTGACGTTGGGGCAGGCGTCTTTCTTTATGATGCGCGGTGCGGCCCAGCGGCAGGCGTTGGCGATTACCCTGCGGACGTTCTCGTCGTAGAAGACGGGGTAAGTCTCGTGCCCGGGGCGGAAGTAGAAGATGCGCCCGTGGCCTCTTTCGAAGCAGCAGCCGCTCCTGAACACATCGCCGCCCTGGAACCACGACACGAAAACCAGCCTGTCCGGCTGCGGGATGTCGAAGCGCTCGCCGTACATTTCGGTATGCGGGAGTTCGAAGTATTCGCCGAGGCCTTCGGCTATGGGGTGGGACGGCTCGATGACCCAGATGCGTTCCTTTTCGCCCATTTCGCGCCACTTGAGCGAGCAGTTGGTGCCGAGCAGGGCGCGGAATATTTTCGAGAAGTGGCCGGAATGGAGGACGATGAGACCCATGCCTTCCAGCACGCGCGTCTTGACGCGCTGGACGATCTCGTCCTTGACTTCGCCGTGGGCGGTATGTCCCCACCAGAGCATGACGTCGGTGGAATCCACCACTTTCTGCGTGAGGCCGTGCTCAGGTTCGTCGAGCGTGGCGGTGCGGACGGTGAAGCCGCCGGCTTTCTTGAGGCCTTCGGCAATGGCGCCGTGCATTCCCTTGGGGTAGAGCTTGCCTATCTGTTCGTTCTTCTTCTCATGACGGAATTCATTCCACACGGTCACCTTGATATCGGCCATCGTCCTGCTCCTTTACATGCGGCTGCCGGCGGTTTCTGCTGCGGGAAAGGCCCCGCGCGGGCAAGTATTGCACCGGCGGGAGACGTGTCAAGGATGGAAGCGGACGAAAACAGCGCGCTTCGCCGCCGGCTACCGGAACTCGACGTGGTCAGCCTGCACCACCATGCGGACGATTTCCGCGTCGTGCACGTTTGCGGGGGCGGCCGCGGTCGAAAGGCAGAAGACCGTCACGAGTAATGCGGTGCGCGTGTTCATGTGTACTTCTCCCTACTACACGGATAAACAAGCTACCCGGCGAGCTCGGCTGCGCGCGGGCTTTCCGGATATTCGTCAACGATGCGTTTTTCGAGGGCCTTGGCTTCATCGGTGCGGCCTTCCTGCCGGCGGATGAGCGCGGCCAGGAAAATGCATTCGGCGGCGTATTCGCTGCCTGGGTTGACGTCGACGAGGGCCAAGAGCTGCTTGAAGGCTTCCGGCGTGTTCCTGGCAGCGAGGGCCAGGCGGCCCCTGAGGAGGGAGCTTTCGCCGCGGAGGCGTTCGGCGGGGTATTCCCATTCGAGAGTATCGAGAGAGGAAGCGGCGTCGTCAAGCCTGCCGTCTTTCAGGTAGCTTTCCACTTCCAGGTACAGTGAGCCCTTGCGGACGGCAAGGCGGTCTTCGGGCCAGGGATTTATCTTCAGGCGCTCGGCGTCCGTGTAGGCGCGCAGGGCCTTGTTGTAATCCTTCTGTTTCCGGTACAGGTCGCCGATGCGGATCTTGGCGATGCGGACGGTGTGTTCATGAACCTTGCCGGCGAAACGGCCGACGATGCGGTCGTAGAGTTCAAGGGCTTTCTTGTCATCGTTGAGGTAGTAGAAGTGGACGTCCGCCTGCGCGAGCAGCACGCGCGCGAGCTCGGGAGGCGATTTCGCCAGAGCGTCCTGCACGCGGGTGAGCAACTGGAGGGCCTTGGCGGGATCCAGGACCGACATGCCCCTGGAAAGAGTAACGGCTGATTCGGCCACCGTGGACGCGTCGACGTCGCCGGCTCTTTCGACGGCGGCCTGCATGACAAGTTCCGCCCCGGCGGCATCTTCTACGGACTGGAATATTTCAAGAGCCTTGGCGAGGCGGGCGGCGTCCATCCTGTTGAAGTCGTACCCCCGGATCGTCCGGACAAAGTCCCTGAGCGGGTTCTGCGGAGACATGTCCATCCAGTATCTGCGTTCGACGCAGACCCGGTTTTCGCAGGACCCGTACCTGTTGGACATCCTGATGACGGTGTCGCCTTCCGCCAGGAAGATGTGCGAAGTCACGCGTCCGCGCCCGTTAAGGCCGTCGCCGAAGTCCCAGGAAGTTTCGGCTTCGACGCCGGCGGTATCCTTGAAGGCGAGCTTGACGATGTAGGATCCGTCGGGCAGGACGGCTTCGCCGGAAACCTCGCACTGGAAGTCGGCGGCGCCGCCGCCTCCCTTGGTTTCCACCGGGCCCGGGGCGGCGGTGCCGGGCCTGCCGAAGGCATCGGCCGGGATCGGCGTGATGCCGGCGGCGGAGGGATGCTGCCAAGCCGCCACCGCAATGCCGGGGCCGCTGCCGTTGACGTGGAGGTATTCGAACTGGTGCGCTCCGGCGGACAGGTCCGCCGGGGCGTTGTGGCGGGTATCGCCGACGGCGCCGTGCCAGCCGGGCCACTGTACGACGACTTTGCCGTCGAGGAGGAGGAAACTGGCGTCGTCGCTCGAGGTGCAGAACACGTACTTGCCGCTGGACGGCGCGTACAGGGTCCCGGTGTAGATGCTGACGTAGTTGGTGTGGGAACCGAAGACGTTCAGGCCGTGAAACACGTTGGGGACAAAGCTCTTGCCGTAAGAAGGGCGGCTGTCGTCGATAATCCGGCGCATGGCTTCGATGGATGAAGGGGTCCCGCCCCTGTAGCGCCGGGTTTCCAGCAGCAGGCCGCCGGCGGGTTTCCACGAGTAACGCGGCGCGGACGCCTGCCGGTCGCCGTAGTAGAGGTAGAAACGGCCGGCGTCTGCGCCGGACCGGAAAGCGATCCTGGCGAAATCGCCGGGTCCCGCCTGCAGGACCATGTGTGGCACAACGGCGCCCTGCGAATCGTAGACGCGCAGGTCGGCAAGGTCGTCGCGCGAGCGGCCGGCATGGTAGAACGACAGGGAATTTGCGTCGCAACGATAGCCTTTGGCGGCTTCGACGGATCGCCTGAACCCGCACCGGGGTTCGCGCCACGCGGCACCGTACAGGGCAGTGCAGCAGGCGGCGGATGCCAGGATCAAAAGATTTAAGCTGCGCGGCATCGCTGTCCTTCCGTGAGGTAATTATACCCGCGGCCGTGCCCGGCGTCATTGCAGGGAGGACAAAGGCCGGGTAAAGTGTACGAGGGCGGACCCGCCGGCAGCGGACCGCCGGAAGGAGAAGAACCTGATGCCGGGGCTGACAGTGTTCCCGAGGGTGAGGAAAGCGGAATATACCGGGGGCCGCCTTGCCTGCAGGGCGGGCTTCAGGCTCTGCGGAACGCGTTTCGAGAAGCTCGACCCCAGGAGCGTCCTCGGCCTGAAAACGGCGGATGACGGCATCACCGTGATGCTGCGGACCGAAACCATGGCGCAGGAGAACTACCGCCTGCAGATCGCCGGCGACGGCGTCGTGCTTGAGTCATCGGACGAGGCGGGGGCGCTGCAGGGACTGCGGACGATAGCCTACCTGGCATCGCGGGGCGACCTGCCCGTGGGCACTATAGAAGACGGCCCGGACCTCGAAATCCGGGCGTACCACCTGGACCTTAAATGCCAGCTCATGAGCCGCTCTTACCTGTACGAGCTCACGGACAAGCTCGCCGCCATGCGCTACAACACGATAGTGGTGGAATATGAAGACAAGTTTCCGTATTCGGAGGCCGTAAGACCCCGGCACGCGGAGAGCTGGGCCCCCGGCGACGCCCGGCATTATGACGACTATTGCCGGGCGCGTGGGATGGAAGTCATCCCCCTGATACAGAGCCTGGGGCACCTGGAATTTCTCACGCCTTTCCATGGAGACCTTGCCGAAACGGCGGCGATGCTGTGCCCGTTGAAATCCGAATCCGCCGAACTCGTGGAACGCATGGCGGACGAAGTGCTGGACGCGCATCCGTCGGCGCGTTTTCTGCACGTGGGCGGGGACGAAGCCTGGGACCTTGGAACGTGCCCGGCCTGCAGGGACGCCGTGGAAAGAGAAGGGGAAGGGCCGGTGTTCGGCAGGCACATGGAAAAAATTCTGAACCACGTGCTGCAACGCGGCGTGCGGCCGATGATGTGGGCGGACATGCCTCTCAGCCATACGGAAGCGTTCGAATACATCGACAAGGCGGTGGTGCTGGTCGACTGGGATTACTGGTCGTACGGCGAAGAAGTGGATATGGTGCACGTCTGGGGCCACGGGCGGACGCTGAACGAAGACCGGCAGGACATCCCCCAGGAGAAGATCGAGCCGTTCGCCGAAACGGCCGAAGACGTTGTCAACGGATGCTGGACCGAGGGCTTTGCCTTCACGGAGTACCTCAGGGAACAGGGCTATGACGTGCTTACGGCAAGCGCCGTCCGCTCGTCCGGGGACCCGTATACGCATCCGAACCTCAAGTTCCACCTGCCCAACGTGTGGGCGGCCGCCCGCGCCGCCGTGGAAGACGGCGCCCTGGGCTCGCTCGTGACGTCCTGGGCGGTGCGCCACGTGTTCCCGGAGCTGACGATGATGGGTATCGCCGCCGGGGCGGAAGCCATGTGGCAGGCGCGCATAGCGGACGCGCGCTGGCTGGTGGACTTTCCCGCGCGCTTCGGCGAGGTGTTTCTGGGCGACCGCGCGGCCGGCATGGCGGAATACGAGCTGTCGATGCCTGGGCTGGTGTACGACCAGGCGGAGATGGAAAGGACTTCGGACGAGGCGGCGGAGTGGCGGGCAAAGCCCCTGGACGCGCGGATAAGCGGGAAGATGAGCGGTTATCCCCAACCCGCCGCTGCGGCCATGACGCAGAGGATGTCGGCGCTGGACCGGGGGAGCCGTGCGCTCAGGGAGGTCCGTCCGGACGGCGCGGGGCGCATCCACGTCGAACTCTACACGCTGGCGGCCGATGAAGCCGTGCTGAAACTGTGGCTCGTGCGGGTGCTGGCCCGACTGGCCCGGCAACCCCGGGATGAAACGGCTTTCGGCATGCTGCATGATATTCACGCCGGGCTGATGGAACTCAAGGAGCGCGCCCGTGTGAAATGGGAACGTTACCTGTCCGCGGGCGCCCTGCGGGCGGAGATGGAGATGCGGTTCAGCGAAGAGGAACGGTTGATCAGAAAGGCACTCCACGGCGGGTGACCCGGCCCCGGGCGGCCTTCCGCCGGGCCATGAAAATATCTCATGACGCGCTCCGAAACCCTCAAAGAACCCCTATCCAACGGCCGATAATGTTGTGGGATGGCT
Source organism: Planctomycetota bacterium (assembly GCA_016930595.1). Classification (GTDB taxonomy): domain Bacteria; phylum Planctomycetota; class SZUA-567; order JAFGGJ01; family JAFGGJ01; genus JAFGGJ01. The sequence continues at coordinate 21,233 of JAFGGJ010000020.1, forward strand.
CTTTATTGGATATTGAGCACGTACCGGCGGACTGGAAATGTCCCTGGGCAGAGGGACAGCGATCCGGTTCGCAGGGCAACGGCCTGGTGAGGAGAGCGCGCCTTGCGTATCGCCGCCGCGGTATTCGGCACGGTTCTGGTATTGCATTGTGCTGCGGGCGGAGTCGAGATTGTGCCCAGGGAAGCGGTGCGGCCCGGCATGCGTGGTTACGGGCTGACGGTTTTCAAGGGCACCACGGCCGAGCGCTTTGATTTCGAGGTCCTCGGGACGCTCAAGAACGCGTTCCCTTCACAGGACATAGTCGTCTGCCGCATCAGGCACCCCGTAACCGATAAGGCCGGGATAATATCCGGCATGTCCGGATCGCCGCTGTACGTCGTGGAAGAGAACGGGGGAGAAAGACTGCTGGGCGCGCTGGCCTACGGCTGGTCCTTCCAGGTGGACCCGATAGCGGGAATAACCCCCGCATACAACATGATGGACCGTCCGGTTACGGAAGGACTTCCGGCCGACCCGCGTTCCAGCGGGCCCGCGCGCGCCGCCGGATTGGAAGTGAAGCAGTGCGTCGAGTGGCCCATGTATTCCGGGGCACGGGGCGCCACGGCGGAGCTCAAGCCGCTCGAGGCGGCGGGGAGGGAGGTCCGTCCCGCGGGACATCAGGGGACGGCGCCGCCCGACTTCAGTCTGCCGGGCCGCTGTTATGCCAACAGCATACGGCCGCTGTCCACGCCGCTGACGGTTTCCGGGGCGTCGCCGCGCGTACTGCGGGAAATCGCCCGGTATTTCGAGTCCGCCGGGCTTATCCCCGTCGAAGGAGCCGGGGCCGGGGAAGCCGCCGAACCGCAGCCTCTGCCCAAGCCCGAAGACAAGCCGTTCCGGGCGGGGGACCCGATCGGCGTCAGGCTGCTATCCGGGGACATGGACTGGACCGCCACCGGCACGGTGACGTGGGTGGACGGGGCCCGAGTATACGCTTTCGGCCATCCGTTCCTCGGTACGGGCCCGGTGCGTGCGCCGATGACGAAGGCTGCCGTGCTGACGGTGATATCCAGAAGTTACTCCAGCTTTAAGCTGACCGAAACGGGTCCGGAAGTGGGCTCGCTCGTCTTCGACCATCTTTCCGCCATAGAAGGCGAAATCGGGCGCAGGACGCGGACAATCCCGCTTGAAGTGACGGGGGCGGTGGCCGGCACCGAAAAGAAAAGGACGTTCCACTACCAGGTGTCGGAAGTGGCCGGGCTATGGCCCAGGGTAGCGTCCTACGCCCTGTGGGATTCGGGCGACAAGATGCTGCCGTACGGCAACGCCTGCCGGGTGCGTTCACGGATAACCCTGTCGGTGACGGGCGAAAAGGAACCTTTCAGGATAGAAAGCAGCGAAGCCGCTTCTTCGGCGTCGCCGCCCGTCTTCGAACTCATGGCGCTGCTGCGCGCCGTGGACGAAAGTCCTTTCGAAAAGGCCGGCGTCGAATCGATAAGCGTCTCGATGGAAATTGAGCCCGGGCACCACTACGCGGTAATCGAACGGCTGGACCTGCCGCCGGTGGTGCGGTCTGAAGAGAAATTCCGGGCGCTGGTCAGGCTGCGGCCTTACGGCAGGGGACCGAACGAGCTGGAGACCGTGGCCGTGGACGTTGCCGCCCCGCTCGTGGGAGCGCGGACGACGCTTGCGCTGTCGGCGGGTTCGGCTGCGCGGCTGCGCCCGCCCGAACCCGCGGCCCGGACGCTGCGGGAACTGCTGGAACAGCGTGCGCGCATCGGGTCGGCCGAAGTGCTGCGGGTGGTCGTCGCCGCTCCGCAGGTCAAGGGGGCGGGAGCCAACGGCATGCTGCTGAGACACCTGCCGGAGACGGTCCTGCAGGCGCTCGGCCCCGAAACCGGCGTATTCAACGAGGGCCGCGAGACGGACGTCCGTACGGACTACGTGCTTGAAGGCGGCGCATCAGCCGCCGTGGAGGTCATACCCCGATGAACAAGAAGGTCGCGTTGGTTTGCTCATCCGCGTTGCTGCTCTGTGCCGGAGTCCTGGCCGTAAGCACGGGGTTCTGGGTGTTCGGCACGCAGGACGAGTTTCTGAAGGGCGAGTGCAAGGGGTTGTCGATATCGAGCGAAGGCACGCTGTTGCCGGGCTTCGCGTTCGAAGCCATGCCGGTGGAAAAGGAAGAAGCCGTGTGGGCGCTCTTTGCAATGGGCGGCGGCAGGTTCCTGGCAGGTACGGGCAACAACGGAAAGGTAATGATCTACGAGGGGGACAAGGTATCCGAAGCGTGGGACGCCGGGGTGCTGGCGGTAACGTGTTTCGCCTCCGACGGCGGCGGCTTGATTCTGGCCGGCAGCATGCCGCAGGGCAAGATCTTCAGCCTTAAGCACGAAGACGGCAAGTACAAGGCGGAACTGTTCGCCCGGCTGCCCGCGGACTACGTCTGGGACCTTGAGTACAGTATCAAGGACAAGGTTTTCTACGCCGCCACGGGTCCGGAAGGCGACCTTTACCGGATAGACCGCGATGGGGCCGTGACCCTGTGGTTCGATTCCGGGGAGACGCACCTGCTAAGCCTGGCGGTTTCCGCCGAAGGACGCGTGTACGCCGGTTCGGCGCCGAGGGGGCTTGTCTACGAAGTCCGGGACAAGAACAGCGCCGGGGTGCTGTACGACTGCGCCGAGGAAGAAGTGTGGGCCCTGCACCTCGACATCACGGGTCTCATAGCGGGCGCCAACAAGGGCGAGGCCGACGGGACTTCCGGCCAGAAGCCTCCCGAGCAGGGGAGCGACGCTCCCAAGCAGGAAAAGAAGGATGCCGGCAGCCTGCCGACGCACGCCCCCAAGGCTTTTTCCGTCTACCGCGTGCGTCTTGACGGCGGGGCGGAACGGCTCTTCGGGGCGGACAAGGAATTCGTCTGGGACGTGAAGTCGGACGCCAAGGGCCGTGTGCTGGTGGCCACCGGCAACGCCGGCCACCTGTACCGCCTGGCGACCGACGGTACCGCATACGAGACTCTCCTCGACGTGGAGCAGAAGGGCATTACGGCGATCGGCATGTCGGACGACGACGTCGTCCTGCTGGCGACGAACGCCCCCGCCGCGCTGCTGAAGATAGACGCAAAGGCCGAGACCGGTGAATTCGTTTCCCCGGTGCTGGACGCCGGATTCACGGCAGCCTGGGGCAGGATGTCCTGGCGGGGCACCGGCAGGATTTCGGTGCAGGCGCGTTCAGGGCAGACAGCCGAACCGGACGACACCTGGGCCGAATGGTCCGCCTCGATAACGCGTCCCGGAGAAAAGATAACGTCGCCTCGGGGCAGGTATTTCCAGTTCAAGGTCAAACTGGAAGGGGTAGCGGCCCGGCTCGACGAAGTGCGAGCGGCGTTCCTTACGGACAACCAGCGTCCGGAGCTGAAGGAAATCAACTACAAGCGCCTGACTGAAAAAGGGCAGCCGCCCGAGACGCCGGCGGGCAAGAAGGACTCCGACGTCAGGGTCGTACAGACGTGGCCTCTCCCGCGCTCGTGCAACCTGGAACTGAACTGGGCGGCGGCCGACCCGGACTCCGACAAGCTGGCCTACACCCTTTACTATCGGTTCCAGAACGCCCATACGTGGCTGCCGCTGAACCAGGACAAGCCGCTTTCGGCGAACAAGTACGTGTGGAACACCGAGGGGCTCCCGGAAGGCGAATACGCCCTGAAGGTCGTCGCTTCCGATTCCGAAGCGAACCCGCCGGGCAAGGCCCTGTCCGCCGTCAGGATTCTGGATCCCGTGGTGATCGACAACCGCGGGCCGCGTATCGAGAACCTGCGCGTGGAAGGCAGCATGCTCACCGGCAACGCCGAAGACGACACGTCTTTCATCAAGCACCTTGCCGTACAGATAGACGGCGGCGAATGGCGTTTCATTTTCTCCGAAGACGGAATGTTCGACTCCAGGTCCGAGAGCATTCGCTTCGACCTGAAGACCATCACCGACGGAGGCGAGCACATCATTGCGGTGCGCGCCGTGGACGCCGAAGACAACGCGGGGGCGGCTTCGCTCGTCGTCCTGCTGCAATAGGCCGGCGCCTCAGACGTTGCACGTGTCGAACGCCGCCTTCAGGTGTGCGGCGGGATCTCCCTCGAATTGAAACTCGTGCCCCACGTAGAGGTCGTAGCCGGCGTCCGCTATGGCGCGGCATATGGCCGGGTAGCAGAGCTCCTGGTTTTCGTCCAGCGGGCCGCGCCCGGGATTACCGGCAGTGTGGAAATGCCCGATGTGAGCGATGTTGTCGCGTATCGTCTGGATGATGTCGCCTTCCATGATCGCCATGTGGTATATGTCGTACAGCAGCTTGCAGCGGGACGAATCCACCGCTTTGCAGAAGCGCACGCCCCAGCCGGTGTGGTCGCACTGGTAGCCGGGGTGGTCGCGCCTGGAATTCAGCAGTTCCATGTTCAGGTTCACGGCTTTTTCTTCGGCGAATTTCATTACGGGAGCGATCCCTTCGGCGCAGACGTCCACGGATTCGTCGTCGTCGCGCCCGTTGCGGTTCCCGCTGAAGACTATGACGCCGGGTATGTCCAGGCCGGCGGCGAGTTCTATGGAAGCATAGAGCTCGTCCCGTATGCGGCCGTGATTCCCGGGGTTGTTGAGCCCTTCGGTCAGCGTCCCGTGCCCGCACATGGATGCGATGCGCAGGCCGTGTTCACGGGTCGCGTCGACAAGCTCGTCGAACGGCGCTTCCGCCCGCTGCCAGATTTCCACGGCGGCGTAGCCGACCTCCGAAGCACGGCAGACTGTTTCGTCCACGGAAAGCCCCCTGTCGAGGAACAGCGGCAGGCAGAACGACTGCTTGATACGGGACATGGCGTCTCCTTGCAGTATCAGAATTCCACCCCGAGCTTGATGTTCGAAGCCGGGTCCGTGACGATCTTCGAGTATTCCCGCGGCACGTCTTCGAACGCCGCCACGGGGCTGACCACGTGTTCCCCCGACAGCCGGCCGTCGCACAGCAGCCGCCAGCAGGTATCGTAGATGCGGGCTTCGGTCCAGCGGGGATGGTCGCGGTTCGGGTCGCTGCAGGCCCTGGAGAAAACGATGTTCGGACGGTTCATGTGCGCTTCGGCGCCGAAGTCCAGTCCCGCGGGATACGGCGGCGGAAAAGCCCCGGCGACCACGCTGCCGCCGAAGGCGACGCCTCTGAGCGCAGCCTGCAGAGCGTGCACATTTCCGCTGAACTCAATTACGGCGTCCGCCCCGCGCCCGCCGGTCGCCTTCTTTATTTCCAGCCCGGCGTCGCAGGCGGCGGGGTCCAGCACGGCGTCGGCGCCGCACGCACTGGCGGCGGCGCGGCGGTTGGGCAGCGGGTCGAGAGCGATTACGGGACGCGCTCCGGACAGTTTTGCAATCTGTACCGCCATAAGCCCGATGGCCCCCAGCCCGAAAACCCCCACGGCGTCGCCCACGCGGACATTGCCGTCCCGCACTGCTCCCATCGCGAAGTCCGCCGGATCCAGGCATACCGCTGATTTCCACGAAAGCCCAGCAGGCATTTTGCGGCAGCCGGCCGCCCGGACCGTCTGGATCTCGATGAAAGGTCCGTATCCCAGGACGACGTCCCCCTCGGAAAATCCAGCGGCCTCCGTCCCGGTTTCCGTTACCGTCCCGACGAACATGTTCCCGACGCGTGACGGCCCTCCGCGCCCGCCGGCCGCCTCGTGCGTAAAGACCTTCATTTCGCCGTCGAACCTTCCCCGCCGGCCGCCGTATCCCCGGAGGAACGCCGTTTCCGTGCCGTGCTTTGCGGCCCCGTGGGTCGAACGGACGCGGATGCCGTCCGGCTCGAGCCGGGGAAGGTTGTAGTCCCTTATTTCCAGTTTTTCAGGTCCCCAGGCTACGATTTCTCTCGGCACGCCGTTCCCCTTTCCATCGACGTGTGGCATTCTAGGACGTGGGAACGGCAAGGCAAGCTTTTCGACGGGCATTTCTCTGGCGCGCAGGTGCCGGGACGGTAATATGCCGCAGGGTATCCGAAGGAGGTCGTGCCATGAAGCAGATGACCGGCAGAGAGCGTGTCGACGCCGTCCTGAACCGCCGGCCGGTGGACCATTGTCCGTTTTTTGAAGCCATCTGGGGCGATACCATCCGAAGGTGGCAGGGTGAAGGCCGCATGCCGGAAGGTGCCTCGGCATGGGAGCATTTCAACATGGACATCGTCGAATGCTGGGCGTTCAATCTCGTAGCCGACCTGGATTTTCAGGAAGAGATCATCGATGAAACCGATGAGTGGAAACTGGTGCTGAACGGCAACGGCGCCAGGCTCAAGTGGTGGAAGGCGAAATCCGGCACGCCCGAACACGTCGACTTCACGGTGAAAGACCGCGCCGGGTGGGAAGAGCACGCCCGGTCGCTCCTGGTGCCCGACCGCAGGCGGATAAACTTCGAAGCCTACCGCAACGCGAAAACGGTGGCGGCGGGGAAGAACAGGTTTTTCACGTGGAGCGGAGTAAATGTTTTCGAGTGCATGCACCCGCTCTGCGGTCACGAATACATGCTGATGGGCATGGCGCTCGACCCCGACTGGGTGCGAGACATGTGCGACGTCTATTCCGATCTTACGGTAAGCCTGTGGGAAATGCTCTTTGACGAGGAAGGCATGCCCGACGGGATATTCTTCTACGAAGACATGGGGTTCAAGGGCAAGCCGTTCATGTCGCCCGCGATGTACAGGGAAATAATCCAGCCGGCGCACGTAAAGACCATTTCCTGGGCGCATGACCACGGGCTGAAGGTCATCATGCACTCGTGCGGCATGGTCGAAGAACTCCTGCCCGGCATGGTCGAGGCAGGTATAGACATGCTGCAGGCCATGGAAGTTAAAGCCGGCATGGACATGGTCAGGATGAACCGGCAGTACGGCGACCGCATCGGTTTCTTCGGCAACATCGACATCCGTGAAATAGCGTCCAACGACCGGGCGCGCGTCGACGCGGAACTTGAAAAGAAAATACTGCCTCTGATGGAATCAAAGACGCCCTACATCCTGTCGTCAGACCATTCCACGCCGCCGGACGTGGACTACGATACGTTCATCTATTTCCGCGACAGGGGCCTCGAACTGGCGCGCTACACGTAGCGCAGGGAATGCCTGTTTACACGACCGTCGTGCGGGTCGCCTTCAGACGGGGCGGGGCGGTTGAAGTCACCAAGAGCGGCGGCGACCGCCGGTTACCACGCGGTCCAGCCGCCGTCCACCGGCAGCGTGGCGCAGTTCACCATGCCGGCCTCGTCGCTCGCAAGGTAGCAGACGGCGGCGGCGACGTCTCCGGGAGTGGCGAGTTCGCCCCGTGGAATCTTCCCCAGCACGAACCGGCGGAACTCCGGGTCCTGCAGGCGCTTGCGCGTCAGGTTGGTCTCCACGAACGTCGGGGCGACGCTGTTGACGGTGACGCCGTGCTTCGCCCATTCAACGCCTAGAGTGCGCACAAGCTGTATGACGGCCCCTTTGGTTGAACAGTAGACCGGCTGCCCCGGTATGCCTATCAGCCCCGACTGGCTGGATATCCATATCACGCGCCCCCATCCATGCCTGATCATCGACGGAGCGATGGCCTGAGCCATGAAGAACCCGCCTTTTACGTTCGTGGCGTAGTGGTCGTCCCAGTTTTCCTCGGACACTTCCAGGCCGGGCGAAGGACGGTTGATTCCGGCGTTGTTCACGAGGATGTCCACGCGTCCGAACTCGTCCAGTATCGCGGCGCAGCCTTCCCTTACCCGGGCAAGGTCCCGCACGTCTATGGCAGCCTGCATGATGTCGCCGCCGCCGCGCATCAGTCCGGCGGTTTCGTCAAGACCCGCCCCCGGCATGTCCGTGATCGCCACGTCCGCTCCCTGCGCATACAGCGCCGCGGATATTGCCTGTCCCAGGCCCGTGGCCGCCCCCGTCACCAGCGCTTTCCTGCCGTCCAGGCTGAACATGTTTTGCTCCTCAGGCGTTGCCGTAGCGTTCGACGCGCGCCTTTGCCGTAATGCCGTGTGCGAGCATGCGTTCGATATTGCACTGCCGCTCCGTGACTTCGCCGATCTCGCGGCTCGCAGCGGGAGTACACTTCTGGTAGGTGCATGTCTTCAGGAACTTGCCGACCCACACGCCCCCGGTGTAGCGCGCCGCCCGGCTGGTCGGCAGGATGTGGTTGGTGCCGATGCACTTGTCGCCGTAAGCCACGGTGGTCTCTTCGCCGACGAACAGCGAGCCGTAGTTCGTCAGGCGGCTCACGTAGTAATCCTCGTCCTCGACATGCAGCTCCAGGTGTTCGGGAGCATAGTCGTCACTCAGGACGACGGCTTCTTCAGGACTGTCGGCAACGTACACGATGCCGTTGTTGCCCCAGGAAATTTCAGCCACGTCTCTCGTGGGCAGGCCGGCAAGCTGCGTCGCGACTTCCGCCATCGTTTTTTCCGCGAACGCGTCACTCAGGCATACCAGGCAGATGCCGCTGTTGGGGTCGTGCTCGGCCTGGCCGAGCAGGTCGCAGGCGACGAGCGCCGGGTCGGCTGCGTCATCGGCTATGATCAGAATTTCCGTGGGCCCGGCCAGAAGGTCTATGCCGCAGCGTCCGAACAGCTGACGCTTCGCTTCGGCTACATACTTGTTGCCCGCGCCGCACAGTATATCGGCGGGCTCCACTTCGCCCATGCCGAACGCCATCAGCGCGAAGGCCTGCACGCCGCCGACCACGAAGATCCGGTCGGCGCCGGCCGTCTTCATGGCGTTTATGGTCGCGGGGTAATATCCTTCGCCCTTGACGGGCGGCGTACACGCCACCACGTTCTTCACCCCCGCCACCTTGGCCGGTATGATGCTCATCTGGGCTGAGCCGAACATCGGGTAGCGCCCGCCCGGGATGTAGCTTCCGACGGAATTCACGGGAACGTGCCTGTGCCCCAGGACGACGCCGGGACGCAGCTCCACTTCCAGCGGCTGCATCGTGGCAAGCTGCGCTTCGGCGAATTTCCGGACGTTCGTCTGGCAGTAGTCCGTGTCCCGTATCACCTGTTCATCAAGCTTCGATACGGCTTCTTCTATCTGGGTTGCGTTCAGTTCGAAGCACTCGGGGCTCCAGCCGTCGAACTTCTCGCTGTACCTGCGGACGGCGTCCATGCCGCCGGCCTCCAGGTCCTTAAGGAGTTCGGATACGATCTGCGATGTCTCGGGGTCTTCCTCGAACAGCCTGTGGCCGCCTTCTTTCACCGTTTTCACGCGGCGCCTCCTTTCATCACGACTGTGCCGCCCACCGGCCGTCTTGAATATTCTTGCCGGATGGCGGCGTTTCGCAACCGAAGTTGTCCACGCGGCGAGCCGGTCCACTTGCGGGACGGGCCTTCTCCGGGACAATAAGGGCGTTATGGACCTGTTGAGCATAACCTACACCCTCGCCCATCTTACCGGGTTCATGGGCGCGATAATGATCGCCGTGGGGGCTTTCGCCGGCCTCCTGGACGGGAATACCGCGGCCACCAAGGGCCTGCTGCTGGCCGGAGCGGCGGCAGTGCTGTTCATGGGGCTGGTGAGGCTTCTGTGCGCAGGACACGGCAAACCCGCCCTGTCCCGCAAGGACGGCATGCTGACCGTCGTGCTGGCATGGATCGGCCTTTCGGCCCTCGGAGCGCTGCCGTATTACGTTTCCGGAGCGATTCCTTCCTACCTGGACGCATTTTTCGAGACCGTCAGCGGGTTCACCACCTGTGGAGCAACCATACTGACGAACGTCGAAGCGCTCCCGAGAGGCCTGCACCTGTGGCGCAGCACCACCCACTGGCTGGGCGGGATGGGCATAGTCGTGTTGTTTGTCGCCGTCCTCCCGGCGCTCGGCATGGGCGGCTACTACCTTTACAGCGCGGAAGTGGCCGGACCCAGCAAGGACCGCCTTAAGCCGACGACCCGGGAAACGGCCTTCCTGCTCTGGGCCGTCTACACGTTTTTCACCGGCGTCGGTATTATCGCTCTCCGGGTTGCGGGCATGCCGTGGTTCGACAGTGTCTGCCACACGTTCGGCGGGCTTGCAACTGGAGGTTTCAGCACCAAGAACGCTTCTATCGGAGCTTACAGCCCCCTCGTACAGACGCTCATCATAGTCATTATGGTCGTGGGCGGCGTGAATTTCGGCCTGTGGGCGAGAATGGCCATGGGCATTCGCCGCCGCAACTGGAGCGTGGTGCGCGACGTCCTGAAAGACGACGAGCTGAGGACTTTCCTGCTGCTGCAGGCGACGGGCGCGCTGGTGGTGTTCATGAGCCTCCGCCTTATGCAGCCCGGCGGCTTCGGGCACGACCTCCTCCGGGGAGCGTTCAACCTTGTCTCGATATCCACCAACACGGGCTACGCCACGGAAAATTTCGACTTATGGCCGGGGTTCGCCCGGGTTTTCCTCGTCGTGATGATGTTCATTGGCGGCAGCGCCGGTTCGACCTGCGGCGGCATGAAGGTCGTCCGGGTCCTGCTGTCATGGAGAATACTCCGCAGGCGCGTCCACACCGCCATACAGACCAGGACCGTGGAAAGCATCCACTTCAACGGCAGGCCCGTATCGGAAAACATCCTCCACGGCGTCGTCTCCTACGTGGTGGCTTACGTCTTGACCTTCGTCGTCGGCACGCTTCTCCTGGCGCTGGCGATGGACGTATGGCGCTACGGCGGAAACAGCGACTTCAAGTTCGTTACGGCGCTCAGCGCCACGGCCACATGCCTGGCCACGACGGGACCGGGGCTTTCCGGCGTCATCGGCAATTGTGCCGCCATACCGGCTGCCGGCAAGGTCGTACTCGTTTCCATGATGCTGCTCGGCAGGCTGGAAATCATAGGTCTCCTGGCGATGTTCTCGGCCGGGACGTGGAGGCGCTAGGGTGAACGGCTTCCTGCGGGCGGTCTTCAGGTTCTTCGGGCCGCGGCGGCGGTTTTCCTTCAGGTGGATGACGCTGTTCACGGTGCTTCTCATACTGGGCAAAGCGCAGGCCGCCGCCGAAGGCGCCCGTATGACGGGTTACTACCTGCTGGTGCTGGCGCTCGTGGAAGCCGGCCACTGGGCTCTTGCCAAGTGGTTCTTCCCTGGCATGGAAAGGGAGCTGATCGTATCTCCGCTGTGCGGTCCCGCCCCGGTGCCGGCGAACCCCTCGCTGAAAGGCTTTGCCGCCGCCCTGGGGCCTCCTCTCGTCCTCGGCGGCGCGGCCGCCGCACTGCTCTACGGCGGCATTACGCCTCCAAGGGGACTGGATCTCCTCCGCCTGATGCTCGTCGTATGCGCCGTGCGGCTGCTGCCCTTTTTCCCCATGGACGGCCACGTTGTCCTGAGCGCCGCGGTCAGACGTACCAACCTGTACTGGAGCAGGCCCGCCTGGCGGGAATACGTATCAGCCGCCGGCGGTGTGCTGGTGGCAGCGGCGGGGGTGGTCTTCGACCCCCTGGACGCAGGGATAGTGCTTCTCCCCGGCGGCATCAGCATACTGCTTGAAAATCTCTACATGCTCAGGTTGCGCCGCCGGCCAACCCGTACGGGGCCGACGGGCAGCCCCAGCGCGGCGCGCGCCGATCCCGGCGACAAGGCCCGGCTCGACGCCATCCTCGAGAAGATATCCCGCGAGGGCATGACAGCGCTCACCCCCGAGGAAGAGGAATTCCTGCAGGGCATGAGCGGCCGTTTCCGCCGCAAGCCCTGACGCCGCCGGCGGCGCGCTTCAGTTCCCGACCTTTATTTCGCCGCCGGTGTCCGCTCTGCCGCCTTCGATCTTTACTGTCTTTTCCGCGCGGTTCGCCGTCACGCACACTCCGCCGAAATCCGTCTTTTCCACGGTCCCGTCGGCGGCAAGCAATTCGTGGCCGGTCATCGGCTCGAAACCGATGTCCGCGTGCAGCTTGAGCACGAGTTGCTTGATCTCGAGTTCCGCGCTCACCCGCTCTTCCCACGTCTCTTCCCCCAGGCCGAACCAGCAGGGGTTTCCGTAGAGCAGGTTGTGCATCTGGTCGCCGGCGTGCGGCAGGATGACCGTGTCGTGAAACGCCAGGTGCCATATCGGGACGGCTATCCCCACGGGCCGCGCCGCGTGTCCCCCGTCGGTGGTTTCGACGTCCGCCGTCAGGTGCCCCAGCCCGTAGCTGAAGTCCAGCTCCGGTATCGCAAAATCCCGGACGTGCTCGATCTGCAGCACTATAGGCGGAGTCTGCCCGTTGTTTCCGGTACGCACGGTCCGCAGTATCTCCAACTGCACGGCCCGGTTCTCCGTCCGGCTCAGCGGATGCTCGGGGTTGTAGCATTCCACAGTGCGCGTGAAGCAGTCCAGGTAGTACGCCGTCGGGGCGCATATGTCCACGACGGGCGGTGAATTGTGGTACATGTACAGGTCCCGTACACCCTCGAAGATGTTCCGTTTTACGAACCTGAGGCTGGCCGCGTAACAGTTGTGGTACGCCATGCCGCCGTTCCAGTTGTTCACCTTGACCGGTTCCCCGTCCTCCTTGTAGCGGAAATTCTCGTCCAGGAAACTCGGCGCATCCATGAAGTTGTCGATGTACTGGTCGTGCAGCCCGAACAGGTACCCCGCCGCCTTCACCCGTTCGGAAAGCTCCCGGAGGCCTCTTGCGCCGCCGCAGTCGCTGTTCGGCGGCAGAGTGTCCGGGTGGACATTGTCATACCCGTACTTGCCCCATCCGTCCAGGTGTATCGAGGCGTTTTCGATCCCGGTCAGCTTGCGGAATTTCTCAACGCGCTCCGCCGTGGTTGCAAACGGCAGGAAGCGATAAGACATGTTTCGGAAATTCCGCGCCGCCGCCGAGCAGTTCACCACGCACCCGCCGTGGAGCTTTTCCAGGTTCGGGTTCCGCTTCGCTTTTTCTTTCAGCGACACGTAGAATCCCTTGTCCATCGCGTACTGCCGGTACGCGAACGCCTGCTGCCTGTAGTCCATTCCACGGCGGAACATGTATCTCACCCGCCGCGTGTACGCCAGCGCTCCCATGCTCGGCAGCCAGTGGATGAACGTGCTGGCGGCGGCCCCCGCGTCGTGCCACACGGCCAGGTACATGTCGTCGGGAGTTTCCGCAATCGCCGCGTAGCCGCAGTCCCCGTCGGCTACGTATGCCCCGTGGAACGCCATCGCCTGCTCGGAATATCCTTCCGGATGATGAAACCTGTCCGGCCAGTCAGCCGGTATGATCGACCCCTGGCTCAGCGGAAACACCGTGTAATTGCCCGCCTTCACCGGTATGATCATGTGCCGCGGGTAAAGCACGTCCCGCGCCGCCGGGCCGTCCGTGAATTCCGGCCTCACCTCGAATATCACGTCCTCCCCGTCTATCTCCGCTGTCACCGCCAGTCCCGCCGGCGCCACCCGCACCATCAGGCTGCCGGGTCTCTCCCACGCGTCGAACGCCTTGCCGAACCTTCCCAGCGACACCTCGTTCAGTTCCATGTCGTCGTCTATCAGCGTCACGTCCTTGTCCGACGCCCCGGCCATCCGCCATTCAACGCCGGTACCCTTGTGGAGTATCCGGCACGAAAGATCTTTCAGGTCCATCTCGAGTTTCAGCGCCTCGTTCTCGATCACCCTTGTCTTCCTGTCCGCCATGGCGATTCTCCTCCCTTTGTGCTCACGGTACACTCCCTTTCACCACCGTCAACCGCACTTGTGCGGGAATTATTCCCGATCATCGCGGCGCCGGGCGCCATTGACCCCGCGGGCTTCTGCGCTAGAATAGTTGCCGGCCGGATGCCGGAAAGGAGCTCTAACGCATGCCTCGCGTTGTACTTGCATACTCGGGCGGCCTCGACACTTCCGTCGCCATACAGTGGCTCAGGCAGGAAAAGGGCCTCGACGTCGTCACGCTCTCCGCCGACCTCGGCCAGGGCGAATACCTCCCGCCGACCAGGGAACGCGCTCTTAAGAACGGAGCTTCCGAAGCCGTTATTGTCGACCTGCGCAAACCGCTCGTCGAAGAATTCATCTTCCCGGCGCTCAAGGCCCTTGCTTTTTACGGCGAAGGTTACCTGCTCGCCACCGCCCTGGGCCGTCCCCTCATCGCCAGGGAACTCGTGCGCTACGCCCGTGAAACCGGGGCCGATTTCGTTGCTCACGGCTGCACCGGCAAGGGAAACGACCAGGTCCGGTTCGAAGTCACCGCCGCCGCTCTCGCACCCGAAATCAAGGTCATTGCCCCGCTGCGCGAATGGTCGCTGAAAAGCCGTGAAGAAGAAATCGAGTACGCCATGGAGCACGGTATCGATATCGGCGGTATCGACAAGAAGAAGATCTACTCCTATGACCGCAACCTCTGGGGCGTCTCCGTCGAATGCGGCGAACTCGAAGACCCCTGGAACGCCCCCCCGGAAGACGCCTACCTCATGACCGCCGGTCCCAAGGACGCCCCCGATGAGCCCGTTGAAGTCGTTGTCGGCTTCAAGTCGGGCGTACCCGTTTCACTCGACGGCCGCGAGATGGACGGCGTCGCCCTCATCGAAAAACTCAACTCCATCGCCGGTGCCCACGGCGTCGGCCGCATCGATCAGGTCGAAGACCGCCTCGTTGGCATCAAGAGCCGTGAAGTCTACGAAGCTCCCGCGGGCGTCGTCCTCTTTTCGGCCGCAAGGGCCCTCCAGCATCTCACCCTCCCCAAGGACCTCATCCACGAAGCCCGCATCCTCGGCCGCCGCTACGGCGAACTCGTGTATAACGGCCTCTGGTTCACCGCGCTCAAACGCGCACTCGACGCCTTCTTCTCCCAGACCGTCAGGAACGTCTCCGGGGATGTCCGGGTCCGCCTCTTCAAGGGCAGTGCCACCGTCGTCGGACGCAGGAGCCCTTTTGCGCTTTACCGCCACAGTCTTTCCACTTACGATGCGAGTGACAGCTTCGATCATTCGGCTTCGGTCGGCTTTATCAAGCTGTGGGGGCTGCCCGTTCAGCTTGCGGAACTTATCGACAGGGAGGCCGGGAAGGAGGCCTGACTTTGGCAGCGATCGGCTCTCGCGGACTGTCGCTCGTGCTGCGTTTCCTGCTTGCCGCGGTCGCAGTCGCCGGCGTTTCCGTTATCGCCGGTTTCGGCAGGGAATACCTGGCCGCCTCCTCTCCTCCGGCATACACGGATGCCGACCTCTATGCCATTGCCCCCGCCGCCGTGTCGCTGAAAGCCCCAGCCCTCCCCGCTCCGCCGCCGCCCCGCCCCACGCCGCCGGAAATGCCGCCCGATGACGCGCCGCCTCCGGTTTCCATCCCTCCCCCTCCTCCCCCGCCCCCAGACGTCGTCGCTCCCCCGCCCCCCGACGTGCCCGTCCAAACCGAACCGGCGGACGTCCCCCTCCCGGAACCTTCCGATACCGGCGATTTTCTCGACGGCCCCTTGCCGGAGCCGTGGTGATGCATCTTGTTGACAACAGCAGCTGAACAGGGTAGATAATAAATGGCGACGCGCTTATGCGGCGGGGAGGTTCTGTTTGTCTGACAAGATAGGTTCGGTCCTGGGCGGCTGCGAACTCCTGGAAGTTATCGGCAAAGGCGGTATGGGCACGGTCTACAGGGCCCACCAGCGCTCCCTTGACCGCGATGTCGCCGTCAAAGTCCTCCCTACCACCTTTGATGAAGACCCTTCTTTCGTCGAACGCTTTATTCAGGAAGCCCGCTCCATCGCGCGGCTCAGCCACCCTAACGTCGTCCAGGTCTTTGATACCGGGGATGAATCCGGCGCCTACTTCATCCTCATGGAACTGGTCTCCGGCGGTACGCTCAAGGACAAGATCGTCGCCCGCCGGCCCGCCACCCCGCTCGACGTCATGGACATCGTCGAGCAGGCCGCCCTCGGCCTCGGCGCCGCTCACCAGCAAGGCATCATCCACAGGGATATCAAGCCGGGCAACATCATGTTCGGCATGAACCGCACCGTCAAGGTCGCGGACTTCGGCCTCGCTAAGGCCATCGCCGGCCAGAATGAACTCACCAGCGCCGGCGAAGTCGTCGGCACTCCCGCCTACATGAGCCCGGAACAGTGCGAAGGTCAGGCGCTTGACCAGAGGACCGATATCTACTCCCTCGGCGCTACCGCTTTCCATTTCGCCACCGGTAGAGCTTTGTTCTCCGGGGATTCCGCCCTCCAGGTCATGTACAAACACATCAACGAAAAGCCCGAGCTTGCCAACGCGGTCCGCCCCGACCTGCCCCTCGCTCTCGCCGCCATAATCGACCGCTGCGTCGCCAAGGATCCCTATGACCGCTACCAGGACGTCGACGAACTCATCCTCGATCTCCACAGGGCCGCCGACAACAAGCCCGTCGAGCCTTACCGGCCCGGGCAGGGAAGGGCTCGCCTCGGCCTCGCCGCACAGGACGCCCTCGATTCCGCCGCCCGCCCGGAATCCCCGGATACACAGAAACGCTTCAGCAGTGCCACCATATACAAGAAACGCGAACTCTCCGCCAAGGAACAGGAACAGCGCGCCGATCGTTTCTCCTCGAAGGGCCAGTGGGCCTTTGCACTCCTCGCCTACAAGGAAGCCCTCAAGGCTTTCCCCGATTCCGACAACCTCAAGAAGAAAGTCGCCGACACCCAGGCACGCGTCGACCAGGAAGCCATGGATGACGACCTCGCCAAGGTCAGGCGCCTCCTTGCGGAAGGCAAGATCGACCAGGCTTACGATGTTGTCGGCCGGGCCATCAAGACTGCGCCCAACGACGAACTCAAGGCGCGCGCTCGCCGATCCCTGAACGACGTCCAGAACAAGGAACGCGCCGTCCGCGCCGTCAGGCGTAACAAGCTCATTTTCACCCTCGTGCTGGTCCTGGCGGTGGCCACCGGCGGCGCCGTTTTCCTGTGGCAGTGGCATAAAGACCGGGCCGCGCACGCGGCTTCTGCCGGCCAGCCGGCGCCCACGCCCGTCCCTGCGCCTCCGCCCGCCGACGCTCCCACACCGCCCCCCGATGTGCCGGAAGAGCCGCCGGTTCCCGACGACGTCCCCGAAGATTCCACCGGAACCGCCGCCGAAGACGACCTCCCCTCCAACCCCTTCCTGCGAGCCCTCATCGAAAACGCCCGCAGGCAGGCCGAAGGCGATAAGTCTTCGGATACGCCATCTGATTCCCCGCGGCCGGATTCCTCCGCCGCCGACACCGCGGCGGACTCCCGCGGCGGCTTCGCCGACGGCAGCATGACCTTCCAGGTGCCGGCTTTCATGCGCCCCGTCCGGGATACCGCCAACCAGGTCGCCTACGGGGGCTTCACCAGGGACAGGACCATGCTCAGCATTTCCGTCAGCCGCAGCGCTTCGACGTCCCCCGTCGACGTCGTTGCGGGCGACGTCGTGAAGAGCTTCGAGTCGCCTGCCGGCTATAACGGCCGCGTGATCGAAAAAACCTACAGACCCATCCCGGGCGCCGGCCGCTCCCCGGAAATACGCGGCGAGTATCATGACGAGAAAACCGGCCGGCTCTCCGTGTGTATCCTTGTCACGCGCAGGGAACCCTATACCTATATCGTGTCCTTCAGTGTCAACAGCGACAAGCTCGCCGAACGCCGCGCCGACTACGATCGGATCATCGATTCTATTGTCTTCAAGTGACCTTCGCCGGCGGGCCTTCATGCTCGAGCGCTCTTTCCTCCACATCCGCGGCATCGGCAGAAAGCGCGAACGCTCCATCTGGCTCAACGGCGTCGCATCCTGGCACGACGCCCTCCAATCGGACCTCGCTTTTCTCGGCGCCCTCGCCCCCGCTGTAAAGGCGGCCGCGGCCGAATCCATCGAGCGTCTCCGCTCCCGAGACTGCGCCTTTTTCGCCGACCGCCTCCCCGCCGCGGAACGCTGGCGCGTGTGGACCGCCTTCCGGTCCGATTGCTGTTACCTGGACATCGAAACCGACCCTTACCGGCCCATCCTTGTCGGCCTGCTGCGGAACGGCGCCTACAGGTGCCTTGTGCGCGGCCGCGACATGGATGAAGTCCCCGCCCTCCTTGCCGGGGTTCGTTTCTTCGTCACCTACTGCGGCAGCACCTTCGACGTTCCCGTTCTGAGAAACCACTTCGGGCCGGGGATCCTCGCCGGCGCCGCGCATCTCGACCTCATGCACACTCTGCACGCCATGGGCATACGCGGCGGGCTCAAAGCCTCCGAACGCTCCCTCGGCCTGGCCCGCCCCGCCACGGTCGACGGTCTCTCCGGCGACGACGCCGTTCGCCTCTGGCGACACTACCGCTCCGGTGACGCCGCCGCCCTGGCCACGCTCATCGCCTATAACCGCGAAGACGTCCTGAACCTCGAAAGGATCCTCGATATCGTCGCCCCGCGGCTTGCCGCCGGTCTCGGCCGTTGACGGCCCCGGTAATTCATTTGCGCTTTTTCCATTGTTTCCCGCCGTGTTTACCCCATAATTCACACGTGGCCCTGTTGGAAGGGAATGTATCATGTTCAAAGCTCTGAAAGCCGAATTCAAGAATCCTCCTTGCGAATATCGCGGAGCTCCTTTCTGGTCCTGGAACGACCGCCTGGATCCCGCGGAGATCCGCCGCCAGATCCGCATGATGAAACGCGCCGGCATGGGCGGTTTCTTCATGCACTCGCGCGGCGGCCTCGAAACCCCCTTCCACGGCGAAGAATGGTTCCGCGTCGTCGACGCCGCCGTCGAAGAAGCCCGCTCCCTCGGCATGTATGCCTGGGCCTACGACGAAGACCGCTGGCCTTCCGGTCCAGCGGGCGGCCTCACCCACATGGCCGACCCTTCCTGCGCCCTCTGGCGCCTCGCCGTTGAAGAAGCCGCCGAATATCCCGCTCTCGCCGCCGGCGTCATCGCGGTGTTCAGGCGCAGGAACAGCTCCACTTTCGTTCCGGCATCCCCCGGCGACACCGGCGATATCGTCGTCTTCCGCCAGTCTTCCATAGCGGGCGGCGGCTGGACCAATAACCGGCCCCCCTTCAACGTCCTCAGTGCACAGGCCGTCGATTCCTTCATCCGCGCCGCCTACAAGCCTTATGCCGACCGCTATCCCGCGGAAATCAAGGCCGGTGTTCTCCCGGGCGTCTTCACCGACGAACCCAACTACCGCCCGGGCGGCGCCGACTCCCTTTCCTGGACCCCGGAATTGCCCCAGGAATTCCGCAGGCGGCGCGGCTACGACATCGTCCCCTGCCTTCCCGCCCTGCTGGAAAATGTCAAGTCGCCGCGCAAGGACCGCTCAGTCGACGAAATACGCCACGACTATCACCAGACGCTCTCCGAGCTCTTTGAAGAAAACTTCTCCGGCCGTATCGGCGATTTCTGCGGCAGGCACGGCTTGGCCCTCACCGGCCACTATCTCTGCGAACAGCCCCTGAAGATACAGGCGCGCGTCGGCGGTTCCGCCATGCCGCATTACATCCACCAGCAGGTCCCGGGTATCGACATCCTCTGCCGCCGCACCGACGAGATCATCACCGTCAAGCAGACTGCCAGCGTCGCACGCCAGTGGGGCCGCAGAAAACTCATCTCCGAACTCTACGGCGCCAGCGGATGGGAACTCTCCCTTACCGATCAGAAGAAAATCGGCGACTGGCAGTACGCCCTCGGCGTCAACTTCCGCTGTCAGCACCTCGCCCTCTACTCCATGCGCGGCGAACGCAAGCGCGACTTCCCTCCCAGCCTCTATATCCAGCAGCCGTGGTGGCCGCATCACAGGCTCGTCGCCGATTACTTCGCGCGCCTTTCGCTCGCAATGCGCGTCGGATCCCCTCTGCGCGAAGTCGCCGTCATCCATCCCATGGAAAGCGTCTGGGCCGCCCTGGACAACGGCGCCGCGGCCAAGGTCGATCCCATCGACTCCGCCCTCTACGACCTCGCCGACAACCTTCTTTACAACCAGGTCGATTTCGACTTCATCGACGAATCCCTCCTCGAACGCTTCGGCTCGGCCGGCCGCTCGGGCCTCCGCATGAACAAGGTTTCCTACCGCGTCGTCGTCGTGCCGAAGCTGACGCACCTTCGGCCTTCCACCGCCGAGAAACTCCTTGCTTTCGCCTCCGCCGGCGGACGGCTTTTCAGCCTCGTCAGAGGCGGCGTCAAAATCTATGCCGGCGGTGTCTCCCGCTCCTCCCTCAACAAGCTCGCCTCACGTCTCAACTCCCTCCTGTCACGCAGCTTCGTGGGCTCGAAAACCGGCCTCGTTTCATCCCTCAAACAGTCCTGCTCCGAACCCGTCGCCGTCAAAGGTAAAGGCCGCCTTCTGTACCAGCTCAGAGCCGACGGGCGCGAAAGACTGCTCTTCCTCACCAACCAGTCCGACGGCCCAGTCTCCGTCTCCGTCGAACTCTCCGGCGGCGGCAGCCCTTCCTACTGGGACCTCGAATCCGGCAGGAACATCCCCCTGGCCGCCGACAAGCTGCCCGGGAACCGCATTTCCATCCCCCTCCACCTTCCCTTCGCCGGCAGCGCCCTCATCTCCTACGAAAAAACCTCTTCCCTGAAAGCCCCCGCTCCCGTCCGCCTTCGCAGCGCGGCGAAAGCACGCAAGATCGCCGTTCCGGCGCGCCTGCCCTTCTCCCTGTCCATGCCCAACGTGCTCTACGTCGACAAGGCGACCATCGAAGTCGAAGGCACGGGGCTTTCTCTCCAGGGCTTCGTGCCGCAGATCGCGCGGTCCGTCAAGCAGGTCTACAATCTGCCCGCGGGCCGATACAGCGAGGCCCAGCCCTGGACCTGGCGCCGTGTCTCCACCGGCAAGACGGTCTCCGTCACTTACGATTTCCGCGTGGACGCCGTCCCGCCGGGTAAAGTCCAGCTTGCGCTGGAACGCCTTTCGCGCAAATCAATAAAAGTCAACGGCCGTACCGTCAAGCCCCGGAAGAAAGGCTTCTATCTCGACAAGACCATCGAAATCATCGACCTCCCCAAGCTCAGGAAAGGCCTCAATTCAATCACGCTTTCCGAACCCCTCGACGAATCTTTCGAAGCCGAAGCCGTCTACGTCCTCGGCTCCTTCGGCGTCAAGGATAACCGCATCGTCCCGATGCCGAAAACCGTGCTCGCCGCCGACTGGACCTCTTCCGGTCTTCCCTTCTATGCCGGGGCCGTCACCCTCCACGTGCCGGTATCCGTTTCCTCCGCCGGCCGCTACTCCGTCGAAATCGACGCCCAGGGTGCCGTCGTCGTCGGCGCAGGGCCCGCCCGCGGCAAAAAATCCTACCGCGCCTTCCCGCCCTTCTCCTTCGCACTCGACCTCCCCCAAGGCAGGTCCGTCGTCGACGTCGAACTCCTGCCCTCCCTCAGGAACCTCATGGGTCCCCACCACTTCTCCGACCCCCGGCCGGGCTGGTCCGGCCCCAGCGAAATGGCCCCGGAAAGTCCCGTGGACCGCTACGTTTTCATTCCGTCCGGCATCCTCGGAATGAAAATCGCGGAAGCCGCTGAATGACAGCGCCCCACGCAAACGGCCTGTTCTGGAGTTGCGTCGCCGCCGGTTATCTCATCGGCGCCATACCCGTGGGATACCTGGCGGCCATGGCCCGTGGCATCAACATCCGCGACGTCGGCTCGGGTAACATCGGCGCCACCAACGTCGGCCGGGCCCTCGGCAGGACCTGGGGCCGCGTTGTTCTCTTCATCGACATCGCCAAGGGGCTTTTCGTCTCGGGTCTTGCCCCGTTCCTGCTCGTCAGGTTCGCCCTCCTGCCGCATGACAAGCAGGTTCCGCTGGCCGCTTCCGCGGGCCTTGCCGCCGTACTCGGCCACATATACCCGGTTTACCTCCTGTTCCGCGGCGGCAAAGGCGTTGCCACCACCGTCGGGGTCTACGGCGGCCTTCTCGGTCCCTGGCTCGTCATCCCGCTCCTTGCTTATTCGCTTGCGGTCAAAATCACCGACTACGTCTCCGTAGGCAGCATCGCCTTTGCCGTATGTCTTCCCATCACGGCCTGGCTCGCCTACCGCTCTTCCTCCCAGCATTACTGGGTTTGGGGCACCGCCCTTGTCGTCTCGGTCTTTGTATTGTGGCGGCATCGTGGTAACATTAATAGGCTGCTGCACGGAATCGAGCCCAGGCGGAGCGGCTCGGGCGGACACGAAGAAAACGCAGGGAGCGTCGTGAATGGTTGACAGGGCCCTTACCACCACGGTTCTCGGTGACGGCGGCTGGGGCACAGCTCTCTCCATCGTGCTCGCTTCCAACGGCCATAAAGTCACCCTGTGGGGCGCCTTTCCGGACTACATCGAAGAAATGCGCCGCATCCGAGTCAACCGCAAGTTCCTCCCCGAAGTCGATATTCCTTCCACCGTCCGCCTTTCGCACAATATCGCCGAAGCCCTCTGGGAAGCCAGCATCGTCGTTTTTGCCGTCCCCACCCAGTTCCTCAGGTCCGTCGCCGAAAAAGTCCGCACCAGCGGATACGACCCCGCCGCCATCATCGTCACCGTCTCCAAGGGCATTGAAGTCGGCACCCTGAAGCGCGGGTCCGAAATCATCTCCGACGTCCTCGGCTCCGATATCCACATCGGCGGTCTTTTCGGTCCCAGCCACGCCGAAGAAGTCGCGCGCCGCCTTCCCACCACCGTCAGCGCCGCCTGCAGGGAACGCGGCATCGCCGTCCTTCTACAGGAGGTCTTCAGCGGCCCCTTCTTCCGCGTTTACACCAACAGCGACCTCGTCGGCAGCGAGGTCTGCGGCGCCGTCAAGAACGTCCTCGCCATCGCCTGCGGCATCTCCGACGGCCTCGGTCTCGGCGACAACGCCCGCGCCGCCATCCTCACGCGCGGCCTGGCCGAAATGGCGCGCCTCGCTGGCGCTCTCGGCGCCGACCCCATCACCGTCACCGGCCTCACCGGCGTCGGCGACCTCGTCGTCACCTGCCACTCCCTGCACAGCCGTAACCGCCGCGTCGGCATCAGGATCGCTCAGGGCGAAACCCTCGACCAGATCGTCCGCTCCAGCGAGCAGGTCGCCGAAGGCGTCGAAAGCTCCCGCAGCATTCGCGACCTCGCTTCCAGGGCCGGCGTCGAAATGCCCATCGTCAACGCCGTCGCACAGGTTCTTTTTGAAGGCAAGAGCCCGCGGCAGGCCGCCTGGGAACTCATGAACCGCGACCCCAAGGCCGAACTCGAAGAATTCCGCCAGACCGCACGCGTCGACTAGCCCCTCCGACTTTCCCATCTTCTCCTTTCCGCCCCTTATTCACTTGTCCCCGTTCGCGACGCGCTACACTGGCTTTTGTGCCTGCTGAAGGGAGATCCGTCATGCTCAGCCGTGCCGCCTGCTTCCCCGAAATCAAGTCCCACGTCGATTCCCTGCCCGTCGTCGACTGCCACGATCACGCCGCTGAACGCTCCAGGGTTACTGACATCATCGCCTACGTCGTACGCGGCTATTTCTCCAGCGACATCTGCGCCGCCTCTTCCGACGCCGACGCCAGGTTCATGACCGACGCCTCCCTCCCGCTCGAAAAACGCTGGCCCGTCTTCGAAAAAGCCTGGACCCGCACCCTCTACACCGGCTACGGCCTCGCCGCTCGCCGCGCCATGCAGAAAGTCCTCGGCGTCTCCGAACTCACGCTCGACACCGCCTCCGCCCTCCAGGAGAAGCTCCCGGACTTCTCCGACCCGGCCGTCTACGATCCCTTCTACGAAGAAGCCCGCATCGTTGCGCGCATCGCCAACCTCTGGCCCGCCCACAAGAAGATCCTCGACGGCTCCTGGCAACTCCTCCCGGGCCAGCGCATCGTCATCGGCCTTCCCGCCTTCCACAACTTCAGGAACCGCGCCGATATCCAGGGTTTCGAAGAATCCATGGACCGCACCGTCACTTCGCTCGACGACTTCCTCCGCCTCTGCCGGGACATCTTCTCCGCCTACAAGGCTTACGGCGCCGTGGCTTTCAAGGACCAGTCAGCCTACCAGCGCACGCTCGCCTACCGCAATCCTCCCCGCTCCGATGCCGAAGCCGTTTTCAACCGCATCCTCGCCGACCCCCGCTATTCCGCCGAATTCGACCCCGACGGCTCGCCCCTCAGCGATTTCCTCATGCACGAATTCATGCGCATGGCGCGCGACATGGACCTCCCGGTCCAGATCCACACCGGCCACATGGCTGGCATCCGCAACGACGTCGCCAAGACCAACGCCGCCGGCCTCCGCTCCCTTCTCGAAATCCACCGCGACGTCCGCTTCGACCTCTTCCACGCCAACTGGCCCTATTCCGGCGACCTCCTCTTCCTCGTCAAGAATTACCCCAACGTCTGCGCCGACTTCTGCTGGGCCAACATCATCGACCCGGTCTACTGCCGCAACATGCTTGTGCAGGCTGTCTCTTCCGTCCCGCACGGCAAGATTCACGGCTTCGGCTCCGACGTGGGCGGCAACCAGCCGGACGTCGCCTGGGCCCACTGCGTCATCGCGAAGGAAAACATCTCCTGCGCTCTCGCCGACCTCGTGGACATGGACTATATCTCCGTAGACGACGCGAAACGCATCGCCTCGGATTGGCTGTTCAACAACCCCAACGCCTTCTTCCGCCTCGGCCTGAAAGCCTGACGCCCCCCGCTCCCCCCGGCCCCTCAGAAGCGCTGCGAATAACTTATTGACAGCGCGGTTTCCGGATCGGACAGCCAGCTCGTCCGCAGGTTCTTTATCCCCACGGCCGCCGTCATGTTCTCCTTTATGCGGTAGCCGACCGTCAGTTCCAGCGCCTGCTCGTAATCGGTCCATGCGCCGTTGTAGTAGTTCCGGTCTATCTGGAAGCCGGTGAACCAGTCGTCGGCGAATTCCCAATGCAGCCCCAGCGCCGGTTTGACGGCGTACATGCCCGATCCGTCGAACTCGTACCGGTGCAGCGACACCCGCATGAACAGCGGCCTGGGGACCGGCACCAGGTACTTGAAATTCAGCGTGTAGCAGTTCATGTAGTACTTGTACGAATAGTCCAGCCCCACGCTGCAGGAATCGTTGATGTAGTAGTCGTACGCGACCGTCGCCACGACGTCCCGCCATTCCAGCGAAGTCTGGAAGAACGAATACAGTTCCAGGTCCGCACGGACGTATCCTCCCGGCCCTCCCAGCGTGTAGCTGCCCCGCACCCCGTAATAAGTGTCCACGCCGTCGTACGGCAGCCGGATGATCGACACCCCGGCGCCGAACCCCGTGGCCTTCGATACGAACTCGTCCGCGGCTTTGCTCCCGCTGTCCTCCACCGGCTGGTCGTATCCGGCCCAGTCCGCGGCGAAGTTGCATCCGGTGCTCGTGCCGACTTCGTAGAGGAAATACGAAATTGCCCGGGGCACGGGGATCGTCTTCCCTATATCCATGCTTATCCTCAGCGCGTTCTCGCCTGCGGCGCCGTCGGCCGCCGCGTAGGCAGCCGCTTCGACCGGAACCGGCGCCGCGGAAACCGTCTGCAGCGGCATGAACGCCGTACCGCTCCCGCACCCCGCCGCCGCCAGGACGCACAACAAACCCGCCGCTGCCCTCCTCATGTAACGCCTCCCGTCCGATTGCCCGTCACGGATTGTATCCGCCACGCGCCTTTTTCCCAACAAAACTTCCGCCGTTACGTCTGCACGTTCACACGTCCCGGTGCCCCCCGGAACGCAAGACCCGACATAAGCTTGCGTTCACCGCATGACATGCAATAATATACTAAAAAGGTTCCCGGGCAAGGCTGTTGGGCGGAAGCGAGGGCGCAAGTGATCAATTGGCATCAGGCTGTCAAAACCGCCATCAGGCGGCTGGTCTCGGATACGGGTAGCCGGAGGTTTACCAGGCAGGCTCTTATTTCCAGAGAAATGGAAAATATCGCAAGAGACACGCACAGTAAAGGAGAAACGCCTGCTCAGACGCTCAGTCGCGTTCTCCAGGAACTCAGAGACGAAGACTTCGTCTACTTTCTTGAGCGCGGTGATTACCTCCTTACGGATTCCCCCGTTCCCGTTGATGAACAGGATCTGTCGGTATCGGACCTCGACGGTTTGCTGGACAGGGATCGACTCGCCATCGGCGCGGTCGATACCGCGGACCCCCTCGTGCTCAGGCGCTGTCGGATGGGTCAGCAGCGCCTCAGGACGTTTTCTCTGGGCTGCTATGATCACATGTGCGCTTTTTGTGACGTCAGGGATGAACGGCTGCTGGTCGCCGGCCACATCGTCAGGTGGAGCGACGATGCGGCGGTGCGGGGGCGCCTGGACAACGTCATATGCCTGTGCCGTTTTCACGATCCGCTTTTCGAAACGGGTTACATGGCCCTCGACGACGACTATACCATCCTCAAAAAACCGGGCGTCCACTCCGGCTCGATCCGGGTCAACCTCGATACCGCCAGCCGGTTCAGGCCCCCGTTGAAGCATCCTCCCGCCCCGGAATACCTTCTGGAACACAGACGGCGTACCGGGTTTGCATCGTGAGGCGATGATGTTGCGAGTGATACTGGATGGCAGAACCGAGTGGGAATTGTACCGGACCGAAGAAGCCGATGCGGCCGAAGCCGCCGCCGTCTCCTCCTCCGGCGCGGTCTACAGCTGGATCAGCTACGGCGACTCCAACTGGCTTGAACGCGGCTGGCACTGGGTCAACGTCCTGGGCCTAGTCGTGCTGCCGCAGGGCCTCCCCGCGACAATCAGCCTGCCGGACGACGCTCCTGCTTGAAACAATCTCCCCCCATGGTATTAAATACAGGTGGTAGCTCCGCCCCCTGAAAGGAAGCCCCATGCCCGATGAAATCGTCCACGTTGACGGCGACGACGCAGGTCCCATCCTCGTCTACGCCCTCTCCACGTGCGTCTGGTGCCGCAGAACCAAGCGCCTCCTCGACGAACTCGGCGTCGCATACGACTACGTGGACATGGATACGCTCGACATCCCGTCCCTCGAAAAAAGAAACCGCGAACTCCGCCGCCACAACCCCCGCTGCTCCTACCCCACCGTCGTCTTCAACGATGCCGAAGTCGTCGTCGGCTTCGATGAAGAAAAAATACGGAAAGCACTCGGTCGATGACCTTCCAGGCTCCATCTCCAGACCCTTCCCCCTCCGAAATTGACGCCCTCTTCTCCTCTCTCGACACCGACGCGCGTTCCGGCGGCTATAACCTCAACCCCGACTCCGCCTTCACGCGCGAACTCGTCTCCGGACTTATCGTCAATCAGCGCCGTTACGGCTATCCCTCCTGCCCTTGCCGCCTCGCTTCCGGCGATGCCCGGAGCGATCTCGATATAGTCTGCCCGTGTTACTACCGCGACGCCGACCTAGATGCGTTCGGCTCCTGCTACTGCGGCCTCTACGTTTCCGACGACGTCGTGGAAACCGGCCGGCAGGTGTCCGGCATCCCGGAACGCCGCCCCCCGGAAGAACTCCGCCGTCCCTCCGGCGGCGCGCCTGCCACGGCGGCGCTTCCGCCTCTCAAGTATCCTGTATGGCGTTGTCAGGTATGCGGTTACCTTTGCGCACGGGAACAGCCCCCCGGCGTCTGCCCGGTCTGCAAGGCGAAAAAAGAACGCTTCGAACGCCTCCTCTAGCCCACCCACCCCCTGCCACCCCCACCCCGCCTGCACGACAAACTGTTTTGTGTATGCGGCATAATTTCACTGTTTTCGGCACAACA
>JAFGGJ010000021.1 GCA_016930595.1 Planctomycetota bacterium
CGCCAAACCCGCGCCGAATTGCGATCCTGTAGACGTTTTCGGGCCCTTTTCACGCGTGTGTCGTATACGTCTGTGGTAGATTCGGACGTCTGGCACGGAATTTGCTGGCGCGATAAATAAGGAGCGGTTTCGGTATCAGGGTGAATTCGCTCCGGGCCCGACATAGACGCCGCATCCCGACGTGCCGACCCACAGCTCGCCCGGATTGCGCGGGTTCAGCGTCACGTCGTTTATACCTCTGAAGGGGAAGTCTTCTACCCGCTGCCAGCTCTGTCCCCCGTTGGCGCTCCGCCACAGCGAACTGCCGCCGGCCACCCAGAAGCGCCTGTCCGGCGTGCAGTCGACCGAGCGGACGTCCTGCTGAAAGATGCGTTTCCATGTGGCGCCGGAATCCATGGAGGCGAACACGCCGCCATCGGCTCCCGCCGCGGCGACTGCAACGAACCCCGGAGAATCGGCGTCGCCGACGATGACGTCGCGTACGTCGGAAATGCGCGGGTTGGTATCGATCCTCACCCACTTGTTATCGGTTTCGGAATACTTCCAGACGCCGCCGGGGTTATTGAGGGCGCAGGCGAGATATACGGTGTTGTCCGGGGACTGGCGCAGGCGCCAGGCGCGCGCCCCGGACGGCAGGCCGTCGCTGAAACGCTCCCAGCGCTTGCCTGCGTTGAGCGAGCGGAAGACTCCCTCGCCGAACGAAGCGACGTAGAGGACAGGTTCCTGTGCGGGGCGCCTGTCGATGATTATGGATGTGGGGGGGCGGTCGGGGAGGCCGACGTTTTCGTAAGGAGTCCAGCGTATGCCGCCGTCCTTGGAACATGCGAAGCCGCCGATATCGTACTGGCCGCCGGCGACGTTGGCCCCCGGGAGGTTATGCTTGCCGGAATAGACGCCGTAGAGATGACCCGGGCGGGCGGGGTCAACGGCGATTTCGTAGCAGGAATTGCGCCATTCGGATTTAATGCCTTCGTTCCACCGTCCCATGTTATTGGTCCAGCTCTTGCCGTGGTCGAGCGTTTTCCAGCCGCCGACGTCGGCGTAACCGGTGTAGAAAGTGTGCTCGTTATGAGGGTCGGGCCAGACCTGGTAGCAGAAGGTGACTTCCAGGCCGCCGCCATCGTAGAACTTGGGAGCGCTCGGGTACAGCGCCCAGGAATCCTGGCGGCTGAAGGAAGGACGGCGGGTGCCTTCGGGCATGGGATGTCCGTCCATTTCCGTCCACGAAGCGCCTCCATCCGTCGACGCGAAGAACGCCATGTCTCCGGTGTACCAGACATGGTTGACGTTCTTCGGGTTGCAGCCGATGCCCCGTGCATGCTTGTGCGCCCATGGGCGGAAGACGCAGAGCCAGGCCCCGTACTTGGTCGCCGCGTCATAGGTCGCCGTCCAGGTCTTGCCGCCGTCAACGGACTTCCAGATATCGGCGCCGGCCGCCCAGGCGGTGAGGGGATCGTTCCAGGAAGCGCACATTTCTTCGATGGGAGCCGCCGGGGCGATGCCTTCGTGAGAGGCCGTGAAAGTGTCGCCGCCGTCCTCACTGCGGTAGATGCCGCCGCGTTCCGTGGAGACCAGGACGGTGCATTTCCGGGCGGTTTTGTCGTAGAGCGAGACGACTTCCCTGAGGTCCTGGTGCGGTATGCCGGAGCCGGCTTTTTCCCAGTGCCCGCCGGCATCGCGCGACCTGAAGAATCCGCCCGTAGTGGCCGCGTAGACGGTCCGGTTGCCGACAGGCGAGGTCCGGTCGAGGGCGAGTTTCTTGACCATGCCCTGTCCGTCGGGGAAACCGTTCGAAGCGTCGCTGAAGGCAAGGCCGCCGTTCCTGCTGCGCTCGACTATGAACCGGTTGCCGGAACGGACGGCGTTGCCGGTTTCGCCGCCCCAGCCGAAGGCCACCCAGACGGCGCCCCCGTCATCCGGGTCGGTAAGGACGTGCCATGCCGCGCACATGGGCGACTGCCTGTCCTGGGTTACCGCCTGCCACGTGGCGCCGAGGTCAGGGGAGCGGTAGAGTTTTGCGCTGAGGCCGACGAAGACGACGTTTGGGTCGGTGGAGTGGAAGGCGACGCCGTGGCCCAGGTGGAACCCCGGGATCTGGCGCCAGTGGCGTCCTCCGTCTCTCGTCATGTAAATGCCGCCCATGTCGCAGGTGATGAGGCCGACTTTGGGGTCGTGCGGGCTTATGACCGGAGTATACATGGCGCCCCCGCCGCCGAAGCCGACGCACTGCCACGAGGAGGGGGGCAGCGCCGGGTACCGTGGGGTACGGGGCGCCGTCGGCTTGGCATCATCGGAGTCCGTGTGGATAATCAGCACGGGCCTGCGCTCTTCCGGCGGATACAGGATGTTGCGTATTTTCCTGACTTCCTCGGCTATGCCCGCGTCGGCTTCAAGCGCCCGGTTCAGCATGGCGTCGATATCTTCCGCCATGTTCCTGCCGTGAGCGTAGCGGGCAAGCACAATGAATTCATCCGCCGTGCGCGCCGCTTTCGCACCGATGTCCAGTATCCGCCTGTCGCCGTACTTGTCCCATGGGAAAGGGAACTGCGAACCCATTACTTCGATGGTGAGCGCCGAGGCGTCGGCTTTCATGAACTTGCCGCGTACGGGGCGTCCGAAGAGGTCGGCGTAAACGGTTTCGCCTTTCATGTCGCCGGCGTGTGCGACCACGATGGCGACCACGTCGGCATCCGATGCCGGCGGCAGGGCGGGCTTTTCTTCGCCCGACGGTTTTTCTTCGCCGGCAAAGAGCATCAAGGATACGACAAACAGACTCAGCGAAAACAGGCGTAAGCGCATGACTTCTCCGGAAAGGCCCTGATAGTTTAACCGCAATACCCGTAATTCGTCAACCCCACCCACCCCCACCCACCATTTGCC